>CANQQA010000017.1 GCA_947625885.1 uncultured Bacteroidales bacterium
TTCTGAAATGGGCGCAAAGTCGCGACGGATTCATCGACCGATGCCGCTGCGAAGAAGAAAAGCCGCAATGCTTTTCCAACGCACTCACCCGCCAATGGACGCACCGGCTGCGGGCGGGAAGCGACGCGATATTGGTCGGAGCGCGGACGATACGGTGCGACAACCCCTCCCTTACGCTGCGATATTGGGCGGGACGCCGCTCGCCGCTGCGGGTCGTACTCTCCTGCCACCCGATAACACCCGCCGATGCCCGCGTACTCACCGACGGGCTGCCCACCCTCGTATTTTCCCCCGAATCGGGACACCCGACCGACACAGTGAAATACATCGCCGCCGACAGCGCCGCGCCCCTGCTGCCGCAAGTACTCGACCGGCTCTATAAAGAAAGGGTCGATACCCTTTTGGTCGAGGGTGGAGCGTTCACGCTGCAACATTTCATCGACGCCGGTCTGTGGGACGAAGCACGGGTAGAGATCGCTCCGCTCGATTTGCATTCCGGCGTCCCCGCACCGACACTCTCGAACGCTGAAAAGCAGTTCGTTCAAATGTTCGGAGAGCATCGGATTTCCGGTTTTATCCGGCGTAAATAAGCGTTTAATACCCCGTTTTATTGATAAATTATTATAATTATGAAACAAAGAAACGGGAAAAGACGAAATTCTTTGTATTTTTGCACCCTTAAATAAAGATAAAAACTTTACGACAGGCATGAAACTTTCGGGACACTGCATATTGCCGATACTTGTCGGGGCATTGGCAGGCGGATTTATCGCCTGCAATACCGAAGACGTCGGAAGCATTTATACCTCCTACTCCAATACGATGGTACGCACCTTTGCGTTTTCGTCGGACATAAACGTCCTGCCGAATCTGCCTTACCGTTACTTTACGATAGATTTGGTCGAAGGACGGATTTTCAATCCCGATTCTTTTCCCTACGGTACCGACATATCGGCATTGGTGCCCGATATTACCTTTTCGTCGCCGTCGAGCGTGGAAATAACTGTCCGCGACAAATCCGACACCGCAAACGTATTGAAAACCATCGACTACCTCAAAAACGACAACGATTCGATAGACTTTAACAACGACGTGCGCATGCGCGTGGTGGCGTCCGACGGCATCACGGTGCAAAACTACCGAATCGACGTGCGGGTGCATCAGGTGCAGGCAGACTCGTTGATGTGGACTACACTGGGCACACACTCGCTGCCTACGACACTCACCGCACCACTCGTGCAAAAGACAGTAGCGTTCCGAAACAAAATCTACTGCTTCACCGCCGATACGGAGAGTTACAACATAGGAACGGCGGAAACGCCGGTGTCGGAGTGGACAACCAACGCATTCACCCCATGCAGCGACACGATGTCGATAGCTTCGATAACGGCGTCGGCAGATTCGCTGTATGCACTGTGCGGGCAGCCCGATGATGACGGCAACCTGTCGCTGGCAGTTTCATCGGACGGGATAACGTGGACTGCTCGAACCGATATTAAATTTTCCTCCTTGATAGGAATGTGGGAAAATACCCTTGTGGGATTGACCTGCACCGACGGCGAATACCGTCATGCCTCTTACAGCGAGGGGGCATTCACCGCAAGCGACCCGATAGAATCGGGCTTCCCCGTATCGGGATACAGCGCTGTGGTAGCCCGCCAAGACACCTCGTACGGCACGTCGCAAATTTATTTCTTCGGCGGGTGCACTGCCGACAGCTCGTTCAGCTCCCGCATCTGGGCTTACGACGGAGAACATTGGGTTGCCATTGCAGACGTCGGACTGACCGGCGGCGAGGGCGCAGCGATAACACCGCGCGAAGGCGCCTTGTTCTTTTCCTACTATCAAGACGAATACGATCCGGCAGAAGACCTGTTTCACCGCAAAGTCTATTATTACATCATAGGCGGACGCGATGCGTCGGGGCTGCGCAACGACCTCTATTATACCAACACAATAGGAGGTTATTGGGAACAGGCGGCACAAGGTTCGCCGCTGTCACTGACAAGCGTCGGATTTACACCGCGTGCTTTTGCGTCGGTTCTCGTCGAGACGGAAAACAACGCGACGACGATTTCTTCGGAATGGAAAATGCTCGATGTGCCCGATTATTTCCGCACTGTTCGCAGCGAAAATGAGACGGTACCCTACATATATGTATTCGGCGGATACGACCGGCAAAACGCTCTGCTCGACGAAATATCGCGCGGAGCAATACGCAGGTTCACCTTCTGACCGTAAAAATAGTGAAGTCCGCAAATAATTTTTCGCGACCTTTCATCGTTTTCTTATAAACGGCTGTAACGGAAAATAAAGAGAATGAGAAAGTTTTTCGCGATGATTATACCGATGATGCTTCTTGCCGGCAATGCACACGCGCAAGCCTACAAGTACGAAATCGGCGCTGCGGTGGGAATAGGAGCCTACGTCGGCGATGCCAATACAAACCCGTTCCATAAGCCGGGCGCGGCTTACGGTGTGATATTCCGACAGAATATCAATTACCGCTGGGCGATAAAATACGACCTCGCAACCACACGGATGCGCGGAACGACCGAAGGGTTGGGCTATGCTTTTCCCGACGGATTGAAATACAGTTTCAGCCGGCAAGTGCTGGACTTCGGTGCACAAGCCGAGTTCAACTTCTTTTCGTACGGCGTAGGCGAGTCTTACAAAGAGACACGCCGCTTCTCGCCCTACATAACCGCCGGCATCGGATTCACTGCCGTACCTCGCAAAGGCGACGGATATTTCAATCTGAACATTCCGTTGGGGGTCGGATTGAAATATAAAATAGGGACGCGCTGGAACATCGGTTTGGAGTTTACCATGCGTAAAACGTTGGGTGACAAGCTCGACGGGAAAGCGCTGAAAGATCCCTACCGCATTCCCAGCAAAATATTCAAAAACACCGACTGGTATTCGCTTACGATATTCACCATATCGTACGATATCGGTCGCAAAGGAATGATTTGTAACAACTTGTAATAAAAATATATGTCGCTTGCAGACAAAATAGATAAAAACCGGCTGCCGCAGCACATCGCCA
Organism: uncultured Bacteroidales bacterium; assembly: GCA_947625885.1. Lineage (GTDB taxonomy): Bacteria > Bacteroidota > Bacteroidia > Bacteroidales > UBA11471 > Caccoplasma. Next base: position 3,050 of record CANQQA010000017.1, read on the forward strand.
TTATTATGGACGGGAACGGACGCTGGGCAAAAGAGCAGGGAAAAGACCGTTCGTTCGGACACCGGCAAGGTGTAGAATCCGTACGTACCGTTACGCGAGCAGCCGGCGAAATCGGCATTCGCTATCTCACGCTCTACACTTTCTCTACGGAAAACTGGTCGCGTCCGCAAGCCGAAGTCGATGCGCTCATGGCGTTGATGGTGCTGGCTATCGAAAGAGAGACACCCGACCTGATGAAAAACAACGTGCGCCTTACTGCTATCGGCGACCTCGACCGTATGCCGAAAGAGGTGCGCGAGCGACTCGACAACTGCATGAAACAAACCGCTGCCAACACCGGACTGACGCTGGTTTTGGCGTTGAGTTACTCCTCCCGCTGGGAATTGGTACGGGCTGCACGGCAATTGGCAAAAGAGGTGGCAGAAGGACAGCGTTCCGTCGATGACATCGACGAAGCCGCTATCTCAGCACATCTCACGACGGCGGCAATACCCGACCCCGACTTGTTGATTCGTACCGGCGGAGAGTGCCGCATCAGCAATTTTCTGATGTGGCAGGCGGCTTACGCCGAACTTTATTTCACGCCTCAATACTGGCCTGACTTCGACGAAGAGAGTCTCTATCAAGCTATTTACGATTACCAGTCGCGTGAACGGCGATTCGGGAAAACCAGCGAACAATTATTATGATGAGAGGGAGACATTTTCGTTCGACATTATTGGAAAAAATTCTCCGAACAGGAGCGCTGATACTTGCTTTATCGCCGTTCTGCGCATCGGCACAAAACGACGATTTCACGGCGCCTGTCGATACGTCATACAATCCTGTCATTGATTACTCGGTAACTCCACGCCGTTATGAAATTGCAGGAATCTCGGTATCGGGCGCAACAGAAAATTACGAAGACTTCGTAATCATCGGCTACTCCGGACTCTCCGTCGGCGAGACGATAGAAATTCCGGGCGAAGCCATAACCTCTGCTATCAAACGTTTTTGGCGACAGGGGCTTTTTTCCGACGTCTCCATATCCATCACAAAAAAAACAGCCGACAAGGTGTGGCTCAACATCGCCTTGCAGCAACGCCCGCGTATCTCGGAAATAAACTATTCGGGAATCAAGAAATCGGAACGGGAAGATTTAGAGCAGCGCATCGGCTTGATAAAGGGCAATCAGGTAACCCCCAACCTGCTCGACCGCGCCAAATTGCTCGTCGAACGTTACTACGAAGACAAAGGTTTCAAAAACGTCGAAGTCGAAATTTATCAAAAAGACGACCTCGCCCACGAAAACCAAGTCATCGTCGATGTCGTTATCGACAAGAAATCCAAAATCAAAGTACACAAAATCATCTTCTCCGGAAACGAAGTCTTATCGACGCGCAAACTGCGGCGCTCCATGAAAAAAACGGCGCAGCGTTTTTACTTCCCGACTTTGTTCCGCCCGAAAAAATTCGTTCCCGAACGTTATGCCGCCGACCTCGAACGGGTCATCGCCAAATACAACGAACACGGTTATCGCGATGCCGTGATTCTCTCCGACAGTGTCGTCCAACACGACGAAAAAACAGTAGACATCTACATCAACCTCGAAGAGGGCGACCAATACTTCATTCGCAACATCGACTGGGTGGGCAATTCCGTCTATTCGACCGATGTACTCAACCGCGTGCTGCGCATGAAACCCGGCGACGTCTATAATCAAAAACTGCTGGGCGAGCGTACAAAAGAAGACGAAGACGCCGTAGCCAACATCTATATGGACGACGGCTACCTGTTTTTCCAAATCACTCCGGTGGAAGCCAACATCGAAAACGACTCCATCGACCTCGAACTCTCCATTTTCGAGGGTCCGCAAGCCCGTATCAACAAAGTAATCATCACCGGTAACGACCGATTGTACGAACACGTAGTGCGCCGCGAACTGCGCACTCTGCCCGGTGAACTTTTCAACCGCTCGGAGCTGATGCGTTCGGCACGTGAAATCGCCAACATGGGACACTTCAACCCCGAAACGATGGACATACGTCCGGAGCCGAACATCGAAAACGGTACGGTCGATTTGACCTACGCCCTCGAATCGAAAGCCAACGACCAGATAGAATTGTCGGCAGGCTGGGGACAGACCGGTATCATCGGGCGCATAAGTTTGAAATTCACCAACTTCTCTATACGTAACCTGCTCAATCCGAAAACCTATAAAGGCATCATACCGCAAGGCGACGGGCAGACGTTGACGCTCAGCGCGCAAACCAATGCCCGTTATTACCAGTCGTACAGCCTCTCGTTCATGGAGCCGTGGTTCGGCGGCAAACGCCCCAACTCGTTCAGCTTCTCGCTGTATTACAGCAAAACGACAGCCATGAGTACCACCTTCTACAACGACAATTACTTCAACTATTACGACCCCTACTACGGATACGGGTACGGCAATCCCTCCTCGTCGTCTTACTACGATTATGCCATCGACCCCGACAAGAGTCTCAAACTATTCGGCGTAATCGTAGGACTTGGTAAACGATTGACGTGGCCCGACGACTACTTCACGCTGTCGGTCGATTTGGGATACCAGCTCTACAAGCTGAAAGACTGGCAATACCTCTTCCGTATGCAAAACGGTACATCGCACAGCATCACGCTCGGAATCACGCTGGCACGCAGCTCTATCGACAATCCCATCTACACGCGACGCGGCTCGCAATTCGCCCTGTCGTTGCAGATTACTCCGCCCTACTCGCTCTTCGACCACGTAGACTATTCCAAACTCGACATCTCGAAAGCCGAAGACCAGCAAAAAATGTACCGGTGGATAGAATATCATAAATGGAAATTCAACAGCAAATTCTACCTGCCCATCGCTTCGTTCAGCCCGAACGAAAAAACCGATTACACGCTCGTGATGATGGGACGTTTCGACTTGGGAATACTCGGGTCGTTCAACCGATACAAAAAATCCCCGTTTGAAACTTTCTATATGGGCGGCGACGGTATGTCGGGTTCGTCGTACAACTACGCAACCGAAACGATAGCCCTGCGCGGATACGAAAACGGCTCCCTTACCCCCTACGGTTCCGAAGGCTACGCCTACGCCCGTCTGGGCATAGAATTTCACTTCCCCATACTGATGCAGGAATCGACCACCATTTACGCCTTGGCATTTGCCGAAGCAGGTAACGCATGGACCGAAGTCAAAAAAATCAACCCCTTCAAACTCAAACGGTCGGCGGGCGTGGGCATACGCATCTTCCTCCCGATGATCGGACTGATGGGTATCGACTGGGGCTACGGATTCGACCACCCGATGCCCGGTCGCGAAATCGGCGGCAGCCAACTCCACTTCATTTTGGGACAGGAATTTTAACTCCGGACAACCCGAAAGCGAAAGAATTTGTTTGACAAGATATAAACCTCTAAAAAAAGAACATATGAAACGGATCATTTTTTTGTCGCTCGTATTGACGGCTTTGGCAGGCGGCGTTCAGGCGCAGAAATTCGCCCTCATCGACATGGAGTATATCCTCAAAAATATTCCGGCGTATGAAATGGCGAACGAACAGCTGAAACAAATTTCCCTCCGCTGGGAAAAAGAAATCACCGCACAAGCCCAGAAAGTGGAGGATATGTATAAAGAGTACCAATCGAATGCCGTCTTTCTGACCGACGCGCAGAAAAAAGAGAAAGAGGAGGAGATTTTGCAGGAAGACAAAGCCACGCAAGACCTGCGCCGCAAATATTTCGGTCCCGAAGGCGAACTCTACAAAAAACGCGAAAGCCTGATGAAGCCTATACAGGACGATGTATATGAAGCCGTGAAATCCATCTCCGAAGGAAAAGGCTACCAAATGGTCATCGACCGCGCATCGGCTGCCGACATCATTTTTGCCTCGCCGCGTATCGACATCAGCAACGAAGTGCTGACGAAATTGGGATTTTCAAAATAAATTTATACTTTTGCCTTAACAATTGAAAACGCCTATCCGAAAAACAGATACCTTTTCAATTATAACCATTTGATTATAAACCAAAAAAAACAAATCATATTATGATTAAAAAACTTTTTCTTGTCGCTTTGATGGCACTGCCGATGACGCTGGCTGCCCAGAATTTCAAATTCGGAACGGTAAATTCCGTCGAAATATTCAACCTGATGCCGGAAAAAGCCACTGCCGAGCAACAGTTGGAAGCTCTGCAAAAACAGTATGAAGCCGAATCTGTAAAAATGCAGGAAGAATTTTCGGCAAAATACAAAGAGTTCGTAGATGCTCAGGAAACCATGCCCGAGAACATCAAACAACGCCGTATGCAGGAGATACAGGAAATCCAGCAGCGTATTCAGAATTTCCGCGAAGTGGCAATTTCCGATCTCGAAGAACAACAGGGCAAACTGATGGCTCCCATACAGGAAAAAATGAGCACGGCAATAAAAGCCGTAGGCGAAGAAAACGGATTCACTTTCATTTTCGACGTAAACATTCTGATGTACTCCGGCGCACAGGCTATCGACGCCACGCCGCTGGTAAAAGCCAAACTGGGACTGAAATAACCCGTTGAAAAAAATTCGGGAGTAATGCCGAAACCTGTTACAGACCACCTTGCCGGACCTATCGGAATTTTCGATTCGGGGTATGGTGGTCTTACCATATTGGAAAAGATACGCCGCCTGATGCCCGAGTACGACTACATATACTTGGGCGACAATGCCCGCACGCCTTACGGTACGCGGTCGTTCGAGGTGGTGTACGAGTTTACGCGGCAGGCGGTGCTCAAACTGTTCGCGATGGGTTGCCGGCTGGTGATACTCGCCTGCAACACGGCATCGGCAAAAGCCTTGCGCACCATACAGATGCGCGACCTGCCCGCCGTAGCGCCCGACCGGCGCGTGTTGGGCGTGATACGCCCCACCGCCGAAATCGTGGGCAACATGACCCGCAGCGGAAACGTCGGCGTGCTGGCAACGGTCGGGACGGTGCAATCGCACTCCTACGACCTCGAAATACGCAAGCTCTTTCCCCATGTACGCGTGTATAGCGAGGCTTGCCCCCTATGGGTGCCGCTGGTCGAAAACAACGAATACGACAGCCCGGGCGCCGACTACTTCGTCGAAAAAAATATCCGCGCACTCATGGCACAGGAACCCGCTATCGACACCGTCATACTCGGCTGCACGCACTACCCGCTGCTGGCGGAGAAAATCCGCCGCTACCTGCCCGACGGCGTAACGGCGCTGGAACAGGGCGACATCGTGGCTGAAAGCCTCAAAGACTACCTGCACCGACACCCCGAAATGGAAAGCCGCTGCCGGAAAGAGGGCGAATGCACGTTCTACACCACCGAGCTGCCGGAGAAATTCACCGTGTCGGCGTCGGTGTTTCTGAAAGAAAAAATCACGGCGACCCGCATCTCTTTGGAATAAACGAAACGTTATGGCGCAAGTACGCATAAACAAATACATCAGCGATGCCGGCTTCTGCTCCCGTCGGGAGGCGGACAAACTCATCGACGACGCCCGCGTAACGGTAAACGGCACGGTCGCCGTACCGGGCACGAAAGTGTCGGAGGGCGACACCGTGCGCATCGACGGCGAGTCGCTGCGCGCCAATCCGCAATCGTTTGTCGAGCGACCGAAAAAGACGAAAGTACGCAAACCTTTCCGCCGTCCCGCTCCCGCCGAAAAGGAAGGAAAAGAGAACGCCCGTCCGTCGCATCACGGCACACGCGGCGGCGCACGGAACAAAACCGCAGACTCCAAACGCCCGACACCGGCACGCGCCGACCGCCCGAAACGAAGCGGCGGACGCAACGACCGGCACTGACCCTCAAAACCGCAACGGCATGGCAAACACGCTCGAAATAGAAGAAAAAATCGTAAAGATGCTGCGCACCGTTTACGACCCGGAAATTCCGGTCAATGTATATGACCTCGGACTTATCTACAAAGTCGAGGTCGACGACGACGCCAACATCGTCATCGACATGACCCTCACCGCCCCCAACTGCCCCGCCGCCGACTTCATCGCCGAAGACGTGCGCCAGAAAGTGGCAAGCATCGAGGGCGCGAAGTCCGCCACCGTCAATCTCGTTTTCGAACCGGAATGGAATAAAGACATGATGAGCGAGGAGGCGAAACTCGAACTCGGCTTCCTCTAAAAACTCTCCGGCATGGGCACCTCCGTCTATTTTATCTCCGACCTCCATTTGGGCATGGCGTCGCTGTCGCCCGCCGAACAGCGCGAGCGCGAACGCAAAGCGGTGCGCTGGCTCGACAGCATCAAAGACGATGTTGCCGTACTCTATCTGCTGGGCGACGTGCTCGACTACTGGTACGAATACAAATATACGGTGCCGCGCGGCTTCACCCGCTTTTTCGGGAAAATCGCCGAACTCTCCGACAGTGGGGTCGAAATACACTGGTTCATCGGCAACCACGACATTTGGATTTTCGACTACCTGCCCGCCGAATTGGGCGTCATCATACACCGATCGCCCGCCATCGTTTCGTTAGGCAGCAGCACCGCCTACTTGGCGCACGGCGACAACGTGGGGCACCGCTCTTTCTCTTTCCGGCTGATACAGGCGATTTTTCACAGCCGTTTCTGCCAATGGCTCTATTCGGGCATACACCCGCGCTGGACGATGGCTTTCGCCCACCGTTGGTCGGCACACAGCCGCATGAACGGAAACGACATTCCTTACATGGGTGAAAACGAGGAGCCGCTCGTGCAATACGCCAAAGCCTATGCCGCCGACCACCCGCAGCCGCATATCGACTTTTTCATTTTCGGGCACCGCCACATCATGCTCGACCTCATGCTCGCCCGCGATTGCCGCGTGATGATACTCGGCGACTGGATAAATCATTTTTCCTACGCCCGCTTCGACGGGAAAAACCTCACCCTCGAACAATTTACGGAATAGCCGTGCCGACGCGGATATCCCGCATCTGCCCGACAAACAGACAGCGAACGGCATACGCCGCCCGCCGCAGAATGCACAAAAGTTTTTTTCAGGAAAGGGAGTCTTGTTGCAGGGGACGATCCGATTCGAGCGTTATCTCGCCGGCGAGCGACATATTCATCTGCCGCCGCACCTCCTCCGGCGAATAGCCGTGTCCCAACAAAAACATCAATTTCGTAACGGCTGCCTCCACCGTCGTGTCGTAGCCGCTCGTAACGCCGGCTTCGAGCAGCTGCCGCCCCGTTTCGTAGCGCTCCATTTCGACCGACCCCGACGGACACTGCGTAACATTGATAATCACTAATCCGCGACGGGTCGCCTCCCGCACGGCGCGGGTGAACCACTCTTTCTGCGGAGCATTTCCCGTACCGAACGTTTTTAGTATAATCGCCTTCAAACCCTTCATTTTCAGCACTTCCGAAACTATACGTTCTTGTATGCCCGGAAAAAGCGTCAGTACCACGACATTGGTATCGAAAAGAAAATGGGGTTTCAGCGGACGGCTCGCATCGGGGCGGCGTATGCGGCGGGTGTAGTAATTGATGTGCACGCCCACATCGGCAAGGTTGGCATAATTGGGTGAACGGAACGCATTGAAATTTTCGGCATTCACCTTGGTCGTGCGGTTGCCCCGCAGCAACTGGTCTTGGAAAAGTATGCACACCTCGGGCACCATAGGCGTACCGTCGGGACGCTTGGCGCGAGCTATTTCGATGGCGGTAATCAGATTTTCCTTTCCGTCGGTGCGCAAGACGCCGATGGGCAGCTGGCTGCCGGTGAAGACGACCGGCTTCGCGAGATTTTCGAGCGCGAAACTCATGGCAGATGCCGTGTAAGCCATCGTGTCCGACCCGTGCAGCACCACGAAGCCGTCGAAACGGTCATAATTTTCATGAATGATTTTCACCAACTCTACCCACAGTGCCGGCTCCATGTTCGAGGAGTCGATAGGAGGCTCGAACTGCACCGAAGAAATCAGGCAGTCCATTTGTTTCAATTCGGGGATATGTTTCGACAAATGCTCGAACGTGAAACTCTCCAACGCGCCCGTTTCGGGATTGCGTATCATGCCTATCGTGCCGCCGGTATAAATAAGGAGTACAGAGGGTTTAGGGGGTGTCGTCATACCGCATCTTGATTTTTGCCACAAAAATAGGCAAAATTTGAGAGAAAATCATACTCGCCGCTTGATTTTTGTCGGCAAGCTCCGTTTTTTCGGAAAAATGCGCGCGGTCTCCGGAGCCGGTGCAACGACAATGGCAGGACTGTTTTCACCGCTCAACTGATAAGGCTGAAATCGACTTTCTTGCGGAACAGCTCTTGCAGGCGTCGGGCAAGGACGTAATTTTCGTTCTTGGCAAGGTCGGGGTCGTCGTCGAGCACTTCGCCGGCGATGTCGCGGGCAAGCTGCAATATCTGCCCGTCTTTGGCGAGGTTGGCGATGCGCAGGTCGAATGCGATGCCGCTCTGCTGCGTACCCTCCATGTCGCCCGGACCGCGCAGCTGCAAGTCGGCTTCCGAGATTTCAAATCCGTCGTTGGTGCGCGTCATGATTTCGATGCGCTTGCGGGTGTCGTCCGAAAGTTTGTGCGACGTTACGAGTATGCAGTACGACTGTTCGGCGCCGCGACCCACCCGCCCTCGCAGCTGGTGCAGCTGGGAAAGCCCGAAGCGTTCGGCGTTTTCGATAACCATTACGGTGGCATTGGGCACGTTCACGCCTACCTCTATGACAGTCGTCGCCACCATGATATGGGCTTCGCCGGAAACGAACCGCTGCATCTCGGCTTCTTTCTCGGCAGGCTTCATCTTGCCGTGCACCATGCACACGGTGTATTCGGGGAACACCTCTTTAATCTGTTCAAAGCCCTCTTCAAGATTTTTCAAATCCATTTTCTCGCTCTCCTGTATGAGCGGATAGACGATGTAAATCTGCCGTCCCTGCTCTATCTGCCGGCGAATGGCGGCATAGAGGTCGGCGCGGCGGTTGTCGAATCGGTGCAGGGTGGTAACCGGCTTGCGTCCGGGCGGCAGCTCGTCGATGACCGAAACATCGAGGTCGCCATAGACGGTCATCGCCAGCGTGCGGGGAATCGGGGTCGCCGTCATCACCAGCACATGGGGCGGACGGTCGTTCTTGCGCCACAGGCGCGAACGCTGCTCCACGCCGAAACGGTGCTGCTCGTCGATGACGACGAATCCCAAATTGTTGAACACCACCGTATCTTCGATAAGCGCGTGCGTGCCGATGATGATATGCACCGCGCCCGAAACCAGCCCTTCGTGTATGGCGTCGCGCTCCTTCTTGCGGGTGGAGCCGGTGAGCAGCTCAATGCGCAGCCCCAGCGGCTCGACCAGCGGGCGCAGCGTTTCGTAGTGCTGCTGCGCCAATATTTCGGTAGGCGCCATCATGCACGCCTGATAACCGTTGTCCACCGCCATGAGCATCGCCATAAGCGAAACGAGGGTTTTGCCGCTGCCCACGTCGCCCTGCAAAAGGCGATTCATCTGGCGACCGCTGCCCACGTCGGCGCGAATCTCTTTGAGCACGCGTTTCTGTGCGCCGGTCAGTTCAAACGGCAGCAGCTCGTTGTAGAAACGGTTGAAATACTTTCCGATGGTATGAAACGGAAATCCGCCCAGCCGGCGCATACGCTGCCGCGTATAGCGCAGGATATTGAGCTGCAAATAAAACAGTTCCTCGAATTTGAGGCGGAATTGCGCTTTGCGCAGCAAGTCGGGCGAGGCGGGGAAATGTATGTGGTAGAGGGCATCGCTCAAATAGATGACGTGCGCCCGCGCAATGACGGCGGCAGGCAGCGTCTCGGGCAGTTGGCGCGGAATGTTTTTCCACAGCGCGGAAATGATTTTCTGCACCGCTTTGGAATTAAGAAAATGCGAGCGCATTTTCTCCGTCGTCGTGTAGTAAGGCTGCAAACCGGCATTTACGTCGATGTCCGTATCGACAGGGTCTATCTCGGGGTGGGCGATGTTCAGCCGGTTGCCGAACAGCGTCGGGCGCCCGAAAAGCGTGTATTCCACCCCCGTTTTATAGCGGTCTTGTATGTACTTCACCCCCTTGAACCATACCAACTCTATGCTCCCCGTTCCGTCGGAGAAAGTCGCCGTCAGGCGGCGTTTGTGTCCGTCGCCCTGCATTTCGTAGCACACGATTTTTCCCCGCAGCTGTATGTAAGGCATCGTGCCGTTGATTTCGCGAATGGTGTAGGTGTGCGTGCGGTCGATGTATTTGTAGGGATAATAGTACAGCAAGTCCTCGTAGGAACAGATGTTCAGCTCCTTCTTGAAAAGCTCCGCCCGCTTCGGTCCGACACCGGGCAGAAACTTGATGTCCTTCATCGACAGTTCACTCATCGGCACAGCGTATTTCGGCAAGCCGCAGGTCGCGGGGTGTCGTGATTTTCACGTTATCGCCGTCGCCCTCGACCAATGCAACGGCATATCCGGCGCGTTCCACCACCGAAGCGTCGTCGGTGAAGTCGTCGGCATAGGGCTGTTCGTAGGCTTTTCGGAGAATCTCCGCGCGGAATATCTGGGGCGTCTGCACGCTGTAATATTCGCTTCGGGGCACGGCGATGCTGCTGCCGTCGGCGGCAACGCGCCGCAGCGACTCGACGACGGGCAGAGCCGGCAGTGCCGCCCCGTACCGCTCGGCAGCGGCAAAGGTGTCGGCAAGCAGCCGGTGCGACACAAAGGGTCGCACCCCGTCGTGCACGGCAATGAGGCACACCTCGTCGGGCACCGCCTGCAACCCGTTCCGCACGGAATGGAAGCGCGCAGCACCGCCCGAAACGACCCGATGCGGCAGCGCAAACGCATACTGCCCGCACAACGCCTGCCAATACGCCTTATGGCTGTCGGGCAACACCAGCACGAGAAGCATCTGCGGGTCGTAGCGGTAAAACGCCTCCAACGTACGCATAAGCACGGGACGCCCGCCTATCGGGAGAAACTGTTTCGGCACGTCGCTCCCCATACGCAGACCCTTGCCGCCGGCTACCACGATGACGCACTTTTCCATAACGAGATTTTTTCTTCGTAAACAAAAGTACAACAAAAACCGCACACCTCAAAACATTTCGCCCAAAGAGCGCGATTCTTTCTTCCCTCTGCGGGAATTTGAGTAATAAAAATTTTGGTATATTCAGACGGAAAAGGAAAGAGTACCTTAAACATCTTATTAAGAAAGTCAATCGTGAAATTGCAAATTTTTTTATTACATTTGCGACATAAGCGAACCGACTGCCCGCAGCAGTTGCGACCAACATGTACAAACGACTTATGAAAAAGCCGAAAATATCCATTCTCGTCAAAGTGCTCATCGCCATTGCAGCGGGTATCGTGTTCGGACAATTCCTGCCGGACGGTATCGTGCGCATTTTCGTAACGTTCAATTCGCTGTTCGGGAATTTTCTCTCCTTCGCCATTCCGCTCATCATCTTGGGACTGGTAACGCCGGCTATCGGCGACTTGGGCAAGGGCGCCGGAAAACTCCTGCTTCTCACCGCACTAATCGCCTACGGCTCCACCCTCTTTTCGGGATTTTTCACTTTTTTCAGCTGCTCGGCTATTTTTCCCCATATCCTCGCCGACGCCGACCCTGCCGCCATAGAGAATCCCGAAAACCTGATGCTGCCGCCCTACTTCACCGTAGCGATGCCGCCGCTGATGGACATTATGACGGCGCTGCTCCTTTCGTTCACCGTCGGGCTGGGGCTTTCGCGCATCGAGGGCGACACGCTGCGAAAGGCTTTCAATGATTTTCAGAAAATCATCATGCTGCTTATCCGGGCGGCAATCATTCCGCTGCTGCCCCTGCACATCTTCGGCATCTTCCTGAACATGACGGTAAGCGGACAGGTGGCGAACGTGCTTTCGATGTTCGTAAAAGTAATTGTCGTCATCTTCGTGCTCCACGTGCTGTTGCTGCTTATTCAGTTTGCGGTGGCAGGAGGCATAAGCGGCAAAAATCCGTTCCGGCTGTTGAAAAATATGCTGCCGGCTTACACCACCGCGCTGGGCACGCAGTCGTCGGCAGCGACCATTCCGGTAACGCTGGCGCAGACGTTGAAAAACGGCGTGCGCACGCCTATCGCCTCTTTCACCGTACCCCTCTGCGCCACCATACACCTGTCGGGCAGCGCGATGAAAATCACCGCCTGCGCCATGGCTATTCTCTACATGACCGGTGCGCCCGCAACATGGGAGAGTATGGCGGGATTCATACTGATGCTCGGCATCGCCATGGTGGCTGCTCCGGGCGTGCCGGGCGGCGCTATCATGGCGGCACTCGGACTGCTGGAAAGTATGCTCGGATTCGACGAAACGGCTCAGGCGCTGATGATTGCCCTCTACATCGCCATGGACAGTTTCGGCACGGCATGCAACGTTACCGGCGACGGAGCTATCGCCGTAACCGTCGATAAAATTGCCGGAAAACAGAACAACTTGTCCGACAAAGATGTATCTTTGTAACCAAAGAACGTGAAGCGCATGGAACAGAATTTCGTAATCTCCATCGGTCGCCAATTCGGCAGCGGCGGACGGGAAATAGGCAAAGAACTCGCCCGCCTGATGGGCATCGCCTACTACGACAGGGAGCTGATACAGGAAGCGGCAAAAGAGAGCGGCATCGACCCGCAGTTTTTCGAGCAAGCCGACGAAACGGCTCCGACCAATCTGCGCCACGCCTTGCTGGGGTGGTCGGCTTTCAACTACGCCGGCGGACTGTGCAACGAAAATATGTTCAAACTTCAAGCCGACGTGATACGGCATATCGCCGAAACCCGTTCGTGCGTCATCGTGGGACGCTGCGCCGACTACATTCTGCGCGAACACCCGCGCTGCTTCACCGTATTCATACACGCCGATATGCGCGACCGCATAGCCCGCATACGGCAACACGAACCGCAGCTCTCGGAAAAAGAGGTCGCCGACAAAGCCATAAAGACCGACAAAAAACGTGCGGGATATTACAATTTCTACTCCGACAAGGAATGGGGCGTAACGACCACCTACGACCTGTCGGTAAATTCATCGGTACTCGGCTCGCTCGAAACGGCAGCCCTGATACGCACGTGGGTCGAGAAACGGCTCGCCACCCTGCCGCGATAAATTCCTTATTTTTCCAACCTATACGGCGGCGCATCATGTCCACAGCGTGGCAACGATGCGCCGCCCGCCGGCACCGGAGCGGAACTCGCACAGGTAAATTCCCTGCCACGTGCCGAGCGCCAGCCGACCGTCGCGCACAGGTATGGTGAGCGACGCCCCCAAGAGCGAACATTTGATATGGGCGGGCATATCGTCGTCGCCTTCGAGCGTATGGGTGTAATAAGCTGCCCGCTCGGGCGCCAGCCGGTCGAGCGAGGGAGAGAAATCGGCACGCACCGACGGGTCGGCATTTTCATTAATGGTCAGCGCCGCCGACGTGTGTTGCAGAAACAGATGCAGCAACCCCGCCTGCGGCAATTCGCCCAGCTCCCGCAACACCCGCTCCGTAATCAGATGATACCCCCGACGCATCGCCGGAAGTACGATAACCTGCTGTCGTATCATCGTTCGTCTTTTGAAATTCCGAAATCAAATATACATCATTTTCCCTGACCCCGAAAAATTTCATATGGCATTTCCAAAATATGCAGAAAAAAATATGCGCAAACTTTTCTTTGGGAAAGAACATTTTGCAAATAAAATCGCTACCTTTGCGGCAGAAACGACTGTATTCAAGAATAAATACATCATAAACGCCACAAAATGAAAAAGACAAGAGCCGCCATCGTAGGTTATGGCAATATAGGTCATTATGTACTCGACGCGCTGCAAGCCGCCGAAGATTTCGAAATTGCGGGCATCGTGCGCCGCGACGCCACAAACGTGCTCGACGAACTGAAAGCCTACCGGGTAGTCGGCAGCATCGACGAGCTGAACGATGTCGATGTAGCCATACTCTGCACCCCGACCCGCAAAGTGGAAAGTTTCGCTGAAAAGATTTTGGCAAAAGGTATTCACACGGTCGACAGCTTCGACATACACACGCAGATAGCCGGTCTGCGCAGCCGCCTCGACGCCTTGTGCAAAAAACACAACACGGTGGCTATCACGGCTGCCGGCTGGGATCCGGGCAGCGACTCCATCGTGCGCACCCTCATGCAGGCTGCCGCTCCGAAAGGCATTACCTACACCAACTTCGGTCCGGGCATGAGCATGGGACACACCGTCGCCGTGAAAGCGGTCGAAGGCGTGAAAGCGGCTTTGTCGATGACGATTCCGCTGGGCACGGGCATTCACCGTCGTATGGTATATATCGAACTGAAAGAGGGGTACAAATTCGATGAAGTGGCTCACAACATCAAGACCGACCCCTACTTCGCCAGCGACGAAACGCACGTGATGCAGGTGGAGTGCGTGAACGACCTGCTCGACATGGGACACGGCGTACACATGATACGCAAAGGCGTGTCGGGCAAGACGCAAAACCAGATTCTGGAATTCAACATGAAAATCAACAACCCCGCTCTGACGGCACAGATACTCGTAGGCGTCGCCCGCGCATCGTTCCGCCAGCAGCCCGGTTGCTATACGATGATAGAAATTCCGGTGGTCGATATGCTTTTCGGCGACAAAGAAGAATTGATAAAACACCTCGTGTAATCGTATGCTGCCCGACGTCATTACGTGGACTGCCGACCCGGCGATATTCTCGATTTTCGGACGGGAAATCCGGTGGTACGGACTGTTTTTCGCGGTCGGTTTTCTGATAGGTTACGCCATAGAAGACCGCATATACAAACACGACAACGCTCCGGCAGGCTGGTGCGACAAAGTGTTTATCTACACGATTGTCGCCACCATTATCGGGGCGCGACTGGGACACTGCATTTTCTACGGTTGGGAGTATTACTCCGCCCACCCTATCGACATTTTCAAAATATGGGAAGGGGGGCTTGCCAGCCACGGCGGCACGATAGGCATCATCATCGCCCTCTACATTTTCTCGCGGCGGGTTACGCACCGCAATTTGCTGTGGGCGCTCGACCGGTTGGCGATACCGACCTCGTTCGTGGCGGTGCTTATCCGGCTCGGCAACCTGATGAATCATGAAATCTACGGGCATGCAACCACGCTGCCGTGGGGATTCCGATTCATCGAAAACGTAGGGGCATGGCACACATACGGCATGGAGCCGGTATTTTCGGCGCCATCGCACCCGACGCAGATTTACGAAGCCTTGTGCTACCTCCTCGTGTTTGCCGTGCTTATGTATATGTATTGGAAACGCAAGGCGGGCGACCGTCCGGGTCTGATACTCGGCATTTTCTTCATCGGCATTTTCCTCAGCCGTTTCTTCATCGAGTTCGTAAAGAACGACCAAGAGGCGTTCGAGGCGGATATGGTGCTGAATATGGGGCAATGGTTGAGCATACCTTTCGTCATTGCCGGCGTATGGCTTATCGTGCGGGCGCTGCGCCTGCCGGAAGTGCCGGGCACCATCGACCCGAAAGCGACGGCGAAAATGAAAAAACAGTAACGCTATTCGTTGAACATCAACGAGAGAAACGGTTTCGTGCCGGCGGCTTCAGTAAAAATCCAACGGGTGAAAGCCGGTATATCGAAATCGTAATCCACCGCCATATCGGAAGAGGGTTGTTTTTGCGAACAGCCCTCTTTCATTATATATATGCCCGTGTTTTCAGGAATCATATCGTCGGAGAGGCGTATCGACAACGAACGGTTGGGATAGGATTCGGCATAGGCGTCGAGCAGCGCCACCGCATCGACGACACGCGCCATACCCGTCGGCACGAGTGTTTTGCTCTCGAGCACCGGCGTTCCGCCATCGGCAGAGGGTACCGGCTCGACATCGGGCGTTTCCGGCGGACAAGCGACGGAAAGACGACGGCAACCGTACCACCGGCAAAGCGTCTGCAACAAAGCGGCGAAAGCCGCGCTGTCGACGGCAGCCAAGTCCAAGACCCGCACCGTATCGCCGGCAGGAACAGCCCAAGCCATTGCCGACGGGCAACCGTCGGCATCGCACACGCACACGGCATCGCCGCCGGCATTCCGCACATCGGCAAGAACGACGGCGAAATCGTCGTGCAGGTGCAGCACCGTACAACGGCGGCCGGCAGTAAGCCGCTGCCACGTTTCGTACAGCGTATCGTCGTCGGGAACCGTTCCGGCATCGCCACCGACAGCGGCATCGCCCTCACAGCGATACACGCGCTCCTCCCGATAAAAAAACGTTTCGAAACCGAAGCGCCGGTAATAGCCGTACAGCGATTCCTCTGCGGGAATAAGCGCCGCAAGCGGAATGTTGCGCCGGTGCAGCGTATAAAAAGATTCTCGGATAAGATGCGACATAAGCCCCCTGCCCCGCTCCTGCGGAGCGGTGGAAAGTCCGGCAAAATATAAAAGCGGCTGTTCGCCGTTCCACAACGACATCATATAGGGCAGGTGCTGCAACGCCGAGCAAAGGGTGTCGCCCCGCATCGCCACACGGGTATTGTGCGGCGTGTATTTTCGAGAGAAAAAGAGTTCGAGAAAATCGGGTCGGTCGTGGAAACAGGTTTGCCACAAGTCCATTACGCGACGGCGGTCGTCTTCGTCCTGTGCGAAACGGACGACATATCCGGCGGCAGACATTTCCGCTCCGCTGCCTGACAGCGAAAGCGGGGCGGCAGACAATTCCTGCCGATGCGAATAAAACGCCGCCATTTTTTTATACAGCCGGAACGGCTGATACGACAGCTTCGCCTGCCGCAGACCGGCAAGTCCCAAGTCCTCCTCCCGATTGACATAGCGGTACTGCACCGGAATACGTGCCGCGAACTCGCGGTTTATCATCGCATAAGCGCCCTCCACCGCTGCATCGGCTTTCTCTACGTGCACCCCGAACGTATCGTTCGTAATCGGTGAGCCGTAGGTGAATGCCACTAACCGGTCGCCCGCCCACAAGGTACCGCCCGCAAGGGCAAGCTCCTCGAAATGGTGCAGGGCAAAAATCATCGCCTTCCGCTCCTCATCGAGGCTTTCGGCATCGCCGTCGCTGTTTGCCGCAAACCACTGTTCCTCGAAACGCAGGCATAGCGGCACAAGCTCCGCCGTAAGCGGTTCGTACCGATAGTCGGGATTCTCCTTGATAAAGCGGTTGATATGGTTGCGCTTGGGCTGAAAACGCTTTCCCGTCAAAGCCGCCAAATCGGTACGCAGGTATATGTAATCGTAATAGGAACGCTCCGCCACGAAATGGAAACGTTCGGGAAATGCCTCTTGCAGCCACATACGCGCTTTCTCCGACACGCCCAGCAGGCAGAGCGTGTGCCCCAGCGAGGCGGCATCGGCTATCAGCAGGGCGATGCTCTCGGTCAAAGGCAAAGCCCCCTGCGGCATCATGTAGGCAGGGCGACCGTCGTCGAGGTAAAAACGTATCAGCAGCGTGTCATCTACTACGGCATATTCGCTGCTATACAGGTATTGCCAACTGCACATATTGGCAAAAGCAAAATCGCAATTGCGGTAGCCGTCCGACAAGGTGTATCGGGTTATCGTCTCTTTGTCGTCGAGCGTAATAGGGCGGAATGGAATTTTCATAGGGTACAAAAACAGATGCGAAGATACAAGGTTTTTCATTTCGATTGTTCCGACAAGTAAAAATTTCGCGCTCCGACAAAAAACGCGTCATGCGCAACCGGCTCTCCAAAAGAGAGTTTTCTATTTGTAAATCAATCTTCTACAAAAAAAGATTGATTATCTCCCGA
Source organism: uncultured Bacteroidales bacterium (assembly GCA_947625885.1). Classification (GTDB taxonomy): domain Bacteria; phylum Bacteroidota; class Bacteroidia; order Bacteroidales; family UBA11471; genus Caccoplasma. Next base: position 20,785 of record CANQQA010000017.1, read on the forward strand.
TAACCAATCCCTGTAACCTGAATTTAATACCATGAAAAACACTGTTCTCAAATATACGCCTTTATAACAAACCGACAATACTTTCGATTGATATAACCCTAAGATTTTTAATAGTTTAACAATTACATAAATTTGATAAAATCTCTGCTTTTCCCTAAAAAATGAAGAAACGGAAGCAATATTCGGAAAAGAGCAGGGAAATTAGAGCAAAAAGTCGTATTTTTGCATAATTGATAATAAAAATCCCACTCGAATGAGTATTGCTTCATTGATACAAAATTCACCGCGCACCGCCTTTTCTTTCGAGGTTTTGCCCCCGTTGAAAGGGAACGGCATCGAAAAAGTTTTTGCCACGATAGATGCGCTGCGGGAGTTCGACCCGAAATACATCAACATTACATCGCACCGCAGCGAATTGGTGTATAAATCGACCGAAAACGGACTCTACCGCCAAGTGTCGGAAAAGAGCCGTCCCGGCTCGGTAGCCGTCGCCGCCGCCATACAATACAAATACCACATTCCCGCCGTGCCGCATCTGATATGCAGCGGATTTTCCAAACAGGAAACGGAGTATGCCCTTATCGACCTCAACTTTCTGGGCATCACCGACCTGTTGGTTTTGCGGGGCGACAAGGCAAAACACGAAGCGCGCTTCACGCCGCACCCCGAAGGGTACTCCCACGCCATAGAGCTTGAACGGCAGGTAAACCGCTTCAACGAAGGATTCTTCCTCGACGGGTCGCACATGACGCTCGATCGTCCGTTTTCATACGGCGTAGCCGGTTATCCCGAAAAGCACGACGAAGCGCCCAACCTCGAAACCGACCTTCGCCACCTGAAAGAGAAAGTCGATGCCGGAGCGTCGTACATCGTTACGCAGATGTTTTTCGACAACAGCAAATATTTCGATTTCGTAGAGCGGTGCCGCGCCATAGGTATCACCGTGCCTATCGTGCCCGGATTGAAACCTATCAATGCCGCCAACCAGCTGACCGTACTGCCGAAAGTGTTTCATGTCGATTTGCCGGAAGCGCTGGCACAGGCGCTGGCGCACTGCGACGACCTCGCCGCCAAAGAGGTGGGCGTGGAATGGTGCACGGCACAGGCGCGCGAACTGATAGCGAAGGGCGTGCCCAGCATACATTTCTATTCGCTCATGGCGACCGAAAGCGTGCGCCGCGTAGCCGCCGCCGTATATTAACAACCAGCGACGTATGTACTTCAAAGATGTCATCGGGCAGGATAGCGTAAAAAAACGCCTCGTCGATTCGGTACGGGAGGGGCGCATCGCCCATGCCCAGCTGTTCGAGGGAAACGACGGATACGGCACACTGCCGCTCGCATTGGCATACGCCCGCTACATACAATGCACCGGCGAGAAAGGCGACGACGCCTGCGGCGTCTGCCCGTCGTGCCGGCAGTTTACGTCGCTGATGCACCCCGACGTGCATTTCGTTTTTCCTATCGTCAATAAAAAAGAGCGCTCCAAACCGGTGTGCGACGACTACATAGCCGAATGGCGCGACTACTTGAAAGAGACCGCCTATCCGTCGGCGGAAAGCTGGCAGCAATTTCTTGCCACCGGCAACAGCCAGCCGCAGATTTACGTGCACGAAGCGCGCGAAATCATACGCAAACTCAATCTGAAAAGTTTCGAGTCGGAATATAAAATCATGATTATCTGGCAGGCGCACCTGATGAACGATGCCTGCGCCAACGCCATACTGAAACTGTTGGAAGAGCCATTCGACAAAACGGTGTTTCTGTTGGTGAGTGACACGCCCGAAAGGCTGCTCGAAACGATACGTTCGCGCACCCAGCGCATACAGTTACACGGCATCGCCGCCGATGCCGTCGCCCGCAGCCTGCACGAAAGCGAGGGACTCGACCCGCAGACGGCAAACGCCATAGCCCACACGTCGGGCGGCGACTATCTGAAAGCCCTTTCGACGATACGCCTCAACAGCGAGCAGGAGAAATTTCTGGAACTTTTTATCACGCTGATGCGGCAGGCTTACGCCCGGCAGGTGAAAGAGTTGAAACGGTGGAGCGAGGAAGTCGCCGCTCTGGGACGAGAAGCCGAAAAGCGGTTTATCGGCTACTGCCAGCAGATGCTGCGGGAGAGCTTTATTCACAACCTGCACCGTGCCGAGCTGACCTACACCCGCCCCGACGAAGAACAGTTTTTATCGCGCTTCGCCCCGTTCATCAACGAGCAGAACATCGAGGCGCTGACCGAGCTTTTCCGTCTTGCCGAGCGCGACATCGCCCAAAACGCCAACGGAAAAATCGTGTTTTTCGACGTCGCCGTGCAGACGATTATTCTTATCAAAAAAGGAAACGAGCGGCGATAATCCCGTAAATGCCGCTATCGGCATCACAAGGTGTCGCTTCGCGAAGCATCTATGCACAACAGGGTGAAAAGCAGTATGGTAAATCCCCACAGCGAAGAGCCTCCATAACTGAAAAAGGGCAGCGGAATGCCGATGACCGGCAGCAAGCCCATCACCATACCCACATTCACCGCCAAGTGGAAAAAGAGAATAGACGCCACGCTGTACCCGTACACCCGTCCGAAAACCGAACGCTGCCGCTCCGCCAACTGTATGATGCGCACAAGCAGCAAGGCAAACAGAGTCAATACGACGGTCGTACCCCAAAAGCCCTCTTCTTCGCCGACGGTGCAGAAAATAAAATCGGTATCCTGCTCGGGCACGTATTCGAGTTTCGTCTGCGTACCGTTAAGGAATCCTTTGCCTAAGAATCCGCCCGAACCGATAGCGATTTTCGACTGATTGACATTGTAGCCCACGCCCTTCAAATCTTCTTTCATTCCCAGCGTTACTTCTATACGGGTACGCTGGTGGGGTTCGAGCACGCGGGTGAAAGCGTAATCGACCGATTTCAGGAACAGACAGGAAAAGAGCGCGAACACAACGGCTATCCACAATCGCCGCTCCATCATTTTGAAATAGAGCATCACCGCAGCGGCAATTGCCGCGAACAGCAACGTCCACGCCACATAGCACAAATTGAATGCCCAAAGGTAGCGGGATATGACTGCGGCAAGGACTTCAATGACTGCGGCTGCCGAAAGCGCGATTTTGAAAAATGCGGAGCTGCGCAGGTACGACGACACCATGTAAGCCAAGACTATCAATATAAGCGTCAGTACAATCCATTCGCCCACAGGGGTATATAGGATTTCCACCGCCGCATACTTCACCGCGATGACAAAATAAACAATGGCACACAACACGGCAAAAAGGAAAAGACTGCTCATGCCTTCGCGGTAAAACACCCCGACGAGCGCAAGGAATACCAACGCCGACCCCGTTTCATTTTGCAACAGTATCAACAGGACGGGCAGCAGCACAAGGGCGCAGGCTTTGAGAAAACAGGAAGGTCGGGCAAGGTCGAACTCGTAATTATCCATCATTTTCGCCAACGCCAACGCCGTACCGTATTTGACAAACTCCGCCGGCTGCAAATGCACCGGACCCAACACGAGCCACGAATGCGAGCCTTTTATATCGGGAGCGACCGCTATCGTTACAATCGACAGCAGCAGAAAAACGATGTACAGCGGATATGCCAGCGAGACATAGGTGCGCGGTTCTATCATCAAGACAAAAAAGGCGATGACGACGGCACAACCTATCCAAAGCAGCTGCTTGCCCGAACGGGCGTCGAAATCGAATATCGACCCCGTCGCATCGAAATCGAAGCTGGCAGCGTAAATGCTTACCCAGCCGCACAAGACAAGTGCCACGTACAGAGCGACCGTGTACCAGTCGAGCGAAGCCCATACGTCATTCCTGCGTGTCATCGGTTACCTCCATATCCATCGTATTCGCATTCAACATTCTTTCTTCGAGCCACTTGCGTGAAGGAGCAATCTTTCCCGTAAGATATTTTTCCATCATCAGGCTGCCGATAGGCACTCCGTAAGCGGCTCCCCAACCGGCATTCTCGACATAGACGGCTATGGCGATACGGGGATTCTCGCATGGGGCGAATCCCATAAATGCCGAGTGGTCTTGTCCATGCGGGTTTTGCGCCGTACCCGTCTTGCCGCACACCTCCACGCCGGGTATCGCGCCGATGCGGCACGTACCGTCGATTACCGCTTTGCGCATACCTTTGATTATCGTTTCGTAATGCATCGAATCCACACCGGTATAGTGCGGTTCGAAATAAGCTGTGTTCAAAGGGGTGTTTTCTATGGTTTTCACCACATGAGGCGTAAAATAGTGCCCCCTGTTGGCTATCGTGGCAGCCAGATTGGCTATCTGCAACGGGGTGGCGAGCACTTCGCCCTGTCCGATAGCCACCGAAATAATCGTTACCGCCTGCCAGCCTTTCGCGCCGTAATAACGTCCGTAAAACTCGCTGTTCGGCACAAAGCCTCGGCTTTCACCCGGCAAGTCCACGCCCAAATGATACCCGTAGCCCATATCGACGATATACTTTTTCCAGCGTTCAAAGGCTTCTGCCGGAGAGCCGTATTTCTCCCGATTGTCTATCATGTCTCTGAACGCATAACAAAAATAGGCATTGCACGATGTGGCGATAGCCGGTATCAGCGAGAGCGGCGAGTCATGGACGTGGCAGCCCACCTTGATGCCTGCGGCGGAGAAGCCTTCGCGGCATGGATAGAGCTTCTGCGGCGTCAGTGTCTTTTCCTGCAAAAATATCAACCCCTGCGTCGGTTTGAACGTGGAGCCGGGCGGATAGGTACCCATAATGGCACGGTCGTAGAGCGGCTTGTGGGGATTGTCGAAAAGCTGCTTGTAGTTGGCACCCCGCTCCCGCCCCGTCAGCAGCGAAGGCGGATAAGTGGGACTCGACACCAGCGCCAGTATTTCGCCGGTCGCCGGCTCTATCGCCACGATGGCGCCCACCTTGTTTTGCATCAGCTGTTCGCCGTAGCGTTGCAATTCGATGTCGATAGCGAGGGTCAGATTTTTTCCGGCGACCGCCTCTCTGTCTTGCTCGCCGTCGTCGTAGCGGCTTTTGATGCGTCCGTAGGCATCGCGCAAAAACAGTTCCCTGCCCTTTTCGCCGCGCAGGTAGGTTTCGTAATATTTTTCGATTCCGAGATCGCCGGTATTGTCGCCCTGCATGTAATAGGCATCGGCTTGCACTTCTTGCGGCGAAACTTCACGGATATTGCCGAGCACGTTTGCACCCGTATCGTACAGATACCGGCGTATCGATTGGTTCTGTATGTAAAAGCCCGGAAATTTATATAGCTTTTCCTGCAAAACGCCGTATTCTTCGACCGACAGCCGCCCGACGAAGCGCTGCGGGGAATAAGCGGAATATCCCGGATTGAGCCGTCGGTTGCGCATATTGCTCCACCGCTGTTTATACTGTTCGAGGGTAATACCCAACGTGTTGCAGAGGTCGAGCGTATCGAACGGCTCGACTTCGCGCGGAACGACCATCAAATCGTAAACCGGCTGGTTGTCGACCACCAAGCGCCCCTCGCGGTCGTAAATCAATCCGCGCGACGGGTATTGCACGCGGGTGAAAATAGCGTTGTTGTCCGCCAGACGGTTATATTCGTTATCGACCACCTGCAAGGCAAAAAGTTTAATTACATAAAAAAGGATTATCGACAGCATAAAGCCTCCGATAATATACTTCCTTCTTTCGTAATCGTGATTTTTTCTCATTACTTTCTCCTCGAAACGATTTCGATGCACAGCACGATAAGCAGCGTAAATACCGTACTGCCCACGATACGCCCCAACAACACGACGGGAGCGAAAAACGAGAAGGAGTCGATGCAGAACAGCACGACGCAGAAAATCGCCGTGATGAGCGCGGCATACAGCGTATATCCGCCCCAGCCCAAAATTTCAGCCGACGGCGTAAACGATTCTTCTTCCCGCTCCCTGTACTGTACGCGGTTTATCAGGTAATGGTGCGGGAACACGGCGGTTACCGATGCCAGAGCATACACCCCGAGCGTACCGGTGAATATGTCGATGCACAATCCGACGAAGAAAGCGAACGTCATGGCGATATTCAACTTCGCACCGGAAGGAATTTTCAGGAAAAGACAGACCACAAGAAACGGCGTGGCATACCCCCACAGAGCGATGCGGTTGCACATCAGCACCTGCAATAGGAATACGAGCAGCACTGCCGCTATGCGGTAAACGACGATTTTATTCATTTCCCGACACCTCCTTTTCGATTTCGACCAGCTCCTGCGGCTTACGGTTGTCGATGACACGCACGAAATTCAATTTCGAGAAGTCGGCAGCCAAACGCACGGTCAGCAAATAAAAGTGATCTTTCCGCACTTTTTGCGCATCTTCGATGAAGCCGACAATCAGACCTTCGGGAAATGCAGCCGAATAGCCGCTCGTAACGACCGTGTCGCCGGCATTCACTTCGATGTACGCAGCCAAGTCGTCGAGACCGGCATAGCGCACGTCCTCGCCCCGCCACGACAGCGAACCGATGTGCCCCGTCCGTTTGATTTTGCAGCTTATCCGCAGATTGGGATTCAAGAGCGACAGCGCGACGGCATATTGCGGCGATACCGCCGCCACGACGCCGACGACGCCGTTTTGGTCTGCCAGCCCCATTTCGGGAGCGATGCCGTCGGCTTTTCCCTTGTCGAGGGTGATGTAATTGTTTCTGCGCGATACGCTGTTGTTGATAACCTTTGCGATAACACTGTTTTCCGGACTTCCGGCTGCGGCAGCGCGAAGCGTATCGACGGCTTGCGTCCGCGCAACGGCATCACGCAAAACGGCAAGCTCGTCTTGGAGCTTACCGTTCTGAGCCAAAAGTTCGTTGTTCGTTCTCTGCAATCCGAAATATCCCGTGACGGCACCCGAAAGGGAATAGACCGAGCCGGCTATGCGGCTGGCGGAAGTAAACCCGACGCTTTGCTGATAGGCGTTGAAGCGAAACAACAAAACAAGACCGAGCGTTACATAGCAGAGATAGACCAATACCGAACTGTGGGTAAGAAAGAAACGTGTCAGTTTACGCATTCGGAACAGGTGACTCTAAAAGATTTATCGCATCAGGAACGAGAATTTATCGACGTTCTTCAAGGCTACTCCCGTACCGCGTGCAACGGCGTGCAAGGGGTCATCGGCAACGTGGAACACGATACCGATTTTGTCGGTGAGACGCTTGTCGAGACCGCGCAGCAGGGCGCCGCCGCCGGTCAGATAGATTCCGTTGCGCACGATGTCGGCATACAGTTCGGGCGGCGTCGTATCGAGCGCGCTCAATATGGCGGCTTCTATTTTGGATACCGATTTCTCGATGCAGTGCGCCACGTCCTGATAGGTTACGGGCAGCTCCATCGGCAGCGAAGTCATGCGGTTGGGACCATGTATGATATAATCTTCGGGGGCGTCTTCCAGTTCGTTGAGTGCCGAGCCGACGTTGATTTTTATCAACTCCGCCGTGCGTTCGCCCAATTTAATATTGTACTGCCGTCCCATATATTCGCGAATATCCTCGTTGAACTCGTCGCCGGCAACACGTATCGACTTGTTGGTAACGATGCCGCCGAGCGATATGACGGCAATTTCGGTCGTGCCGCCGCCTATATCGACCACCATATTTCCTTCGGGGGCTTCGACGTCGATGCCTACGCCTATGGCGGCAGCCATAGGTTCGTAAATCATATAGACATCACGGCCGCCGACGTGTTCGGACGAGTCGCGCACGGCGCGTATCTCCACTTCGGTGCTGCCCGACGGAATGCATACTACCATACGCAGTGACGAGGCAAACAGCGTATTGCGCATGGTAACCAGCTTCATCATGCCGCGCATCATCTGTTCGGCGGCGTTGAAGTCGGCTATCACACCGTTTTGCAGCGGTCGGATAACCCGTATATTCTCGGGGGCGCGTCCATACATGGCTTGCGCCTCGTGTCCGACGGCTTTGAGTTTGCCCGTGCGGTTGTCGAGGGCGACCATCGAGGGGGCATCGACGACGATTTTGCCATTATAAATAATAATGGTGTTCGCCGTTCCCAAGTCGATGGCTATTTCCTGATTGAAAGAAAAGAATCCCATATTCGTAATTGTGTAATCGTTTTTAGTGTTTGAAGTGGCGAATGCCGGTAACGACCATGGCGACGCCGTTTTTATTGCAATAGTCGATAGTAAGGTCGTCGCGCACGGAGCCGCCGGGTTGTATCACGGTGTCGATGCCTTCGTTGTGAGCTATCTCCACGCAGTCGGGGAAGGGAAAGAAAGCGTCCGAAGCCATGACGGCGCCGTGCAGATCGAAGCCGAACGATTTGGCTTTTTCGATCGCATGGCGCAGGGAATCGACGCGCGAGGTCTGTCCCACGCCGCTGGCGTAGAGCTGTTTGCCTTTGGCGAGGACAATAGCGTTCGACTTGCTGTGCTTCACGATTTTGTTGGCAAAAAGCAGGTCTTCGACTTCGGCGGGGGTTACGGCTTTGTCGGTAATCTGCCGCAGTTCGGCGGGCGTTTCGCGATGCAGGTCTTTTTCCTGCATCAGCACGCCGTTGAGCAGGGAGCGGAATTGCAGGGTGGCAGCCGGCGCTTTTTTCTGCACTAATACGATGCGGTTTTTCTTTTGGTAGAAAATATCGAGCGCCGCCGGCTCGTAACCCGGAGCGATGATTACTTCAAAGAAGAGTTTATTTATCTCTTCTGCCGTGGCGGCATCGATTACGGCGTTGGTAATCAACACGCCGCCGAAAGCCGATACGGGGTCGCCCGCCAGCGCGGCGTTCCACGCTTCGAGCAGGGTGGGACGCGATGCCAGACCGCAGGCATTGTTATGTTTGAGTATGGCGAACGTCAATTCGGAGAATTCGGAAATAAGCGAAACGGCAGCGTCGATGTCGAGCAGGTTGTTGTACGAAATTTCCTTGCCGTGCAGCTGTTCGAACATTTCGTCGAAATCGCCGAAGAAAAAACCTTTCTGGTGGGGATTCTCGCCGTAGCGCAGCGCTTTGGCGTGGTTGCCGGCGGCGCGGAACGCACTGAAACTGCCGCCGTCGAAATAGTTGAAAATCGCCGTGTCGTAGCCCGACGATACGGCAAACGCCTCTTTGGCGAACCAGTAACGGTCGTCGAGCGACGAAGCCGCGCCTTTCTCGTCGAGGAGCTGCAACAGCGGAGCGTATTGCGCTTTGGAGGCAACGATGACGACGTCTTTGAAATTTTTGGCGGCGGCGCGTATCAGCGATATGCCGCCTATGTCTATTTTCTCGATGATGGCGCTTTGGTCGGCTCCCGAAGCGACGGTTTCTTCAAAGGGATAGAGATCGACGATGACGAGGTCGATTTCGGGAATTTCGTATTCGGCAATCTGCCGGCGGTCGCCGTCGTTGTCGCGACGGTTGAGAATGCCGCCGAATACTTTGGGGTGCAGGGTTTTCACCCGACCGCCCAATATCGAGGGATAGCCGGTGAGGCTCTCTACGGTGCGGCAGGGTATGCCCAGCGACTCGATGAAAGTCTGCGTGCCGCCGGTGGAGATAAATTCCACGCCCTCGGCGTGCAGTTTTTTCAGTATCTCATCTAAGCCGTCTTTGTGATAGACAGAAACCAGCGCTGTTTTGATTTTTTTATTTTCAGCCATAAGAATCAGGTATTTGCTTTTGAAAATTTTGGAAGTTACAAAAGTAGTTATTTGCCGATAATTTTCAAAAGTTTTCCGCCACAAAAAATATTGTTTTTCTTTTTGACGTTTCCGAGCGGATTCCGTCCGGCAAAACCGCGCCGTCGCCGCAGGGCATATTCATAAAAAAGCCGCCCCGCCATTCACATGGCAGGGCGGCGCGTCCGGATTATTTACTCAGAAAACTCTCTTTTCATTCTATGCTCTTTTGCTGTAATAGTCGTGCTATCGGACGATAATCATCTTTTTGCCGTTCACGATGTAGGCGCCGTTCTGCAACGTTTTGAGATCGGCGGCATCGTTCGTTTCAAGCACCAATACGCCTTGCAGATTATACACCGCTATGTGTTCGGCATCTGCCTGCGTCTCGGTTACCGAAGCGGACTCGTCCGGCTCGTCGGGTACGACCGGGTCATCGGGTTCGTCCGGATTTTCCGGATTCTCCGGCTCATCAGGTATGTCAGGTACATCGGGTGTGTCGGGCGTATCGGGTTCATCGGGATTTTCGGGAACGTCAGGTGTAACAGGGGTGTCGGGAGTATCCGGATTTTCGGGTTCGCTCGGCACATCGGGGATATTCGGATTTTCCGGTTCATCGGGCACGATTGGCGTGTCCGGGACATCGGGTGTGTCGGGCGTATCAGGTTCATCGGGATTTTCGGGAACGTCAGGCTCCGCGGGCTGCGGCACCTTTATCGTATATATATAGGTAAGGGCTGGGTTGCAGTGTCCCGTCGTCGGGTCGGCGGCAAAGTCGGCATCACCGAAAGCCCCTTCGGGTATCGTCAGCAGGTAGTCGCCGGGGTCGGTTACGACGGTATCGGTCAGCGTTATCGTGAGGGTGCTGTCCGTCGAGGCGACGATACCGGCGGGGAAGTATGCCGAGCTGTCGGCTTTCAGCAGCGTAGCCGAGTCGCCCACAAGGAACGGTTTTTCACCGAACAGGAGCGTAAACTCTGCCAGTTCCGTTACTTCCGCTCTGTCGACGGGCGCTATCCGCATCGGCATAAAGTCTTTTACCAATTCCGGTTTCATGGGCTCCTTTATCGTATATATATAGGTAAGAGCTGGGGTGCAGCGTCCCGTCGTCGGGTCGTCGGCAAAGTCGGCATCGCCGAAGCTGCCTTCGGGTATTGTCAGCAGGTAGTCGCCGGAGGCGGTTACGACGGTATCGGTCAGCGTTACCGTGAGGGTGCTGTCCGACGAAACGACGATGCCTGCGGGGAAGTATGCCGAGCTGTCGGCTTTCAGCAGCGTAGCCGAGTCGCCCACAAGTACCGGTTTTTCACCGAATACGAGCGTAAACGCTGCCAATTCCGTTACTTCCGCACTGTCGACGGGCGCTATCCGCATCGGCATAAAGTCTTTTACCAATTCCGGTTTCACGGGCTGCGGCTCCTTTATCGTATATATATAGGTAAGGGCTGGGTTGCAGCGTCCGGTGGTCGGGTCGGCGGCAAAGTCGGCGTCGCCGAATGTGCCTTCGGGTATCGTCAGCGTGTATTCGCCGGCGGCTTTCAAGGTGTCGGCAAGGATTATTGCGAGCGTATTGCCTTCGCCGGCAGCGAGGGTGGCGGTGAGCAGCGTGTCATTGCCGGCAAGCGTTATCGGTTGCGCTTCTGTCGCAAGGCTCGGCGTTTCGGCAAATTCGAGGGTGAAGGTTTTCAACGCCTCCACTTCCGCTTTGTCTTCAGGCGTTACGCCGGTCGGGAAGTAATCGCAATCGGGCACCGGCACGACCACCACCGTATAAGTATACGTGAGTTCGGGGTTGCAGTGTCCCGTCGTCGGGTCGTTGGCATAGATTACGTCGCCGTAAGTGCCGGCAGGTATAGCCAGCAGGTAGTCGCCGGAGTCGGTTACGACGGTATCGGTCAGCGTTATCGTGAGGGTGCTGTCCGTCGAGGCGACGATGCCGGCGGGGAAGTATGCCGAGCTGTCGGCATTCAGCAGCGCAGCCGAATCGCCCACAAGGAACGGTTTTTCACCGAATACGAGCGTAAATTTCGAGAGGGCGTACAGCGACGAGCTGTCGGCAGGATCCACCCGTTTGGGCGCAGCAAAGTCGCAGTCGGGCACCGATTCGTCGATAGAGAGTATCTGTCCGAAATTTTTCCACACGGGAGCCTCTTGGTAAAGCTCTTCCGCGTCGGTCGGTACGTAGAGTTTGCATTGCTCCAACGCCAGTTTGGTGAAAGGCGACGAGCTTTCCGAGAATGGCAGCGGTATTTGGTGGCATGCCGTTACCGACTTCAAGCCGACGCAGCCGGCAAAAGACGATGTACCGATAGAGGTGATGCTTTCGGGCAGCGTTACCGATTCGAGGCTTGCACAGTTGCGGAATGCCTCATCGCCGATTCGGTCGATGTTCTCGCCTATCTTCACCGAAGTCATGCCGCAGTTGGCAAACGCTTGCTTTCCGATGCCGGTAACGCCGGCGGGTATCGTCAGCGATTTCAATTCCTGTCCCTCGATAAAGGCAAAATCCTTGATTTCGGTAATGCCGGCAGGTATGGTCAGGTCGGTTACGGGTCTGCCGCTCAGGTAGAGTTTTTTCGATTGGCATACCGGATTGGATGACCAATTCCCGAACGCAATCCGGCACCACGCCTCCAAGTCGGTGATATAGACGGCGTTAATACTGCTGCACCCGTCAAAAGCCCACTTACCGATACTTGTAACTCCGGTACCTATCGTTACCGATGACAAGCCGCTGCACCTCTCAAAAGCATCATTGCCAATAGTATCTGCCGCTATCGTTGCCGAAGCGAGCGCCGAACATTGGTAAAAAGCTCCTACGCCGATTTTCTTTACCGTTGCAGGTATCGTTACCGACGTCAAACTGTTACACCCGTAAAAAGCACATTTGCCAATTTCCGTAACTTCGGCTGGTATCGACAGGTCGGTTACCGGATTGTTATCCAAATAGAGATTATGCGCACAATATAAGGGATTTGCTTCATACCCATCAAAAGCAATCCGGCACCATGCCGCCAAATCCGAAATATAGACAGCCGTTAAACGGGTGCAGCCATAGAAAGCATTATTACCGATAGAGGTAACACTCTCGGGAATCGTAATCGACAGCAAACTACTGCAACCGGAAAAAGCCCTCTCGCCTATTTCTTTTATTCCTTCGTTCAGCGTTATCTTTTGCAAAGCATTGCAATCGTAAAAAGCATATCTCCCAATAGTATCTGTCGCTATCGTTGCCGAAGCGAGCGCCGAACATTGGTAAAAAGCACTTACGCCGAATTTCTTTACCGTTGCAGGTATCGTTACCGACGTCAAACTGTTACACCCGAAAAAAGCACATTTACCAATTTCCGTAACTTCGGCTGGTATCGACAGGTCGGTTACCGGATTGTTATCCAAATAAAGATTATGTGCATGATATAAGGGATTTGCTTCATACCCATCAAAAGCAATCCGGCACCATGCCGCCAAATCCGAAATATAGACAGCCGTTAAACGGGTGCAGCCATAGAAAGCAGAAGAACCGATAGAGGTAACACTCCCGGGAATCGTAATCGACAGCAAATTACTGCAACGGGAAAAAGCAGACTCGTTGATAGAGGTAACGCTCTCGGGTATCGTTATCGAAGTTAAGTTGCTACAACCGGAAAAAGTTAAACGACCAATAGTCTGAACGCCATTTTCTATCGTTACCGACGTCAAGCCGGTACAACCGGAAAAAGCAGAAACGCCGATAGTCTGAACACCTTTTTCTATCGTTACCGATGTCAAGCCGATACAATTCTCAAAAGCAGAAGAACCGATAGAGGTAACACTCCCGGGTATGGTAATCGACAGCAAGTCGGTACAGCTCCGAAAAGCCTCGTTACCGATAGTCTGAACGCCACTTTCTATCGTTACTTTCGTCAATCCCGAACAGCTGTAAAAAGCATGGTCGCCGATAGAGATAACGCTCCCGGGTATCGCTATCGAAGTTAAGTTGCTACAACCATAAAAAGCACAGTAGCCGATAGAGGTAACACTATTGGGTATCGTTATCTCCGTCAAACCCGTGCAACCGTAAAAAGCATAGTCGCCGATAGAGGTAACGCTCCCGGGTATCGTTATCGATGTTAAGTTGCTACAACCATAAAAAGCAAGGCTTCCGATAGTCTGAACGCCATTTTCTATCGTTACTTTCGTCAATCCGCTGCAATTCTCAAAAGCATAGTTGCCGATAGAGATAACACTCTCCGGTATCGTTACCTCCGTCAAGTCGGTACAACCGTAAAAAGCAGAAAAGCCGATAGTAGTAACGCTATTACCTATCGTTACCGACGTCAAATCCGAGCAATTCTGAAAAGCACAGTTGCCGATAGTGGTAACTCTATCGTCTATCGTTACCGAAGTAATCGACTTGCGATAATCATACCATGGGGCAACAGCCCCATAACCATAGGTACCCATTTCCCCCGTACCGGAGATTTCGAGTACGCCCGTTTCGGTATCGAGCGTCCAAGTAACATCGGCACCGCAATTACCAGAGTAGTCTGCGGCTTGCACCGTTGCCGTCCCGCCCCACAAGAGCGCGGGCAACAACATAAAAAACAGTGTGCGTTTCATTTTGTCATAATTTTGTAGTTAACTTATTTCTTGCAAAAATAATTTTAGAAAGCAAATTCACAAAACTTTCCGCTAAAAATTTTTGATTTTATTCGCGGAAAAACTCTCCTGCTTTTCCCGTAAGGCAGCAGACAGATTTTACCAAACTATTTTGCGGGACGGGAGTCGGCATAGATGCGCATTTCGCAGCGGGCGCAGTCGAATTCGAGGCGCAGGCGCGCATCGCGGTATTGCAGGTAAAGCGGGGCTTTCCACTTTCGGGCGGCGGACTTTTCTTTGAGGCAGCAGCCCCACTGCCGCCTGATGCAGAAACGGGTGTACATCAAGGGCACGTCGGCGGGCGGCGCACATTCGTAGGCAGGGGCGACGACGGAAACGCCGTGCTCCCGATAGAAGCGGCGCGCGGCTTCGTTGGCGACATTCCCCGTGTAAGCGAGTTCGGCGGCGGGGAAAGGGGTCGGCTGCTCCTCCCGCCGACGGGGCGGACGGCAGGCGAGCCGGCGCGAACGGTCGAGCGCGGCAACGGCATCGCGCCGCAGCGCCGCGAGCTGCGAAACGGGAATGAAGCGTTCGCCGGCAAGCGCAAGGGTAACGGTGCGAGCGGCGAAGCAGGTGTCGCCCAGACGGGAGAGCATGGCGCGCTGCCCGTCGGACTGCGGCGTGCGTGCCGGCATCTTGTCGGCGGCAAGGGCGGCAATCGCCATGCAGCCGTCGGCATCGAGAAGTTTCAGGGCGTAGCCCTGCGGGATTTCGTAAAGCGTAAGGTCGAGCGGTATGCGGCGCTGCGCGCTCCGGTGCTGCAAGAGCTGCTCGAAACGGCAGTCGCTGTTGCGGTAGAGTAGCGCGCCGGCAGGAATATGCGGCATTTCGGCGGGATAGATGCGGCAGCCTTCCGCCCGATTGACCCGAAAGCCCTCGAAACGGCGGTCGCCGTCGAAAAAGCAAAGACCGTCGCCATTGCCCACCGCGCCGGCGCGGTCGATAATCCATGCCGCGCCCTGCCGCCGCAGCGCGTGCGCCACCGGCTCGCCGAGCGACTTCGGCGTGTGGGGCGACCCGATGGGCTCGGCATCGACGCCGTCGAGAAAATAGTGCGTAAATCCGCGATTGAAACTTTTAAAAGGGTCGGGCTCGAAAGCACATTCCACCCTGCCCGACGAGGCGGCGCAATACTCCGGTCTGCGGGCGAAAATCTCGTCGAGCCGGCGGCGGTACCACGCCGTAATGTTTTTTACATAAGAGAGTTCTTTGAGGCGTCCCTCGATTTTAAGCGAGGTAACGCCGGCATCGAGCAGGGTTTCCAGCCGATCGGAACGGTTCATGTCTTTGAGCGATAGCAGGTGTTTTTCGCGTAGCAGGGGCGTTCCGTCGGCATCGAGCAAAGTGTAGGGAAGGCGGCAGTACTGGGCGCACTCGCCCCGATTGGCGCTGCGTCCCGACAGGCAGCGGCTCAGGTAACACTGCCCGCTGTAACTCACGCAGAGGGCGCCGTGCACGAACACTTCCAAATCGACCGGCACGGCAGCGGCGATTTCGCGGATTTCGGACGCCGAAAGCTCCCGCGCCAGAACGACGCGCGAAAAACCAGCCTCATACAGAAAGCGCACTTTCTCGACGGTGCGATTGTCGCACTGCGTACTCGCGTGCAGCGCCACCGGCGGAATGTCGAGGCGCAAAATGCCCATATCCTGCACGATAAGCGCATCGACGCCAGCGCGGCAAAGGTCGGTAATCAGCCGTTCGGCTCGCCGCAGTTCGTTGTCGTAGAGTATCGTATTGACGGCGGCATAGACCCGCGCATGATAGGTGTGGGCGAAATCGGCAAGCCGCGCGATGTCGGCGACGCTGTTGCCCGCAGCCGCCCGCGCACCGAAAGCCGGTCCGCCGATATACACGGCATCGGCTCCGTGCACGATCGCCTCCCGACCTATATCGGCAGTTTTGGCAGGCGCCAAGAGTTCGATGCGGCGGGGTGCGGTCATCGTATGGCGTCGATGTCGTAAGGGGTTTCCTGATAAACGTAGTAATTGAGCCAGTTGGAAAAGAGCAGGTTGGCATGGGAGCGCCAGCGCACCACGACACCGGCGGCGGGGTCGTCGTTGCGAAAATAATTCTGCGGCATATCGATGGGCAGCCCCTTGCCCAAGTCGCGGTAGTATTCGTTGGCGAGGGTGTCGGGGGCATATTCGGAGTGTCCCGTCAGGTAGACTTCGCGCCCGTTGCGGGCAATCATCACGGCAACGCCCGACTGCTCGCCCTCTGCCATGAGCGTGATGTCGGGACAGCGGCGCACGCTGTCGGCATCGACAGCCGTGTGGCGGCTGTGGGGAATGTAAAATTCGTCGTCGAATCCGCGAAAAAGCGGCGCCTTGCGGCACTCCTCGCGAATCGTGTGGCGAAAGACCCCGAAGAGCTTCCGTTCCAGCGGGTATTTGGGTATGCCGTAGTGGTGGTAAAGTCCGGCTTGCGCCGCCCAGCAGATATACATGGTGGAGGTAACGTGCGTGCGCGACCAGTCGAATATGCGGACGACCTCGTCCCAGTACGACACCTCTTCGAACGACATCTGCTCGACCGGCGCACCGGTGATAATCATGCCGTCGTAACGGTTGTCGCATATCGCGGCGAAGTCTTTGTAAAAAGCCATCATGTGCTCCACCGGCGTGTTCTTGGAAACGTGCCCCGAGATTTTCAAAAAGTCGATTTCGATTTGCAGCGGCGTGTTCGAGAGCAGGCGTAACAGGTCGGTTTCCGTCGTGATTTTCAACGGCATAAGGTTGAGAATGATGATGCGCAGCGGGCGTATGTCCTGCGACGAGGCGCGCCGCGAATCCATCACGAATATGTTTTCGGATTTCAAAATCCCTACGGCAGGCAGGTCTGCCGGAATGGTCAATGGCATGGCAAACGTTCTTTTATCCGCACAAAGGTAATGGAAAAATACGGAAGGACAAATTTTTCTTTCCGTCCGAAAAACGATTCGTATAAGAAAATAAACAAAATTTCCGAAAAGCGTTGTTTTGTCTGGCAAAATGATTATATTTGCAACCGAAATGAAACAGATATATCGCAACAAAACGAATTATACTTTTCATTTGCAACGAAATATTTTGAAACGAAAACAAACAGGCATTCCGGTATGGCACTGATCATTCCCAAACATTATACGCCCAAGCTCCTGCCCGAAACGACCGAGCAGGCCATCAAAAAGTTAAAAGACGGATTCCAGCGGGCACTGGCACAGAACCTCAACCTGCGGCGGGTTACGGCGCCGCTGTTCGTGCTCTCGGGCACGGGCATCAACGACGACCTCAACGGCGTGGAGCGCCCCGTGAAATTTCCCATCAAAAGCATGGGCGACCGGCAAGCCGAAGTGGTGCACTCCCTCGCCAAATGGAAACGCATGAAGCTCGGCGCCTACCGCATCGCTCCGTGTTACGGACTGTACACCGACATGAACGCCATACGCCCCGACGAGGAATTGGACAACCTGCACTCGCTCTACGTCGATCAGTGGGACTGGGAAAAAACCATCACCGCCGACGACCGCACGCTCGACTACCTGAAAGATACCGTGCGCAAAATATACCGCGCGCTGAAAGATACGGAAGCCGACCTGTATGCGATACACCCGCATATCACCCCGACCCTGCCCGACGACATCGCTTTCATTCACGCCGAAGAACTGTTGCAGATGTATCCGGGACTTCCGCCCAAAGCGCGGGAGTATGAAGCCGCCCGCAAATACGGGGCGCTGTTCATCATAGGCATCGGCGGCAAACTCTCCGACGGCGAACCGCACGACGGTCGCGCCCCCGACTACGACGACTGGACGACTCGAAACTCCGACGGGTATCAAGGTCTCAACGGCGACATCATTCTATGGAACCCCGTACTGGAATGTTCGTTTGAAATTTCGTCGATGGGTATCCGCGTCGATAAAAGCGCTCTGTTGAAACAGTTGGAAATATGCGGCTGCACCGACCGGCTCAATCTCGATTTCCACAAAATGCTCGTGAGCGGAGAGCTGCCGCTCTCTATCGGCGGCGGTATAGGGCAGTCGCGACTCTGTATGTACCTGCTGCAAAAAGCCCACATCGGCGAAGTGCAGGCAAGCATCTGGCCCGAAGCGCAAATAGCCGAGTGCGCCCGACACGGCATACAACTCCTATAAATTTACCGCAGTTTCCGCAAAACAAGCAGCCCGCAAACGGTGTACGTTTGCGGGCTGTCTGCATAACCGACTGCCGCGCCTCTATTTCAGATACTCGGTGAAGAAAGCGGTAATCTTGTCGAAAGGAATGATGTCGGTGCGGTCGTAGAGGTCGGTGTGGCTTGCGCCCGGAATAATCATCAATTCTTTGTTGTCGCCCTGCAATTTCTTGAAGGCATCTTCGCTGAAATAACGGGAATGGGCTTTCTCGCCGTGAATCACCAGCACAGCGCTGCGTATCTCGTTACTGTACGCCAGTATCGGCATATTGATAAAGGAGAGCGCCGACGTCTTGTTCCAGCCGTTGTTGGAGTTGAGCGAACGCTCGTGGTAGCCGCGCGGCGTTTTATAGTAGGCATAATAATCCTTGACAAACTGCGGGGCATCGTCGGGGAGCGGGTCTACCACTCCGCCGGCAAGCGCGTACGTGCCACTCTTGGCATCGGCGGTGCGCTGGGCGTTGAGCTGCTTGCGAAGTTCGTAGCGCTGGTCGGCATCCATCGCGTCGAAATAGCCGTTGGCACTTACGCGGCTCATATCGTACATGGTCGAAGCCACCGCAGCCTTGATGCGGGTGTCGATAGCGGCGGCATTGAGCGCCATACCGCCCCAGCCGCAAATGCCGATGATGCCTATCCGTTCGGCATCGACGTCGTCGCGCGTCGAGAGGTAATCGACGGCGGCGCAGAAGTCTTCGGTATTGATGTCGGGCGAAGCGACGTAACGCGGGGTGCCGCTGCTCTCGCCCGTATAGGAGGGGTCGAAAGCGATAGTCAAAAATCCGCGCTCCGCCATGGTCTGCGCATACAGACCCGACGCCTGTTCTTTCACCGCGCCGAAAGGTCCGCACACGGCGATTGCCGAGAGTTTTCCGGCGGCATTTTTCGGCACGTAGAGGTCGGCGGCAAGCGTGATGCCGTAACGGTTTTTGAAGGTTACTTTACTGTGATTCACCTTATCGCTCTGCGGAAACGTCTTGTCCCATTTCTGTGTCAGATTCAGCTTTTCCATATTCGTATTCGATTGATTAGACGATTCTTTCGGCGTGCAAGCCGCGAGCAGCAAACCCGCAACCATTGCCGGAAGAAAAATTTTTATGCTTTTCATTTTTTTCGTTTTTTACCGTTTTCTATCGGGCGCATCAACGCACCTGCAAGCCCATTTCATAGGCTTCGCGCATGGCGGGACTGCCCTGTATTTCGCCTTTGTGCCATACGCCCAAGCCGAATACGGTGCCTTTGATGACGGGATTTTCCAAACAGTCGAGGAATCCTTGAAAGGTATCGATGGTGCGCAGCATCAAATCCTTTTCGGTTTCGGCAGCCGTTACGATGAAATAAAACTCCTTGCCGTTCATTTCCGTATAGCGGCCGCAGCAGCGGTCGATAAGCGTCTTCATCTGCGCGCTCATGGTATAGAAATAGACCGGCGTCGCCATGACGATGACGTCGGCTGCCACCATTTTTTCGATGATTTCGGCGGCATCGTCTTTTTGCGGACAGGGCTTTTGCAGATAGCTGCACGTACTGCACCCCGTGCAATAATGCACGGTCTTGTCGCCCAAAAAGATTTTTTCGACTTCGTTTCCCGCCTCTGCGGCACCGCGCAAAAATTCATCGCACAAGGTGTCCGAGTTTCCGCCCTTACGCGGGCTCGATGAGAGTATCAACACTTTTTTATTCATGTCATTTTTTTTGAATCCCCAAAGATAGTGAAAAATCTCCGCCCCGAAAAACACCCCGATTACCGAATTGCATACCCGAATTACGGATTATCGCATTCCAAAATCTTACGACCGCTTTTTGTAGGCGGCGACGGCAATCAGGTCGAAAACGACGGCAAAGACTCCCAGTGCGGCAAAATCGTGCCAGAGGTCGACGAAGGTCGCCCCTTTCAGGTATATCGACCGCATGATTTCGATGAAATAGCGGGGAGGCAAAAAGAGGGTTATCTTCTGCGCCCATGCGGGCATCGAATCTATCGGTGTCAGCAGTCCGCTCATCAGAATGAAGATTATCACGATGAAAAACATGACGAACATCGCCTGCTGCATCGTGTCGGACTTGTTGGCTATCGCCACGCCCAGCCCCGACATCGTGAGAACGAACAGCAGGGCTGCCGCGTATATGCCGGCAACCGAACCCGCCGGCGACAGCGCATAAACGCCCCACGCCAACAGCATGGCTATCGACAGCACCACCAGCCCCACGAGCCAAAACGGTATCAGCTTCGCCAGCGTGAACGTGAATCTGCCTACCGGCGTAACATTTATCTGCTCGATAGTACCCGTTTCTTTCTCGCCGACTAAATTGAGTGCGGGCAGGAATCCGCAAATCATAACCAGCAGCATAATCATCAACGCGGGCACCATGTAGTTGCGGTATTCGAGTGTCGGGTTGTAGAAGTTGCGCACCACCGTCGGCTCGACCGATGCCGGCAGCCCTTTTTCCGCCTGCACCTCTGCCAGCGTCTGGGCAATGGCGCCCATGAGATAGCGGCTGCCCAGCGAGCCTTTTATGGCGTTCACGCCGTTGGCTGAAATGTTCATTTTCTTCAAACGCCCTTCTAAAAGAGAGCTTTCGCAATCGTCCGGAATTTCGAGAATGGCATCTGTTTCACCGGCTTCGAGGAGGGCAAGCGCCGCCGCATAATCGTCGCACACGGCAATCACCGACAGGTATTCCGAAGCGTCGATGTTATCGACAAGGCGCCGCGAGAGCGTCGAACGGTCGTCGTCCACCACCGTAACACCGACATTCCGCACGTCCATCGTCGTTACCCACGGAATGACCAGCATCACCATAATCGGAAAGAGTACGATGACTTTCGGTACGAACTTGTTTCGCGACAGTTGGCGAAACTCTTTTTGCAAAAGAACGGAAAGGGTGCGCATCGCTATTCGAGTTTGTCGTTGAACTTCTTGACGGAGACGACGATGAACACGACGGTCATCGCCAACAGGATAAGCACTTCGCGCCACACGGCAGCGAAAGGCAACCCCTCGATCATCAGCTTCCGTATGGCTTCAATATACCACCGTGCGGGAACGATGTAGGAAATGGCTTGCAACACGGCAGGCATATTCTCCACCGGAAAGAGCATGCCCGACAGCATCACGATGGGCATCATCAGCAGCATCGCCGAAATGATGAGGGCGACAATCTGCTTCTCGGCAATGGTGGAAATAAGCAGTCCGAGCGCTAGCGCAAGCACCAGATAAAGCAGCGAAACGGCAATGATGGCTCCCGCACTGCCCGACAGCGGCACGTCCAAAGCGTAAGCGGCAAGCAGGAGTATGGTCGCCAGATTGATGCACGAAAGCATGAAATAAGGAACGAGTTTGGCAAGGACGATGCGCATGGGGCGCACGGGCGAAACGAGCAGCACCTCCATCGTGCCGTTCTCTTTTTCGCGAACAATGGAAACGGAAGTCATCAAGGCGCAAATCAAAATGAATATCATGCCCATGATACCGGGCACGAAATTATAGGCGCTCCGCATCTGCGGATTGTAAAGCAGACGCATTTCGACGGGCGACGCCTGCGCCGAAGCGCCGGTCAAGATGCTTTGCAGATAAGCGGCGCCCGACATTGCCGTGTTGGTATTCGAGGCGTCGAAAATCAACTGCACCGCCGGCTCGGCAGGCGCCTGCATGGCGGCAATGCGGTCGTAGTCGGCAGCAAACACGGCAACAGCCGCCGCTTCGCCCCTGCGCAGCACTCGGTCTATTTCGTCGGAGGGTATATAGCCTTTGAACGTACAATACGGATTGGAAGCCATGCGCTCCACCGCCTGCCGCACGCTTTCGGTGCGGTGCGGCGCCACGACAGCCACATCAATGTTATTGATTTCGGTGGAAATGGCGAATCCGAACAGCGTCATCAACACGACGGGAATCAGCAGCACGACCAGCATCGTGCGTCTGTCGCGCAAAATATGTAGCGTTTCCTTTTTTACAAACGAACCGAAATTTCCCATTTTTCAATCTCCCCGTTTAGCCTCGCGCGCCAAGAGGCGGAACACTTCGTCCATCGACTCCGCGCGGAAGCGGCTTTTGAGGGCGGCAGGCGTGTCGAGGGCGCGTATCTGTCCGTCCACCATGACGGAAACGCGCGAACAATACTCCGCCTCGTCCATATAGTGCGTGGTAACGAATACGGTCGTACCCGCAGCCGCCGTTTCATAAATCAACTCCCAAAACTGCCGGCGCGTCAGCGGATCGACACCGCCGGTAGGTTCGTCGAGAAAAACGATTTCGGGACTGTGCAGCGTCGCCACCGAAAAAGCGAGTTTTTGTTTGTATCCGAGCGGCAGCGCCCCCACCAACTGATTGCGTTCCTTCCGGAAGTCGAGCCGCGCAAACAGTTCTGCCGTGCGGCGCAGGGTCTGCCGGTGCGACAATCCGTAAATTCCGGCATAGAGGCGGATATTCTCCAAAACCGTCAAGTCGTCGTAAAGCGAAAAGCGCTGGCTCATATAGCCGATATGCCGTTTGATGCGCTCGCCTTCCCGCAACACGTCGAAGCCTGCCACCGTGCCGCTGCCGGAGGTCGGACAGCTCAATCCGCACAACATGCGCATGGCAGTGGTTTTCCCCGCGCCGTTCGCGCCCAAAAAACCGAATATCTCGCCGCGTCCGACATCGAAAGTGATGCCGTCCACCGCCCGAAAGTTGCCGAAGCATTTGGTCAAATTCCGTACCGATATAACCGTTTCATTCATGGTTCATCAGTTTTATGAAAACATCTTCGATGCCGCTCTCCGCCGGTTGCAATGCAACATCGGCGAAACCCTCGTCCGCCAGCTGCCGACGACAGGCAGCGGCGTCGAAATCCGCATCGACCGAAAGGTGGTGCGCCGCGCCGAAAGGACAGCACCGCCGCACATGGGGCAGCCGGCGCGCCGCCAGCAGCAGGGCGTACATATCGCCGCCCGACAGGGTGTAAATCCGTTCGCCGTAAGCCGACACGATGCCGCGCGGCGAATCGACGGCAAGCAAATGCCCCTCGTTTATCAGGGCGATGCGGTCGCAGCGGTCGGCTTCGTCCATATAGGGCGTAGAGACCAAGATTGAAATCTCTTTGGCTTTCAGCTCGGCAAGCATATCCCAAAACTCGCTGCGCGACACGGCATCGACGCCCGTTGTCGGTTCGTCCAAAAAGAGGACGGAGGGGCGGTGTATCAAGGCGCAGCACAAGGCGAGTTTCTGCTTCATGCCACCCGAGAGTTTTCCCGCCCGACGGGTGCGGAAGGGCTCTATCTGCCTGTAAATCGGCGCTATCAGGTCGTAGTTGTCGACAACCCGCACGCCGAACAGGGCGGCAAAGAAAGCGAGGTTCTCCTCCACCGACAGGTCGGCATAGAGCGAAAAGCGTCCGGGCATATAGCCGACGCGGCTGCGTATCTGCCGATAGGCGGCGACGCAATCGAGTCCGTCCACCGCCGCCGTACCCTCGTCGGGATTCATCAGCGTCGTCAGCAAGCGGAAAAGCGTCGTCTTGCCGGCGCCGTCGGGACCTATCAGTCCGAACAGTTCGCCGCGCTCCACCCGAAACGATACGCGGTCGAGCGCCGTCATGCCGCCGTAGCGCTTCGTCAATCCGTCGATTTCTATAGCATACCGTGCGTTCATCGCATTACAATTTCACTTCGCCGTACAAGCCGATTTTCAAACGCCCGTCGTTTTCGACGGCAATTTTCACGGCATACACCAGATTCGCCCGCGAGTCGCGCGTCTGTATGGTCTTGGGGGTAAATTCGCTCTCGGAGGCTATCCACACGATGCGCCCCTCGTAATCGAAACGCTCCCCGCCGCCGAAGTCGGCAATAACCGTTACCGGCTGTCCGAGCCGCAGCGCAGCGAGTTGGTCGGAGGTGAAATACGCCCGCAGGAAAATATGCTCCATGTCGGCGACCTTCATCAGCGGACGCCCCACCGACGCCAGTTCTCCCGCTTCGGCATATTTCGCCAGCACGGTACCCGAAACGGGCGAGGCGATGCGGCATTTTGCCAGCCGGTCTTCGACTTGGGCTATCTGCAACTGTATGGCGGAAGAATTTTCGTCGATAGCCGCCGTATTGTTGTGCAGGGTCGAAAGCAGGGCTTCCAGCTGTCCGTCGAGAATTTTCAGCTGCGCTTCGGTGTCGTCGCGCTGTTTGGTCGTCGCCGCGCCGTCTTTCAGCAGGTTTTCCACGCGGCGGAGTTCGGTTTGCTGTTTGGCAATCTGTTCGCGCAGCGAAGCAATCTGTTTCGTTATGTCGGGACGGTTGCTGCGCACCGACGCCTCCTGCCGCTCCAACTGCAATTTCTGCAAATGGAGCTGCACGCTGTCGATAGCGCCCACCTGTACGCCTGCCGACACGTTGTCGCCCTCCTCGATGCCGAACGAGAGTATGCGTCCGGCGGCTTCTGCCGACACGACCACCTCCGTAGCCTCGAAGGTGCCCGCCGCATCGAAATCGTCGCGGCTGCCGCACCCCGCTGCCGCCAGCAGGAGTGCGCTGTAAATCATCATCTTTTTCATCGTCTATTTGTTTATCGTATGTTTCAGTTCACAAATCGTTTTCAGCAGTTCTATTTCGTGCGTGGTGCGCGAAATGGCGGCGGTGGTTTCGTCGGTAATTTTTTGCAGCAGTTCGTCGGTGTCGATGACGCCGTTGCGCAATTTCGACTCCGCCGCCTCGCGCACCGAGCGGCGCAAGGCGACTATCCGACCGTCGTCGGCAATGACCCTGCGCAGACGGGCTATCTCGCCCTGCTCGCGCGTCAATTGCAATTCGTTGTTAAAGAGGAATATATCGCGCTGTATATCCACCGCCTGCCGTGCCGCCTGCAACTTTTCGAGATTGTTTTTCTGCGTATAGAATGCGCCGAAGTTCCACGACATGCGTACGCCCGCCATGAAATTCCACTGTCCGTCGCGCGACGTCATGCTCTTGAACAGGTCGTAGCCCGGATAGCCGAAAGAGCCTGTGGCGAAGAGTTTGAACTGCGGCATCGCCGCCGACTTTATCGTCCGTTCGCGAGCCGACAGCCCCGACGAACGGGCGGCAAACATCGCCAGCTCGGGACGTTCCGAGTCGCGCGCGAGCGGCTCGGCAGCTTCGGGCAGCGGCAGGTCGCCCTCGCCCAACGGCTCGCCGATAAAGAGTTCCAGCATCTGCCGATAGTTGGTGCGCGCCATTTCCGTCTGGGCGAGCTGCTGTCCGACCGTGAGCAGCTCGGCTTCGAGGGCATCGGCATCGCACGCCATCGCCACGCCGTTGCGCACGAGCGAGCGCATCTTTTCCAAATT
Organism: uncultured Bacteroidales bacterium; assembly: GCA_947625885.1. Lineage (GTDB taxonomy): Bacteria > Bacteroidota > Bacteroidia > Bacteroidales > UBA11471 > Caccoplasma. The sequence goes on from CANQQA010000017.1 coordinate 46,519, forward strand.
GCTGCGCAGCAAATCGCAGGTGAGGCGTATGCACGCCCGCCGGCCGTCGAGCAGAAGAATGCCGAAATAGAGGTCATCGACCCTGCCCTCGACGGCATAGAGTTCGACATCGGCAGCCCGCCGCTGTTCGTCGGCATCGGCTTTGGCGATGCGGTGGTCGGCGCGGCTTTTGCCGCCGTCCCAAATGTTCTGCGACACCTCGATGCCGACATTGTACTGCGTCTTGGCGACGCCCTGCATCGACAGTCCGTACTGCTGCCATATCGCCGTCAAGGCGTCGGGAAATTTCGCCGTGGCGTTCTGCCACGTCGCCTGTGCCGAGAGCGACACCTGCGGAATCCACGCACGGGCGGCATTCGACAGGTCGTACCCCTCCGTGAGGGCTACCACGTCGTACTGCCGTATCTCCGGATAGTGTTCCCGCGCCATGCGGCGGCATTCGTCGAGCGTCGGCTGCGCAAACGCCGCTGCCGACACGAGCCAGCCTATTCCATAAATCAATATACGTTTCATATCGTATGTTTTTTGATTCTCCGTAAAATAATTTCCACACTCTCCGCCTTGCGCAGAGCAAGGAAGCGGGCGCGGTCGGCGGCAAAATCGCCGAACACCGATTCGACAAGCGGATAGGCGATGAATACAAAAATATTCACCGACATAAGGTCGAGCACCAGCATACGCACGTCGATGCGTTCGGTTTCGCCCCGCGCCGCCGACTCGTCGAGCTGCCGCTGCAATTTGGCGAACAGCGGGGCGGCTATCTTCTCGATATTATGCCGGACGAGATTCAAGCGGTCGGGGCGGACGTAAATTTCGTTGATGAAAAAGCGGGGCAAATCGGGATTGGCGACAACGAAATCGAAATGTCGCTCCACGCCGTTGCGTATGCGGTCGAGCAACGGCAGCCGCTCGTCGCCGAAAGCCGCCAGCAGCATCTTGCCCATCGTCTGCATCTTGGAATCGACGATGCAGTTGAACAGCCGTTCTTTCGTGCGGAAATAGTAATGCAGCATGGCGTGCGTCACGCCTGCCGCTTCGGCTATCGCCATCGTCCGTGCGCCGTCATAGCCTTTGAGCAGAAACTCCCGCTCGGCAGCCTCCAAAATCAACTGCTCTTTCGTCGGCTCCTGCTTATCGTCGGGCATCTGCCACTCGTGCAGCATCTCGGTTTTATCGTCTATTGTGTCAATTATTTGTTTCATAGCGTTTTATCGTTATAAACAAATTTATCTAACAATTTTGTTAAGACAAAAGTAAGAGCAAAAATATTCGCGTGCAAATTTTTTGTGTTAAAATCTTGTAAAAACTTTTTCCGGCGAAAATAGCCGTCGTCGATTCAACCCGACAAGAGGGGCTCATTGCAAACGAATTATCTCCGATTCCGGAGAGGCGGCATGAAAAAAATGTCATTTGCGGAGAAATGCGGAAGAATTTCGGACGTGGTTTTATTCGCGGAAACTCAATGGCAATCGGATAGGCGGTGTATTGTGATAATATATTTATTAAATATTTAACAATATTTAATGTATTCTGTATAAAAAAAAGCACTACTTTCGCGATAGATTAATTCGTTGCAAAAGTAATGAAAAATGTTTCAAAAACGAGGAAACGAATTTTTTTAGGTTAAGAAAGAGAAAAAGGACGATGTGCCGGAATCTGAAATATTGGAGCAAGTGGATAGCGGTTTTCCTGTTGGGGAGCCTCTGGGCGGAGGTATCTGCCGAGAGCGCCGATTCGGTCATGACTTTCCGTTTCGCCAAGAGCATCGACATGTTCTATTCTCCGTATCTCGACAACGAGCCGGAGCTGGAACGCATGTTGTCGACGGTCGACCGCTGCCGTTCGGAGCTTTCGTCGGGACGCATGTATATATATGTATCTGCTTATTGCGGCTCCTGTGGTTCGGAGTCTGAAAATTTAGCTGTCGCCCGCGTGCGGGCAAACCGTGTCAAATCCGAGCTGATCACTCGGAAAAGATTGAAAGAAGAGAATTTCCGGACAACGGTTGCCTCCGCCTCGGACGACAGTTCCGATGTGGTCGTAGTCATTTTCCTTGCCTCCGCCCTATCGCCGGCTGCCGGCGATAGCGCCGCTGCGCAGGAGCAACCTGCCGATACGACGCAACGCCTTGCCCCCGTGCAGGCAACGCCTGCCGGTGGGGTTGCGCTCGGCGACAGCACCGCTGCCCCCGCCTCCGCAGGGGCAGCCGGCAGCACACAGATGGCTGCCGTGCCCGGGCAGCCCGACACGATGCGGCTGCTGCCGCCCGCCCCGGAGGCGCCCGCCCTTGCCGACGGCGGGAACGCGCCGGCAGTGAATGTTTCCGGCAATGAGCCGCCCGCCGCAGCCGGCAGTGCGCCGGTGCGCCCGTCGCGGCAGGCAGGACCCAAGCCCTACGCGCTGGCGTTGAAGACCAATATGCTCTACGACGTGCTGCTCGTGCCGAACATCGGTCTGGAATTCTGCGCCGGCAAAGGCTGGTCGGTCGGCGCCAACGTGATGTATGCGTGGTGGAGCCGCGAAAAGAGCGATTTCTTCTGGCGCATATACGGCGGCGAACTCTATGCCCGCAAGTATCTCGGACGCCAAGCCGCCGCCAAGCCCTTCACGGGACACCATGTCGGCGTTTACGGAGAGATATTCGACTACGATTTCGAGCTGGGCGGTCGCGGCTACATGGGCGGCGAGCCGGGCGGCACCCTGTGGGACAAAATGAACTACGCCATGGGCGTGGAGTACGGCTATTCGCTGCCGATAACGCGCGGATTGAGCCTCGATTTCACATTAGGCATCGGCTATTGGGGCGGACAATACTGCACCTATGAGCCGCAAGACGGCGAGTACGTATGGCAGGAAACGTGGCAACGGCACTGGTTCGGACCCACGAAAGCCGAAGTATCGCTCGTGTGGATGTTCGGAGGCGGCATCATCAAGGGAAAAGGAGGAAGACGATGAAAAAGATGCTCTATATAACGGCGCTTACGAGCCTGTTCGTCGCCACATCGTGCGAGCAGAAAGAGTTGTGCATGGACCATTCGCACATCGTGTCCGTGCAGTTGGACTTCGACTGGGCGAAAGCGCCCGACGCCTCGCCCGCCACCATGTCGCTCTACCTGTTTCCGCGCGAAGGAGGTTCGCCGCTGCGCTACGATGTCGTAGGGCGCGAGGGCGGCACCATTCGCGTGCCCGCCGGCGAGTACGACGCCATCTGCCTCAACAGCGACACCGAAAACATACTCTACCGCAACACCGAGCGGCAGGAAACCTTCGAAGTCTACACCGCCACCACCGAAGCCTACCCCGACAACAACCTGCTGAGGATGCGCTCCGGCGGCGACGAGCGGGTAGCCCTCGCCCCCGACCGCCTCTGGTGCGACCATGCCGAGAGCCTCGACCTCACCGCCGACGTCGCAGCGCCTGCCATCACCCTGCACCCCAAAGAGGCGAACTACACCTTCTCGGTGGAAATCGAGGGCGTAGAAAACCTGCACAGCGCACGCGGGTTGAGCGCCACCCTATCGGGCATGGCAGCCGGCTACCTGCCGGGCAAAGACGAAGTATCGGTCGAGCGCGTTACCATGCCCTTCGAAATCAGCGTATCGGGCGAACACACGCTGACGGGCAGCCTGCTCACCTTTTGGGCAGACCCGCGGAGAGAAGGCGAAGAAGGCGAAGGCGGCACCGCACCGGCACCCCGGCCCGAAACCAATATCCTGACCATTTACGCCGACGTAAACGAAGACACCCCGTGGCAATACACCTACGACGTGAGCGAGCAGGTAGCCGCCTCGCAAGCGGCGCCCGAGCAGCCCATCGTCGTCGAAGAGCTGCCCCTGCCCGAACCCGTCGGCGGAGGCGAAGGCGGCGGAGGCTTCCAGCCCACCGTCGACGACTGGGGAGAGACGGTAGAAATCGTGGTGCCGATGTAACCCGCCGACCGACCGAAAAAACAAAAGCCGGAAAGCCGGAAAACCGGAAACAAAAACCGGAAAAACCGAAAAAACGGAAACGAAAACAAAAAAACAAACAAATAATTATTAACCCATTAAATCTATTAAAAATGAAAAAGCAACTATTTTGGATGATCGGGGCAGCACTTGCCTTGACATCATGCTCCAACGACGAGCAAGTGGCTGTGAATCCCGGCAACGAGATTACTTTCCGCACCACTGTGCCGATGCGTGCTACTGCAAGCGATATTTATAATGATAAGAGCGGCAAGGAATTGAATGAATTTAATGTAAATGCATGGATTGTTGAGAATGATGATGATGCAGGTGTCCATCATATTCAAAATGAGACATATGCCAAATCCGGCGACAATTATGAAATAAAGGATAAAGAACCTCACTATTGGGGCGTTGAAGATAAATCTATATGGGGAGAGGCATATGCGTCAGGTTATTTAGATATAAAGGTTAGTACTGAGGCAAAGGATGTTTATAAGTACACCGTGATTATCCCTGCCAGCGTTGAACAGCAACAAGATTTTATTACCGCCCCCATATATAAACTGAAAGAGAATGCTACGTCGGGCATAGGGCTTACATTTAAGCACCAGCTTGCTAAAATAGGAATTAGTGCGAAAAATGAATCCGAATACGACATTAAGATAAAAGATGTAGTACTCGGACATGTTAAAAACGGCACTATCTTTGAGGTAAAAGTAACAGAATTAGGAGTAGAAGATAGCGAAAGCACACAGTGGACTACTATGAGTGAGGATGTCAATTATACTTATACAGCAACTACTGCAATAACGTTGAATAAACTAGCAGGCGATGCGAAGAATGCCCCAGTGACAAGTCTTTTGAATGCGCAAGAAGCCGATCAACAATTTTTTATGTTGGTTCCGCAAGATATTACCACTACTTGGGAGACCGGTACTATTGATGAAGATGAAAACGGCGCTTATATTGCTTTGCTGGCTAACATAACACATAATGTTTCAGAAGGTGACCCTCTCATTGTTTTTCCGACAGGAAGTGATATAGAAAACGACAAAACTGAGGACGGTACAGTATATGGTTGGGTTTGTGTAGCTGTTCCCGCTACAACGTGGGAAGCTAATAAGCAATATAACTATCTGCTTACCTTTAAGAACGATGCTGTCGGTTCAAAAAAAGACAAAACGGCTATCTTGACTGCACCGATTAGCTTTACTGCGAAAGTTAGTAACTGGGATGAGGAGGTGGATGTAAATGCGTTGAATACGCCGACTGAATAACGCCGAAAAATAGGTCGGGCGGGGTTGGACTGCAACTTCCGCAACCCCCTGCATCGAGCAGGGAGTTGCGGAGAGCGGGGAGGAGGCGACCCTCCTCTGTCCCCACCCGATCACCAAAATGCCGTGCGCCTCGGCTGCGCCGACAGCACGGAAAAACGATAGCATATGAAGAAGTTTTCGATACGAACAAGCCGGCTGCTTGCCGGCGCCGCTGTGGCGGCAGCAGCCCTGTTTGCCGCCTGCACGGCAGATACGGAAGACGAGCCGGTAGCAGCAGTGCCGCTGCGCTTCTCGGTGTCGATGCCGGAGAGTTGGAACACCCCCGATGCCGCCCGCTCCGCCGCCGATAAAGCACTCCCCACCCGCTCCGACTTCACGGGCAATTCGTTCGGCGTGTTCGCTTACGTAAAGGGAAGTACGAGCGAAGAAAGTCCTATCTTGTATATGAATAATGTGGAGGTAATAAAACACATGGCGGGCGACGACATCTATTATGCCCCCAAGGAGAATTATTATCTTCGCGGCGGAATGGAAACGATCTTTTTTGCTTATTCCCCTTATGACGCTGACGTTAAAAATTCGATTACTTGCGATGTTGTCAACCACAATACGAATTGGTTAACTGCTGTTGCTTCTTCTACGACGGACAAGGTTGACGGCGGTATAGCGTTGGCATTTTCGCACGCCTGTGCTTCCGTAACACTCACGTCGCACAACGATAACTATTTGAGTAATACGATTGCTTTGTCTGACGTTTTTACGACGGGAACGCTTGCACCGGCCCCCGCGAAGTCCACGTGGGAATGGACTACCTCTTCTTCTTCGAAAGATGTTCCGATATTTGAGAACCAATCACTCTCCAAACAATATTATATGATACCTCAGGAGTTAAATACTCCGAAAGCAACCATGGCTAATACGGGAACATGGGAGCTGATGGAGGGGACGGATGCACCACAAAAGTGGGAAAAAAACAAAGCATACACGTACTACTTTGACGGACCATAGTCCGCAAAATTTTCTGCGAAAAAAGAACGGTTTTGCCGAAAATGCACTATATTTGTACACGAATTGAAGCGAAAGAGAGAAAGAATAATGGCAAAACCTATCAAAGAAACGCCGGTGCTTACCGGTAAAGATGCCTCCCGTTTTGAGGCGGCATCGCAAAAAGTGGTGCCGGCATCGAAAGCAGAACGACGTCGGGCACGACAGGCGTATGATTTCTTTGCGAAGATTGCAAAATTCGATATGTAATGAATCTGAATTTCAGACGGCTTGCCCCGACGATACCCTTAAACCGTTCGATTGCGGAGATTCCGACTTGAACGGTTTTTTATTGGAAACCGAAGCCATATAACCTCCGCCCGCAGCAGAGCCATTTTACCGGCACGGATTTTCCCGATATATATTCCTTAGCGCTCCTCTTATCGAAATTTTTTGCCCCATTCCGTTAATTTGTTTGCCAAAATTTTGCATTTTTCATTTTTTCTGCTATCTTTGCTCTTAATATAAACAAAAGATAACGAAAATAAGAGGATTCTTTATTGAAAATTGAAGTATGGGAGTATTCAATAAAAAACAAAAATACGCCTTCTCCGACATTCTGAAAGGGTTGCAATACGCCATCGACAGCGCGCAAGAGATGCTGCAAGCGCAGCAGGTGCAAGGGCTGTTGAAATTTTGGAGTACGAACGACGGCAACCCGCTTACCCGGAAAGTAAAAATCGGCGGGCGCGAATTAGACGTCCCGTTAATGGCATTGGTTTCTCACAGCCATTTGGAGATGGACGACGTGGAGATAAATTTCAAAGCCCGGGTGGGCGATATCGCCTCGCACGCCCTTGCCGACAAGCTGCAAGAAAACGGCTCCTTGTCGCACGCCGACCTGCAAATGGAAATGGAAGGCATCAAGGCTGCGGACGACGACGTGATGAATGTAACCATACGTTTCAAAGCCAAAGATACGCCCGAAGGCGTAGCGCGTCTGACAGACGAATATAACAAACAAATTTAGCAACGTTTAATTGAAGACATCATGGCAAAAGAAATTATCAAAGGACAAACGTCCGAATCAGCACAAAATCTGCAAGAAAACGCGAACGAAGTGATGAATATGGCATTGACCGACGTGAAAAACGGTGCGACGGGTATGGAGCCTCCGACGAACGGAGGCGCAACGACCAACGACGGCATAACCGACGACTTCAAAGGAATACCCATGCGGGAATTGATTTCAGCCCCGCTGATTGCTGCGGCAGAAGCCCAACAGGAATTGGCATCGACGGCATGGGATTTCTATCAACGGATAGCGTTCGACAAAGACAAAAAGACCCGCGTATTGGAGTTCGAAGTCGACCGTCCTATCAAGCAGAACGGCATCATCACCACGATGAAGCAGAAAGTGGAAGCGCCTTTCATCGGGCTGGTTCCCATTCCTTCGCTGCTCATCGACCACGTCGACATAGATTTCCAAATGGAAGTTACCACGACGGAAAACACCAAGAGCACCTTGACGACCGACGTGGCAGCCAACCTGTCGAGCAACTGGTTCGTGAAAACGGAAATCAGCGGCAAGGTTTCGACCTCGCGCGAAAACACCCGCGCCACAAACCAGACCGCAAAATACCAAATACATGTAACCGCCAGCCAACAGCCGCAGACCGAAGGGCTGTCGAAACTGATGGACATCATGGCAAGCTGCGTCGAACCGATAACCGACAAAGGACAGTAGCCAAGCGAATGAAAAAACAGACTGTCTAACCTATAATGAGTGCGTCAGAACGAGTGCAGTGTAATAACTTGTTCGGACACACTCATTATCAAATTGCAGAAATATGAACAGTGCGGATAGAGAAAATCTGAAAAAATATATTTTAACCCAACCGGATTTGTCTTTCAAAAAGACCGACACCGGTGTCGAAGGCGGTCCGTGCGCCAGCTATGTCAGCACTCTCATCACAAACGGGACAAAAAAGAGTATTATAAATGCAGCGTCGATTCTCGGGAGAAAAATAGATCCGACCAACCGCTCCATACAAAATATCGAGAGCCTGTCCGACTTAATCCGCTATGCGATTATAGGAGATATACTGTGCGTGTATAATGCGGCAACGAACGATATTACCCATTATGTGGTGTATGCCGGCAACATCGTGGACAATTACGCCTTTCTGACGCTCGGCGTGAACGGCTTTTTCAAAAACACCGCCTTTCCCTATAAAGGAATCGTCGGCTTCAATCTGACGCCGGATTTATGGAGCGACGGCTTTTTCCTTTACGATACCGTGCAACGATTCCACAAAATAGCGCGGATAGAATATGATTTGCTTAATTCGAGTTCGGGCATGTTCTGCCCTTTCTGCGGCTGACAGCCTCGCCGGCAACGTTTCGCCTTGTACCCGATTTTCCATGAATTATTTTATACGCCGATTTCCGAGATTCATGTTTGCTATCCCGGGAATCGCGACGTGCCGTACACCCGATTACCGGCGCACGTGCACGAACGAATTTTTACGGCAATATCGCTTACCTGCTAACGTTTCTGCAAAAACTCTTGCCGATAAAAGGTAAATATTCCATAAAAAATAATTACCTTTGAAAAATTTGTGCCTACGCTGATGAAAAACAAAATAGCTGCCACCCTGCTTTTTGCCGCAACGGCGGGCGCGATGTGCCCCTATTCCGCTATCGCCCAAAGCGATGACGCCGGCATTGCCCGACACATCGCCGCACAGCAAGAGAACCTGCAAAAAAACAAACTGCTGCCCGCGATGCTCACCATCGACGACTCGACCACGTACAGCCAACGGTTGCGGCAGGTATTCGGAATAGCCCCCGCCAGCGACCTCTACGGCAACGTGTGGGAAAACCGCTGGGTCAATCCCTACCGCCGCGCCGGCGTGCAGCTGCCGGACAGTTTCGTCGTGAACGTCGCCAATTTCCGCATGCCCGTACCCGGACGCAAGACCTCCGACTACGGCTTCCGCCGCTCCCGCATGCACCGCGGCGTGGACTTGCGACTCGCCGTAGGCGATACCGTGCGTGCCGCCTTTGCCGGACAGGTGCGATTCACCGAATACGAGCGGCGCGGATACGGCTACTACGTGGTGATAAGGCACCCCAACGGGCTGGAAACCATTTACGCACACCTCTCCCATTTCTTGGTGAAAGAGGGCGACATCGTGAAGGTGGGCGACCCCATAGCCTTAGGAGGCAACACGGGACGCTCCACCGGACCGCACCTGCACTTCGAAATACGTTTTCTCGGACTGGATTTGAATCCGAACGAAATTGTCGATTTCAACACGCAAAGTGTCCGGAAAGAGACCTTCCTGTTCCGCTCCGCCCCCTATCGGGCAGGCACCGAAACCTACTACGCCAACGGCGTTTCCTACTCGGTATATCGCGTGCGCAAAGGCGACACGCTGACCTCTATCGCCCGAAAATACAGTACCTCCATCAACACGCTTTGCCGCCTGAACAAAATCAATCCAAAAGGCACACTGAAAATCGGGCAGCGCATTCGCATCGACTAAAAAACAATTACCATAAAAAAACACACTGCCATGCAACAGACCATCAAAAAAGTTCTCGTACTCGGCTCGGGCGCTCTGAAAATCGGGCAGGCGGGCGAGTTCGACTACTCCGGCTCGCAAGCCTTGAAAGCCATGCGGGAAGAGGGCATCAAAACCGTCCTCATCAACCCCAACATCGCCACGATACAGACATCGGAAGGCATCGCCGACCAAGTGTATTACCTGCCTATCACGCCCTACTTCGTGGAAGAGGTTTTCAAGAAAGAACAGCCGGACGGCATACTGCTCGCCTTCGGCGGACAAACCGCCCTCAACTGCGGTACGGAACTGTATAACAACGGCATTCTGGAAAAATACGGCGTGCAGGTATTGGGCACCTCCGTAGAAGCAATCATGAACACCGAAGACCGCGACCGCTTCGTCAAAAAACTGAACGAAATAAAGATAAAGACACCGAAAAGCATCGCCGTCGAGTCGATGGACGACGCTTTCAAAGCCGCCCACGAAATCGGATTCCCGCTCATCATACGCTCGGCTTACGTGCTCGGCGGTATGGGCAGCGGATTCTGCAACAACGACCAAGAACTGAAAACACTGGCGGAAAACGCCTTTTCATACGCCCCGCAGATACTGGTGGAGGAGTCGCTGAAAGGGTGGAAGGAAATCGAGTTTGAAGTAATCCGCGACAGCAACAACCACTGTTTCACGGTGGCAAGTATGGAAAACGTCGACCCGCTGGGCATACACACCGGCGAGAGTATCGTGGTGGCGCCCACCTGTTCGCTCGACGAGGACGAACTCACCATGCTGCAAGGGCTCTCCCGCGACATCATACGCCACCTCGACATCGTGGGCGAATGCAACATACAGTATGCGTTCAACTCCGACACCGACGACTACCGCGTCATCGAAGTCAATGCCCGCATGAGCCGCTCGTCGGCGCTCGCCTCCAAAGCCACCGGCTACCCGCTCGCCTTCGTCGCCGCCAAAATAGCACTCGGCTACACCCTCGACCAAATCGGCGAAATGGGCACCACCAACTCGGCATACGTCGCCCCGAGTCTCGACTACCTCATCTGCAAAATACCCCGCTGGGACCTCAGCAAATTCGTCGGCGTGTCGCGCCGCATCGGGTCGAGCATGAAATCGGTGGGCGAAATCATGTCTATCGGCAAGAGCTTCGAGGAAATCATACAGAAAGGGCTGCGCATGATAGGACAAGGCATGCACGGATTCGTGGGCAACAACGACCTGACGTTCGACAACCTCGACGACGAATTGGCAAACCCCACCGATATGCGCATCTTCGCCATCGCCGAAGCCTTCGCGCGCGGGTACAGCATCGAACGGATTTACGACTTGACAAAAATCGACCCGTGGTTCCTCGAACGGCTGAAAAACATCTACGACTACAAACTGAAACTCGGAACATACAACCGCATCGAAGACCTGCCCGCCGACGTGCTGCTCGAAGCAAAACGACTGGGATTCTCCGACTTCCAGATAGCCCGATTCGTCGAAAACCCGTCGGGCAACCTCGAACCCGAATCAATACGGGTGCGCAACCTCCGCAAGAAAAACGGCATACTGCCCTCGGTAAAGCGCATCGACACCGTGGCGTCGGAGCACCCCGACCTCACCAATTACCTCTACCTTACCTACGACGGCAGCGACCACGATATACCTTATTATAAAAACGACCGTTCGGTGGTGGTGCTCGGCTCGGGCGCATACCGCATAGGCAGCTCGGTGGAGTTCGACTGGTGCTCGGTCAATGCCATACAGACGGCACGCAAACTGGGCTACAAATCCATTATGATAAACTACAACCCCGAAACGGTTTCGACCGACTACGATATGTGCGACCGCCTCTATTTCGACGAACTGTCGTTCGAGCGGGTGCTCGACGTCATCGACTTGGAAGCGCCCAACGGCGTCATCGTTTCGGTAGGCGGTCAGATACCTAACAACCTCGCCATGAAGCTGTACCGACAGCAAGTGCCCATACTCGGCACCTCGCCGGTTTCTATCGACCGCGCCGAAAACCGCCACAAATTTTCGAGTATGCTCGACCAGCTCGGCATCGACCAGCCGGCTTGGAAAGAGCTTACCTCGATGGACGACATCAAGGCATTCATCGGCAAAGTGGGATTCCCCGTGCTCGTGCGCCCCTCCTACGTACTCTCCGGCGCGGCAATGAACGTATGCTACGACATGGACGGGTTGAAAGAATTTCTCGCACTTGCCGCCCACGTGTCGAAAGAGTATCCGGTGGTCGTATCGCAATTCATGCAGAATACCAAAGAGATAGAATTCGATGCCGTGGCACAGAACGGCGAAGTGGTGGAATACGCCATTTCCGAGCACATCGAATATGCCGGCGTACACTCCGGCGACGCCACACTGGTATTCCCCGCGCAGAAAATCTACTTCGAGACGGCTCGCCGCATTAAGAAAATCAGCCGGCAGATAGCCAAAGAATTGAATATCAGCGGTCCGTTCAACATACAATACCTCGCCAAGAACAACGAAGTAAAAGTCATCGAATGCAACCTGCGGGCATCGCGCAGCTTCCCCTTCGTATCGAAAGTGCTGAAACGCAACTTCATCGAGACCGCCACCCGCATCATGCTCAACGCCTCCTACACGCAACCCGACAAATCGGCGTTCGATGTCGATTGCATCGGCGTGAAAGCTCCGCAATTCTCGTTCGCCCGACTGCAAAACGCCGACCCCATACTCGGCGTCGATATGGCATCGACCGGCGAAGTGGGCTGCATCGGCGACGACTTCAACGAAGCCCTGCTCACCGCCATGCTGGCAGTAGGCTACACGATACCCCGCCGCGTCATGGTGTCGTCGGGCGCCACCCGCTCGAAAGTCGACTTGCTCGACGGCTGCCGCATGCTCTACGAAAAAGGCTACGAGATATATGCAACGGCAGGCACCCGCAAATTCCTGCTCGAAAACGGCGTCGAAAACGTAGTAGAGGTTTCGTGGCCTGACGAACACCGCGAAAACAACGTCATGGATATGATTGCCGGACATGTGTTCGACCTCATCATCAACGTGCCGAAAAACTACACCAAGCACGAAATGACCAACGGCTACAAAATACGCCGCGCCGCCGTCGACCACAACATTCCGCTGATTACGAACGCTCGGTTGGCAGGAGCTTTCATCGAAGCCTTCTGTTCCGTCGAGCTGCACGACCTGCCCATAAAAAGCTGGAAAGAGTTCAAATAAAAATTCCTCCCTCTCTCAACAGCGGCGCCGAATGGCACCGCTGTTTTTTCTTTTTAAAAAAAATAAGTATTTTTGTAAATGTATACGACTGATTACAACTTATTTACGAAAATAAAATTGTTCCAAAAATCATCTTGCATACGCTCATATGGACTGCTTTTTTATTGATAAGTATTTCTATTTGAACATTTTTTATCCCATAAATTTTTCATTTTATAAAAATAGTCGTATTTTTGGCATGGGAAAATAAGATTTTCTCTATTTCTACAACATGGAAGAACAAGACAACATAAAGCATCTCTATCTCAAAGATACATCATTCACCAACCTGATGCAGAAACGCATCTTCAACGTCTTGTTGGTCGCCTCCTATTATGACGCTTTTATTTTGGAAGAAGACGGGCGCGTCGAGGAACAGATATTTTTCGAGTACACCTCGCTCAACCTGAGTTCGCCACCCCGCGTAACGCAGGTAAACAACCTCGAAGAGGCATTCCGCGAACTGGCGACAAAACGTTTCGACCTCATTATCAC
>CANQQA010000018.1 GCA_947625885.1 uncultured Bacteroidales bacterium
TAGCCGATAATCGCCAACAGGGCAGGTATCGCCAACAGGGCTCCGATGACCATGATGACGATTTTCGGTCCGAGTTGAGGGTAAGCGATCAGCACCCCGCCCAATGCAATCACGAGCAGGTTGCGTATAAGCGGATTTTTAACGAGAAAGTCCATAAGTTAAAAATTTTAATTAAACCTTTTGCGGCATAAACAGAGCGGACAACTCCATTTTCAAACCGTTTTTTCATCAAGCAAATATAGCAAAACTATCCGGAAATAAAAATTGTTTTTGGTAAATAACAAGATAACTCGTATCTTTGGGAAAAGTAATGTCGATATACGGAATGGACGAAAAAGAAAAAATGTTGTTGATAATCAATCCTGTATCGGGTACGCATACCAAAGAGCGCATACCGGAGCGGGCAACTGCCATACTTTCGCCGCGTTTCGATGTCGGGATATGCTATACCGAATATGCCGGTCATGCCACGCTGTTGGCTCAGGAAGCGGTCGATAAAAAATATTCCTACGTTGTGGCGGTAGGGGGCGACGGCACTTGCAACGAAGTCGCCCGCTCGCTGATACACACCGATACGGCGCTTGGCATCATACCCATAGGCTCCGGCAACGGATTGGCTCGACACCTCTCCATTCCGCTCAATCCTGAACGGGCATTGCAGATGCTCGATACTGCTGTCGTGGAATCAATAGACTATTGTAAAGCCAACGAAAAAGTCTTTTTCTGTACCTGCGGCATGGGATTCGATGCGTGGGTGAGTCGGAAATTTGCCGAAGACAAACATCGGGGGGCGATGACTTATGTGAAAAAAGCTGTCGAAGAATATCTGAAATATAAGAATGAAGTTTACCGCATAGAGACTGCCGACGGCGTGATACAGGAAAAAGCCTTCGTGGTGGCTTGCGGCAATGCCGCACAATATGGCAACAACGCCTATATCGCTCCGCGCGCCGATGTGCACGACGGCAAAATAGATGTTACCATTCTTTACCCCATTACGCCGATAGATGTGCTGCCCGTCGTCGTGCAGCTTTTCACCAAATGGCTGTGGGTCAGCCCTTACGTAAAGGCGTTCGAGACGAATGCGCTTACCGTTACGCGGGAGCGGTCGGGCGTGATGCACCTCGACGGCGAACCGGTGGATATGCCGGAAAAAATAGAAATTTCCTGCGTGAAAGGCGGCTTGAAAGTTTTGGTGCCGGGCAAGAAACCGCGCAAGTCGATTGTGGAGCCGATACAGTCGTTGATATTCGACGTGGTCGATACAATCAGACACGAATTGGATATTTAAGCCGCAAATACGTTGTTGTTTTATTTCATTTATATTATTTTATTGATAATGTTCGTGATAGAAAAAGAAAAATGTTTTTGAGCATAAAGTTTTCCATTTTAACAAATTAAAACGCTTTATCTTGCCACTATAATTTATTGATTAATAATATTTTATATATAAAATTCGATTATTTGCTTGACATTCATCGAAGAACAAAAGTTTCCCAAAAAGAAAAACTTTTTCGGAAAATATTTGGAAATAAATTTTCCCGATTATATATTTGCATCGCATTCGGTTCTCGAATTCGGAGATGAAAAGGGAATCCTGTGAAAGTCAGGAACTATCCCCGTAGCTGTAAATTCCGGAACAAAATTTTGCCCGAAGTGCCACTGATTTTGAAACATCGGGAAGGCGGGCAAAAGGGAATAAGTCAGAAGACCTGCCGGGTGCGCCATTGTCGGAAACGGCTTCGGGTGAAAGCTGCACAACAACTCTGCTCCAAGATCGCTTGTCGTGTAAACCTTCCCCGTCTGAAACAGGACGTAAAATTTAATACCTAATACGGATATGATACAAACGATTATCAAACGAGACGGACGCATCGTCGGCTTCAATGAAGAAAAAATCATGGCGGCGATACGCAAAGCAATGCTCCAGACGGAAAAAGGCGAAGACGAATCGCTGATTCGCAAGATTACCGACCGCATAGCCTGCAACGGACGGGAACAGATGAGTGTGGAGGAGATTCAGGACTGGGTGGAAATGGAGCTGATGAAAAGCCCGCGAAAAGAGGTGGCGAAAAAATACATCGCTTATCGCGACCAGCGCAGCATCGCCCGCAAAGCCAAGACACGCGATGTGTTTCTCGACATCATCAATGCCAAGTCGAACGACATCACGCGCGAAAATGCCAACATGAATGCCGACACGCCTGCCGGCATGATGATGAAATTCGCGAGCGAAACCACCAAACCTTTCGTCGATGATTACCTGTTGAGCCAAGAGTCGCGCGAAGCCGTGCGACGCGGCTATATCCATATTCACGACAAGGATTATTATCCCACCAAGTCGCTCACCTGCGTGCAGCACCCGCTGGATAAAATTCTGAATAACGGTTTCTGCGCCGGGCACGGCGAGGCGCGTCCCGCCAAACGCATCGAGACGGCAAGCATACTGGGCTGTATTTCTATGGAGACCGTGCAGAACGAAATGCACGGCGGGCAAGCCATTCCCGCTTTCGACTTCTATCTGGCGCCTTACGTGCGGCTGAGCTACATCGAGGAGGTGAAGGTGTTGGAAAAATTCATGGACGCCGATTATTCGCACCTTTACAACGCGCCCATCGACGACTACCTCTACAAGGAGCTGGACGGACTGACGGGCGACGAGCGCATCAAGCAGCAAGCCATTAACCGCACGGTGCGGCGGGTACACCAGTCTATGGAGGCATTCATACACAACATGAATGCCATACACTCGCGCGGCGGCAACCAAGTGGTATTCAGCTCCATAAATTACGGTACGGACACTTCCGCCGAAGGACGCTGCATCATTCGTGAAATTTTGATAAGCACCTATCAGGGCGTGGGCAACGGCTCTACGGCGATATTCCCTATACAGATATGGAAAAAGAAGCGGGGCGTAAGCTACCTGCCGACCGACCGGAATTACGACCTTTACCGGTATGCCTGCAAAGTTACCGCCCGCCGCTTTTTCCCGAATTTCCTCAATCTCGACGCCACGTTCAACCAACATGAATTGTGGCGGGCAGACGACCCGCAGCGCTACAAATACGAAGTGGCGACTATGGGCTGCCGCACCCGCGTGTTCGAGAACCGTTTCGGCGAAAAGACCTCGATAGGTCGCGGCAACCTTTCGTTTACGACCATCAACATCGTGCGGCTGGCTATCGAATGTATGTCCATCGAAAACAAAGAGGAGCGCATAAACGCCTTTTTCGCGAAACTCGACGAAGTGCTCGAAACGACGGCGCGCCAGTTGAACGACCGTTTCAACTTCCAGAAAACGACGATGGCGAAACAGTTCCCGCTGCTCATGTCGATGCTGTGGGTCGGCAGCGAGAATCTGAAACCGACCGATACGATAGAGAGCGTCATCAATCAAGGTACGCTGGGCATCGGCTTCATCGGATTGGCGGAGTGCCTGATTGCCCTCACCGGAAAACATCACGGCGAAGATGCCGCCGCGCAGGAACTCGGGCTGCGCATCGTTACCTATATGCGCGACCGTGCAAATGAATTTTCGGAGCGTTATCATCACAATTTCAGCGTGCTGGCGACTCCGGCAGAAGGTCTTTCCGGTAAATTCACGGCTAAGGACAAAAAAGAGTTCGGCATCATCAAAGGCGTTACCGACAAAGAGTATTACACCAACTCCAACCACGTGCCGGTGTATTACCATTGCAGCCCGAAACACAAAGCCGAAGTCGAGGCGCCTTATCACGACCTGACGCGCGGCGGACACATTTTCTACGTGGAAATCGACGGCGACGCCACCCACAATCCCGATGCCATTATGGACATCGTGGACTTGATGGACAAGTACAACATCGGCTACGGCTCGGTGAACCACAACCGCAACCGTTGCATGGACTGCGGATACGAAGATGCGCAGGAGTCGCTCGAAGTGTGCCCCAACTGCAACAGCACGCACATCGACCGTCTGCAACGCATCACCGGTTATCTGGTCGGCGCCACCGACCGCTGGAATCATGCGAAACTGGCAGAACTCCACGACCGTGTCGTTCACAAATGATATGTGCCGCATTTCTGTTCTCGATGTAGTAGAGGGTACGTCGGTCGATGGTGTCGGCTTGCGTACCTCTATCTACGTTGCCGGCTGCGAAAATCGCTGCGAGGGGTGCCACAATCCCCAGTCGTGGGATATGCGCAACGGCATCATGCGCACGGTCGATGAACTTTTCGACCTGATACGGGAAGCCGATATGAATGTTACTTTCTCCGGCGGCGACCCCATGCTGCAAGCCGAGCCGCTGACGGCGCTGGCTGCCCGCATCAAAAGTGAAACCGACAAGACGATATGGTGCTACACCGGCTACTTCTTCGAGTCGCTGATGATGCAGCCCGTATCGCGTAAATTCCTTTCCTATATCGACGTCCTTGTCGATAGCCCGTTCATCTTGGCGCAGCGGGATATTTCCCTGCGCTTTCGCGGCAGCCGCAACCAGCGCATCATCGACGTGCCGCGCTCCTTGCGCGAAATGCGGGCTGTCGAACTAGAACTCTGAAATCCCGCCTATGAACATCGCCGTATTCGCCTCGCACGGAGGCTCCAATCTGCAAGCGCTTATCGACGCCGTGTCCGAACATCGCATCGCCGCCCGCATCTGTGCCGTCATCAGCAACAATTCCGATGCGCAGGCGTTGGAGCGGGCGCGGCAGGCGGGCATTCCGGCTTACCACCTGAGCACGAAAACCGAAAGCGGCGACGAGGCGCTGGCGGCGAAACTGACCGACGTACTCGCTGCCGCCGCCCCCGACATGATATTTCTGTTGGGATATATGCGTATGCTGCCGGTGGAGGTGTTGCGTCGCTACCGTCGGCGCATTTTCAATATCCACCCGTCGCTGCTGCCGGCATACGGCGGCAAGGGTATGTACGGCATACGGGTGCACGAAGCCGTCGTGGCTGCCGGTGAAACCCGCACGGGCGTAACGATACACCGCGTCGAGGAACGCTACGATGAGGGCGAAATCGTGGCGCAGACGTCGCTGCCCGTGCTTGCCGGCGATACTGCCGAAACGCTGGCGGCTCGCGTACTGGCGTGCGAACACCGTTTCTTGGTCGATACGGTAAGCCGCATTTTGCACGGCGAAATCCCCTGCGGCGATTAGCCGATAAAATTCAGTCGGTCTATTGCTTGATAAATATATTAATATAATGCAAATAGTAAAAATAAAAGATAAAATTTTGTTTATTTATAGATATCGGTTTATTTTTGTACGACGATAAAATATTGAATTATGAAAAAAGTTGTACTGCTATTGTTTTGTTCGCTGTCGCTGAGTGCTTTTGCGCAAAAGGGAACGAGCCAGTTCGCTCTGTTCGGCGGGTATGAATATTTTCCGGAAATGTGGGACGGTACGGGTTACGATCTCGGCATAGAATACAAATATTACGTTCACAATCGCATTTTCGTTCTTGCCGGTTTCCATGCCGGTGTCAATGATGGGAGCAAACTCGATGAATACGAAAGAGACGGTATATCATACAGTTTCAACTTGATGAACAGCGTCCGCGATTATATGATAGGTTTGGGGCTGGGTGGCGATGTGCTGCATATAAACCGCCATAAAATATATTTGCAAGGAACAGTGGGGTTGGGCGTGTCGAAAGAATCGAAAGACGGAATAACGGTCGCACCTATTTCCGATTTCGATATTAAGAAAACGATGAAAGAAGAAAACACCCGCTTTGCCATATCGGCATCTGCCGGCTATGATTATTTGATACTCAAATGGTTGGCAATCGGCGTGAATTATACCGGCTGGCAGATCGGGTACGAATACAAAAATTCCGTCAATGCAAAATTGAGTTTTGTCTTTTAATTGCAGCGCTGATTTCTGCCATTCAGGCATTTCATAAAAAACAGGCGGGGCGACGTATGGTCGCCCCGCTTTGTTTGTGGTCGGTTAAAGTATTGATAAGTGAAAAGTGCGAAAAACCTCGACGTGTGGAAACAGGCTATTTTCGGCAAGAACAAAATTTTGGCTTTTGCGCACGTTTTGTTTATGGAATTTATTATCTTTGTGAACGGATAAAGGGTGCTTTATCCGGCATATTATTGAAAAAAGAAGCGTTATGCTTATCTTGTAAGTTAGAAACCTGAGAAATTTCGAGCGTAGTACAAGGATAGCATAGTGGCTTTCACGCTATAGCGTGGCTGCTATTCCCATATCTGTACTACAAGGTTTCTCAGGACCTCTAACTTAAGACGTGGCATCGCAGTTCCACGCTTTTGCTGTATTCTATGAATGTCCTTGTGGCAGCTGGGGGACACAAAATTTAATGACATGAAAAAATTACTGTCGATTACGATGTTGCTCGCATTTGCGATAGCGGTATATGCGCAGCAAGAGAAAGAGGTTACCCGGTTTTTAGGGATTCCCGTCGATGGGAGTAAAACCGAAATGATCAAGAAACTCCAAGCAAAAGGATTTCAAAAAAGTGAAATTGGAGATTTGGAAGGAGAATTTAACGGACAGAACGTTTATATCTCCGTCGTAACGAATAACAATAAAGTTTATCGGATTATGGTACAGGATCAAATACCTAAAAATGAGTCGAATATTAAAATAAGATTCAACAATCTTTGTAACCAATTCGCCAATAATCCTAAATATACGTCACTGGATTTTACCATACCAGAAAATGAAGATATCGGGTATGAAATGACTGTTAATAAAAAACGCTATGAAGCTGTTTATTACCAACTACCTTTGACATCGGATTTTGATAATTTGATATTGGATTTTGATAAAAGATGTGTTTGGTTTATGATAGGTGAAGTTTCCTATGGATATAGCATTTTCTTATTCTATGACAATAAATACAATCAAGCAAATGGCGAAGATTTATAAACCATTAAAATAAAATCAATATGAAAACAAAAAATCAAGAAATGTCGAATCAAAAGGAGATAACCATTCATTGTGGGAAAAGGACAAACAGTTTTGAGGAATTAAAATCCTTGTGCGAAAAACATTCAAACGAATTGAAACATCAATTAGATATACCTGCTCAATCCAAAGTTACCGTAGTATTTTGGACAGAAAGTATTTCTGAACTTATCTGTATTGGAACATTTGAAAAGGATAGTTCTGGGGAAGTCGTATATAAACTGGATTATTCGCAAACTACTTTGTAAGAATCGGAAAAAGCGTGTAGTGTGCAGCTGTTTTCCGATTACGGTTCGGCGGCGCGCAGGCGGGGCAGGAGTACGGTGCGGTATTCGTTCTCGAAGTTGGGCGTGAAGATGCCTTGACCTAATGCGGCGTCGATTTCGGCGAGCGACCAGAATCTGCCGCATTCCACTTCGTCGCGGTCGGGCACGGGCGTGGCGTCGCAGCGGGTGAGGAAGGTGTGTATCAACTCTTTTTCGATTGCCGACTCGAAGATGTAGCGCTGCACGAATTGCGGCTCGAAGCCGGTCAATCCTAATTCTTCGCGCGCCTCGCGCCGCAAGGCGGCTTCGACGCTTTCGCCGTAATCGACGTGTCCGCCTACGGCGGTGTCCCACTTGCCGGGCTGAATGTCTTTGTGCATCGCCCGTTTTTGCAGATAGAGTTCGCCCCGCATATTGAAGAGGTGCAGATGCACGACGGGGTGCAGCAGCTTGCTGCCGTTGTGGCACTCCTGCCGCGTGGCGCTGCCTACGACGGCGCCGTTTTCATCGACGAGCGGGAAAAGTTCCTGAGGATTTCCGGGCATATTTTTACGAGTTAGGGTGAATGGTTTTCACTATTTTACGCAAGGTCTTTTCGTCGGCATCTTCGGGGCAGCGGTCGAAAGGCAGGCGGAAGGTACACCCCGCTTTCCACTCGGAGCAGCCATAGGCGCTTTTCCCTTTCAGCACGGTGCCTTTCCCGCACAACGGACAGCGCAGCGGCGCGGCTGTGTCTACCGTTTTTGCGGTCGCGCTGCGGCTCTTTTTCTCTTTCGGGGCAGGTGTTTCCACCGGCTTTTCTTCGACGGTGATGACGCGGCGGGTGCGGTCGCTGCGCACGTCGTTTACAATCTGCGTAACCATCGTTTTCAGTTCCGACAGGAAATCGGCTGCTTTGTATTCGCCGCGTTCGATGCGGCGCAGCTTGTTTTCCCAAATGCCCGTCAGCTCTGCCGACTTCAACAGCTCTTCCTGTATCGTGTCGATGAGCTCCATGCCGGTGGCGGTGGCGGAGAGATTTTTCCGCTCCTTGCGTATGTAGTTGCGTTTGAGCAGCGTTTCGATGATAGCCGCCCGCGTGGAGGGTCGTCCGATGCCGTTTTCTTTCAGCGCGTCGCGCAGGCTTTCGTCCTCCACCAATTTACCCGCCGTCTCCATGGTGCGCAGCAGGGTGGCTTCGGTGTAGAGTTTGGGCGGCTGCGTCCATTTCTCGGAGAGGGTGGGCGTGTGTGCGCCGCTTTCGCCCTTGACAAAAGGCGGGAGCACGCCGTCGCCGTTCTCCTCCTTTCCGGCTGCGTCGTCGTTTTGTTCTTTGTCGAACACGGCGCGCCAGCCCGCGACGAGAATCTCTTTGCCCGAAGTTTTGAATGCCACGCCATTGACGTCGCCCGACACGGTGGTCGTGGCGATTTGGCAGTCGGGGTAGAAAGCGGCGATGAAGCGGCGGGCGACGAGGTCGTAGACTTTCCGCTCCATGTCCGACAGATTGAGCGGACGCACATTCGTCGGTATGATGGCGTGGTGGTCGGTAACCTTGCTGTTGTCGAACACTTTTTTCGTTTTGGGCAGTTTGTCGAGCCGGAGTGCGCCGACCAGCGGCGTATAGACCGCCTGCGACGCCACCGCCTGCAATATGCCGGCGCACTTGGGGTAGATGTCGTCGCTCAAGTAGGTGGTATCGACGCGCGGGTAGGTGGTAACCTTTTTTTCGTACAACGACTGTATGAGGCGCAGCGTTTCGTCTGCCGAAAAGGCGAATTTTTTGTTGCACTCGACTTGCAGCGAGGTGAGGTCGAACAGGCGGGGCGCAAACTCTTTCCCTTCTTTGCGGGTAACGTCGGTAACGGTGAACGGGGCGTTCTCTATCTCGGCGAGCTTTTTGTTGCCTTCGTCCACGCTGTCGAAACGTCCGCTCGTTACCGAGAAAACGGTGTCGCGATACACCGTCTTCAATTCCCAGTAGGGCTGCGGCACGAACTGTTCTATTTCGCGCTGCCGATTCACGATAAGGGCGAGCGTGGGCGTCTGCACCCGTCCGATAGAGAGTATCTGGCGCCGCTGTCCGTACTTCAACGTGTAGAGGCGCGTGGCGTTCATGCCCAACAGCCAGTCGCCGATAGCGCGCGACAGTCCGGCTTCGTAAAGAAGCGTAAATTCTTCCTGTTTTTTCAGGTTGTCGAATCCCTCGCGTATCGCCTCCTCCGTCAGCGACGAAATCCACAAGCGATATACGGGGCAGCGGCAGGAGGCTTTCTGCATGACCCAGCGCTGTATCAATTCACCCTCCTGTCCGGCATCGCCGCAGTTGATGACGGCATCGGCTTTGCTTATCAGGGTTTCGATGACGCCGAACTGTTTTTCGATGCCTTTGTCGTCGATGAGTTTGATGCCGAAACGGGGCGGAATCATGGGCAGGTCGGCAAGCGACCATTGCTTCCATTGCGGGGTGTATTCGTGCGGCTCTTTGAGCGAACAGAGATGTCCGAAGGTCCACGTTACGCAGTAGCCGTTTCCCTCGAAATAGCCGTCGCGGCGAGCTTTCGCGCCGAGCACTTCGGCGATGTCTTTGGCGACACTCGGTTTTTCGGCGATGCAGACTTTCATTCGGTTTCTTTTTCCCGACGGAATCGGTACATACAAACAATGTCGCGAATGTCATTTCCCCGACGCTCGCTTTCCCACATCTTCTCGAAACGGTAGTCGCCGGCATAGCGGGAGAGGATATAGGCGGAATCGCCTTTGCCCACCAAGAGATAGCCTTCGTCGGGCTGCTCGGTCTCGAACATGACGACGCGGTTGTCCGTGTAGAAATTGATGACGAAGAAGTGCAGCATCGGGACGCTCACATACGAATAGATATTTCCCTGCGGTACCGTTTCTTTCACTTTCTGCGCCAGCGTGTAGTCCGATTTCACGTTCAGAATGTCGGGCAGCACGGCGGTGTCGGCGATGATTTGCAGCCAGAAAAAGAGCGCGATTGCCGAATAGGCGTAACGGTTGCGGCTCGATTGTATATCCTTGCTTTTGAACAGACCGTATATAAATATCACCAGAACGAGCAGGCAGACAACGTCCCAAAAATTCCACGACGCGACTATGTACGGCTGCAAATCGGCAGGGAGCAGCTCGGTGCCCCAACCGCATTTCAACGCCGCGAACAGCACGGCAAAGATGCCTGCCAACGTCGAGAGTACGATGCCGAACGCCCGCCATACGTTCCGATGACAGGTCGCCAAATAGCCCATGTATTCCGCCAGAAAATAGGCGATGAACGGATAGACGGGCAGGATATATACCGAACGTTTGCTCTCGGGTATCAGGTAGAAAAAGAGAATGACGAGAATGGCTGTTGCCGAAAAAAGCCGGACGGCATCCATTCGGTCGATTTTCGCCTTTATCGCTTTGAAGATGTTTACCCCTTTTATTTTCAGACGGGAATAGGGGAGCGCGAAAAGCGAAAACAGCACCAAGAGCGTCCACGGCAGGAATCCTGCCAGCGTGATGTAGAGGTAATAGAACGGCGGTGCATTGTGCGACTCATACGACATGGTGCCGGTGAAGCGACCGAAATTTTCTTCGATGACCAGCGCAATGAAGTTTTCTCCGCCCTGCCGGTAAGCGGCGTAGTACCACACGGCGGGCAGTATGCAGGACGCCACGGCGATGACGACGAACTTGCCGCACGTCCGCCAAAACGGCTCCCGTCGCAACAGCATGAACACGCCGGCAACCAAACAGGGCAATACGATGCCTACCGGACCTTTGGTGAGCGTCGCCGCACTCATGCACAAAACCGCCCATAGCGGAAAACCTTTTGCCCCTTTTTCGTACCAGCGGTACAACGCAAAGAGTGCCAGCACGATAAATGCCGTGAGCACCATATCGACACGGGCTGCCGTCGCACCGCGATGCACCTCGAATGCCGACAAAAACAGCAGCGCGGAAAGAAATGCCGTATGATTGTTGTTCGTGCGTTTGGAGTAGAACAAAAACATCGTTATGGCAATGGCGATAGCTGCCAATGCCGACGGAAAGCGGGAGGTATATTCATTGACCGTTCCGCTGTTGAATATCACAGACGTTGCAGCTATCAGCCAATGAAACATCGGCGGTTTGTAGGCTATGTCGCCGCCGTTGTTTTCGGGCAGCACCCAATTATCCGTCTGCATCATGCTTACCGCCACAATGGCTTCGCGGGGTTCGCCTTTGGTGTGAAAATGCGTCAATCCGATGATAGTCAATAAAGTACCGACGCATATCAGGAGCAACAGTCCGAGCAGCAGATTTCGAGAAGTCGGTTTCATGGCGGGGCGGTTATTTCTTGAACGTAAAAACGCGGTTTAACACATAATTGACAACGGTGTAAACGACCATTGCCGGCAGCTGCGCCCAGTTGGGATTGATGCCGTAATACTCTACCAAAAGATGCAGCACGCCGTATTGCACGCCGTAACTTACGGCAAATACGAACAGAAACAAAATGGCTTCCCGCAAGACGTTTCCCTCTTTGGCGCGGAACACCCATAACTTGTTCCATACGAAACTGTTGATGATGCCGGCAATGTAGCTGAGAAGGTTAGCTGCCGTGTAACCGACGGAAAAGAGATTGTACAGCAAATAAAATACCGCCAGCGAAATGAGCGTGTTGGACACGCCGACGATGGCGAATTTACTGAATTGCAGAGCCGTATGTTTTGAGGGAAGGAGTTGTGGCATGGGCTGTTTTCTACAAACGGGTTACGGCTTTTGCAATATTTCGCGGGCGCGTGCCAAATCTTTTTCAAACAGATGTAGGCGCACGCCGCCCACATTCGAATCGAACATCGGATATACCGTCGCCATATTTTCGTTGGAGATAAAACAGGGTATGTCGCACGATTCGAGCATGTTGCGCGCTTCATAGGCTTCGGAAAGCGTATTGTAACCGCTATATACTACGATTTTGTCGCTGTCGTGATTTTCCATGTCTTTTTCCATACGTTATGCTTTTTGAGCGGGATAGTTCAGGTTCGCTTCCGTCAGTACGTCGAGTACTTCCCGCAGATATTTATCGGCTTCGTATTTTGCCATAGGCAGGTCGTGCAGCAGGTAGTTGCCGCAGTCTTGCGGAGCGACGCCGGGCACTTCGCCCTCGAAGTCGCGAATAAAACGAAATGTTTCGCGCATAAGTTCGACGATGTCGTCCGATTTCAAATCGCCGCGCATCAGAAAATAGTTGCCCGTACAGCAGCCCATCGGACCCCAGAAGACGATGCGGTCGGCATACACGGGGTGGTTGCGCAGGTAGGTGGCGGCAAGATGCTCTATCGTGTGCAGGGCGCCGTACCCCAAAGCCGGTTCGCGGTTCGGCTCTTTCATGCGTATGTCGAATGTCGTTACCACCTCGTCGCCGATGTAGTCTTTGCGCGACACGTAGATGCCGCGCAACAGGTGCAGGTGGTCGATGGTGAAACTCGGAATTTTTTTCATAAAAGAGCGTTATATGTTATTTATAATCCGGCGAATAACCGAAAATGACTGTTCCGGAGCTTTCTCCCAAAAATCATTGTACTGGTCGAAATGATTTTCCACACCGGGCGTATCGCTGATAATGCGCAGGCTGATGAACGGCGTATCGAGCAGGTAGCAGGTTTGGGCGATTGCCGCCGATTCCATATCGACCGCCAGCCCTTCGGGAAAATTCCGTTTGATGCTTTCCAGCTCTGTCCGGTCGGTAATGAAACGGTCGCCGCTGCATATCAGTCCGCTGTATATACGCTCGTTTCCGGCGGTAGCCGCCTGCACTTTGTGCAACAGCTCTTTGTCGGCGGCGAAGCGGGGCGGGAGCCCCTGTATCTGTCCGATAGCGTTTCCCTCGCCGAACCATGCGTCGTGATACACCACCTCGCTGCCGATAACCGTGTCGAATACGCGCAACGAGGTGTCGATGCCTCCCGCCACGCCCGTGTTGATGATGCAGTCGGGCGCAAAATGCCGTATAAGCGTTTGCGCGTGCAGGGCGGCATTTACTTTGCCGATGCCGCTTTGGGTGAGTATCAACCGGTGGGTGCCGTTCGTTCCCGTAAAGAATGTTTCGTTTCCGAATCGTTCTTCTTTCCCGCCTTGAAGCAATGCCCGTATGCAGGCAAGTTCGGACGACATGGCAACGATGATTCCGATTTTCATGCGCTTATATTTTGCGTATCAACTCCATACCTTTGAGTATGGCTTGTTCGTTCATCGGTATCAGGTGATGGTGGCGTTCGGGCAGCGATTTTTTCAACCCTTTCAGTACGCTGTCGAGTGTTACTATCGGTTTGATTTTCAACAGTCCGCCCAATACGAGCATATTGAAAGCCTTGGCGTTCTGCATTTCGGTGGCGGCGTCCATGGCGTCGATGCAATAAATATTTATATCGGTGCGCGCGGGGGCGTGGTGTATGCCGTATCCGTCGTAAATGAGCGTTCCGCCCGGCTTCACTTTGCTCTCGAATTTTTCAAGCGAAGGTTGGTTCAGAATAATGGCGGTGTCGAATGCGTTGAGTACGGGCGAACTGATGCGCTCGTCGCTCAAAATGACGGTAACGTTGGCAGTGCCGCCGCGTTGTTCCGGTCCGTACGAAGGCATCCATGTTACCTCTTTGTTTTCCATAAGTCCCGAATAAGCGAGAATTTTTCCCATGGAGAGGACGCCCTGTCCGCCGAATCCTGCTATAATGATTTCTTCTTTCATCGGAATAAGGTTTGGGTTGTTATACGTTTTTCAGATCGCCCAACGGATATTTGGCAAACATATTTTCTTGCAGCCACTTGTTGGCGTTTTCGGGCGACATTTTCCACCCTGAAACACACGTCGATACAAATTCGACCAACGAAGCGCCTTTCTTCGCCATCGAATTTTCAAAGGCGTGCCGCAAGGCTTTTTTCGCTTTTTTCACGGTGGCAGCCGTTTCCACGCTTTGACGGGTAACGTAGCAGGCGCCGTCGAGTTTCGCCACGAGGTCCGATATTTTCAGCGGATAGCCGTAAAGCTCCACATTGCGTCCGTAGGGACAGGTCGATGTAACCATTCCTTCGAGCGTGGTCGGTGCCATTTGTCCGCCCGTCATGCCGTATATGGCGTTGTTTATGAATACGATAACGATGTTCTCGCCTCGGTTGCAGGCATGTATCGTTTCGGCGGTGCCGATAGCGGCGAGGTCGCCGTCGCCTTGATAGGTGAAGACCATTTTGTCAGGATTCAGTCGTTTGATAGCGGTAGCTATGGCGGGCGCACGTCCGTGAGCCGCCTCTTCCCAGTCGATGTCGATATAGTTGTAGGCAAACACGGCACAACCTACGGGTGCGATGCCTATTGTGTTTTCTTCCATTCCCATTTCGTCGATGACTTCGGCGATGAGTTTGTGCACCACGCCGTGGCTGCACCCCGGGCAGTAGTGCATGGGATTGTCGTTCATCAGACGCGGTTTGCTGTAAACGAGATTTTCGGGTTTGATAATATCATTCATATCCTCTCGATTTTACAAAAGTTTCTCTTTTATGGCATTTACCACTTCGTCGGGTGTGGGGACGATGCCGCCCAACCGACCGAAATGTTCAACTTTTACGCGACCGTTCACGGCGAGCCGCACGTCCTCGACCATCTGACCCGCATTCAGTTCCACCGAAATCATGCTCTTGACCTTGTCGGCGTAGTGCGAGATGATTTCGCTCGGGAAGGGCCACAGCGTAATGGGGCGGAGCACCCCGACGTTGATGCCTTCGGCGCGTGCCAATTCCTGCGCTTTCTGGCAGATACGCGCCATCGAGCCGAAAGCCACAATCAGGTAGTCGGCATTTTCACAGCCTATTTCTTCGTAGCGTACTTCGTTTTTCTCTATCTCCCTGTATTTGGCTTGGAAGCGGATATTGTTCTCTTCCATGCGGGCGGGGTCGAGTTCGAGCGAAGTGATGACGTTCCGTTTGCGGTTTTTCGTTTTTCCGGTGGCAGCCCACGGGCGGGCAGCCCGTATCTGTTCGTCGGTGAGGCGGGGCTGGAACGGCGGCAGCACCACTTTTTCCATCATTTGCCCGATGATGCCGTCTGCCAAAATGATAGCCGGATTCCGGTATTTGAAAGCCAAGTTGAAACCGAGTTTTACGAAATCCGCCATTTCCTGCACCGAAGCGGGCGCCAGCGTAATAAGGCGGTAATCGCCGTGTCCGCCGCCTTTGACGGTCTGGAAATAGTCGGCTTGGCTCGGCTGTATCGTTCCCAGTCCGGGACCGCCGCGCATTACATTCACAATCAATGCCGGCAGTTCGGCGCCAGCCAGATAGGAGATACCTTCCTGTTTGAGACTGATGCCCGGACTCGACGACGAGGTCATAACCGCCTTTCCGCTGCCGGCACCGCCGTACACCATGTTGATGGCAGCCACTTCGCTTTCGGCTTGCAGCACCACCATGCCGGTCGTTTCCCACGGCTTTTCTTCCATGAGCGTCTCCATGATTTCCGACTGAGGGGTAATCGGGTAGCCGAAATATCCGTCGGCTCCGTAGCGTATCGCCGCGTGTGCGATGGCTTCGTTACCCTTCATCAGTTTTACTTCTTCTGCCATATCGTGTATGAATTGTTTTGCATTTATTGTTTTTCTTTATATACGGAGAGGCACCCGTCGGGGCACACATATCCGCAGCTGGCACACCCGATGCAGTCGTCGGGATTTTTCATGTAAGCGTAATGATAACCTTTGTCGTTCACCTCTTTGGGTTGCAGAGCCAATACGCCGCAAGGGCAAGCTACGACGCAGAGGTTACAACCTTTGCATCGTTCTTCATCGACGACGACAGCACCTTTTATCTTTGCCATGTTTATCGTTTTTTAATTTACACAAAGATAATTCTATTATTTCAAAAAATCACTTCTCCGGAAAGAATTTTTCAGAATATGTGTCTTTCACTGATTACCTGTGTCATAGGTATGTCGTGAGGCGCTACCGGTATTTCCGGAACGAGCTGGCAGTCGTAAGCCACACCTATCGTCGGCGCCTGTATATGAGCCAGCAGTTTGTCGTAGAATCCTTTGCCGCGACCCAACCGGTTGCGGTGACTGTCGAATGCCATACCGGGCACGATGACGAGGCCGATGCGGGAGAGGTCGTCGAGATTTTCGCCTGCGGGTTCGCAGATGCCGAAAGCTCCGACCGAAAGCTCCTCTTGCCGGTAGCGGCGCACGACGAGGTCGTCGCCTTCGACGACAGGAAGGTATAATTCTTTGACAAACTGCCATTTTTCGAGCCATGCGTGGGTATCGACTTCGTCGGGCAGTGAATGATAAAGCAGTATGCGACGGGCGGCGGCAAAGCAGGGGAGTGCCTCTATACGGGCGCTGATGATTTGCGCGCTTTCCCGCTTCTCATCGTCGGAGAGATGTTTTTTCGCCTCCCGCACCATTCGCCGCAACTCCGCCTTTTCCATTATTCCGCAACAATAGGAAATCCTTTATTGGCATCGAGCACCTCTATGGCTTTGAGGAACGTTTTGTCTTCGGAGAGGAATATCGGATAGAAAGCATCGTCGCCGATGATGTTGCGTGCGATATAGCTTTCGAGATAGTTGGTCAGCAGCTTTTTCGAGGTCTCTATCTGCCGGTTGCTACGCTTTACGCCATGTTGTGCCGCATATGCAGTAAATTCTTGCAGGAGAGGCTGCTGCTGCAAATATTTTTGCAGATTTTTATACTCTTTGAATGCGGCAAGTTTATCGCGGTTTTCATCAGCGTATTTGAAAGCATACTGGTAAACGAGACCTTTGTTCACCACATCGTTGAGATATTGCGAATTGCCGGTCGTGTCGCGGGCGACGAATATGTCGGGCATGATGCCTCCGCCGCCATATACCGTGCGACCATAGCGTGTCCGGTAGGCAAGCGAGTCGATTTGCTTGATGCTGTCGCGGCTGTCGAATTCGCCGTGCATAAAGCGGTTCAGAATATCTTTTTCATAATCTTCACCGTGTCCCAATTCGTACTCTTTCTGTATGCAGCGTCCCGACGGTGTGTAGTAACGGGCTATCGTCAGGCGTATGGCGGAGCCGTCGGCAAAAGGCAGCTGCTGTTGCACCAAACCTTTCCCGAACGAGCGGCGTCCGATTATCGTGCCGCGATCGTTGTCCTGTATCGCTCCGGCGAATATCTCGCTGGCGGAGGCAGACCATTCGTCTATCAGCACGACGAGTTGGTCGTTGCGGAAAGAGCCGCGCCCGTCCGATACGGCTTCGCTGCGGGGAAACGCCTTTCCTTCGGTGTAAACGATAAGTTCGCCTTTCGGCAGAAATTCGTTTATCATATTGATGGCGATTTCGAGTATGCCGCCCGAGTTGCCGCGCAGGTCGATGATATATTTGCGGGCGTTTTGGCTTTTCAGTTTGGCAAGGGCGGTAAGAAATTCGGTGTAGGTCGTGCGACCGAATTTGTTGATTTTGATATAACCTGTTTCCGGTGCTGCCATGAAAGCCACATCGACACTGTTCACGGGAATGTCGCCCCGCGTGATTTCGTAGGTGAGCATTTCGGGTGAAGTAGCCCGTATGATGCCCAACTTCACGATACTCCCTTTTTCGCCGCGCAGTTTTTTCAATACTTTGTCATTCGTTACCTCTTTTCCTACAAATGTCGAATCATCGACCTCTACGATGCGGTCGCCGGGCATAAGACCCATTTTCTCGGACGGACCGCCGGACACGATGCCTACGACGGTAATGGTGTCGTTGAGAATGCTGAACTGCACGCCGATGCCGCTGAACGAGCCTTCCAGTTCTTCGTTTACCGCCTGCAAATCTTCGGCGGGAATGTAAGCGGAGTGGGGGTCGAGTTCATCGACAATTTGCGGCATGATGTCTTCGATCAGCGCGTCGGCATCGACCGTATCGACGTATTGATATTCGATGATGTCCATCAAATTGTCTATTTTGTTCCGCGTCGGGGAAAATAAATCTTGCTCACCGGAGTGCGAGGGCGACGCATAGCGGTGCCCTACGACGATGCCCAAAACAATGGAGACGGCAATGATTACCGGTAGCCATACAAGCGTTTTCTTTTTCATAGTCGGAGTAAAAACATGGTTAAAAACACTAAGAAAGTTCTACAAAATCGACCGTTATGCCGGCAGCTTTCAGTAAGTCCAATCCGTCGGTAAGGCGGTAATGTTCCGAATAGACCACTCGCGTGATGCCGGCTTGAATGATTAGTTTGGCGCATTCGATGCAGGGCGAAGTCGTTACATACAGCGTCGCACCCTCGCTGTTGTTTCCCGAGCGTGCTATTTTGGTAATAGCGTTGGCTTCGGCGTGCAGCACGTAAGGGTAGGTGTGTCCCGTTTCGTCCTCGCAGATGTTTTCAAATCCGGTGGGCGTACCGTTGTAGCCGTCGGAAATAATGGTTTTGTTTTTGACTAAAAGCGCACCGACCTGACGCCGTTTGCAATAGGAATTTTCCGCCCAAATCTTTGCCATGCGTATGTAGCGGCGGTCGAGAAGCGTTTGTTTTTCGGTTGTATCTGTTGTCATGATAAAATCTAAAATCTGACAAAAATACACAATTCCATAAAAATAATACCTTATTCAATTGTGAAAAACAATTATTAAATGATAACGAACAAGGCTGTCCGACTTTAATAGAAAACCGGAAAAGCGATTCGTCATTTTTTTTTGAAAAAAATTTCCCGAAATATTTGCACGGATAAAATATTTCCCGTATATTTGTAACGAATAAAAAAATATAATTATTATAAATGATAGAGAGAAACGGCTATAATCGTCTGCTGGAACACGGCATAAAACCCTCGATGCAGCGGGTCGCTATCATGGATTACCTGATAGCCAACCCCGTACACCCGACGGTCGATACCATATTTTCGGCTCTCAGTTCGCAGATGCCCACGCTTTCGCGCATGACGGTGTACAATACGCTTAACCTTCTGCTCGAACATCAAGCCGTGCGGCAGCTCACTATCGACGAGAAACAGTCGCGCTACGATGCCGAGCTGGCGCCTCACGCCCATTTCCGCTGCGAGGCTTGCGGTGAGATATACGACGTGCCGATGCCGCTCGCGGCACCCTGTGTCTTTCCCGACTTCGAGGTGTCGGAAATGCAAATCTACTACAAAGGATTATGTAAAGAATGCAAACAAAAACGAAACAAATAAACTCCTATTATTAACCCAAAATTCCAAAGATTATGAAAAAGAAATTTATCTGCACCGTATGCGGTTATGTACACGAAGGCGATACCGCTCCCGAAAAATGTCCCCAATGCGGCGTACCCGCATCCAAATTCAAAGAATTGGACAGTAACGACGGCGCTCTGCAATTCGTAACCGAACACCACATCGGCGACGGTATCGTCGATGACAAAGAGGTTACCGACGGACTGAAAGCTCACTTTGCCGGCGAATGCACCGAAGTGGGAATGTATCTGGCAATGAGCCGCCAAGCCGACCGCGAAGGCTATCCCGAAATTGCCGAAGCCTTCAAACGCTACGCTTTCGAGGAGGCTGAACACGCTGCCAAATTCGCCGAACTTCTGGGTGAAGTGGTATGGGACACCAAGAAAAATCTGGAAGCCCGCAAAGATGCCGAATGCGGTGCCTGCGCCGACAAACTGCGCATCGCCAAACGCGCCAAAGAACTCGGCTATGATGCCATACACGACACCGTACACGAAATGGCAAAAGACGAAGCCCGCCACGGCAAAGGCTTTGAAGGTCTCTACAACCGTTACTTCAAGAAATAATCCGTATTATCCTCAAACACAAAGAGCAAGGCGATGTGCCTTGCTCTTTTTCGTTTCCGTTGCGTCGTTTATTGTATGATGCCGTCGCGGCGTATAAGGGCTTCGATTTGCGGCTCGCGCCCGCGAAAGTTTTTGTAGAGGGTCATGGGGTCGTCGGTATTGCCTTTTTCCAGCACGTTTTTACGGAACGATGCGGCAGTGGCTTTATCGAAAATACCATTCTCCTTGAACAGGGAGAAGGCGTCGGCATCGAGCACTTCCGACCATTTGTAACCGTAATATCCCGCTGCGTAGCCGCCGCCGAATATGTGGGAAAACTGCGTGCTGATAAGCGTGCCGTCGATGAACGGGAGCAACTGGGTTTCGGCGACGGCATCGCGCTCGAATGCGGTAATGTCGGCAACGTCGGCGCCGCGTGTGTGCCAAGCCATGTCGAGCATACCGAAAGTGAGCTGCCGCACGCACCGGTAACCGGCTTGATAGGTGGAAGACTTCCGTATCTTTTCTATCAGCGAGTCGGGCATCTGTTCACCGCTTTGGTAGTGGCGGGCGAAGGTGTAGAGAAACTCTTTTTCGGGCAGCCAGTTTTCCATCAGTTGGGAGGGCAGCTCCACGAAGTCGCGATAGACGCTCGTGCCGGAGAGCGACTCGTACCGGCAGTTGGTCATCAATCCGTGCAGGGCGTGTCCGAACTCGTGCAGGAACGTGCTTACTTCGTAGTAGGTGAGCAGTGCCGGTGCCGTGTCGGTGGGGCGCGTGAAATTCATTACCAACGAGATGTGCGGACGGCTGTTCGTGCCGTCGGCTTCGAGCCATTGACCTTTGAATTCTGTCATCCACGCACCGCCCTGTTTCGTGGCACGCGGGTGGAAATCGGTGTAGAGAATGCCGAGAAAATCGCCGGTTTCGTCGTACACTTCAAACGTTTCCACTTCGGGGTGGTATTTCTGTATCTTGTCCGTTTTCCGGAATTTCAGTCCGTACAGACGGGTCGCCAGTCCGAATACGCCTTTTTTCACCTGTTCCAATTCGAAGTAGGGTTTCAGCATTTCATCGTTGAGATGATACAAGGTGTCTTTCTGTTTTTCGGCGTAGTAGGAAAAATCCCACCCCATGACGATAACCGGTTTTCCTTCGAGTTTCGAGGCAAATTCGTTCAACTGTTCCACTTCCCGCAAGGCGGTCGGTTTGTAGGCATCGAGCAGGTGGTGAAGCAGGTCATATACGTGTTCGCTGTCGTGTGCCATGCGGTGTTGCAGCACGTGCGTCGCATAATCTTTTTCACCCAGCAGGCGGGCGATTTCGTGGCGCAGACGGGCAATGCGCTCGGCAACTTCGCGGTTGTCGTACTCTCCGCCGACGCAGCGGGTGTTGTAGGCTCGGTATATTTTTTCGCGCAAATCCCGACGCGACGAGTATTGCAGAAATGCCGAAAGGCTGGGATAGGAGAGGTCGAACAGATAAGCGTTGTCGTGTCCTTTTTCTTTGGCGCGCATGGCTGCGGCATCGAGTACGCTTTGGGGCAGCCCCGCCGTTTCGCTTTCGTCGGTGAGAATCATTTCAAAAGCGTTGGTGGCTTTCAGCTCGTTTGACTCGAATTTCAGACAGAGGAGGCTTAACTCCTTGCTCAATCGGCGATACTCTTCTTTGGCTTCGCCTTCGAGATTGGCTCCGTTGCGCGCCATGCCCGAATAGGTTTCTTCGAGCAGGCGGCGCTGTTCGGGCGTGAGCGGCAGCGTGTCGCGCTGTTCATAGACCGTTTTGATGCGGTGGAACAGCGCTTCGTTGAGATTGATGTTGTTGTCGTGTTCGGTGAGCAGGGGAGAGATGCGCTCCGAAATGGCAATCATTTCGTCGTCGCCGTTGGCGCTGAGCAGGTTGAAGAATATCGACGTGATGCGGTCGAGCGTGCTGCCGGAGGCTTCCAACGCTTCTATCGTGTTTTCAAAAGTCGGAGCTTCCTGCTGTTGCACGATGGCGTCGATTTCGCTTTGGTGCAGGCGTATCGCTTCGGCAACTGCCGGTTCGAAATCGGCGGTTTTTATGCGTTCGAACGGCGCCGTACCATACGGCGTATCGAATTTTTCCAAGAGCGGATTGTTCTGTGTCATGTCGTTACAAGCAAATAAAGTGAAAATGGGAATAAGATATAACAATTGTTTCATAATAATGTTGTGAATTGAAAAACAAATATCCGAATAAAAAACGGCTTGTGCCGTTTTGATATTTTTAATTTGTGTTAATATTGTTTTTCCCGTTGTAACGGGCGGTAATCCTGTCTATCTTTGAAATGAAAAAACGGATTCCTATGTTTCGATTACTGTATTTGGCGGGAATTTATTTCTGGTTTGTGTTGGTATTTCTCCTGCAAAAGCCTCTTTTTATGCTCTGGCAGGGCGATTTGTATGCTTCGACGGCGTTTGCCGACTGGTTTCGGGTCATGTGGCACGGGTTGCCGATGGATTTTTCGGTGGCGGCTTACCTGTCGGTCTTGCCGATTTTGTTCGCGGGTGTGTCGGTGTGGACAGGCGGACGGTGGCTGCTCTATACACTGCGGATATATTTCGGCATCATCGTTTTGCTGCTGGCAGTCATCTGCATCGGCGATGCCGAGTTGTACGGCTATTGGGGATTCCGCATTGACGCCACGCCGCTGTTTTACCTGCAATCGCCTGCCGATGCCGTGGCGAGCGTATCGTTCGCTCAGCTGGCGGGTGGAATTTTCGGCATACTCGTCTATGTAATCGTTGTCGGCTATCCGCTCGACCGGTGGCTGCTGCGTCCGTTGGTACATGAAAAGCCCGAGCCGACCGCCGGTCGCAAGACGGCGGTGTCGCTCGTCTGCCTGCTTATGGCAGCCTTTTTGTTCCTGCCGATACGGGGAGGCGTTTCGGCATCGACGATGAATGTGGGCAAGGCTTATTTCAGTGAGCGTATGGAGTTGAATCATGCGGCTATCAATCCGGTTTTCAGCCTGATGTCGTCGCTTTCAAAAGGCAAGGATTTCGCGTCGCAATACCGTTTTATGTCCGACGACGAAGCCGATGCCGCTTTTGCGCCGCTGGCGCCGCGTCCGGTCGTCTTTCCCGACGATACGGCGGCGTGGCTCACGACCATGCGCCCCGATATTATTCTGGTCGTACTCGAAAGTTTTACGGGGCATATTCTCGATATGCCCGGCGTGATGCCGCGCCTGAAAGCGCTTTCGGAGGAGGGCATTTATTTCTCCAATTTTTATGCGAACAGCTTCCGCACCGACAGAGGGCTGGTATCGCTGCTTAGCGGTTATCCGGCGCAGCCCACGACGTCGATAATGAAAGTGCCTGCCAAATCGCAGTCGCTGCCCGCCATTGCCCGCTCGCTGCGCGGGGCGGGTTACGACACGCAGATGATATACGGCGGCGATGCCGATTTCACCAATATGCGTTCTTATTTTTACGCGACGGGGTACGGGTCGGTCTTTTCCGTTACCGATTTTCCTGCTGCTGAAAATACGGCGCGATGGGGCGTCCCCGACCACTTTTCTTTTCCCCGCGTGCTGCAAATGGCGCAGGAGGCGCCGCACCCGTTTATGAAAACTTTTCTGACACTGAGCAGCCACGAGCCTTTCGACGTGCCGATGCGCCGGCACGAAGACCCCTATCTCAATTCGGTGGCTTACACCGACAGCTGTCTGGGAGCGTTTGTCGATAGCCTGCGCCTTACGCCGCTGTGGGACGATTTGCTGGTCGTCTTCGTGGCAGACCACACGATGCGCTATCCCGCCGGCATACGCGAAGACGAGGTGCGCCGCCACCATATACCGATGGTGTGGTGCGGCGGTGCCGTGAAAGGGCATCGGGTAGTGGAGCGTTATGCTTCGCAGATAGATTTGGCGCCCACGCTGCTGGCGCAGATGCACATCGACTATTCCGATTTTTCTTTCGGCAAAAACGTGGCGGACACCACGCAGCGGGCGTTTGCCTACTATACATATAAAGACGGACTGGGGTATGTCGATGCGGAAAACCGCGTGATATACGATTGCGAGTTGCAGCAATGGACGCTTTCCGAAGGCAGCGAGGTAGCCGACCGTCAAAAATCGGCACAGGCGTTTCTGCAAAAACTGTATGACGACTTGGGCAGCCGTTGATTACGATACGCGATACAGGAGTTGGTCGAGCAGAATGGGAATGTCGCTCTCGCGTATGCCGGCGCGCACGAGGTCGGGAATATCCTGTTTGAAATTTTCACGGAAGCGGCGCAAGTCGCCGCCTTCGGCTGCGAGGCTTTCGCGGTAGAGGTCGAGCGCGCGGCGTACGTGTCCGAAAGCGAGTTCCACGTGTCCGGCATTCATATAATCCGTTGCCGTCGGCTTATCGTTCAAAATCTTTTCGTAGTAGCGCTGCGCCTGCTCTTTCTTGCCCACGAGAAACGAGCACCACGCAATGGGGCGCCACGCCTTTCCGCTGTCGGGCGCGAGGTAGTCGACTTTGAAATAGTATTTCAATGCCTCCTCATAGTTTTTCGCTTCCACGTAGCAATGTCCGATGTTCAGCCCTATGGCGAGGCTGTCGGGTTGCAGTTCTGCCGCCCGCAGGTAGTAGGCGAGCGCTTTCGCGCTGTTTTTCAGTGTGCGGTAGCAGGCGGCGATGCGGCGTATCGTCCAGAGGTTGTCGGGCTGTATCATTTCGGCGCGCAGGTAGACGTTCAACGCCTTTTCGTATTCGTCGAGAGTTTGCAGGCAGTAGCCCGTCTTTTGGTAAATTCCGTTGTCGGCGCCGTACTGTTCGGTCAGCCGCTCGAACACGGCGAGGGCATCGGTGTAAAATTCTTTTTTGAAATAAAATTCGGCAATGAGGCGCATCGTGTTTTCGTCGCCGAGAACCGATTGCAGGCTCGGAAGCTGCAATAAATCGACAGGCTCGGCAAACGGGTCGTAAAACTCCTCGCGCCGGCTGTGGAGCTTGAAGAAGCGGTAAAGGTCTTGAATGTACTGGTTGGCGATGCTCTTGCTCAATTCCTCGCCGGAGAGGCTCGTGCGCTCTTTTTCGAGCTGTTCGAGGTCGGCGCTTTCGGAGTTGAATTGGGAGGTCATCATCTGCCGCTGCGCTTCCGAAACCTGTTTCAGACTCAGGCAGAACGAATATTTGTCGGAGTTGCAGAGAAAATGCGAACTGCCGAGCAGTTTCAGAAACGTGCCGCCACCGCTGCCCCCTGCGGGGAAAATATCCTGCACGGCGCTGTGTTCCGCATAGAACGGCGCAAACCAGTTGCCGATGTCGTTGAAGAACGAAAAACTTTTCAGGTTGGAGAACGTACTCAAAAACACGTCCGAGCCTTCCATTTGCAAGTCGTTCATTTCCTTTATCTTGTCGGCGATGCCCGACTGTTCGAGCAGCTCCTGCCACTCCGGATTTTTATCGGGCGTGCCTTCGCCGTCGTTTGGCGACGGGTTTATTTTCTTGTAGAGCGAGGGCGAGAGCTTCATCATTTCGGGCAGCAGCTCTTCCGTCAGTTTTTTTGAGATGCGCTCCGCCTCGCGGCTGCGTATCAGTTGCAGGAATATGTTGCGCGTGTCGCGGGCGAAGCCCTCTTGCTCTTTCAGCGATTCGAGGTGAGCCGCCAGTGCGGTCGAGAGCGCGGCGCGGCTGCGGTAGATGTAGAGCAGCATCAATGCGCTGCACAAGGCGCGCTGCCGCACTTCGTCGTCGCGCCACTCGGTGTAGGCGGAGAGGAGCAGACCGATTTTCCGCTCGTCGTAGCGTTGCAGCAGGTTCAGCAGCAGGGCGGCGACGACAGCCGATGCCGTTTCTGCCGGATAGCGGTCGGGCGACAGACAGGCTTTCAGCGCCGCATAGTCGTCTTCCGTCGCGGGATAATTCGTCCAGATAAGCGTAAACAGTTCTTCGCGGGCGCGTTCCGTTTTTTCGCGCAACTGCTTTTGGCGGGCGCGCGTGTCGTCGTTTTCCTCCGCCAGCAGTTGCAGCGAAAGTTCGTTGTAAGCCTTGTCCAGCGCTTTGCACGCGTTCTGTATCGACGTATCGGCAAGTTGCCGGAAATAGCGTTTTTTCTGGAAATAGAGCGTATTCGATTCGGCGGCGAGCAGCGCCTCTTCCGTGCGGTCTGCCAGCGTGTAGGCGGTAAGCATCAGCTTGCCGTACATCTGTTGGCGGTCGGGGTCGTCGCAGCCGTCGAGCATATATTGCGTCAGGTAGCGGTAGGCGGTTTCCGCCTCCGACAGTTTGTCGGCAATCTGCCACACGTCGGGGAGCATCGACAACCACACCGAAATGCGGTCGAACGCCTCTTTGAGACGCTTCTCGTCGAGGAGCGCCATCACTTCGCGGTAGCGGTGTTGTATTTCGGCGACAGTCATATCGGGAACAACTCTTTTTCGATTTTCCCGCAAATTTTATGCCAAAACGATTTTACGAACAGCGCGGGTCGGAAATCGGAATTTTCCGGCAAACTATTTTACCCGATGTCTGTTATAGGGAGTAGAAGTTTTATAAAAATTACATCTATGAAAAAGTTTTTTCTTTTACTCTTGGCGCCGGCATTGCTGGCGGCGTGCCATTCGCGGCAACAGCAGGGCGAAAGCGTAAGCCTGCAAGCCGAAACGATGGTCAATGATACGCTGGTTACGATTTACGAAGGGTGGGCGGAATCTGCCGACGGGCAAGCCATTCTCTACGACCTGTTCGTGCTCACGCCCATGAACGGCGGCGATGAGGTATATCAGATGGTGATGTCGTATACCGATTCGGCAACGATGGCAGATACCAGCGTCATGATTCAGGCGCAGGTGATGCCGGTGCCCGGTATGCCCGCCGACACGCTGATCGTGTTCACCGGCAAAAACGGCGAGGACGTTTCTCTGCGGGCGCGGGGCGATTCGATGCTCGTAGCCATGGGGCGCGACATAAAGAAATTCGGGCACAAAGCTGCCCATGTGCTCCACCGGTTGAAGTGATTTTATCCGAGTAGAGCAGAGGCTGCCTTCGCGATACGGGCAGCCTCTTTTTTATTGTTTTCGGTGAAAATAAAAAGCCGCCCCGCCATTCGCATGGCAGGGCGGCGCGTCCAAGATTATCTATTCAGGAAATTCTTTTTTCATTCTATGCTCTTTTGCTGTAATAGTCGTGCTATCGGACGATTATCATCTTCTTGCCGTTCACAATATACGCACCGTTCTGTAATGTTTTGAGGTCTGCGGCATCATCGGTTTCGAGTACCAACACGCCCTGCGGGTTATACACCGCTATGTGTTCGTCGGCTTTGTCTTGTCGTATTTCCGTAATGGCGGACGATTCGTCTATCGGCAATATCTCTCCGAACTCCTTCCACCCTTCGGCATTCCAATAGGCTTCTACCGACCCTTTGGGTACGTAAAGTTTGCAGTTGGCACAATCGACACCAGCGAAAGCAAAGTAGGAACGTTCCCTTTCATCTATTATTACAATATCCACCGGTGTCGGATTATAAGCGGTTACCGTTGTCAAGCCGCTATAAGCAAAAGCCTCGTTGCCGATAGTCTGAACACTCTCAGGAATTGTTACCGATGTCAAATTTTCGCAATACGCAAAAGCACTGCTGCCGATAGTGGTAACGCTATTACCTATCGTTACCGACGTCAAACCCGTGCAACCGTCAAAAGCATAGTTGCCGATAGCGGTAACGCCGTCGCCTATCGTTACCTCCGCCAAGCCCGTGCAATCGTAAAAAGCATAGTCGCCGATAGCGGTAACGCCGTCGCCTATCGTTACCTCCGCCAAGCCCGTGCAATCGTAAAAGGCCTTCTCGCCGATAGTCGTAACGCTCTCCGGTATCGTTACCGATGTCAAGCCGTCGCAATACGCAAAAGCATTGTCGCCGATAGTGGTAACGCCGTCGCCTATCGTTACCGATGTCAAGTCATATTGGGAAAAAGCATTGACACCGATAACCTTAACTTCTTTTGGTATGGTGTATTGGGTCAATCCACTCGGTGCAAAGGCTTTCAAGGTATCGTTTATGACAAGACAACGATGATCGGCTGTTGCAAATTTTCCCTTAAATTCTGTCAAACCCCTGCACAACGAAAAAGCCTCGTTGCCGATAGCGGTAACGCTATTGGGTATCGTTACCGACGTCAATTTGTGGCATAAGTAAAAAGCATCGTCGCCGATAGTCTGAACACTCTTACCTATCGTTACTGACGTCAAACCCGTGCAACGGTAAAAAGCATAGTTGTCGATAGTGGTAACACTCTCAGGTATCGTTACCGATGTCAAGTTATCGCAATACTCAAAAGCCCCGATGCCGATAGAAGTAACACTATTGGGTATCGTTACCGATGTCAAGCCGGTGCAGTACCGAAAAGTCCTGTAACCGATAGCGGTAACACTCTCGGGTATCGTTATCGATGTCAAACCAAAGCAACTGGAAAAAGCTAAACTGCCAATAGTCGTAACGCTCTCCGGTATCGTTACCGACGTCAAGCCCGTGCAACCGTCAAAAGCATTGTCGCCGATAGTGGTAACACTATTGGGTATCGTTATCTCTGTCAAACCAGAGCAACTGGAAAAAGCCCCGTAG
Organism: uncultured Bacteroidales bacterium; assembly: GCA_947625885.1. GTDB lineage: Bacteria > Bacteroidota > Bacteroidia > Bacteroidales > UBA11471 > Caccoplasma. Next base: position 28,510 of record CANQQA010000018.1, read on the forward strand.
CCGACAACTTTAACACCGTCGGGTATGGTATATTCGGCTACATCGCATTTCGGTGCAAAGGCTTTCAAGGTATCATTTACAATAAGACAACAGTTGTCTACTGTAAATTTTCCCTTAAATTCGGTCAAGCCGTCGCACCTGTAAAAAGTCCCGTCGCCGATAGCGGTAACACTCTCGGGTATCGTTACCGATGTCAAGCCGTGGCATTCGTAAAAAGCCCTGTTGCCGATAGCGGTAACCCGATATTCGGTTCCATCATAATGCGTTACCGTTGCGGGAATGGTTACATTGCCCGAATAATCGCTCGAATAACGAGACGTAACCTCAACCGTCTTGTCGTCCGACGACGAAGTAATGTTGTAATAGATACCGTCTGCCTCAAAGTCATACGCCCATACGGCAGTGGAGAACAGCCATGCGCACAGCAGCAGCGCCGTGCGACAAAAACAATAGCGTTTTTTCATGTTTCAAAAATTTGTGCCCGCTGCTCCCCGACAAGGCGTTAATAATAAGCATAATACAATAAAAGCGTGAGGAACAATCTCCGTCTATCTGTTCTGAGGCATCGCCAAACGCCCACAAAGAAATAAACAGCTACCCCACGCCTGCCATATATGAACACCTCACGGCGCATATCGGCTGCATGAGCGTTTGCACTGTCTATCCTTCTTTGTTGAATTTTGGCGAATTTCCAGAACAAGGATAAAACGAAACGCTTTACGAATCAATAGTTTGCGGAGAACCGCCGTTCCCCGTATCGCTACAAAGATACGAAAAATATCGTTCTTGCAAACACTCTCGCGGGGTAGCTTGCAAATTTTATGATGATTCTTGTAATTTTTTGTTTCGGTTCGAGAAAAAGTGCATAAAAAACGCTCTTTCCGCAACAACGGGCGTCTGGCGGAAAGAGCGGAAAAGGAAAGAGCGTCGGTGCTATTCGAACAGCTTGATAAAAATGGTGGCGTAGGTGGTGGCGAGGGCGAGTATCTCGATCCAGAACAGGGGATTCGTCCGCAGGAAACGCTCCGTGAATGTGCCTTGTTTCTGCACCGACATGGCGATAATGGTATAGAGTATGTATGCACTCCATGCAAAAAGCAGTAGGGGAAGGTTGAGCCCGACCCATATCTGTGAGCCGATGAGGCTCGATGTGGCGCCGGTGATGTGTATCTTCCGCTGATGTTTGTCGGTGAAATTGGGAGCGGCGCCCACCAAGAAAAGTCCGACCATCGCGATGATGGCGGCGATTGTCGTATGGGGCTTGCTTACCATGATAATGGGATAGATAAGCAGGAGAGAAACCGACCACATGGTAGCCGTGAACCAAAAACGGTGTTTCAGTTTGAAAAATGTGGCGCTGATAGAGGGCGGCACACCCTTTATTTCGATGCACACGCCAGCTACGTAAGCCGCCATGATGAAAATAGACATCACCGTAAGTATGAATGAAAGATACATGAACATCATCGTGAATCGGATTTTCGAGGTTATACGTTATGTGTTTTCATGCGCGAAGTCCGGTAACCGTAGAGCGCCACGACAAGGAAGCAGATAAGCGGCAGTACGAACGACACGTTCACCGCCGGCAGTCCGAACAGCATACCTTGGTCGATAATGCTGCCTTGCAGGGGCGGCATGAGCGCGCCGCCCACGATTGCCATGACGAGGAATGCGGCTCCGAGCGTAGTGTCTTGCGCATCGACGTTTTCGAGGGCGATGCCGTAAATGGTGGGGAACATGAGCGACATGAAAATGCTGATAGCCACGAGGCAGTAGAGTCCGCCCACGCCGACGATGAAAATCGTGCCCAACGTGGCGAGCGCCGCTCCGACACCGAAGCAGGCAAGCAACACGTGCGAATTGATGTACTTCATCAGGAAAGTGCTGATGAAGCGGCTGCATAGGAACATCGACATGGCGATGATGTTGTAGTTCTGGGCGGTGGCTTTGTTGATGCCGAGATTGTCGGCGTATTGTATGATGAACGTCCAGACCATGATTTGCGCGGCGACGTAGAACATCTGCGTCAATACGCCTTCGCGGTAGATTTTGTTTTTCCAGAGGCGGGAGAGGGTCTCGCTCACCTTATCGGTCGTGCCGTCCTCCCGACGGGCGGTCTGCGGCATTTTCTTCAACGCGATGATGATGAACATTATCAATACGACGATGCCGATAGCCACGTAGGGGTCGCGAATGATGGCGAGGTCGTGCAGCCGGATTTCGGCTTTCTCGGCTTCGGAAAGGGTGTTGAAGAGAATCTGTCCGGCGGCGTCGCGTCTGTCCGACCAAAGAGCCGGCAGCACGACGAGCGAGGCGACCGCCATGCCCGAGAGCGAACCCATGGGATTGAACGCCTGCGCCATGTTGAGCCGGCGGGTTGAACTCTCTTTCGAGCCGAGCGAGAGTATGAAGGGGTTGGCGGTCGTTTCGAGGAACGCCAGTCCGAATGTCAGAATATACAGCGAGAGGCAGAAAAAGGTAAATTGTTGATAAGCCGCGGCGGGAATGAACAGAAACGCTCCGACGGCATAGAGGGCAAGCCCGAGCAAGATACCGCTTTTATAACTGTACCGGCGAATGAAGAGCGCGGCAGGCACTGCCATGGTGGCGTAGCCGCCGTAGAATGCGAATTGCACCATGGAGGCTTTGGCTGCGGAGAGTTCCATGACGGTCTGGAAAGCGGCGACCATGGGGTTGGTGATGTCGTTGGCGAATCCCCACAAGGCAAACAGCGCCGTGATGAGGATAAAGGTAACCAGATATTTTTTTTCGACGAGTTTCGGTTTGGCGGTTTTGCTTTTCGCTTCCATAAGGCAGATTATTTATCGTAAAGGTGAAACATACGCTCCATCGGTCGCCATTTTTCAGAGGACGACGCTCCGGCAGCAGCCTGCTGAAAGATAGCCATATAGTCTTCCCATTCCTGCTGGCGGGGCAGGGTGCCGAGCCGCTGCATGGCGGTGTCCCAGTCGAAGTCGAGGGGCGTCTCCACAATCATAAACAAACGAGAACCCAAAATGTATATCTCCATTTCGAGGATTCCCACTTCGCGTATGCCTGCGAGGATTTCCGACCACGCATATTCTTCACTGTGCCGTTTCCGGTACTCGGCTATCAATTCCGGATTTTCTTTCAAGTCGAGTGTCTGGCAATATCGTTTCACCGGTTGCTTGTACGACTGCACCCGATAACCTGTCTTCGGTGTTTCCATGATATAGTTGATTGATAAAAAGAGCGTTACGGCTGCATTGTGCAGCCGTAACGCAGAGGTGTTTTTTAGAGAACTTTGCGGTAAAGTTCGAGAATGATGTCGCGGGTTACCTCGCGCGGGTTGCCCGGCGTGCAGACGTCGGCAATGGCGGAGTCGGCGAGCTTCGGCAGGTCGCTCTCCTTGATGCCCAGTTCGCTCAGGTGCTGCGGGATTCCGACCCGTATTGCCAGCGCTTTCACGGCTTCGACGGCGGTTTCGGCAGCCTTTTCCTTGCTCATGCCCTCTTTATATACGCCCATCGCTTTGGCAATGATTACGTATTTGTCGAGTGCGGCGGGAGCGTTGAATGCCATGATCGTGGGCAGCAGCAGGGCGTTGGCTACGCCGTGCGGTATGTCGAATATGGCGCCCAGCGGGTGTGCCATGCCGTGTACCACGCCCAGACCTACGTTGGAGAACGCCATACCGGCGATGTACTGTGCCACTGCCATACCGTTGCGGGCTTCGGCATTCGTCGGCTCATTCACGGCGGTTTCGAGGTAGCGCGTTATCATTTCGATAGCTTTTATCTCGAACATATCGCTCATTTCCCATGCGCCTTTGGTGATAAGACCTTCGATAGCGTGGGTCAAAGCGTCGAGACCGGTGGCGGCGGTGAGGCTCTTGGGCAGCGTGTACATCAATTCGGCATCGACGATAGCGATAGCGGGAATGTCGTTCGGATCGACGCAGACCATTTTTTTCTCATTCACTTCGTCGGTGATGACGTAGTTGATAGTAACTTCGGCAGCCGTACCGGCGGTAGTCGGCAGAGCGATAATGGGGACGGATTTCTTTTTGGTATCGGCTACGCCTTCGAGCGAAACCACGTCGCTGAAATCGGGGTTGTTGGTGATGATGCCGATAGCCTTGGAGGTGTCGATGGACGAACCGCCGCCGATAGCCAGAATGAAATCGGCGCCCGATGCAGCGAAAGCCTTTACGCCGGCTTTCACGTTCGATACCGTCGGGTTGGGTTTTATATCGCTGAACACTTCGTAAGGAATGCCGGCGTTTTTCAGTACCGAAAGCACTTTGTCCGCCACGCCGAATTTGATAAGATCTTTATCGGTGGCGACGAAAGCCTTGTGCAGTCCGAGACGTTTTACCTCTTTGGGCAGCACTTCGCGCGCCCCGGGTCCGAAATAGGATACTTCGTTGAGAACAAATCTGTTAATCATGTTTTTGCATATTTAATGGTATTTTATTTGTAGATAGGTCCGTAAGCGGCGCAAGCGCGGTAGTCGGCGCCCTCTTTGTCCATGCCGAAAGCGTTCCAAGCTGCGGGACGGAAAATCTTTTCGTCATCGACATTGTGCATACATACGGGTATGCGCAGTATGGACGCCAGCGTGATAAGGTCTTGCCCGATGTGTCCGTAGGTTATGGCACCGTGGTTGGCGCCCCAGTTGTTCATGACGGAGTAGACGTCTTTGAACGGCGCTTTGTCGCAGAGACGGGGAACGAACCACGTCGTAGGCCACGTGTGGTCGGTGCGCTCGTCGAGTATTTTGTGTATTTCGGGGTCGATGTCCACCGTCCAGCCTTCGGCGAGCTGTAACACGGGACCCAGACCCTTTACCAGATTCAGGCGCATCATGGTTACGGGCATTCCGCCTTTGGAAAGGAAGTTCGACGAGAAACCGCCCCCGCGGAAGTAGTCGCGGTTGGCAGGATACCACGTCGTGGCTTTCAAGCAGGCTTCGGCTTCTTTCTCGGATATTTCCCAATAGGGTTTCATGGCGGGCTGTCCGTCTTTGGTGCAGGCACCCGTGCCGTCGAGCGTCGTGGCGCCGGAGTTGATGAGGTGAATGATACCGTTGGCGGCCAGACCCGTCAGTTTCTTGCCGGTAACCCGTTCTACGGCTTCGGGGCTCCAATAGGTGCGCACGTCGGAAAATATTTGCGCGCGGTTAGTGAGCAGGTGTCCGAAGAGCATCGCCACGCCGTTGCAGGCGTCGTTTTCGGTCGCTACGACGAAGGCTTCGCGTATGCCGTTCCAGTCGAACGATGTGTTGAGCAGCGCTTCCGAGAAGTCGCCGTTGGGCAGGAAGTCCGTCCACTGGCGCTGTCCCTGAAATCCGGCGGCAATGGCGTTGTGTCCGATAGCTTCTTCCTTGAAGCCCATTTCGCGAAGTTTGGGATTGCCGCGCATCAGGTCGCGCATGATAATCGTCATCTTCACGATGAAATTCCAATCCTTGTCTTTTTCGGCACGGCTTTTCGTTTTGGCGGGAACGTTGAAGTCTTTGCCTTCGTTCACCTTGCAATATTTTTCCGTCCAAGCCATTGCCTTGGCATATTCGTCTTTGTCGTAGATGCCTTCCTGCATACGGCGCAGAATTTCGGTGAGGTCTATCGACTCGTTGCGCATACCCAGATATTCCTGAAAGAAATCGGGATTGACGATAGAGCCGGCTATACCCATAGAGACGCTGCCCATGGAGAGGTACGATTTTCCGCGCATGGTTGCCACTGCCTGTGCGGCGCGGGCGAAGCGCAGAATTTTTTCAGCCACATCGGCGGGTATCGTATTGTCGTCGAGGTCTTGCACATCGTGTCCGTATATGCCGAAAGCGGGGAGACCCTTTTGGGCGTGCCCTGCCAATACGGCTGCCAGATATACGGCGCCCGGGCGTTCCGTTCCGTTGAATCCCCATACGGCTTTCGGGTAATAGGGGTTCATATCCATCGTTTCGGCACCGTAGCACCAGCACGACGTTACGGTAATGGTGGCGCCTACGCCTTCACGTTCGAATTTTTCGGCACAGGCGGCACTCTCGCCGACACGTCCTATCGTGCCGTCGGCAATGACGCACTCTACCGGCGAACCGTCGCCGTTGCGCAGGTTGCTGCTGATTAACTCGGCTACTGCCTTTGCCAGATTCATGGTCTTTTCTTCGAGGCTTTCTCGCACTCCGCCTTGACGACCGTCGATAGTCGGGCGGATTCCAATTTTCGGATAATTTTTCATATAGTTTATAGATTTACAAGCGTTTATTGCCGTTTGTAAAACAAACGGATTATGCACTTCAAAGGAAATAAATATTCTTTATATTTCCAATAAATTTTAGAGAAAAGAAGTATTTTCTTTGACTTTTTTATGAAGATTAACCGAAAAAAGAGAATCGCCGATGTTTCCCACCGGCGATTCTCCGAAAGTGCAACAGCTCCGCGATTTACAGACTGTAATTCCAATCTTTGAGTGCGAAATCCCAATTCTTTTCCACCGTTTCGACGGTGGCGGGAGCATAGCTGTATTTGTTTTTCTTGTAGCCTTTTTTCTTATTGATATAGGCTTCGATGGCGGGACGGGCTTGCTCGAATCCGGGCAGTGAAAGCGTGTCGTAGATTTTGCGGGTCATCGCCAAAGCGTCCTGTTCGAAATCCTCGAATTTGATTTCAATCAGGTTGCCTTCGGGTATCAGGCTCTTGTCTGCCTGATAGCGGAAATAGAGGTCTTTATACACCTTTACGATGTTATCGACGATTTCGTCGTCGGTGGCGTTTTGCAGTTCGAGCGGGCGTATGGTATTGATAAAGAAATTCCGCGTCGATTCGAATACGGTGTAGGGGTTGCGCATCAGATAGATGAATTTGGCGTTGGGGAACATTTCGAGCAGCACCCTGATGCGTCCCGTGTGCGGCGGATTTTTCGATAGGAAACGCTCGCCGCCCGTATTCCACAACGCGATTTTTACCAATCGCTCGAATATCTTTTTGAAATGCGCCGTTTCTTCGGGTGTGGCATCTTCGAACAGGAGGAATTTTTTACTGTATTCCTGCGTGTAGCGGGGATATATCCAAAAGTTGTAGAAGTTGCAGGGGGTCATGTTGAGCAGGGCAAATTCCTCTTCCTGCGGCTGGTCGACGCTTAGTTCCATGTTGTCGGTCGGTCTTTTCGCCGGCATGGCGAGTGTCGCCATTTTTTTGAAAAAGGGCTGTCCGAAAAGCATCAGGTGAGGGAAAACCGTCTGATACGTCGTGTTGTAGCCGAATTGCTTGTCCTGCGAAAGAACGTTGTGTACAAAGGTGGTACCGCTGCGCCAGTGTCCGAGAATGAACACGGGGTCGTTTTCGATGGGCTTGTCGGCAAGCCGTTTGTCGAACCGACGGTTTTCAATCGCATTGGTAAGGCTCAACAGCCGGCACAATGCCTTTGTCATGCCGTACTTCACTTTGTATCCTTTATCTACTGTACGTCCCCGTGTAACTTCGCAAAAGGTTTTCCAATCGGCACCTATCAGCGTATTGACCGGTAGTTTCTGAAAGTTGAATCCCATGCTCAGAGTTTTATGTTGATGATGTTTTCGACGGCTTCGGCGATGTGCTGCCGGTTGATCGTGCAGAAATTTTTGTCGCGTTCCACCGGCTGCGAGGTCTCCTCGTCGATACCGATGGTGAAAGCGTCGGCTTTTACTTCGCCGTAAAGGTCGATGCAGATGACTGTCAACCCCTGTCCGACGAGCGTTTCGGCGATAGCGGCAAATGCCGCGTTGTCCCGATTTTTAAGTCCTAACATTTCGGCGTCGAGTACGACGGCGAAATGTCCGATATCGAACAGGCGGCGTTCCAGCATATAGGCGCATTCGCGCTGCGCCGCAAGATTGTCGCCCACCACGTTGAACAACCGACTTTCGTGTCCGAGATGTTTTTCGCGTTCTGCGACCGTTACTGCCGATATGCCTTCCTGCATCTTTTTACGGTCGGCTTCGGTAATGGTCGAGGCGAGGTCGGAACTTTTCACTTCGTCGATGATCATGCCCACTGCGCAGGTGTTGTTGGTTATCGGGTCGATGAGCACGAACGAGCCGCAGCTCTTGTTCTTTTTATAAGAATCGAAGAATATCGGTTTGTTGGTAACGAATACGGCGCGACCTATCTCGTTCAGTGTCAGGGCGTCGGTCATCGACTGTTCCATCGTATTGACATCGACTTTATAGCGTATCCGTTCTATGTGTACGCGGGTCGTGTTGGTAGTTTGCTTGATGAAATACTGTTGGTCGCGTTCCATGTTTTTTTCGTCCATCCATACGAGTATCGCTTCGAAATAGCGGCTGATGTGCGGCACGTTGTCGGGGTGCACCAGCATTTCTCCGCGCGAAAGGTCTATCTCGTCTTCGAGCGTCAGCGTAACCGATTGCGGCGAAAAGGCTTCGTCGAGTTCGCCGTCGTAGGTTGTAATCGACTTGACACGCGATTTTTTTCCCGACGGGATAGCCAGCACTTCGTCGCCCTTGTGTACGACACCGGAGGCTACACGACCGGAAAATCCGCGAAAATTCAGATTCGGACGCAGCACGTATTGTATGGGATAGCGGAAATCTTTCAGATTGTGGTCGTTGGCTATATGCACGGTTTCCAAGAAATCGAGCAGGGCGCGCCCCGTGTACCATGGCATGTTTTCCGATTTATCCACCACGTTGTCGCCTTTGAGGGCGGAGAGGGGTATGCACACCACATCGGGTATGCCGAGCGGCTCTACGAATTTACGATAGTCCTCCACGATTTTGTCGAAGACTTTTTCATCGTAATTTACCAAGTCCATTTTATTGACGGCAAGCACGATATGCTTTATTCCCAAGAGCGAAACCAAATAGGTGTGGCGGCGGGTCTGCGTGATGACGCCCGTGCGGGCATCGACCAGAATAATCGCCAGATTGGCAGTAGAACCGCCCGTAATCATGTTGCGGGTGTATTGTTCGTGCCCGGGAGTGTCGGCGATGATGAATTTCCGTTTGTTGGTGGAAAAGTAGCGGTAAGCCACGTCGATGGTGATGCCCTGTTCGCGCTCGGCTTTCAGACCGTCGAGCAGGAGGGCGTAGTCGATGTTGTCGCCGGCATTGCCCACGCGCTTGCTGTCGCGTTCGAGGGCGTCGAGCTGGTCTTCATACAGTTTCTTGCTGTCGAAAAGCAGACGCCCGATAAGCGTCGATTTGCCGTCATCGACAGACCCTGCCGTAAGCAGGCGCAACAAGTCTTTTTTCTCGTCCTGATCGAGGAACTCCGATATGTTGAGTTTATCTTTTTTCGTTTCGTTCATACGCCGGAATTTTAGAAATAGCCTTCCCGTTTTTTCTGTTCCATGCTTGCCTCTTGGTCAAAATCAATGACACGGGTCGTTCGTTCGCTTTTGGTGGTAACCATCATCTCCTCGACGATTTTTTCGATGGTGTCGGCTTCGGATTCTATGGCGCCCGTCAGCGGGTAGCAGCCCAACGTGCGGAAACGCACTTTCATCATTTTCGCCCGTTTGCGGTATTCTTCTGGCATGCGGTCGTCATCGACCATGATGAGGTTGCCGTCGATATTGACAATCGGTCGTTCTTTGGCAAAATAGAGCGGCACGATAGGAATATTTTCTATCCGTATGTATTGCCAAATGTCGAGCTCCGTCCAGTTGGACAGCGGGAACACACGTATGGATTCGCCTTTGTTTACGCGCGTATTGTAGATGTCCCACAATTCGGGGCGCTGGTTTTTCGGGTCCCACTGGTGGAAGCGGTCGCGGAAAGAGAAGATGCGCTCTTTGGCACGCGATTTCTCCTCGTCGCGACGGGCGCCGCCGAAAGCTGCATCGAACTTGTATTTGTCGAGCGCGTGCAGCAGTGCCTGCGTTTTCATCAGGTCGGTATGTACTTTGCTTCCGTGCGTGAAAGGTCCCACACCGGCTTCATAGGCTTCCTTGTTGTATTCGACAATCAGATTCCAATGATGCTCGGCAGCGTATTTGTCGCGAAATTCTATCATCTCCTTGAATTTCCACTTGGAGTCGATGTGCATCAAGGGAAACGGCACCCGACCCGGTGCAAAGGCTTTTTCGGCGAGCCGCACCATTACCGACGAGTCTTTGCCGATGGAATAGAGCATGACCGGATTTTCGAATTCGGCTGCCACTTCGCGAATGATGTGGATTGATTCGGCTTCCAACTCTTTCAGGTGGCTCAACTTGTATTCAGGCATTTTATTCGTTTTGTTTTCGGGTTGCAAAGGTAGTCTATTTCTTTGAGCAAAGAAATACTAAACGGTGGTTATTTTGGGCAAAATGGCTTTTTTTAGCAGATTTACGCTTTCTTCGAGCGTGTGTTTCGACGTATCTATCGACAAATCGGGATTTTTCGGCGCCTCGAAAGGAGCCGAGATGCCGGTGAAATTTTTGATTTCGCCCAGCCGTGCCTTTTTGTAAAGCCCTTTTACGTCGCGCGACTCGCATACCTCGATAGGGGTGCTGACGTATATTTCCATGAAATCGTCTTTCCCGATGATGTCGGCTGCCATTTTCCGTATCTGTTCTGTCGGGCTGATGAAGGCAGCAATCGTTACGACGCCGCAATCGACGAACAGTTTGGCGACTTCGGCGATACGGCGGATATTTTCCACGCGGTCGGCTTCCGAGAATCCCAAATTGTTGTTGATGCCCGTGCGTATGTTGTCGCCGTCAAGTATGCGGCACAAGATGCCGCTGTTGTGCAGCTCCCGTTCCAGCGCTATTGCCAATGTGCTTTTTCCGGAGCCGGAAAGTCCCGTGAACCAGAGCATGACGCCCCGCTGTCCCAGCAGCTTTTCGCGGTCGCTTCGTTGCAACATACGGTCGAAAATGGGGTATATGTGTTTTTCCATACGGTTTGTTTTATTCGACGATGAAATAGGGGTTATGCAAATCTTCTTTGTTGTAGCGCAGCGGCGTTCGACGGTCGGTGTGCCGGACCTCCTTTCCGGCGGCGCGAACGATGGCGTGCCCTGCTGCCGTGTCCCATTCCATGGTGGGTGCGAAACGCGGGTAAATGTCTGCCGTACCTTCACCTACCAGACAGATTTTCAGCGAGCTGCCTATCGACACGGTTTCGAGCCTCGGGTGTTCTTTGCGCAGCGTTTCGATGAAATCGGCTGTTTCCTGCGAAAGGTGCGAGCGCGAAGCCACGACGGTAAAGCGGTCTCGGCACGTCGGCAGCGGCAGTCTTTTTGCCGAAGATAGAATGTCGTTCCACGAGACTTCCGACGGAATTTCTTCTATCCCGTCGATGCGGTATGCGCCTCGTGCGATGTCGCCGAAATAAAGAATCTTTTTCACCGGCACGTAAATGACGCCCGACACGGGAGCTCCCTGTTCCACAAAAGCGATATTGACGGTAAATTCGCCGTTTCGCTTGATGAACTCTTTGGTGCCGTCGAGCGGGTCTACTATCCATAGTTGTTTCCACAAACGGCGTTCCTCGAAAGGAAGCGCCTTTGCTTCCTCACTGAGTATCGGGTAGGGGGTGGCGGAAAGAATTTCCCGAATGACGGCATCGGAACGTTTGTCGGCTATCGTCAGCGGAGAGTTGTCGGCTTTTAGTTCTATTCCGAAATCGTTTTCGCCGTAAATGCGACGTATTTCGGCTCCCGCTTTCAATGCCGCCTGTATGGCTTTCAACAGTAATTCTTCTGTCATAGAGATTCCATGGCGAATCGCAACGATTCTTTTTTTTGAGGTATTTTCCCTGTTAGATACCAATTTTTTACAAAATCTACGGCAAATGTACGATATATTTTGCATAAAATAAATCTTTGGCATGTAAAATGTTTTTTTATCGAAAAATCTTGCGGAATAATGAAGTAAATCGTATATTTGTACCGTATTGGGAAACAGAAGAGGTCGAATTGTATCGACGAGAGTGTTAGATGTTTCTGTGGTTACAAGAATCGTATCTAAAATATCGGTATGAAACCAGTCCTGTTTTTTACTATATTTGTCATGCTTATGTCTGCTTGTTCCGACCGAGATAAACAATCGACTTATATATTGATAACGACCGATAAAGGAGAAATCGTTGTCAAATTATACAATGATACGCCCGCGCATAGAGACAATTTTGTCAAGTTGGCGGAAACGGGATTTTACGATGACCTGCTGTTTCATCGGGTCATTAAAGACTTTATGATACAGGGCGGCGACCCCGAGTCGCGAAATGCCGCCCCCGAAGTCGGATTGGGTTCGGGCGGTCCGGGCTATACGATTCCTGCCGAGATAGTTCCTGCCCATTATCATAAAAGAGGCGCATTGGCAGCCGCCCGGCAGAGCGATAATGTGAATCCGCGAAAAGAATCGTCGGGTTCGCAGTTCTATATTGTTACGGGAAATGTATTCACCGAAGGGCAGCTTGCTACTTTGGGACGGCAAATGATGCAATACAAAGAGCAGCAGCTCTTCCATGCGCTGGCGTCGGAACGTCGGGCAGAAATCATGCAGATGCGCCGCGATAAAAATCAGGCGGGACTTGCTGCCTTGCAAGAGGAGTTGGTAGCGCAGGTAAAGGCGCAGATGCCGAAGTCGGCGGCGGAATTTTTCTCGGAAGAGCAGCGTCAAGCCTATACGACCGTAGGCGGTGCGCCCCATTTGGACGGAGAATATACGGTCTTCGGCGAAGTGGTCGAGGGATTTGATGTCTTGGATAAAATACAGGCAGTCGCCACACGGGCAGACGACCGACCGGAGAAAGATATAAAAATGCGCGTAAAAGTATTGCAACTCGGTGATAGAGGTAAATAAATATCGGTTATCGAACGGATTGCGTTTGTTGCATCATCGTGATAAAGACACTCCGATGGTGGCGCTGAATCTGCTTTACGACGTCGGGGCGCGCGATGAAATGCCGTGCGGAACGGGATTTGCGCACCTTTTCGAACATCTGATGTTCGGCGGCTCCGCCCATATTCCCGATTTCGATGCCGAATTGCAGCGTGCCGGCGGCGAAAACAACGCTTGGACGAGCAACGATATAACGAACTATTATACCGTCATTCCGCGTCGGAATGTGGAGACGGCTTTTTGGCTGGAATCGGACAGAATGGAAAGTCTCGAATTTTCAGAGCGCAGTCTCGATGTGCAGCGGGCTGTCGTCATAGAAGAATTTAAACAACGGAATCTGAACCAGCCCTACGGCGACATTCCGGCACTCATACGGGAGTTGGCATATCGGCAGCACCCGTACCGTTATCCGGTCATAGGTAAGGAGATAGCCTATATAGAAAATGCCACACTCGATGAAGTGAAAGACTTTTTTTATCGGCATTATGCTCCCGACAATGCCATACTCGCCGTCGTGGGCGATATATCGTTCGACGAGACCGTGCAATTAACGGAAAAATGGTTTTCGTCCATACCCCGACGAAACAGGGCTGCCCGACATATTCCGGCTGAACCGAAACAGACGGAAGCGCGATTTCGCGAAGTAGAGCGCCGTGTACCGTCGGACGCGCTCGTAAAAGCCTATCACATGGGTGGCAGGCAAGATGCGGGTTACCATGCGTGCGATTTATTGTCGGACATACTGTCTAACGGCAGGTCGTCGCGCTTTTTCCGCCGGCTGGTCATGGAACGGCAGCTGTTTACCGCTATCGACGCCAGCATAACGGGCGACATTGATTCCGGTCTGTTCCTTGTAAACGGACGCCTCAGCAAAGGCGTAACGCCGGAACAAGCCGACGAAGCCGTAACGGCGGAATTGGAAGCCCTTGCGCAGACGCCCGTATCGGAAAACGAGATAAACAAAACCGTAAACAAATTCGAGACCAATTATCTGTTTTCCAATCTGAGCTATGTAGATAAAGCTGCCAATTTGGCATACTTCGAGTTGATAGACAAAGCCGAAGCCATCGAAGCGGAAGTGGAAAAATACCGTCGGCTCACGCCCGACGCCGTGCAACGCACTGCGCGTTCGATATTCGCATCATCGAACAGCTCGACGTTGTATTACAAAGCATTGGCATCATGACAATATAAAAAGAAAGAGGAAATATTATGCGTTTCAAATTAGTGCTAACAGTACAGTCGGAATACTCGGGAAACATTTTACCGGTAAGTTACCAATACGAATTGTCGTCGTGTATTCACCGACTTCTGACAGAAGACAGGACTGCCTATGAACAATGGTTGGGAATGAACGGCTTTTTGCCGGAAATGAATACCCAATACAAATTGATGTCGGTGTCCAACTTTTATATCCCTAAAATCAAAGTGGAGGAAGACCGTCTGTATGTGTTGGCAAAACGAGTGCAATTATGGATATCGACCCTGCCCGAACGCGGTACCGAAGAATTTTTCCAAAAGATATTCTTGGAACGGGAAATACTCATCGGCAACAGGCGTTCGCAAGTCGGCTTCAAAATCGAAGCTCTTGTCAAGAGCAATCCGGTGGAATATACCGAAACCATGACCTATCTGTCGTTGTCGCCGATAGTCGTTTCCTGTATGCGTGCCAACCGCAGTTTTGAGTATATCGGTCCCGATTCGCCCGATTACGAACATTTTCTGCAACAGAGCATATTGGATAAATACCACTATTTCTACGGGAAAGAATTTCCTTACGATCCCGATTTCAAATTTGAATTGATAGCTCCGCCCAAACGGAAAGGCATATTCATCAAACGTTTTACGCGCGAGGAGTCCAAAGTCATCGGCTATATGTGCAAGTTCCGCCTTACTTTACACCCTGTTCTGCAACAATTGATACACAATACAGGACTTGGAGACAAGATAAGTCTGGGCTTCGGCTGCATAGAGATTTACGAGTAAACAAGACCGAAAAAACGGGAAAAACGGCATTTTTTGAAAAATGTCGTTTTTTTATTGGGCAAAATCGAAAAATTTTCCCTTATTTTGTAAGTTGAAAATATTTTCTATCTAAATTTTTGAAAAATGGAATCACAAGATATTTTTCAAGAGAAAAACGAAATAGGCGAAAGTCTATCGAAAAGCGCGGAAGTAAATGAAAAAGAAGAGATTACAGAATCTTTTGCTTCGGAAACAGCCGAAACGCTTGTGCCCGAGACCGAAGACGTCGAGCAGCCTGCTGCCGCTGAAAAATACACGCGCGAACAAATCGTTGCGCGGATAAAGACGTTGCTCGATACTCCGATAGAGGTGGTAAAAGACGAAGTGGAATCGTTGAAACAACAATATTATAAAATACGGAAAGCCGAAATAGAGGCTGCCCACAAACTTTTTGAAGAAACGCCTGAGGAAGAACGGGGCGATTTCCAGATACCTTTCGATGACCAAGAGGAAGAATTAAAAAGGCTTTTGACCGATTTCAAAGAAAAAAAGAATGCATATATAGAACTTCAAGAGAAAGAACGTGAAGCCAATTTGACCCGCAAACGGGCTATTCTCGACCGCATAAAAGAGTTTCTGGACGATACCGACAACATCGGAAAATACTACAACGAATTCAAAGAGCTGCAACAGACGTTCAAAGAAATTGTCGATGTGCCGGCAACCGAAGTGAGCAACCTGTGGAAACAGTTTCAGACCTATTCGGAAAATTTTTACGACCTGCTCAAAATCCACAACGAATTGCGCGATTACGATTTCAAGAAAAATCTTGAACAGAAAACAGCGCTTTGCGAGCAGGCGGAAGCGTTGGCTGAAAATGAAGATATTTTGGCGGCGTTCAAAACGTTACAGTCTTTGCATGAGGAGTGGCGCGGTATTGGTCCCGTATCGAAAGAGTTGCGCGAGAGCATATGGAACCGCTTCAAAGAAGCATCGACCGTGATAAACAAACGGTACCAGCAGCATTTCGAAAGCCTGAAAGAGATGGCGCAAGCCAACGAACAGGCTAAAACCGCTCTTTGCGAAGAGTTGGAGGGCATCGACTGCGATGCCTTGCAATCGTTTGCCGAGTGGGACGAAAAGACCAAAATGATTCTTGACATGCAGGAACGCTGGAAAGCGATAGGCTTTGCTACCCGTAAGGCAAATACGCAGCTGTTCGAGCGTTTCCGCAAGGGGTGCGACCAATTCTTTGCCCGTAAAGCCGAATATTACAAATCGGTGAAAGAGAATATGGCTGCCAACCTCGAAAAGAAAAAGGCGCTTTGCGAACAGGCGGAGGCGTTGAAAGAGAGTACCGATTGGCGGGCGACTGCCGATAAATTGGTGAAACTGCAACAGGAATGGCGTACTATCGGTGCCGTGCCCCGCAAATATTCCGATGCGGTATGGAAAAAATTTACAGAAGCGTGCGATTATTTCTTTGAGCGCCGTAAACAGAATTTTTCCTCGAAAAAAGATGAGGAGCAAACCAATCTGCTTGCTAAGCAGGCTGTCGTAGAAAAATTGAATACCATAGACGAAACCGTCGATAAAGAAGATGGTTTGGCGCAAGTACGCGCTTTGATGGCGGAATGGGCAGCTGTCGGGCATGTGCCGTTCAAGGAAAAAGACAAATTGCGCAAGCAATATCAAGATGCTGTCGATGCCCATTTCAAACGTTGGAATGTAAAGGAGAATCACAACCGCATGAACGCGTTTGCCGAAAATGTGGAACAACTTGCTTCATCGGAACAGGCTCAAAACAAACTCTACCATGAACGCGAACGTCTGGTACGCGCATACGAAAATTTGAAAAGCGATTTGCAAACCTATCAAAACAATATGGGTTTTCTCAATGTTTCCACGCAGTCGGGAAATAAAATGGTGAAAGATTTGGAACGTAAAATACTGAAACTGAAAGAAGATATGGAGCTGCTCGTGCAGAAAATTGATTTGATAGACGAAAAATTACGGTAAAGGCAATATTTACTGTAAAAGAACGTTTATATTTATATATCTTTCTTTCATGGCAAGACAATATACATTGTCGGTACGAAAATGCCCTTTGCAAAATTTGACGAACCGACGTATAAAACGATGTATGGATTTATTGGTGGCAATACCGGCGGTATTGCTTTCACCTTTGTGGTTTATTCCATTGGCAATTATTGTAAAGGTGTCTTCCCGCGGACCGGTATTGTTCCGACAGACACGCACCGGATATATGGGGAAAGAATTTGAATGTCTGAAATTCCGTACCATGCTCGTAAATGACGATGCCGACAGTATGCAAGCCTCGAAGTCCGATGTGCGGATAACGAAAATCGGGAAATTTTTGCGAAAAACAAGTCTTGACGAATTGCCGCAGTTTTTCAATGTATTGAAAGGCGATATGGCGGTTGTGGGACCGCGTCCGCACATGATTAAACATACGGCAGATTATTCGACGCTTTTGGGCAACTATATGCTGCGTCATTTGGTAAAGCCCGGTCTTACCGGCTGGGCGCAAGCCAACGGACTCAGAGGCGAAACCAAGGAGTTGTGGCAAATGGAAAAACGGGTCGAATACGATGTCCATTATGTGGAAAGCTGGAACGTATGGCTGGATTTCAAAATAATGTTTCTTACTTTTGGAGCTTTGCATCAAAAATCCTGAAATAAAAACCAAGTTATGAAGATAGCGGTAGTCGGAAGCGGTTATGTCGGTTTGGTCAGCGGTGCCTGTTTTGCCGAAATGGGGGTCGATGTAACCTGCGTAGATATAGATGCCGAAAAAATAAACCGGTTGAAACGGGGCGAAATTCCCATATACGAACCGGGTCTCGATGAGATGGTGCTGCGCAATATGCAGGAACACCGCCTGCACTTTACGACCGATTTGGCAGCCTGCATCGACGACGTGGAAGTCGTGTTCTCGGCTGTGGGAACCCCGCCCGACGAAGACGGCAGCGCCGACCTGCACTACGTTTTGGACGTGGCTCGCACATTCGGTCGGCATATCAAAAAATATACCTTGCTCGTTACCAAAAGCACCGTGCCGGTAGGTACCTCCCTGTTAGTGAAGAAAGCCATACAGGAAGAACTGGATAAACGGGGCGTATCGGTGTCTTTCGACGTCGCCTCCAATCCCGAATTTTTGAAAGAAGGCGTTGCCATAAAAGACTTCATGTCGCCCGACCGAGTGGTTGTCGGAGTCGAAAGCGAGCAGGCAAAAGAAATGATGAGCCGTCTGTACCGACCGTTCCTTTTACAAAATTTTCGCGTCATTTTCACGGATATACCCTCTGCCGAAATGATAAAATATGCGGCAAATTCCATGCTTGCCACACGCATATCGTTCATGAACGATATTGCCAACTTGTGCGAATTGGTGGGCGCCGACGTGAATATGGTGCGCAAAGGCATAGGCAGCGACAGCCGCATAGGCTCGAAATTCCTCTATCCGGGTTGCGGTTACGGCGGTTCTTGTTTCCCGAAAGATGTAAAGGCATTGATAAAAACCGCCCAAAAATCGGGATACGAAATGAAAGTGCTTCAAGCCGTGGAAGCAGTCAACGAGTCGCAGAAAAGCATTCTCTATCGAAAACTGCAACGTTATTACAATGGAAATTTGAAGGGGAAAAACATTGCCGTGTGGGGATTGGCATTCAAGCCCGAAACCGATGATATGCGTGAAGCCACGTCATTGGTAACAATAAAACTTTTGCAGGAAGCCGGTTGTCGCATCACGGTTTTCGACCCTGTATCTATGAATGAATGCCGTCGCCGGATTGGCGATACGGTGGAATATACCGACGATATGTATGCGACCGTGCAAGGTGCCGATGCGCTGTTGGTGCATACGGAATGGAAACAATTCCGCTTACCGAACTGGAACAGGATAAAAGATGCCATGTCTGTTCCCTTGATTATCGACGGTCGGAATATTTACGACGCCGCAGAGTTGCAGAAAGCGGGATTCATTTACTTGTGCATCGGACGCTGATACAGTAAATTGGTAGATAAAACAGCGGAGGTCGAAATATTCGGTCTCCGCTGTTTTTTCAGTCGCATATCCACGTGTTATCCAGCGGAAATCCTCGCAACAACTCTTCGACGGACAATCTTTTCTTGGCGGGCAGTTGCAGCGATTTCAATCGTATTGCCCCGTTTCCGCAGGCTATTTCGATAAATGTTTTTCCGTCGGTATGGAGCGTGCCGACGGCTTTTTCGTTTCCGCTTTCTACGACTTCCGTCTCGAAAATTTTTACGGGAGCGAATGTTTCTTGTCCGTTGTTCCACGAGCACCATGCGGCAGGATAAGGCGACAGCCCCCGCACAAAATCGTGTATTTTATGCGCCGGTTGCGAAAAGTCTATTCGGCAGTCTTCCTTGAATATTTTGGGGGCGGGGCGCAGAGGTTCGTTTATCAATTCCTGTTGTTCGATGCGCACGATTCTGTTTTCGAGAAGCGCATCGACCGTGTCGGTTACCATTTCAGCGCCCAGCATCATCAACTTGTCGTGCAGCGTGCCGGCATTGTCGTCGGGCAGGATAGGCACGGAGCGTTGCAATGCAATAGCACCCGTATCTATTTCATGTGAAAGGAAAAACGTGGTGGCGCCCGTAACGGTATCGCCGTTCATAATGGCGCGGTTTATGGGCGCAGCCCCGCGATACTGCGGCAGGAGGGAGGCGTGCAGATTGAACGTGCCCAGCGGCGGCATATTCCAGACGACTTCGGGCAGCATACGGAATGCGACGACTATTTGCAAGTCGGCTCGCCATGCCCGTAATGCCGAAAGAAAATTTTCGTCTTTCAGTTTTTCGGGTTGCAACAGAGGCAGATTTCGGGACAAGGCGTATTGCTTGACAGGCGAAAATTGTATTTTGTGCCCGCGTCCGGCAGGCTTGTCGGGCATCGTGATGACACCTACCACGTTGTACCCGTTTTCGACCAAACGGCGGAGGCTTTCCACCGCAAAGTCGGGCGTACCCATATATACGATGCGCAACTCTTCTTTTTTCATGAAAATGTTTTTAGTCTTGCGAATAATGTACCAGCACCCGACGATAGGAGTTAAAGATTTTCGACTTGGAAACGAATCCGATATATTCTCCGTTTTCATCGACTACGGGCAGATTCCATGCATTGGTTTCGTCAAAAATTTTCATCACTTGTTCCATAGGCGTGTTTATCACAATTTTTGCGGACGGTATGGTCATGAATGTCTGTACTTTGAAACGCTCGTAAAGGGCGGGGCGGAACATGATGTTCCGTATATCGTCGAGCAGTACGATGCCCAACATTTTATTCTGTTCATCGACGACAGGGAAGATGTTGCGATGCGATTTGGCGATGACTTTCACCATATCGCCGAGTGTCATTTCGGGTTTTACAGAGAGAAAATCGGTTTCGATGACACTGTCTATTTTCAGCAGCGTAAGCACGGCTTTGTCTTTGTGGTGGGTGATGAGTTCGCCGTTTTTTGCCAGACGCATGGTGTATATGCTGTGCGACTCGAAGATGCGAATCGTCCAAAACGCTACGGCAGAAGTAATCATCAGCGGGAGGAAAAGGCTGTATCCGCCGGTCAGTTCCGCCGTGAGGAAGAGAGCCATGAGCGGCGCGTGCATGACGCCTGCCATGACGCCAGCCATGCCCATGAGGGCGAAGTTGGTCGTCGATAGCAGCGTGTCCGAAAATATGTCGAAACGGTTGGCGACAAAGGCAAACAGGAATCCTGCCATACAGCCCACGTAGAGGCTCGGCGCAAACGTACCGCCCACACCGCCGCCGCCATTGGTCGCCGCCGTGGCGAAGACTTTGAACAGGACAATCAAGGCGAGATAAACCGCCAATACGGTGAAACTCTCTTTCCATGCGTAAAAGAAACTGCCTTCGGTAATGGCGCGTGCATCGCCTTGCAGCAGCACGGTAATGGAGTCGTACCCTTCGCCATAGAGCGGAGGAAGGAAAAATATCGTCGTGCTCAATATCGCCGAGCCGGCGATGAATCGCCATATCGGCTTTCGCAAGCGCTTGAATTGCCGTTCCAGAAAATAAATCATGCGGGTGAAGTAGAGCGAAACGAATCCGCAGAAAACGCCCAATGCCAAAACATAGCCGAGTTGGTCGAACGTGAACGGCAGAATGGGAATGCCGGCAAACAGAGCTTTTCCGTCCGACAGCAGGTAGGTGATGGTCGCCGCTGTAGCCGAAGATACGATCAAGGGCATAATGGTGGCTGCGGTAAAATCGAGCATCAGCACTTCGATGGTGAAAAGCAGTCCGGCAAACGGTGCTTTGAAAATGCCGGCAATACCGGCTGCCGCACCGCACCCGACCATCAACATCAAGGTACGCGGGTCGAGGCGGCACACGCGACCCAGATTGGAACCTATGGCAGCACCCGTATATACGATAGGGGCTTCGGCTCCCACCGAACCGCCGAATCCTATCGTGATGGAGCTGGCAATTACCGAACTGTACATATTGTGTTTTTTCAGCCGGCTTTTGTGCTGGGAAATCGCATACAACACCCGCGTAACGCCGTGGCTGATGTTGTCTTTTACCACGAAACGTACGTAAAGCGACGACAGCAGCAGCCCGATGACGGGGTAGAGCAGATACATATAGTTGGCTTTCTCATCGGAAAAATGGTCGGTGAGCAGCAGTTGTATGATATGTATGGCTTCTTTCAGAATGAATGCGGCAGACGCTCCGAGAACGCCGATAATGAAACTCAATATCAAGATGAAATTTTTTTCTTTGATATGTTTTTCACGCCACACCAGTATTTTCAGAAGCCAATCTTGTTTCTTCATGTCAAATTCCTTTTCCTGTAAATACCGTCCTTATGGTATAAAAAATGATTTTCAAATCGAGTGAAAGCGAAATGTTTTCCAGATACAATATTTCATAACGCAGCCGCTCTATCATTTCGCCGATGTTGCGGGCATATCCGAATTTTATCATACCCCATGATGTGATGCCCGGACGCAGCTGGTGAATCAAATTGTAATGCGGAACGCGCTGCAACAGTTGTTTTACGTAGTAATCGCGTTCGGGGCGGGGACCCACCAGCGACATATCGCCTCGCAGCACATTCCAAAATTGCGGAAGTTCGTCGAGCCGGTATTTGCGCAGGAACGCGCCTATGGGGGTTATCCGCTTGTCATTTTCGCAAGAGAGTTCGGGAATGTCTTTCTCGGCATTTACCACCATACTGCGGAATTTATACAATACGAATGCTTTCCGGTGCCGTCCGATACGGGTTTGTTTATAGATGACGGGGCGACCCGAAGTTGCGCATATGACAATGGCAATAATCAGAAACAGCGGCGACAACAGCACCAACGCCAGCGTCGAAAATACGATGTCGCAAAGCCGCTTTATGTTTTTCTGACAGTCCGACAACGAACAGGTGGTAATATCAATAAGAGGTATGCCGAGAATATCGGACATTCTTACGCGTGAAAACAGCGTGGCGTACCCCTCGTTCTGTACGAGAATCGGCAGATTGAGACGGTAAAGACTGTTGGTGGTTGCTTGCAGCGACTGCCAGTCGTCTCGGTCTATGGCAACGATGATACGCTCGATATTTTTTTCTTCGATGAGTTTATCTATTTCATCTGTCCCGAAAACGGGAAGCGGTGGAGTTTCATTGGCTGGCATATCATATTCGGTGGCGATGAATCCCACCGGCAGAAATCCCGTCGATTTCGGCATGCCGATTATTTCGTCCGCCAACTTACAAGCGTGTTTGCCGGAGCCGACGATAAGCGTGTTGTAGCCCCATCGGCGGGAATGTATTTTGCGATTGGCATGACCGGTGATGATGACTCGGCACGTATAAACGCATACGAACAAGAAACCGAACATGCCGAAAAAGGTAAGGTAACTGTATTGCCCGCCGTACAGGTCGTTGAGCACGGCAATGAAAAAAACGATAAGCGTCCCTACCAATATGGAGAGTGCCGTTATGAAAAATTCTTCGGTACGCTGTTTCAAGAACGGTCGGTTGTAATATCCCGACAAATAGAAAATGCCCATGAACAGGAGCGGAAACAGTATCTGACCCTCGACAACGGTGTGGAACGAAAGAAATGCCGACAACGAACCGAAAGCGTTTTTTGCCGAGTCGATGAAGCGGTAGCGGAGCAGGTTGAACATGAACCACCCCGCATTGGTCATCAACAGGTCGCCGACCACGTATTTGGTTATTTGCCGATAAGGTTTCATCAGGGACGGAGTATTTTTATCAGTCCGCCCTTGCCGAGTTGTATCACGCTCGACGGCTGCGGACGGGATTCGTCGTCTTGCCGGTATTCGACGATGTAATCGACGGCGGCTTTTATCTCATCGGATATTTCGGCAAAGCAGGCGGGGGAGGGCGCACCGCTTATGTTGGCAGAGGTCGATACGATGGCTTTACGGAACCGCTCGCACAACTTTTGCGAAAAAGCCTCTTTCGTGATGCGTATGCCTACGCTTCCGTCCTGAGCCGTTACGTTCTCCGCCAAATTCCGCGCATCGGGATAGACGATAGTCAGCGGCTTGTCGGCAACGTCCAAAAGCTCCCACGCTATATCGGGAACTTCCCGTACGTAAAACTCCACTTTTGTCGGCTTATCGACCAACACGATCAGTGCTTTGCTGTCGGCGCGTTTCTTTATTTCAAAAACGCGCTTCACGGCTTCGGCATTGGTGGCATCGCACCCGATACCCCAAATGGTGTCGGTCGGATAGAGAATGACGCCTCCGTTTTGCAGCACCTCACAAGCCTTTTTTATATCGTCTTCCATACCTTTTTTACCCGAATGAAAAGCAAAGATACACAGAACTTGCGTAAAAACGACGGATTTTTAAGAAAATAATTCGATATTCCGCATTAAATAATTGATAGAAAATCTTTTTTTGTTCTGCAACGACGGACAGGGAAAGCGTCTGCGTATCGCGGTCGAAAGTCGGCTATGTCAAGCAAAAATTTCGAATCGGTAAAAACGAAATAAATTTTGGTTCCTGCATTCTTTCTTGTATATTTGTGTCGTACAAATGCCAAGAAAGAAACTGACAAAACAAAAAAACAGTATGAACTATCCCTTGTTTATTGGAGGAGCTTTGCTCGCAGGATATGCGGCAGGTCAGCAAGCCGCCGCCCAAACGCAGGCGAAAAACAATGCAGCATCACGCCCTAACATCGTATTTATTTTGGCTGACGATCTTGGTTACGGCGATTTGAGCTGTTACGGACAGCAGCGTTTTTCTACGCCCAATATTGATGCCATAGCCCGATCGGGTATGCGCTTTACACAGTGCTATTCGGGAACAACCGTGAGCGCACCGTCGCGTTCGTGTCTGGTTACAGGGCTGCATTCGGGACATACAGCGGTGCGTGGAAATATGGGGGTAAAACCGGAAGGTCAGTTCCCGCTGCCCGCAGGTTCGGCACAATTGTTCCTGCAATTAAAAAATGTCGGTTATACCATTGGTGTATTCGGCAAATGGGGATTGGGCGGCATCGGTACATCAGGCGATCCGATGCGGCAAGGCGTTGATCGCTTTTATGGCTACAACTGCCAGACGCTTGCTCACAGTTATTATCCCGACCATCTGTGGGACAATTCCACACGCGTCGATTTTGCGGACAATACCGATGCCGTGCCTTACGGTCAGGGTACTTACGCACCCGATGTGATTCACGACGAGGCAATGAAATTTCTCGACAGCCGCAAGGAGGGCGAGCCTTTTATGCTGTTCTATCCGACTACGATTCCCCATGCCGAACTGATTGTTCCCGAAGACGATATCATTCGGAACCTGCGTGGAAAATATCCTGAAACACCTTTCACCGGTATTGATTCCGGTCCTGAGTTTCGGCACGGCGGCTATTGCTCGCAGAAATATCCTCATGCGACATTTGCTGCCATGGTACAGCGACTCGACAAGTATGTGGGCGAAATTATCGGGCGCCTGCACGAAAAAGGTCTGGCAGACAATACGATTGTCATATTCGCCAGTGATAACGGTCCGCATTTGGAAGGCGGTGCCGATCCCGATTTCTTCAACAGCAATGGTCCGCTACGCGGCTACAAACGCGACGTGTACGAAGGCGGCGTGCGTGTGCCGATGATCGTGTCGTGGTCCGGACATGTTGCCGAAGGCGTAACAGACGATCACATATGTGCATTTTGGGATTTGTTGGCGACATTCTCCGACATTACCGGCAGCACTACTCCCGTCGGCAGCGACGGCATCAGCTTCCTACCGACATTGGAAGGTCGCAATGATGAACAACTCCAACACGACTATCTCTATTTTGAGTTTCACGAAATGGATGGCAGACAGGCTGTCCGCTGCGGCAATTGGAAACTCGTGCATTTGAATGTGCAAGGAGCGAATCCCCGCTACGAGCTTTACAATTTGACCGATGACCTTGGCGAGGAACACAACATTATAGAGAAGTATCAAGATGTTGCCGAACAGTTGAAAGTGTTGATGCGCGCCGCCCATACGCCCGACAAAAACTGGCCGCTGCTTAAAAACGAAATGTAATGTGCGGATATATAAAATGGCATTAGAATAATCAAAATCTATCGACCGATTATTGTATAACAAACCTAAACACCTTTTACGAATGAGAACCGTAACGATTCTGTGTGCAATGACATTTGCCCTCTGTACGCTGCCGATACAGGCGCAAGGCGGCATCGACGAAACGATGATGCAGACTTTGCGCAGCACGTACAAACATACGCCCGAAGACAAGGCTTTGCGAAACGCGTTGGCTAAAACCGATATTCAACAGTTGGCAGCCAATGCGGAAGTAAGCGACCAAATCGACAGTTATTTCACCTACCGCGTGCCGACCAAAGGCATCACCGACCAAAAATCGTCGGGGCGCTGCTGGCTCTTTACCGGCTTGAACGTGTTGCGCGCGCAAGCCATGGCGGAACATGACTTGCCGGAGTGCGAATTTTCGCAGGCGTTCTGTTTCTTTTACGACCAACTCGAAAAGGCTAATCTATTCTTACAGTGTATTATAGATACCCGAAATCGAAGAATGGACGACCGCATGGTGGAGTGGCTTTTCAAAAATCCGTTGAGCGACGGCGGACAATTCACCGGCGTTTCCGACCTTATCGAAAAATACGGGGTCGTGCCCAAAAGCGTCATGAACGAAAGTTTCAGCGCCAACAACACTTCGCGTATGGCAACCCTGTTAAAAACGAAATTGCGTGAATACGGGCTGCAATTGCGCGCACTGCCCGCCAAAACCAAACCGGCAGAGATTGAAAAGCTGAAAACGGAAATGCTCTCTACCATCTACCGTATGCTGGCATTGACGATAGGAGAGCCCCCGACGGAATTTACATGGACGCGCAAGGACAAACAGGGTAATCCCGTCGAAACGAAAACCTATACCCCGAAATCGTTTTACGAAGAGTTTGTGGGTAACGACCTCACCGGCGGCTACGTCATGCTGATGAACGACCCGACCCGCCCGTATTACGAATTGTACGAAATCGACTGCGACCGCCACGTGTACGACGGCTATAACTGGACGTACATCAACCTGCCGGTCGAGGATATAAAACCCATAGCCGTCGCTTCCCTGAAAGACAGTACCGCCCTCTATTTCTCGTGCGATGTCATGAAATACATCGACACGGCGAAGGGTACGCTCGACCTCGACAACTACGACTACGAATCGCTGATGGGGACGACGTTCGGCATGGATAAGAAACAGCGCATCGAAACGTTTGCAAGCGGTTCGTCGCACGCCATGACGCTGGTAGGCGTCGAACTCGACGAAAACGGCGCACCCCGCAAATGGCTGTTGGAAAACAGTTGGGGCACGACGCGCGGTTACAACGGGCACCTGATTATGACCGACCGGTGGTTCGACGAATATATGTTCCGCGTCGTCGCCGAAAAGAAGTATGTGCCGCAGGTGATTCTCGACCTTCTCAACCGGAAACCCGTGCGGCTGCCCGCTTGGGACCCGATGTTCTCCGAAGATGAATAAAACTTTATAAACAATTAAATAAATGGAATTTATAGAACAATCTATTGCCGGCGTATTCGTTATAGAGCCGAAAAAATTCGGTGATGCGCGCGGCTATTTCATGGAGACTTACCGACAGGACTTGTTTGAAAAACATATCGGTAAAATAAACTTCGTACAAGACAACGAATCGCGCTCGTCGTATGGCGTATTGCGCGGACTGCATTTCCAAAAAGGCGAATACTCGCAAGCCAAACTTGTGCGAGTGCTGGAAGGGCGGGTGCTCGATGTGGCTGTCGATTTGCGCCGCTCATCACCCACGTTCGGGAAATACGTCGCCGTCGAACTATCCGCCGAAAATGCGCGGCAGCTCTTTATTCCGCGCGGATTCGCGCACGGATTTTTGGTATTGAGCGAGTCGGCGACTTTCGTCTACAAAGTCGATAACGTGTATGCCCCGCAAGAGGAGGCGTCGCTCATCTTCAA
>CANQQA010000019.1 GCA_947625885.1 uncultured Bacteroidales bacterium
ACCATGCGGTTGGTGGCAAGGTTGCGACCGTAGCACTTGGCGCATACGCCGTGCTTCGATTCGCAAGTGAGCACCGAGCGGATTTCCACCCGTTCGATAGGAGAATCTTCGATTTTCTTCGCTATCTCCTCGGTGATTTCTTCGCCGGAGCGCACCAGAATTTCGCCCGTCAGCGGGTGCTGTACGTCGTGTACCGAAACACGTCCGAGTATGCGTTCGTAAAGCGAAGCAACCACTTCCTCGTTGTTTTTGATTTCGGTGCAGACGAGACCGCGCAGCGTGCCGCAGTCTTCTTCATGGATAATCACATCGTGGGCGACATCGACAAGACGGCGCGTCAGATAACCGGCATCGGCTGTCTTCAAGGCGGTATCGGCAAGACCCTTGCGGGCACCGTGTGTGGAAATAAAGTATTCCAACACCGACAAGCCCTCTTTGAAGTTCGCCAAAATAGGGTTCTCGATAATCTGTCCGCCTTCGGCGCCCGACTTCTGCGGCTTTGCCATAAGACCGCGCATACCCGAGAGTTGGCGTATCTGTTCCTTAGAACCGCGTGCACCGGAGTCGAGCATCATGAATACGGAGTTGAAGCCCTGATTGTCGGACGACAACTGTTTCATGAGAATATCGGAGATCTTGGAATTGACGTGCGTCCACGTATCGATAATCTGGTTGTAACGTTCGTTGTAGGTGATGAAGCCCATGTTGTAGTTCGCCATAATCTGTTCGACGTTGGCGTAACCTTCATTGACAAGAGCCTCTTTTTCTTCGGGGATAATCACGTCTGCCAGATTGAACGACAGACCGCCCTTGAATGCCATTTGGTAGCCGAGATTCTTGATGTCGTCGAGGAATTGGGCAGCCCGTATCACGCCGCACACTTTGATGACGTTACCGATGATGTTGCGCAGCGATTTTTTGGTAAGTACCTCGTTGATGTAGCCTACTTCTTCGGGCACGAAAGCATTGACCAAAACACGACCTACCGACGTGTCGCGCAGCACTTCGACGCGATTACCGTTTTCGTCGAGGTCGCGCACACGCACTTTCACGGGCGAGTGCAGGGTAACACGACCTTCGTTGTAGGCGATTTCAGCCTCCTCGGGACCGTAGAACACAAGTCCTTCGCCTTTGGCGCCCGGGCGCAGTTTGGTAATGTAGTAAAGACCGAGCACCATATCCTGCGAAGGCACGGTGATAGGAGCGCCGTTGGCAGGGTTGAGAATGTTGTGGGCGCCGAGCATCAGCATCTGGGCTTCGAGTATGGCTTCGTTACCGAGAGGCAAGTGCACAGCCATTTGGTCGCCGTCGAAATCGGCATTGAACGCCGTACAGGCAAGCGGGTGCAGCTGTATGGCTTTGCCCTCGATCATCTTGGGCTGGAATGCCTGAATACCGAGACGGTGCAGCGTCGGGGCACGGTTGAGGAGCACGGGGTGTCCTTTCATCACGTGCTCGAGAATATCCCATACGACGGGGTCTTTGCGATCGACGATTTTTTTCGCCGACTTCACCGTTTTCACGATACCGCGTTCTATCAGTTTGCGGATAACGAACGGTTTATACAGTTCGGCCGCCATGTTTTTCGGCAGACCGCATTCGTACATTTTCAGTTCCGGACCTACGACAATGACCGAACGTGCGGAATAATCGACACGTTTTCCGAGCAGGTTCTGGCGGAAACGTCCCTGCTTGCCTTTCAGGCTGTCGGAGAGCGATTTCAGCGGACGGTTGGCATCGGTCTTGACGGCGCTCGATTTGCGCGAGTTGTCGAGCAGCGAGTCCACCGCCTCCTGCAACATACGTTTTTCATTGCGGAGAATCACATCGGGCGCCTTGATTTCAACCAGACGTTTGAGGCGGTTGTTGCGGATAATGACGCGACGGTAGAGGTCGTTGAGGTCGGAAGTGGCGAAACGTCCGCCATCGAGCGGCACGAGGGGGCGCAGCTCCGGCGGCGTAACGGGAATGACTTTGAGAATCATCCACTCGGGACGGTTTTTATTTTTCGATGCGCGGAACGACTCTACCACCTGCAAGCGTTTGAGAGCCTCGTTTTTACGCTGCTGCGAACCGTCCTTGCTGGCGGTATCGCGCAGCTTGTACGACAGCTCGTCGAGGTCGAGACGCACCAAGAGGTCGTAAATAGCCTCCGCCCCCATTTTGGCGATGAACTTGTTGGGGTCGGTATCGTCGAGCATCTGATTGTCTTTGGGCAGCGAGTCGAGAACGTTGAGGTATTCCTCTTCCGAGAGAAGGTCGTACGTTTCCAAATCTTCTTTCACACCGGGTTGTATCACGATGTAGCGCTCGTAATAGATGACGGCGTCGAGTTTTTTGGAAGGCAGCCCCAGCAGATAACCTATCTTGTTGGGCAGGGAGCGGAAATACCAGATATGGGCGACGGGAACGACGAGTTTGATATGCCCCATGCGTTCGCGACGCACTTTCTTCTCGGTAACCTCCACACCGCAGCGGTCGCACACGATGCCTTTGTAGCGTATGCGTTTGTACTTTCCGCAATGGCATTCATAATCTTTTACAGGACCGAAAATACGCTCGCAGAAAAGTCCGTCCCGTTCGGGCTTGTAGGTACGGTAGTTGATGGTTTCCGGCTTCAACACCTCACCGCTCGATTGCTCGGCGATTTCCTCCGGCGAAGCCAAACCTATCGTAATCTTCGAGAAGTTGCTCTTTATTTTATTGTCTCTAAAAGCCATATATTTAAGGATAACGCGTTAAAAATAATGTTGCTCCGTTCGTCCGCAAGGGACGAACGGAACGATTGCATATTACTCCAAAGTGATGCTCAATCCGAGACCGCGCAATTCGTGCAGCAGCACGTTGAGCGATTCGGGAATACCCGGAGTAGGCATAGGCTCGCCTTTAACGATAGCTTCGTAGGCTTTGGAACGCCCTACCACATCGTCGGACTTGATGGTCAATATCTCTTGCAGGGTGTAGGCGGCACCGAAGGCTTCGAGCGCCCAAACCTCCATTTCTCCAAAACGCTGACCGCCGAACTGCGCTTTACCGCCGAGAGGCTGTTGCGTAATCAAGGAGTACGGACCGATAGAGCGTGCGTGCATCTTGTCCTCGACCATGTGTCCGAGTTTCAACATGTAGATGACGCCCACCGTAGCCGGCTGGTCGAAACGTTCGCCCGTATGACCGTCGTAAAGATAGGTTTTACCGTAACGCGGCAGACCGGCTTTGTCAGTCCATGCGTTGAGGTCGTCGAGCGAAGCTCCGTCGAAAATAGGCGTGGCGAATTTCTCGCCGAGCGTAGCGCCTGCCCACCCGAGCACAGTTTCGAAAATCTGTCCGAGGTTCATACGCGAAGGCACACCCAACGGGTTCAACACGATATCGACCGGCGTACCGTCTTCGAGGAACGGCATATCTTCCTGCCGTACGACACGCGACACGATACCTTTGTTTCCGTGCCGACCTGCCATTTTGTCGCCTACGCTTATCTTGCGTTTCTTGGCGATATACACTTTCGCCATTTGCACGATACCCGAAGGCAGTTCGTCGCCGATAGAAATATCGAATTTGCGGCGGCGCAGCTCGGCATCGTGCTCTTTGTATTTTTTCAGGTAGTTCATAATGGTGGCGCGAATGAGGTCGTTTTTGGCGGCATCGGTCGTCCACTTGCTTACCTGTATCGAAGTGTAATCTATTTCCGAAAGATTTTTTTGCGTAAACTTCGCGCCTTTGGCTATGACGTCGATTCCCAAATAATCTTTCACGCCCTGCGAAGTCTTGCCGCTCGTCAGCGTCATCAATTTTTCAATCAACACGCCTTTGAGCGCTTTCATCTTCTCGCCGTACTCCTCGTCGAGCTGTGCCAGCAGAGCTGCTTCGGGGCTTTTGCCCTTGCGTTTTTTAATGGCTTTCGAGAAGAGTGCCGTACCGATGACTACACCTTTGAGCGACGGAGTGGCTTTGAGCGAAGCATCTTTTACATCGCCTGCCTTATCGCCGAAGATGGCGCGGAGCAGTTTTTCCTCCGGAGAGGGGTCGGATTCGCCTTTCGGCGTAATCTTTCCTATCATGATGTCGCCCGGCTCGATATGGGCGCCGATGCGCACGATACCGCGCTCGTCGAGGTCTTTCGTCGCGTCTTCGCTCACGTTGGGGATATCGGAAGTCAATTCCTCCATACCGCGTTTGGTTTCGCGCACTTCGAGCGAATATTCATCGACGTGTACGGAGGTAAGTATGTCTTCGCGCACGACGCGTTCGTTCAATACGATAGCGTCCTCGTAGTTGTACCCTTTCCACGGCATGAATGCCACTTTGAGGTTACGACCCAGCGCCAGTTCGCCGTTTTCGGTCGAATAACCTTCGGTAAGTATCTGACCGGCTACCACGCGGTCGCCTTTGCGGCAAATGGGGCGAAGGTCGATCGTGGTGCTCTGGTTGGTCTTGCGGAATTTCGGCAAGGTGTATTCTTTCACTGCCGACTCGAAGCTGACAAACTCTTCGTCGGCGGTACGGTCGTAGCGGATACGTATGGTGGTGGCATCGACAAACTCGACGACACCGCTGCCTTCGGCGGTAATCTGCGTGCGCGAGTCGCGGATAAGCTGACCCTCGATGCCCGTGCCCACGATAGGAGCTTCGGGGCGCAGCAGAGGCACTGCCTGCCGCATCATATTCGAGCCCATGAGGGCGCGGTTGGCATCATCATGTTCGAGGAACGGAATGAGCGATGCGGCAATAGAGGCAATTTGCATGGGCGATACGTCCATCAGCGAAACTTCATTGGGAGCAACGACGGGGAAGTCGGCATTCTGGCGCGCTTTTACGCGAGTGCGAATGAAGGTGCCGTCGTCGTTGAGCGGAGCATTTCCCTGCGCGATGATATGGTTTTCTTCGACTTCTGCCGTGAGATACACCACACCGTCGTCGGAGAGATCGACTTTTCCGTTTTCGACCTTACGGTACGGCGTTTCGATGAATCCGAGATCGTTGATTTTGGCATACACGCACAACGACGAGATAAGACCGATATTCGGACCTTCGGGCGTTTCGATAGGACAGAGACGTCCATAGTGCGTATAGTGCACGTCGCGCACCTCGAAACCGGCGCGCTCACGCGACAGACCGCCGGGACCGAGAGCCGACAGACGACGCTTGTGCGTCATTTCGGCAAGGGGATTGGTCTGGTCCATGAACTGCGACAGCGCATTGGTGCCGAAGAACGTATTGATAACCGACGAAATCGTTTTGGCATTGATAAGGTCGATGGGCGTAAACACCTCGTTGTCGCGCACGTTCATGCGTTCGCGAATGGTACGCGACATACGGGCAAGACCCACACCGAATTGGTTGTAGAGCTGTTCACCCACCGTGCGCACACGACGGTTGCTCAGGTGGTCGATGTCATCGACATCGGTTTTGGAATTGATAAGCTCTATCAAATATTTGATAATCTCGATAATATCTTCTTTGGTAAGAACTTTGATATCGGGAGATATGGTCAATCCGAGTTTTTTGTTAATACGGTAGCGACCCACTTCGCCGAGGTCGTAGCGCTTCTCGGAGAAGAAGAGGTTGGTAATGACTTCGCGAGCGCTGGCATCGTCGGCAGGTTCGGCGTTGCGCAACTGCCGGTAGATGTAGATGACAGCCTCCTTTTCGGAGTTACTCGGGTCTTTCTGCAACGTGTTGTAGATAATCGCGTAGTCGGAAAGATTGTTTTCCTCTTTGTGCAGCAGTATCGTGGGCACACCCGTTTCGAGAATCATGTCGATGTGCGATTCTTCGAGCACTACTTCGCGTTCGATGACCACTTCGTTTCGTTCTATGGAAACGACCTCACCCGTATCTTCGTCGGCATAATCTTCCACCCATGTTCTCAACACACGGGCAGCCAGCCGGCGACCGAGAGCTTTTTTCAAATTGCTCTTCGTAACTTTCATCTCTTCGGCAAGACCGAAGATTTCGAGAATGTCTTTATCGCTTTCAAAGCCGATGGCGCGCAACAGGGTGGTTACGGGCAGCTTCTTTTTACGATCGATATAGGCATACATCACGTTGTTGATGTCGGTGGCAAACTCTATCCACGAACCCTTGAAGGGGATAATACGCGCCGAATAAAGTTTGGTGCCGTTGGCGTGAATGCTTTGTCCGAAGAATACGCCGGGAGAACGGTGCAGCTGCGACACGACGACGCGCTCGGCTCCGTTGATTACGAACGTACCTTTCTCGGTCATATAGGGAATGGGACCGAGATATACGTCTTGTATGACGGTAGCGAAATCTTCGTGGTCGGGGTCGGTGCAGTAGAGTTTCAGCTTCGCTTTGAGGGGTACGCTGTACGTAAGACCGCGTTCGAGGCACTCCTCTATCGTGTAGCGGGGCGGGTCGATGTAATAGTCGAGAAATTCGAGGACGAAGTTGTTGCGGGTATCGGCAATGGGGAAATTTTCTGCAAACACCTTGTAAAGCCCTTCATTTTTACGTTTCTCGGGCGGAGTATCCAATTGCAGAAAATCCTGAAACGATTTCAACTGTACTTCGAGAAAATCCGGATATTGGAGCGGATTTTTGATAGAAGCAAAGTTTACCCGCGGTTTACCTATATTTTGAGACATTGGTCAGTGGGTGGTTAATTGAACTTATGAATTATAAACACAAAAAGGTAAAGAGCCCTTTGCACAAGGTCTCTTTACCAAAGGTCCTGATAAACAGGAATTTGTTATTTAAGTTCAACTTCAGCGCCAGCGTCTTCGAGCTGTTTTTTGAGCGCCTCAGCATCGGCTTTGGGCAAGCCTTCTTTGATGGTGTTGGGAGCGCCATCGACCAAATCCTTAGCCTCTTTCAGACCCAGACCGGTCAATTCTTTAACGGCTTTGACAACTGCGAGTTTGTTAGCGCCGGCAGCTTTCAGTACAACATCGAACGATGTTTTTTCTTCGGCTGCGGCAGCACCGCCGGCTGCGGGAGCAGCAACAGCAACAGCAGCTGCGGCTGCGGGTTCAATGCCATATTCCTCTTTGAGGATTTGAGCCAACTCGTTTACTTCTTTTACGGTCAGGTTTACCAATTGTTCTGCAAAAGCTTTCAAATCTGCCATTTTCGTATAGTTTAATTGTTATTTTACTTTTGTTGTTTGTGATGTTTTTATCTTTCCGCCAGAGTTTTCAACACTCCGTGAATGGTGGTACCGCCGGATTGCAATGCCGAAACGACGTTCTTAGCAGGCGATTGCAGCAATGCAATGACTTCGGCGATGAGTTCGTTCTTGCTCTTGATAGCCACCAACGCATCGAGTTGGGAGGCATCGTAGAAGCTCTCTTCTACATAGGCAGCCTTGAATGCCAGTTGGTCGTTGTCTTTTTTGAAAGACTTGATTAATTTGGCGGGAGCGTTGCCCGTGTTGGAAAGCATCAGCGTAGTAGAGCCTTTCAAGCTGTCGTAGAGCGATGAATAGTCTGCATCGAGATTTTCCAGCGCTTTTTTCAACAAGGTATTTTTTACAACCAGCAATTTGATGTCGTTTTTGAAACACTCGCGACGCAGATTCGAAGTCTTCTCGGCGTTGAGAGTAGTCGTTTCGGTCAAATAAATGTGGCTGTATTCTTTCAGAGTAGCGGTAATCTGCTCGATTACGGGTCCTTTATCTTCCTTTCTCATAATTCGATCTTTTTTTAAATCTCATCTACAGATTTCGGTTCGACTTTGATACCCGCACTCATCGTGCTCGACAGATAGATACTCTTCATGTAAGTACCTTTTGCCGTAGTCGGTTTCAGCTTGTTCAGCATGGCAATGAACTCTTTTGCGTTCTCGCGAATCTGATCGGCTGTAAACGAAACTTTGCCTATCGAGGTGTGAATGATACCGTTTTTATCGACTTTGAAATCGATTTTACCTTGTTTTACTTCTTTTACGGCTTTGCCTATTTCATTGGTAACCGTACCGCTCTTGGGGTTCGGCATAAGACCGCGCGGACCCAATATACGTCCGAGAGCACCGAGTTTACCCATGATTGCCGGTTGCGTGATGATGACGTCGATATCGGTCCAACCGCCTTTGATTTTCTCGATAAATTCGTCAAGACCCACATAATCGGCACCGGCAGCCTTGGCATCGGCTTCTTGGTCGGGGTTGCAAAGTGCGAGTACACGCACCTGTTTTCCGGTTCCGTGAGGAAGCGATACGACGCCTCTCACCATTTGATTGGCTTTGCGGGGATCGACACCCAAACGTACGTCGATGTCCACCGAAGCATCGAATTTGGTAAAAGTTATATCTTTCACCAACTGTGCAGCTTCTTTCAGTGAATAGGTTTTCCCTGCTTCAATTTTCTCGGAAGCCAACTTTTGATTTTTTGTCAGTTTACTCATGTCAATTGAAGTTTATCAGTTATTGGTCGGGAATTCCCCACTTACGGATATACCCATACTCCGTGCCGTGCCGGCAACCATTCTCATAGCCGACTCGATGGTGAAACAGTTGAGATCGACCATCTTGTCCTGCGCTATCGTCTTTACCTGCTCCCATGTGATGGCAGCCACCTTTTTACGGTTCGGCTCGGCTGAACCGCTTTTCTGTTTGGCAGCTTCCAGCAGCTGTATTGCTACGGGAGGAGTCTTTACGACAAAATCGAAAGATTTATCGGCATAATACGTAATGATTACGGGCAATACTTTTCCGGCTTTGTCTTGCGTACGGGCGTTGAATTGCTTGCAAAACTCCATAATATTGATACCCTTCGAGCCTAATGCCGGTCCGACGGGAGGAGATGGGTTTGCTGCACCTCCTTTAATCTGCAATTTGATTTGTCCAGCAATTTCTTTAGCCATTGTTTTTTACATTTTGATTGTTAATGCGAAAGCATAGAACAGTACGTAACACTTCTGCCCTATTCCTTCGATACCTGCATGAATCCCAATTCCAACGGAGTTTTACGTCCGAAGATTTTGACCATTACTTTGAGTTTCTTTTTCTCGTTGTTCACCTCCTCGATGACACCGCTGAATCCGTTGAAAGGACCGAAAGTTACTTTTACCGTTTCGCCTACGATGTAGGGAATCGTGATTTCTTCGGTGTCTTGCACGGCATCGACGGCGCCAAGCATACGGTTCACTTCCGACGGACGCAGCGGGTCGGGACACGTGGTTCCGCCCAAAAAGCCAAGTACGTTGGTCGTGTTCCGCAGACGATGAGGCACTTCACCTACGAGCGTCGCCTCGACAAAAACATATCCCGGATAGAGGTTTCTCTCCTTGATGACTTTCTTGCCGTTGCGTACGGAATAAACTTTTTCGGTGGGTATCAATACCTGATAGACAAAGTCGCCAAGGCTGGTATTCTTGATTTCTGCATCAAGATATTCCTTTACCTTGCCTTCTTTTCCGCTAATGGCACGCAAAACGTACCAGCCTCTTTTTTGCTCAGACATTGTACGACCTCCGAATTAGAAAATTTTGCCGTAGATAAACTCCATAAGATGCTCAAAGCCCTGATCCATCACAAATATCACTATGGCGATGATAAGGGAAGCAAACATAACCACCACAGCGCTATTGCTCAGTTCCGAGCGGGTCGGCCAGGAAACTTTATAAACGAGTTCGTTGTACGACTCTTTTATATTTGCAAGTATTCTTTTCATTTTATATCAATTTTTGCACGGGTCGAGAGACTCGAACTCCCGACACCTGGTTTTGGAGACCAGTGCTCTACCAACTGAGCTAGACCCGTAAACATCGGTAAGCCTCTCGTTCCGGCTTAGAATAAGAGGCCTACCTATGTTATATATCGAATTTCTTCGATTAGTCCAATATCTCAGTAATCTGACCGGAACCTACGGTACGTCCGCCTTCACGGATAGCGAAGCGCAAACCTACGCTGCAAGCAACCGGATAGATGAGCTCGACAGAGATGGTTACGTGGTCGCCCGGCATTACCATTTCGGTACCTTCGGGGAGCGTAATTTCACCCGTAACGTCGAGGGTACGGATATAGAACTGAGGACGATAGTGGTTGTGGAACGGCGTGTGGCGACCACCTTCTTCTTTCTTCAAGATATAAACTTGAGCTTTGAATTTCGAGTGAGGTTTCACCTGACCCGGGTGGCAGATTACCATACCGCGTTTTACTTCGTTCTTGTCGATACCGCGGAGGAGCAGACCTACGTTATCGCCGGCCTCACCTTGGTCGAGCAGTTTGCGGAACATTTCGACACCGGTAACAACCGATTTCTTGCCGTCTGCGCCGAGACCGATGATTTGTACTTCATCGCCGACTTTGATGACACCCGTTTCGATACGACCGGTAGCAACAGTACCACGACCGGTAATCGAGAAGACGTCTTCAACAGGCATCAGGAAGGGTTTATCAATATCGCGCGGAGGCAGGGGAATCCATTCGTCCACAGCGTTCATCAGTTCCATAACTTTTTCTTCCCATTTGGGTTCGCCGTTGAGAGCGCCGAGTGCAGAACCGCGGATAACGGGCGTGTTGTCTCCGTCGTATTCATACGAAGAGAGGAGTTCGCGCATTTCCATTTCTACGAGTTCGAGCATCTCTTCGTCATCGACCATATCGCATTTGTTCATGAAAACGACGATACGGGGAACGTTCACTTGACGAGCGAGAAGAATGTGTTCGCGAGTTTGGGGCATGGGACCGTCGGTAGCAGCCACAACGATGATGGCACCGTCCATTTGGGCAGCACCGGTAACCATGTTCTTTACATAGTCGGCGTGACCCGGGCAGTCCACGTGTGCATAGTGGCGTTTCTCGGTTTCATACTCAACGTGAGCGGTATTGATGGTAATACCACGCTCTTTTTCCTCAGGAGCGTTATCGATTTGATCGAAAGAGCGCACTTCGGAAAGACCTTTTTTTGCGAGCACGGTCGTGATAGCGGCGGTCAGGGTCGTTTTACCGTGGTCAACGTGTCCGATCGTACCGATGTTTACGTGCGGCTTGGTCCTTTGAAATTGTTCTTTAGCCATAATAGTTATTTTTTAATATGAATGTTTTTCTCTGATTCCACTTGGAGCCGATGACGGGACTTGAACCCGTGACCTCTTCCTTACCAAGGAAGTGCTCTACCACTGAGCTACATTGGCATTTCGAGCGGGAAACGGGACTCAAACCCGCGACCCTCAGCTTGGAAGGCTGATGCTCTATCAACTGAGCTACTCCCGCAACAGTTGTGGGCGAAGATGGATTCGAACCACCGAAGTCGTAAGACAGCAGATTTACAGTCTGCCCCATTTGGCCACTCTGGTATTCGCCCTTTCACGCTCCCCGCACTGACAGACAGAGGCATTCGCCTCCTCCTGACCGACGGGAAACGATATGTATTTGCACCCGTTTGCTGTTGCAGGAGTTTTCAGCGGCAAGAAACGGGTGCAAATTTAGAGATAAAAAATTTAATCCGCAAAATATTTTCGGATTTTTTTATTTGGAGCGCATTTTTTCCTTGTTCTTCTGCAACTGCCGCAGCAGGGCTTCGAGGGCGGAATCGACGGCTTCTTCAAAAGTATCGGCGACTTTCGACGAGAAAATGTCGTCGAAACCGGACACCGACAACTTTATTCCCGCCTCCTTGTTTTGGGAAGTTTCGGGTTTGAGCACCTTCAACGTTACTTCCGCAACACGTATGTCGTCGCTGTAACGATTGAGTTTTTCTACTTTCTTTTCTATGAATTTTTCGAGCTGTTCCGATGCGTCGAAATGAATGGACTGAATTCTAATTTCCATAAAAACCTCCTTTTTTTGAGGCTCGCGGGTGAGCCTGTTTGTAACTGTTTTTCAATTCTTCAAAAGTTATATGGGTGTACACCTGCGTCGAGGCAAGCGACTGATGCCCCAACAACTCTTTTACACTGTTCAATTCCGCCCCGTTGTTGAGCATCGCCGAAGCGAAAGTGTGGCGCAGCACGTGCGGACTCCTATGGGTAAGCGTCGTTACCTCTCCCAGCCGATCGGTTACCAACCGGTACACGAATCCGGGATAGAGCGGCTCGCCGTCGTTTTTCACGAAAAAAGCGGGACTGTCATTACCGACGCTCGCGCGGCGTGCCCGGCGGTACGTTTCTATCGCCTCGCGCAGCTCCGCGCCGAAAGGCACGATGCGCTGCTTGTTGCGCTTGCCGGTAACTTTGAGCTGGCAAGCCTGCATATCGACATCGGCATCGCGCAGCCCGATAAGTTCGGCGCGCCGTATGCCTGTCATATATAATAAGGTAATGATTAACTTGTCGCGCAGGGCAGGAAAATCGTCGTCGGCGACTTTTTCGTCGAGGAGCATATCCATTTCGGCGGGACGCACGAATACGGGCAGCGGCTTGGGCGCTTTGGGCAGCGCCACGTCGCGCATCGGCGTTTCGCCGATAACGCCTTTTTTTATCAGAAAATTGTAGAAAGTGCGCAGCGCCGACAACTTGCGGGCTACGGTGCGCGGCGTATCGCCCGCCTCCATAAGCGACGCCGCCCAGTTGCGCACGTGGTCGCGGTGGGCAGCCTCCGGTTTCGTGCCTTCGGCTTCGTGTGCCAGATAGTCGGCAAACTCGTCGAGGTCTTTACCATAAGACAAAACGGTATGAGCAGAATAATTCTTCTCATACCGAATATATCTTAAAAATGCTTCTGTCCACATATCCGCCGCTTTTTGAATGCTACGAATATAGTGAAAGAGATTTTATTTTCCAAAAAATTCAGCAATTATTTTTGCCGACGGCAAAATAATTATTCTTCTGCCTGCTGCAGTTTCTGTATATAGATAGCCCGCATGATTTTTTTGCGGTTGGTTACGGAGGGTTTCTCAAATGCCTGACGGTTTCTCAACTCTTTAATCACGCCGGTTTTCTCAAATTTTCTTTTGAATTTTTTGAGAGCTTTTTCAATGTTCTCACCTTCTTTTACAGGTACTACGATCATATTGTTTTTATCTTTTTAATTGTTTCTTTTGCGAATTGCGGGGCAAAATTAAAATATTGTTTCTTGATAAACAAACCTTTTCGCAAGAAAATTTTTCCAAGAGCCCTCTTTTCCCCAAAAAATTCCGCTTCGGAATTGCCCTGCAAGCCGCTTCCGTACCGTTCCGAAAGGCGCGGAAAAGCGGTTGCAGCGCCGGCTGTCATAGGTTCTTTTGAGGCGTGGGGCGATTTGCGTTCAGCGTCTGCAATACTTTTTGCGGCTTGTCCGTTGTTTCGGGAAAATTCTTTATATTTGTAGCCAAACCCTATAACTTCATTTTATGCCTACTATCGAATATGCTTCCCGAATAGCGGCGCTGCGGCGCCGCATGGCAGCCGAAGGCGTCGATGCGTTCATCATTCCGAGCGCCGACCCGCATCTGAGCGAATATCCCGCCGACCGTTGGAAATCGCGGGAATGGATATCGGGCTTCACCGGCTCTGCCGGCACGGTCGTCCTCACCGCCGCCGAAGGCGGGTTGTGGACAGACTCCCGATACTTCCTGCAAGCGACCGACGAGTTGCAGCGCAGCGGATTGTCATTGTATAAAGAGGGATTGCCCGAAACACCCTCCATTCCGAATCATCTTGCCGATACCCTTCCGGCTGGAGCGACCGTCGCTATCGACGGCGCCTTGTTTTCTTTCGCCGAAGGGGAATCGCTGAGACAGTTTTTCGAGGCAAAGGGCTTTCGGTTCAAAACCGACTTCGCCCCGTTCGACGCCATTTGGAGCGACCGCCCCGATGTGCCCGCCGACCCGGCTTTCGTCTATCCCGTCGAATACAGCGGCAAGAGTTTTGCCGACAAGTGGCAGGCTGTCGCCGGCGCCATTGCCCGCGAGGGTGCCGACGCCATACTCGTATGTGCGCTCGACGAACTGGCGTGGTTGCTCAACATTCGCGGCAACGACGTACTCTACAACCCCGTAGCGGTGGGCTATGCCTACCTGTCGCCGAAGCGCCGCGTCCTTTTCATGAATGCCTGCAAGGTGTCGGAGGAAATGGCTGCCTACCTGCAAGAAAATCATATCGAACTTGCCGGCTACGACAACATCGGCGAGTTCCTGAGCCGGAAACCGGCGGGCGAAAAAGTGTTCATCGACCCGCGCAAAGTCAATCACCGTCTCGCCAGCCTGCTGCCCGCATCGGAATGCGTCTGCGGCAACTCGCCGATTACGTGGCTGAAAAGTCTTAAAAACGAAGTCGAAATGGCAGGTCGTCGGGCAGCCATGACGCGCGACGGCGTGGCGATGGTGCAATTCCTGCACTGGCTCGACACGCATATCGGAAAAGAAAAAATCACCGAATTGGATATTGCCGAGAAGTTGCGCTATTTCCGCAGCCGGCAGGCGCTCTATATGGGCGAAAGTTTCGGCACGATAGCCGGCTATCAGGCACATGGCGCCATTGTGCATTACAGCGCCACGCCGGAGAGCAGCAGCACGCTGCAACCCGAAGGATTCGTGTTGGTCGATTCGGGAGCGCAATATCTCGACGGCACGACCGACATCACCCGCACTATCGTGCTGGGGGCGCTCACCGACGAACAGAAACGCGACTTCACGCTCGTGCTCAAAGGACATATCGGCATCGCCACCTGCCGCTTCCCGCAAGGCACGCGCGGCGACCAGATAGATATTCTGGCGCGCCGCTTCCTGTGGAACGAGCGGCGCAACTACCTGCACGGCACGGGGCATGGCGTGGGGCATTTCCTCAACGTGCACGAAGGTCCGCAGAATATCCGCCTCGAACAGAACAACACGCCGCTCACGCCGGGCATGGTTACCTCGAACGAGCCGGGCGTGTATATCGCCGGCAAATACGGCATTCGCACCGAAAACCTGACGCTGGTCGTCGAAGACGGCGAGAGCGAATTCGGACGTTTTTACGCTTTCGAGACGCTCACTCTCTGCCCCATCGACACGCGGGCTATCGACCGCAAGCTGCTCACCGTAGAAGAAACGGCATGGCTCAACGCCTACCACCGCACGGTATATGAACGCCTCAGCCCGCACCTCGACGGCGAAGTGAAAGCATGGCTGCAAAAAGCCACCGCCGCCATATTATAAAGGAGAAAAAATCATGGCATTGATACGCAACGTTCGGGGCTTCACCCCCAAAATAGGCAAAGGTTGTTTCCTTGCCGAAAACGCCA
The DNA here is from genome assembly GCA_947625885.1 of uncultured Bacteroidales bacterium. Taxonomy (GTDB): domain Bacteria; phylum Bacteroidota; class Bacteroidia; order Bacteroidales; family UBA11471; genus Caccoplasma. The sequence continues at coordinate 15,103 of CANQQA010000019.1, forward strand.
CCATTATCGGCGACGTAACGATAGGCGACGAGTGCAGCATCTGGTACAACACGGTGCTGCGCGGCGACGTCAATACGATAACCATCGGCAACCGTGTCAATATACAGGACGGCGCCGTGCTGCACACGCTTTACGAAAAATCGGTCATCGAAATCGGCGACGACGTGTCGATAGGACACAACGTAACGATACACGGCGCCAAGATATGCGACGGTGCGCTCGTGGGCATGGGAGCTGTCGTGCTCGACCATGCCGTCGTGGGCGAAGGCGCTATCGTGGCTGCCGGCTCGGTGGTTCTGGGAAAGACCGTCATCAAGGCGGGCGAACTGTGGGGCGGCACGCCGGCGAAATTCATCAAAATGGTCGATCCCGAACAGTCTAAGGAAATCAACCAGAAAATCGCCCGCAACTACCTGATGTACTCCCGTTGGTACACCGACGAAGATTCAGGAAAATAGTGCAGACTTCGGCGGGCGGTGCTTTGCAAATGCAAGCTGCGTCCGAAAATTTTTCGCGAAGGGGTGTTGTCGTTACAATGCCCCTTCGTCGCAATACGAGTAATAGGCTTTGTCGGTAACGATGATGTGGTCGAGCACCCGAATGTCGAGCAGGGCGGCAGCCGACTTTATCTTCTGCGTAAGCGCATCGTCGGCTTTGCTGGGTGTGCAGTTGCCCGACGGATGGTTATGAAAAAGCATCAGCGACGTGGCTTGTTGTAGCACGGCAGGTTTCAGCAGCAGTTTCACATCGACCAGTGTCGAGGCAGTTCCGCCCTGACTGACCCGCAGCGTGTCGATGATGCGGTTGGAGGGATTGAGCAGCACCACCCAAAACTCCTCCTGCGGCAAGTCGGCAAGCTGCGGATATATCCACTCGTAAGCCTCGCGGCTGCCGGTGATGCGCCGACGCTCGGCAACCTCCTCGCTCTTGCGGCGGCGTCCGAGTTCGAGCGCGGCGATGATGCTCACGGCTTTTGCCTCGCCGATGCCGTCGAAACCCTTTATCAGTTCATCGACAGAAAGTTTGCTCAGGGTATTCAGGCTGCCGCCCACGCTGTTGAGAATGCGCTGCGCCAGCTCCACCGCCGTCTCGTCTTTGTTGCCCGAGCCGATGAGTATCGCAATCAGCTCCGCCGACGACAGCGCCCGCGTGCCTTTCGACATCAGTTTTTCGCGGGGACGGTCTTCGAGCGCCCATTCGGTAATCGACATTTTTTCTTTCTTTTCCATATCCGTCCGGCAAAAGAACGCCCTAAGATAATCATTTTCTCCGATTATTTTCAAAAAATCCGATTCGTAATCGAGAGAAATAGAAAAGAAAATGCCGTTTTTCCGTTTTTTATTCCGAAATTTGCTGCAAACAAAAAACGAGCTCCATGAAAAAACGCATATTGGTAACCGGCGGCGCAGGATTTATCGGCTCGCACCTCTGCGAACGGCTGCTCCGCGACGGCAACGAAGTAATCTGTTTAGACAATTTTTTCACGGGAAACAAAGGGAACATCATTCACCTGCTGGATAACCCCTACTTCGAGTTGGTGCGCCACGACATCACCATGCCCTACTTCGTGGAAATAGACGAAATATACAACCTCGCCTGTCCCGCCTCGCCCATACATTACCAGTACGACCCGATACAGACCATCAAAGCCTCTATTATGGGCTCGATAAACGTACTGGGTATCGCCAAGCGCACGGGAGCCAAAGTATTGCAAGCCTCCACCAGCGAAGTCTACGGCGACCCGCACATACACCCGCAGGTCGAGAGCTATTGGGGCAACGTCAATCCTATCGGTGTGCGCTCCTGCTACGACGAAGGCAAACGCTGTGCCGAAACGCTTTTCATGGACTACTACCGCCGCGAAGGGGTGAAGATAAAAATTATCCGCATCTTCAACACCTACGGCCCGAACATGCACCCGCAAGACGGGCGTGTCGTTTCCAACTTCATCGTGCAGGCGCTGCAAGGGAAAGACATCACCATATACGGAACGGGAAAGCAAACCCGTTCGTTCCAATATGTTACCGACCTTATCGAAGGCATGATACGCATGATGGAAAATACGCCCGACGATTTCACCGGTCCGGTGAATCTCGGCAACCCGGGTGAATTTACCATGCTCGAACTTGCCGAAAAAATCGTGCAGCTTACCGGCTCGAAATCGAAAGTGGTGTTCATGCCGCTCCCGTCGGACGACCCGACCCAGCGCCGCCCCGACATTTCGCTGGCGAAAGCACGGCTCGGGTGGGAACCCACCGTCGCCCTCGAAGAGGGATTGAAAAAAACTATCGAATACTTCCGGCACATTCTGTAACTCTCATATCGAAAGAGCCTTGCGGCTGTAACCGCAAGGCTTTTTCGTTTTTACCCTTTTCGTCTATTTCTTTTTGTAATGCTTGGCAAGCTCCGCCTCTCTATCGACTTGCCGGCGAAATATCACTTTCGTAATGAAAGCCTTCAAAAAACCGATGCCGTAGCCGCCCAATTGTATGGTGCAGGTTATCCACGAAAGCAGCGCCACCGCCACGCTTCGGTTTTTCACCAGCGATTCGAGGAACAGCAGCGCATAATAAAACGCCAGCGGCAACAACGCCCACGCACACCACAACGAACCGATGAGCAAAGCCGCCACACCCAACACAAAACAAGCCGGAAGCAGGTGCACCACTTTCAGCGACTCGGGGTGCAGCAGATAGAGATCGACCCGTGCCATGCCGAACACAAACACCTGCCGGTAAAACGAACGGAAACTTACCCGCCGCTTGTGATAGACATACGCATCGCGGAAGAGGGCTGTCGTAAATCCGGCATCGCGTATGCGCAGCGACAAATCTATATCCTCGCCGAACATATCCGCAAAACCGCCCACGCGCCGATACACCTCTTGGGAAAATCCCATATTGAACGTGCGAGGGGTGAATTTCTCCATCGAGCCTTTGCCCCCGCGTATCCCGCCCGTCGTAAAAAACGAAGTCATCGAGTAATTGATAGCTTTCTGCAACCGCGAAAAAGAACTGTGCGCCGCATCAGGACCTCCGTAACAATCGGCAGGCGCCGTATCGAGATGACGTTTCACCGTCTCGAAATAGGCGGGCGGTATCACGCAGTCGGAATCGAAAAACACCAGATATTTTCCGGCAGCCCGCTCCATACCGTAATTGCGGGTCAAGCTGCGACCGGAATTTTCCTTGTAAAAATAGCGTATCGCCAACCGGTCGGCATACGCCTGCGCCACCGTGTCGCAACGGCGGGTGGAGCCGTCTTCGACAAGCAGCGTTTCAAAATCCTTATACGTCTGCTGCGTCAGACTTTCGAGCAGTTCCCGCACCTCGTCGGGACGGTTATATACCGGAATGATTATCGAAAAAAAAGGTGTATCTTCTGCCATTTCTTTATCGTTCTATGCCGCAAAGATAGAAAAAAGTTAAAACAATTTTCGACTTCGCAGGCGTTATCTCTTCCCGACACAAAAATATATGTATCTTTACACACCCATTTACACACGCATGAAGTTATCATACGAAAATACCGCCGCAAAAAAACGCTTCGACTACATCGACGCCGCCAAAGGTTTCTGCATATGGGTCGTCATATACTCACATATACACTTCGACATGACCGACTACCGCATCGGCATATTTCTCGACTCGTTTTTCGTACAGCTCTATTTCTTCCTCTCCGGAATGTTTTTCAAGCCATACAGCGGATTGGCTGAATTTACGATAAAAAAAATCGACCGGCTTGTCATACCGCTGCTTTTCTTTTTCCTTTTCGCCTATCTTTACGACGCACTGTCTTACGGCATATACTCTCTTTGCGGCTGGAACACGTCGGCATATGAAGGGAAATCGTGGCGGATTTGGGAAATCGTATGGTGGGGCTCGTCATGGCACAATTCGCCGTTATGGTTTCTTACCTCGCTTTTTGAAGTCAATCTGCTCTACTACGTTTTACAGAAATTCTTGGGCAAAGGGTGGCTCGATGCGGCGGTGTGGATATTGGCAGGCGTCGGCTGCTGGCTTTCGACGAAAGGTATCGTACCGCCCTATTATATCGGGACATCTCTGGTAGCTTTGCCGTTTTTTCGCATAGGGCATCTGTTCAGACAGAGCAACATGCTCGACTATTCGCCGCGCGACAAATACGTATGGGGGTGCCTGCCGCTGCTGGCTGTCGCCGTATGGTTTCTCGCCCGACCACTGCGTCTGCACGAACTGATACTGCCTGCATCATTTCTTTCGTTTTATTTTTGCAGCATCGGCGGCACGACGATTGTCGTATTTCTGTGCAAAGCCGCCAAGCGGCTGCCGATACTCTCTTTCTTCGGACGCTACTCTCTCATCGTGTATGGCACGCACTGGTGTATCTGTCATACGTGGAGTTCCATCGTATATACAATATTGCCTGAAAGTCTTGCCGCCTATTTTATTGCATTTGCATTGACAGCAGCGACGGAGGTGCCGATAATCCTGCTTTTGCGTCGATACGCCCCCTGCTTCATCGGAGAAAAAGAGCTTATCCCTTCTGCCCGTTTCAAAAAGCCTGCGGCATAAGAGCCGCCCGATTTATTTATTTCCGTCCGCGATGCGCCAAATATCGTTCCAGCCCGCGCCGACGCAAGCGGCAGGCAGGACACTCGCCGCAGCCGTCGGCTATCACGCCGTTGTAGCAGGTGAGCGTCTCGGTGCGCACGAGGTCGAACACGCCCAACTCGTCTGCCAGCGCCCACACACCCTCCTTGTCGAGCCACATCAGCGGCGTATGTATCACGAACTGGGCGTCCATCGCCAGATTGAGCGACACATTCAACGAACGGATAAAGGTATCGCGGCAATCGGGATAGCCGCTGAAATCGGCTTGCGACACGCCGGCGACCAAATGCCGGATACCCGACTCATACGCCTTTATCGCCGCCAACGTAAGAAACAGCATATTGCGACCCGGCACGAAAGTGTTGGGCAGTGCGTCGGCAGGTTTCTCCTTGTCCATAACGACCGAGCTGTCGGTGAGAGCGTTATGGGTCAGCGTGCCGAGCAGCGGCACATCGAGCAGCGAAAACGGCACGCCGGCTTTCTCCGCCATACGGCGCGCCACTTCGGTTTCGAGGCTGTGTTTCTGTCCGTAGGCAAAGCACACGGCTTCCACTTTTTCAAAACGGGACAACGCCCAGTAAAGGCAGGTCGTGGAGTCTTGTCCGCCCGACAGACATACGAGTGCGCTCTCTTTCTGTTTCATATTATATAAGGTAAAAGATTGGCGCAACCGTATGGGTGCGCCAACCTGTAAATACATAAAGAAATTTTTATTTCGCTCTTTCTATGTATTCGCCCGTGCGGGTATCGACGCGGATTTTCTCGCCCGTGTTGATGAAAAGGGGCACGCGCACGGTAGCACCCGTCTCCACCGTAGCGGGTTTCAGCGTATTGGTGGCAGTATCGCCTTTCAGACCCGGTTCGGTGTAGGTAACTTCCAGCTCGACTTTCACCGGTAGTTCGGCATAGAGAATCGTCTCGGTCGAAGCATCGGACACCACCTCCACAACCATTTCCTCTTTGAGAAAATCGACGCCTGTAATCAAATCGTGGGCGATGGGGTGCTGTTCGAAAGTTTCCTGATTCATGAAGATGTAGTCGTTTCCTTCTTTGTAAAGGAATTGATAGGGACGACGCTCCACACGCACGTCTTCCAGCTTTTCACCGATGTTGAAGCGGCGCTCCAGCACATAGCCGTTCACCACGTCTTTGAGTTTGGTACGCATGAAAGTGTTGCCCTTGCCGGGTTTTACGTGCAGGAACTCTATGCAGAAATAGAGCTTTCCGTCCATACGGATACACGTTCCGTTTTTGATGTCTTGTGCATTAATCATAAAATATAGTGCTTGTTTAATTGTTATTTTCCTGCTGCAAAAATAATTGAAATCGGGCAATCCGCAAAAAGATTCGCGCAAAAATGATTTATCATTTGTTTTATTCAAAAAGAATCTCTATCTTTGCGCTCCGAATTTCCGATTAAAATAACGAATAAAACATAAGGCAATGAAGAGAACATTTCAACCCTCGAACAGAAAGAGAAAAAACAAACACGGCTTCCGTGCAAGAATGGCTACCGCCAACGGTCGTCGCGTATTGGCTGCCCGTCGCGCCAAAGGCAGAAAGAAACTGACCGTTTCCGACGAGTACAACTACAACAATTGATTTTTCTCGCAAACAAGAAGAGGGTAGGCGGAATGCCTACCTTTTTTGTTTTTGCACGCTTCGTTTGCCCGAACCGATAAATTATCGTATTTTTACCCGAGCAATCTTTCTCCCGATGGCTGCCGCAGAACTTTCACTTTTGGAACTCAACACGCTGGTGCGCAACCGCGTGCAAGCCGCCATGCCCGACCGCTATTGGGTGCGCGCCGAAGTGAGCGAAGCCCGCGAAAACCGCTCGGGGCATTGCTACCTCGAATTGGTGGAGAAAGACGAGGCTTCCGGCGAAATGCAGGCAAAAGCCCGTGCCGTCATCTGGGCGACGGTGTATCGTATGCTGCGCGCCCACTTCGCTGCCGAAACCGGCATGGCTATCGCTCCGGGCATCAAACTGTTGATAGAGGTAAGCGTCGATATGCACGAACTCTACGGCTATACGCTGACCGTGCACGACATCGACCCCTCCTATACGTTGGGCGATATGGCGCGGCAACGCGCCGAAATCATACGCCGGCTCACGCAGGAGGGCATCATCGACATGAATCGGGAATTGTCGTGGTCGCTGTTGCCGCAGCGCATCGCCGTCATTTCGTCGCCCACCGCCGCCGGCTACGGCGACTTCATCGACCAGCTGCACCGCAATCCGTACGGATACCGTTTCTATACCGCTCTCTATACCGCCGCCATGCAGGGCGCGCATGCCGAAAGCTCCGTCATCGGAGCCTTGGAGCGCATCTACGCGCACGAAAGCGACTTCGACGGCGTGGTAATCATACGCGGCGGCGGGGCGACTTCGGAATTGAGTTGTTTCGACAGCTATCCGCTGGCGCAAAACGTGGCGCAGTTTCCGCTGCCCGTCATCGTGGGCATCGGGCACGACAGAGATGAAACCGTGCTCGACCGCGTTGCCAACGTGCGGGTGAAAACGCCGACCGCCGCTGCCGAATGGCTCATCGCCCGTGTGGCGGAAGCCGACCGCCTGCGGCTCGACCTGCAAGTGTCGCTCGCCGGCGAAATCGACAACCGCCTCCGGCAGGAACGGTTGCGGCTCGCTGCCGCAGGACAGCGCCTGCCCCTCCTCATCGAGCGGCGCATCACCCTCGAACGGAGTCGTCTCGACCACCTCGCCCCGACCCTGCGGCAAGCCGTAACTCGCAGCATGGAGCGGCAGCAGCAGCGGCTCGCCCTGCTGAGCCGGAGCGTCGAACTCTCCTCGCCCGAGCGGATTCTGAAACGCGGATTCTCACTTACCTTGAAAGCAGGGAAAGCCGTGCGCTCCGCCGACGAACTGCGCAGCGGCGACCGCATTACGACTTTTTACGGTGAGGGGTGTAGCGAATCGCAAATTTTATAACCTATATAATATGGAGAACCTCAATACTTACGCCGAAGCGATAGCGGAACTTGAAAGCATCGTCGCCCGCATACAGGACGAATCGTGCGAAATCGACACGTTGAAATCGCTGACTTCGAGAGCGATGGAGTTGCTGAAATTCTGCAAGGGAAAATTGTTCGAAACCGACGAATCCCTGAAAAAACTGCTCGAAGAATTGGACGAAACGAAGCAGGCTTAGGCTGTCGGTCGAAAAATTACTATCTTTGCGTCGTTTTTTACGACGGTTCTAAAAAAAGAAAAAATGTCTGAAAGAAAAGTTCGCGTACGTTTTGCCCCCAGCCCTACGGGAGCGCTGCATATAGGCGGTGTGCGCACCGCACTCTACAACTACCTGTTCGCCAAACAGCACGGCGGCGATATGATACTGCGCATCGAAGACACCGACTCGCAGCGCTTCGTGCCCGGCGCCGAAGCCTACATCGTCGAGGCGCTCGAATGGTTGGGCATCAAATTCGACGAAGGCGTGGGCTACGGCGGCAGCTTCGCCCCCTACCGCCAGTCCGAGCGAAAAGAGATTTACCGCAAATATGTAGACCAACTGCTCGACAGCGGGAAAGCCTACATCGCTTTCGACACCCCCGAAGAGCTGGAAGCGAAGCGGAAAGAGGTCGCCAATTTCCAATACGACGCCGCCACGCGCGGAAGCATGCGCAACTCGCTGACGATGCCCGCCGCCGAAGTCGAAGCTCTCATCGCGCAGGGACACCCCTATGTCGTGCGCATCAAAATAGAACCGGGCGAGGAGGTCGTCGTCGATGATCTGATACGCGGAAAAGTAACCATCAACTCGTCGGTACTCGACGACAAAGTGCTCTATAAATCGGCAGACAACCTGCCGACCTACCACCTCGCCAACATCGTAGACGACCACCTGATGGAGGTAAGCCACGTGATACGCGGCGAGGAGTGGCTCCCCTCGGCTCCGCTCCATGTGCTGCTGTACCGCGCCTTCGGGTGGGAGGACACCATGCCGCGATTCGCCCACCTGCCGCTGCTGCTGAAACCCGAAGGCAACGGCAAACTGAGCAAGCGCGACGGCGACCGGCTGGGATTCCCCGTATTCCCCCTCGAATGGCACGACCCCAAGACAGGTGAAACTTCGTCGGGCTATCGGGAAACGGGCTATCTGCCCGAAGCCGTCATCAACTTCCTCGCCCTGCTGGGCTGGAATCCGGGCACGGACGAGGAAATCTTTTCGATGGACGAACTGATACGCCTCTTTTCGCTGGAACGGTGCAGCAAGAGCGGCGCCCGCTTCGACTACGAAAAAGGCAAGTGGTTCAACCATAAATACCTGCAAAAGAAAAGCGACGAGGAACTCGCCCGTATGTTTGCGCCGGAACTGGCGGCGCACGGCGTAACCGGCGTAGACGCCGGAAAATTAGAGAAAATCATCGGGCTGGTCAAAGAGCGCATATCGTTCGTCAAAGAGCTGTGGGAACAAACCTCGTTCTTCTTCATCGCCCCCGAAAGCTACAATCCCAAAGATGTAAAGAAACGCTGGAAGCCCGAGACGCCCGCCATTCTCGAAGAACTCATCGCGCTGCTCGAAGGCATCGGCGACTTCGGCTCTGCCGCCGTCGAAGCGGTAGTCATTCCCTACATCGAACAAAAAGGGTATCACATGGGGAATGTGATGAACGCTTTCCGCCTCGCCGTCGTAGGCGAATGCCGCGGTCCGCATATGTTCGACATCACCGAAATCATCGGCAAAGAAGAAACCGTACGCCGCCTGCGCACCGCCATCGAAAACATCAAGCCCGAAAACGACTAAGCCGCCGCCGATGAAAAAAGCTCTGTATAATTCGGGAATATACTGCTACAAACAATTGGTGAAGCTGGCGGCTTGGCGCAACCCCAAAGCCCGCAAACTGACGGAAGGGCAAAAAAGCGTCTTTCCCTATTTGGTGGCAAACGCCGCGCCCGAAGGAGGATATATTTGGTTTCATGCCTCCTCGCTGGGCGAATTCGAGCAAGCCCGTCCGTTGATAGAGGCGTTCCGTGTGAAATTTCCGGCAAAAAAAATCGCCCTCACGTTCTTTTCGCCGTCGGGCTATGAAGTACGGAAAAATTACGAGCAAGCCGATTTGGTGTGTTACCTGCCGTTCGACCTGCCCCGCAACGTGGGGCGTTTTCTCGACCTGCTGAAACCCTGCGCCGCCATATTCATCAAATACGAATTTTGGGGAAACTACCTGCATGAACTGCACCGCCGGCAGATACCGACCTACATCGTCTCGGCGATTTTCCGTCCGACGCAGCTCTTTTTCCGCCCGGGCGGCGGTATGTTCCGCCGCATGCTCCGCACCTACACCCGCCTGTACGTGCAGAACGAAGAGTCGCGCGCGCTGCTCGCCGGCATCGGCATCGACAATGTTTCCGTCGTGGGCGACACCCGATTCGACCGCGTGGTCGAGATACGCCGGCAAGCCAAGAAGCTGCCCCTCGTCGAAGCCTTCTGCGGGGAAAGTAAGGTATTCATCGCCGGCAGCTCGTGGTCGAAAGACGAAGACATTTTCATCGAATACTTCAACCGCCACCCCGAAATAAAACTCATCATCGCCCCGCACGAGATACACGAAGAGCATCTGGCGGAAATCGCCGGCAAACTGAAACACCCGCATATCCGCTACTCGCAAGCCGACGCCCGCACCGCAGCCGACGCGCAATGCCTCATCATCGACTGCTTCGGGCTGCTCTCGTCGATATACCAGTACGGCTGCATCGCCTACATAGGCGGCGGATTCGGCGTCGGCATACACAACGTACCCGAAGCCGCCGTGTACGGCATACCGGTGATATTCGGCACGAATTACCACAAATTCCGTGAGGCGAAAGAACTTATCGCCGGCGGCGGCGCCTTCTCCATTGCCGACTTCGACGCTTTCGACTCCCTGATGCAGCGATTCGCCAACGACCCCGACTTCCTCCTGCGCAGCGGAAAAGCCGCCGGCGAATACATCGCCGCCAACACGGGCGCCACCCGACGCATCATCGAGGATATAACGCCCCTCCTGCAACAATAGCCGCACAATGATTCGAGCGGTATTTTTCGACATAGACGGCACGCTGGTCAGCTTCCGCACCCACGAAATTCCCTCGTCGGCATACGACGCCATCGCCGCCCTGCGGCGCAAAGGCATCAAAGTGTTCATCGCTACGGGGCGCCCCGTCTATCTTATCAAAGGGTTGCGCGATGCCGCATTCGACGGCTGCATCACCGTCAACGGCGGGTGCTGCATAGCCGACGGCAAGGAGATTTTCTGCAACCCCATACCGCCGGACGAACTCGCCGCCCTCGTGCGGCACGAACGGCAGCACGCACCCTACTCCTACGCTTTCATGACCACCGAGCGGGTGATAACCAACCGCATTACCGAGCGCGTGGTCGAAGTCTCCGAACTGCTCGACCTGCCCGTGCCGCCGGAAGCCGATATGCTCCTCGCCGCCGAACAGGAGCGGGTGCTGCAAATCAACCTCTACACCGATGAAGTCGACGAGCCGGCTATCATGGCATCGATACCCTGCTGCCAATCCATTCGGTGGAGTCCGATTTTCACCGACATAATCCGTCGGGGCAACAACAAGCAGACCGGCATCGACACCCTGCTGCGGCACTACGGCATACGCCTCGACGAAACCATGGCTTTCGGCGACGGCGGCAACGACATTCCCATGCTGCGACACGCCGCTGTGGGCATTGCCATGGGCAATGCTTCCGATGCCGTAAAACAGGCTGCCGACTACGTAACCTCCGACGTCGACAACAACGGCATCGCCCGCGCCCTCTCCCACTTCGGGTTGCTCTGACTTCTCCCAAAAGCCCGATTTGCCCCTCATCACAAAGTTGCATTCTTCACTCTCTCAAAATTTTTCGTCTGAAATTTTTATAAAAAATATTTTCAGCCAATATTTTATTCTTATCTTTGCAGCAATAACAAAAATAATAACTAAAAATATCCGAACAATGAAAAAACTGTTTTTTAGCGTGTGTGCAGCCGCGCTGCTGCTTCTCCCCGCCTGCTCCAGAGACGATGAAAACTTCTCCGAAATGACTCCCGAAGAAACAAGTGCATCTATTATCGGAACATGGGAGTCGGTACAGCAAGAATGGACTTATAAAAAAGGTGCGCAAGAAACTTCGTGGGTCGTCAAAGACAAATCCTCAGATACGTTCAAGAGCGACAACACTGTCATAGAGAAGGGATATGATGAAAACAATCAAGCCTACGAATATACGTTTAATTGGCGGCTTGAAGACAACACATTGATTATATACACTAACGGAGTGTATAGATTATATGTAATCGAAAAACTAACGAAAGATGAATTGATACTGAGTTACAACGAACCAGCAGAAGATGGCGCATCTTATTACGTGCGTTTTTTGTCTCAAAGAAAATAAGATTTACGTATTTATTCACAGCCTTCGACACCTCTTGTCGAAGGCTTTTTTATGCCCTGCACCCTGTAAAAAACAATCTTGCGTACACCGCTGTGGGCATTGCCATGGGCAACGCTTCCGATGCCATGAAACAGGTTGCCGACTACGTAACCTCCGGCGTCGACGACGACGGCATCGCCCGCTTCGGACTGCCCCTATTTTTTTTCACAAAACCATGATTATCATCTTATTACGAAGACACATTTTCCATTTTCTCAAAATTCTTCATCTGAAATTTTTATAAAAAATATTTTCAACCAATATTTTATTTTTTTATCTTTGCAGCAATAAAAAAGAAGCCTGCCATTGACGTGTGTTTTGTCGTGGACGGGCAGTTTGCTATGTTTTGAACTATATCAACCCACGTTATTTTAAGACAGCTTCTTTAATTAAAATGTTAAGAAACGCTGAAATACATTCTCTACGGTTTGTAGGAGGAGCCTGCGTATGGTGCTGATGCAATTTGTGTTGGGCTGCGGCTCGTGCGCTTTTTTCCTGTGTGCCTTAGTCTTATGGATGCGGCGGGCAGACGGCGACCGCTCGCGGCGCATTCTCGGCATCGTGTGGCTGCTCATGGCGCTGGTGCTGGTGGGTCGTGCCCTGACGGAGGTGTATACGGTGCCTTCGGGTCTCGGCGTGCTTCCGCCGGCAAATCTGGTGGGCGGGCTGCTTACCGTAACGCTGCTTTGTCTCTATCCCATAGAGGTGATTCGTCCGGGGTGGCTCAATGTGCGCCGCACGTTCTGCCTGTTGCTGCCCACTCTTTTTCTGGGCGTTTTCTGTCGCCTTCCGGGAGTGGAGTTCCGCCATTTGCACTCGTTTGAAGAGATACTTGCCCACATCGGCGAGCCTGATGTGTGGGGGCGTCTGGTTCTTCTCTTCGGCTTCATTCTTCCTTCTGCCTTGTTGCTGCACATTATCCCTTACAACTGGATGAAAAGCCGCGTCCGCCTGAGTTGGATAAAGCATTATACGTGTATCATTCTGCTTATCTCTGCGCTCTATGCCGCATTCATGTTGACCCGTTGCTCCCTGATCAGCGTGGCACATCTGCTGGTCTGCCTTGCTTTGGCTCTGATCGTAACTTACGAGGAACTGTTTACCCGTTTCCGCTTGCCTGCCGATGCTGCTGTAACTCCATCTGAGACTCCGGCTCTGCCGTCGGTGGAAGAAGACAATCCGCTTGTCGTCCGGCTGAACCGACTGTTTGACGAGAAAGAAGTATGGCAAAATCCCGACCTTACCGTTTCCGACTTGGCGCAGATGTTGGGCACCAACCGCACCTACTTGTCGCGTACCATACAAGAGGCTGGCTATGAAAACTTTGCCGACCTGATGAACCGACACCGGGTAGAGGCTTTCTGCCGTATGGCGGAAGAAGGCAGAATGGGCAGCGTGCAGGACGCTTTATTCCACGTGGGCTTCCGCTCGAAGGAAACCGCACTGCGCTGTTTCAAGAAATATACCGGAATGCTTCCCGGTAAATACCTGATGACGGTGGTCGCAGAGCGTGCTAAAACGTCCGAATTGCAGAAATGACACTCGATTTTGCGGTTTTGACACCTTGCCGGTGCGTATTCAGCGTATTTTTGCGCCATATTTAACAAAACGAATGTAAATTATGAAAATGAAGTATCTGAAAAGTCCGGTAATGTCTCTGTTGCTGCTGGGCGGATTGACCTGCATGGTCGGGTGCGATGACGATGAAGTGGTGAACGGAGAAGTAATTGAGGAATCTGTGCCGCAGAGCACGAAAGACGTTGCCGGCAGTGCGCTGGTACATATTATAGACGAGGGCGACGCGAGCAGCCGTGCCTTGCCGCTCGTGCTGCGTATGGTGGGTGTAGACATGGTGGATATAGACACGGTGGATATAGAAACTGCGCCGAACGAATACGTGAGTTTCAACTGCGAGCAGCATGAGAACGGCAGGTGGTACGCCGTAGCCCGGATGGAGAAACCGCTGGACAAGCCCTTCGAGATTGTGCCGGTGAAGATTACGCCCCGCGAATATCCCGAAAAGGCGCGCACCGTGCTGGTGGTGCTCCGGCAGGGCGATGTGAAGACCCGGGCGGCGGGCGAAGCCATCACCTCGGTCTACAGCGAAGTGCTGGGCAAGGGAACACGCTGCTACGACCAGTTCGGCAACACGACAAACAGCGTCCTTCTCTACGAGCAGATCAGCCAATTGGGCGAGGAGTACGTAACAGCCAATACCACCCAGAAGCAGTTCACGATGTTGGAGTTCTCCGGCGACAGCTACGAGAAGACGATGGAAAGCTGGTCGTTCGATGTGGGCGCTTCGTTCCAAAAGACGAGAAAAAAGGGGCTGACAAGCGAGGATAAGAATGCCTTAGCACAATATACGGATAAAACAACCCTTGCAAAGCAGACGGCGGCGATTTTACAAAACAAGCCTACCTACGTCTGGTCCGGCTCGTTCGACTTAGGCGTGAGCAGCAGCCTCTCCGCAAGCGAGTCGTACGAATACTATCTGAACCTGTACCGCGTCAAGATGTCGGAAGTGCGGATGAATATGTCGGCTTTCGAACAGGAAAAGAAAGACCCGACCCTGCTGGCTATGCTTTCGTCCACCTTCGTCAATGCGTTGAACGTGGACAACCTCAATACGACCGAATTCTTCGACAACTGGGGTACGGACATCATCACGCAAGGCTCGTTCGGCGGCTACAACATCTATATCTACGGTCGGCAGGAGAACGTCTACGAGTACAGCGTGGGCTTCGACGCGCAAGGTAAGCTGAAGCGCGGCAAGCCCTCTTCCGCCGGCTCCACGTGGCAGGACATCTACAAGAATGCCCACAGCGACTATGCAGAGGGTTACTTCGACGTGTCCTACCAGAACGAAAATTACGAGAAAGCCAGCAAAGCCGTCTCCCTGCAATTCTCCACCGGCGGCGACCTCGCCATCGACGACCCGCAGAAGTGGCTCGACGGCTTCAATACCGACGGCTCCGGCAGCAAATGGGCGCTCATCGGCTACAACGTGAGCAGCGACGAGGAGAACGACTCGATCTGCCATCTCTACCCCATCGAAGAGCTGGTGGGAGAAATCGCGTTTACGTATGCCCAAGTGGTTACAGACCCCACCGAAGCCGACGCGGAGGCACTCTCCCGCTGGCTGGAAAATTACAGTGAACTGCTCAACGCCAAAGACGATTACCTGAACTCCAAGCAGGTGGTGCAGCGTGCCAAGTCGCGGATGGTGCTGGCTGACGTCATCATCAAGAACGGGTCGAACGGGCACAAGAATGGCGACCCTGTCCCCTTTGTGGGTCAAGACCCGAACGACCAGAACAATTACCTGACCTATTACCCCATGATGGCAAACTCCAATGCGCCGTGCGACCGGGGATATGCGTTCGAGCCGTCAAGCGATAATTATATAACTGCCGTCGATAACGATGACAAGTATTTCTATTATGCGCTGGCACCGAGCGACGACTGTCTGGGCATTGTAGATGCCGTGTTCTGCACGAAAGATGAAGCCGAAGACTTCAATGGCGGGAAATATTACGAGAAACGCGGCGTGCACGCGAACGATAATATGTCGGCATTGATCGCCGACAATTACCTCTACGTGAAATACTACGACGAGGGCGTGGACCACGACCCCTCCAAGAAGATTACCGCCATCGGTTTCGTTAACAGAGATGACCACAACAAAATCATTTCGTCTACCGGCGGCAGCGAACTGCGCATGAACGCCACGCAGACCGACGAGAACCGATTCAATGAATTTTGGGCTGAGAAAAACTGGAACTGGTATGCCGGCGAGCGCACGGGCGCGAAATGGTGTTTCTACGAGGGCGACTTTACGGTAAAACACAATCTGTTCTACGTGGCCTACACCACGCAAGACCTTCCCATCGAGCACTTCCGCGAAGGTTCCGTTTGGCAGCCGAAGAAGTGGGGCGAGTAAGCCGGCGCATTAATTTCACCCTTATTTTTTAGTGTAAAGACAAATCAAATGATGACGAAAGATGAATTGATACTGAGTTACCGTGAGTCAGCGGAAAACGGTTCATCTTATTACGCACGTTCTTTATTTCAAAGAAAATAAGATTTACGTATTTGTTCACAAAGCCTTCGACACTCCTTGTCGAAGGCTTTTTTATTACCAGCTCCAACATTTACTTTTTTCCGGAGAAAAGAACTTTCAAAAAATTTGGGGGATTCTCCAAAATGAATTACTTTTGAAATTCGGAATTATATGAAAACACAGGAAAAAATTCACGGCAGGATTTTTACGCCCGAATATATCGTCGGTAATATGTTGGACTTGTGCGGATACAACGATACAGCGCACATTGTTAGAAAACATATTATGGAGAACAGTTGCGGCGAAGGAGCTTTTTTATGCCGTATCGTAGAACGTTATTGCGAGTGCCATACAAAACTATATCATGATTCCGACACACTCAAAAAAGAGTTGGAGACCTACATTCATGGCATAGAAATAGACAAACCGACCTATATTGCATGTCTTAAAAATTTGGATCGCATTGCAGCAAAATATCATCTGGACTCCGTAAAGTGGGATATTCAGAATGAAGATGCCTTACAATTTTCCCGTTATGACGGCTTAATGGACTATGTAATAGGTAACCCTCCTTATGTACGTGTACACAATTTGGAAGATTCCTACTCCGACGTCAAGCGATTTTCCTTTACCGATAAAGGTATGACCGATTTGTTCTTGGCATTTTTTGAAATCGGTCTGAGAATGTTAAAGCCGGCAGGTCGGTTATGTTACATAACGCCCAATTCTTGGCTGAACAGCGTTGCCGGAAAATCCATGAGAAACTATATTCAAAAAACAAAAATATTGAACTCCCTCATAGACTTGCAACATTTTTCACCGTTTCAAGCTACGACTTATCCATTAATATCCCTACTCATCAAAGGAGTAAAACAGGAAACCATACACTACTACCGTTACAAACCCGAACGAAAAGAAAAAATTTTCATCGGAGACTTGTCTTACTCCGACTTTTGCATAGACAACGAATTTTATTTGGCAGCTCCCGAAAAATTGAATATTCTAAAAGAGATTCGCTCTACCCGCGCCCGATTCGTACGGGTGAAAAACGGTTTTGCCACGTTGGCTGATGATGTATTTATCGGAAATATTCCTTTTCAAAATTATACGATAGACGTATTAAAAGCCTCGACCGGAGAATGGAAAAAAGCATTTTTCCCTTACGACGAAAACGGAAAACCCATCGGGTGGAATACGTTAAGACAGCACGGCGACATCGTGAATTATCTGGAAAAAGAAAAAACGAATTTGCTGAAAGGTGCTTCTACCGAAGAAAAAAGAGATTGGTATCTATACGGACGGACACAAGCATTGAAAGATGTTTATCACGAAAAACTTGCTATCAACACGGTAATAAAAAATACCGGCAGCCTGAAATTGAATGAAGTAGCAGCAGGAAAAGGGGTATATAGCGGACTGTATATATTGTCGCATATCAATTTCGACACAATTCGAAATATTCTCGAAAGCAACGATTTCATGGAATATATAATTCTGTTGAAGAAATATAAGAACGGCGGATATTACACATTCAATTCCAAAGACTTGGAGCAATACCTCAACTATAAATTAGAACAATATTATCGCCATGAAGGAACAAGAAATATCATACCCTCTGACCAATACGGAATTTCTGAAAGTTCTCGCCAACGCCTTTTACCGTTTTCTTGATTCGGGAACCTCTCGCAGCACGGCAAAATTAAAACCTCTGCACGGCGCCATTGCAAAAGATATTTCTCATAAATTAGGAAAAGAATACACGATTTGCGCACAAGGATTTGGAGAAAATAAAGAAGCAATTATCGACGGTCGCTATATCCCCAAAAGAGTAGATATTACCATACAGAAAAATAATGAACCGGTTGCCGGTATAGCCGTAAAATTCGTTATGCAGAATTATTCTCAAAATTCAAATAATTACTTTGAGAATATGTTGGGAGAAACGGCGAACATTCGAGTCAATGGGTACCCATATTTCCAAATATTCATTATATTGGACAAAATACCCTATTACAAAAGAAACAAGAGTTTGCAAAAATGGGAATCTTTTACAGCACATAATATCGAAAAATACGTAACCTTGTCGAGAGACAATATCGACCGATATTTTCACACTCCTAACAAAACACTAATCTATGTATTACATATTCCCGACAAAGATGATTTGGAAAATTTAGCTGATTACATGGATTATTACAAGAACTCCGATTTTGTAATCCAATTATCCGAAAATCATTATTCTGAACTGGGAGCTGCCGTCATCATCAACGATTACGAAACATTCAAAGAAAAACTCTTCCATACGATAAAATCGTTGTAAATAAAATTTTATGCCAAACAAGAAATGCGGCATTAACTTTAATTTTGGTTTTTTGTTGGATATTTCGGTAAAAGCCGTTATCTTTATCGGTGGATTTGCGACGAGTGCTGTTCGGGCAGATGTAAAGTGCCTGCCGCCGAAGTGCAAGAGCAAAAAAGCGTACTTTTTTACAAATCTATATAAATCTAATATCTCTTGATTATGAGCTTAATAGACGAAATTGTTGCTCGTGCGAAAGCCAATAAGCAACGCATCGTTCTTCCCGAAGGAACCGAAGAACGTACCTTGAAAGCCGCCGACAGATTGCTTGCCGACGAAGTAGCTAATCTTATCCTTATCGGAAAGCCTGCCGAAATTCTGGCATTGGCTGAGAAAAACGGATTGAAACACATCGGAAAGGCAACCATCATCGACCCTGCCAATCATGCGAAAAAAGCCGAATATGCCAACCTGCTGTTCGAGCTGCGCAAGAAAAAAGGCATGACCGAAGAACAAGCCGCCTCGTTAGTCGAAGATCCCCTCTATCTCGCCTGCTTGATGATAAAGAGCGGCGATGCCGACGGCGAAATCGCCGGCGCCCGCAACACGACGGGAAATGTGCTGCGCCCCGCTTTGCAGATTATCAAAACCGCTCCGGGCATCAGCGTCGTATCGGGCGCATTCCTGATGTTCATTCCCAACAAACAGTACGGTGAAAACGGCATCATGGTATTTGCCGACTGCGCCGTTACGCCGAACCCCACCGCCGAAGAACTGGCGCAAATCGCCGTTTCGACCGGACGTACCGCCCGCGACATCGCCGGCTACGAACCGCGCATCGCCATGTTGAGCTTCTCGACCAAAGGCAGCGCCAAACACGAAATGGTGGATAAAGTGGTGGAAGCCACCCGTCTGGCAAAAGAACTCGACCCCTCGCTGCTCATCGACGGCGAACTGCAAGCCGACGCCGCTATCGTGCCTTCGGTAGGCAGCAGCAAAGCTCCGGGCAGCGACATCGCCGGCAAAGCCACCGCGCTCGTGTTCCCGACCCTCGAAGTGGGCAATATCGCTTACAAGCTCGTGCAGCGTCTGGCTGGCGCCGAAGCCGTAGGTCCTATTCTGCAAGGTATGGCGGCTCCCGTCAATGACCTTTCGCGCGGCTGCTCCGTCGACGACGTTTACAAAATGGTCGCCATTGCCTGCAACCAATCCATCGGTCTCAAAAAATTAAAATAATCGGATATGAAAGTACTTGTATTGAACTGCGGTTCATCTTCTATCAAATACAAACTGTTCGACACCGCCACCAAAGCCGTGCTGGCACAAGGCGGCATCGAGAAAATCGGACTGAAAGGCTCGTTCTTGAAACTCACGCTGCCGAACGGCGAAAAAGTCATTCTCGAAAAAGACATACCCGAACATACCGTCGGCATCGAGTTTATACTTAACACGCTGGTAAGCAAAGAATACGGCTGCCTCGCTTCGCTCAAAGAAATCGAAGCCGTAGGACACCGCGTGGTGCACGGCGGCGAAAAATTCAACCAATCGGTACTCATCGACAAAGAGGTGAAAGCCAAAATCGTGGAGTGCATCGACATTGCTCCGCTGCACAACCCTGCCAACCTGAAAGGTATCGACGCCGTTGAAAAAATACTTCCCGACGTACCGCAGGTTGCCGTATTCGACACGGCTTTCCACCAGACCATGCCGGCATACGCCTATATGTACGCCCTCCCGTACGAACTCTACGAGAAATACGGAGTGCGCCGCTACGGCTTCCACGGCACGAGCCACCGCTACGTGTCGCGGCGGGCTTGCGAGTTTCTGAACCTCCCCTACGAAAAACAGCGCATCATCACCTGCCACATCGGCAACGGCGGCTCCATTACCGCCATCAAAGACGGCAAGTCGGTCGATACCTCTATGGGGCTTACCCCCGTGGAAGGGCTGATGATGGGCACCCGCTGCGGCGACGTCGATGCCGGCGCCCTCACCTTCATTCAGGAAAAAGAGGGACTCGACGCACAGGCGCTCTCCACGCTCGTCAATAAAAAAAGCGGCGTGCTGGGCATCTCGGGCGTATCGTCGGATATGCGCGAAATCGAAAGCGCCATTGCCGAAGGCAACGAGCGCGCCCGCCTCGCACTCACCATGTACGAATACCGCATTGCCAAATACATCGGTGCATACGCCGCCGCCCTCAACGGCGTCGATGTCATCGTGTTCACCGGCGGCGTGGGCGAAAACCAAGCCGTTACCCGCCAAGTCGTATGCGACCACCTCGGATTCATGGGCGTGAAAATCGACCCGGAACTCAACAAGAAATCGCATGGCACGGAAGTGGAACTCTCCACGCCGACCTCCAAAGTGCGCGTAGTCGTCATTCCCACCGACGAGGAATACATGATTGCCTCCGACACGCAAGCGATTCTCTCGAAATAATCCGCATCGCGCACGATAAAAAGCGGCAGGGCTTGTGCCCCGCCGCTTTTTTATTCCCTGCCCATTCATTTCCTCGTCATACGAAATTGATAAAGGCTATAAAATAATGTTTATGCGAACGACAAAAAACAGTTTAATATCAACAGATTAAGTTATTCGGACTCCTTTACGCAGCAGCATAAAATGAACAAAGAGCAGATTTTTTCTTCAAAAAATTGATAAATCAAATTTTTCTCCCTATTTTTGCGAAGTAACAAAAGGGGTGCCGCAACGGCTGAGATTACACCCTATGAACCTGCCCGGGTAATGCCGAGAAGGAATTTGTTCATAGAGACACGCAGACCTATCCTACTGCCCGACAACCGTTCGCCCTCGAAAAAGAAAACAGAGAATATGGTTCGTACTTACAGCACGTGTCTCACCGTAGCCGGCTCGGACAGCAGCGGAGGCGCCGGCATACAAGCCGACTTGAAAACGATGTCGGCGCTCGGGGTCTATGGTATGTCGGTCATCACGGCTATCACGGCGCAAAACACGCAAGGCGTAACCGCCATACACCCGATTCCACCCGAAATTGTAAAAGCACAAGCACAAGCGATACTTTCCGATATATCCTGCGATACCGTGAAGATAGGTATGCTATACTCCACCGACATCGCCATTGCGCTCCTTGACATCTTGGACCAATATATCCCGCAATTCATCGTTCTCGATCCGGTCATGGTATCGACCAGCGGGCATCGGCTCGCCGGCGACGATATATGCCGCATTCTGAAAGAACGTTTTTTCCCGCGCGTAACCCTTATCACGCCCAATATTCCCGAAGCCGCTTTATTAAGCGGAGTGGAAATATCGGGCGAAAAAGAGGTGTATCGCGCCGGCGAAAAATTATTGCACGACGGTTGCCGCGCCGTGCTGGTGAAAGGGGGGCATCTGTCGGGGACGACAATGAACGACGTACTGTTTGCCGCCGGCAAAGAGCCGCAGGTATTTTCGTCGGCGAAAGTCGAAACCGTCAATACGCACGGCACGGGCTGTTCGCTCTCCTCTGCCATCGCCGCCTTTCTGGCATTAGGCAAACCGTTAGACGAAGCGGTGGCGCAAGCCAAAACCTACGTGGCACGCGCCCTCGAAGCCGGCGCCGGAGTGTCGGTGGGAAAGGGACACGGACCTATCGACCACTTCTTCGACCCGCAACCGCTGCACATAATCGACAGAAACGAGGAAACACACCATAAGACCTAAACTTGAAATCTAATGAAAGTATTTTTGAACCGACAGGAAATCTACGTCGGCAGTCGCGTAACTCTCAAAGAGTTGCTTGCCGGGCAAAGCATCAGCCCCGAAGGGGTGGCTGTGGCTGTAAACAACAAGATTATCCACAAAGAGGATTGGGCGGAAACATTCTTGTCGAATGACGATAATGTAACAGTCATTCAAGCCGTCTGCGGAGGATAACGCTCTATGCATCGTAAAGCCCGATTCTTCGGGAATCGGAGAGTCGGGCTTCGGTATTTCAAGTTTTACGTTTATGAAATTGACAGGCATCACCACCGAAACAGAATACGAAAACGAAGCGCGCCTCATCGCGCTGCTGATAGACAACGGATTGCACGAAATGCACATTCGCAAGCCGGGATATTCGTCCGAGCAACTTGTCGGGCTGCTGCAACAGATTCCCGCCACATATCATTCGCACCTGATTCTGCACGACCGCTTCGAGCTGGCAGAACGCTTCGGCGTGGGCGGTCTGCACCTGAACCGCCGCCACCCCGTCGCTCCGGCGGGGTATGCCGGCCGCACGGGACGCTCGTGCCACACCTTCGAGGAGGTGCAGCAGAGCGCCGATGTCGATTACTGTTTCCTCAGCCCCATTTACGACAGCCTGTCGAAAAGCGGTTACCGCTCCCGTTTCACGGAAGCGGCGCTTCGTCGTGCCGCACAAGAGGGCATCATCGGCGAACGGGTGTATGCTTTGGGCGGCGTAGAGCCGCGGCACCTCCCGCAGCTGCGCGCGCTCGGTTTCGGCGGCGCCGTGCTGTTAGGCTATCTGTGGAACGGACTGAACGAACAAAATGCAAAAGAGCGCATGGCGGCGCTCCATGCGGCAAATACCATATAATATATGTTGCAATTTATCACGCATACCAACGAACGATACGGCTACTTCGACGCCGCTGCGGCTGCCCTGAAAGGCGGCTGCCGCTGGATACAGCTCCGCATGAAAGATGCCGGCGACGACGAAGTGCTGACGGTGGCGCGCCCCCTGCGCGCGCTCTGCCGTCAGTACGGCGCCACGCTGATACTCGACGACCGTGTGCATTTGGTCGCAGCGTGCGGAGCCGACGGCGTGCATCTCGGCAAGCACGATATGCCGCCCGACGAAGCCCGCCGCCTCTTGGGCGGCAAAGCCGTCATCGGCGGCACGGCAAACACATTCGGCGACATCGAACGCCTCGCTGCCTGCGGCGTCGATTACATCGGACTGGGACCGTTCCGCTTCACGGAGACGAAAAAAAATCTGAGTCCCGTTCTCGGCTTGGAGGGCTACCGCTCGCTGCTGCAACAGTGCCGCGCAAAAGGTTATACCATACCCGTTGTCGCTATCGGCGGCATCGAGCGCGGCGATATACCCGCCCTCATGGCGACCGGCATCGCGGGCATCGCCCTGTCGGGCACGATACTGCGCGCCGACGACCCCGTAACAGAAACAAAAAATATAATCGATACTATAAAAACTTATACCTTATGAGCAATCTTGTCATCGGAGGCAGGGAGTTTCGCTCCCGCCTGTTTGTCGGAACCGGCAAATTCAGTTCCAACACAGTCATGGAACAAGCCGTTCTCGCATCGGAAACAGAAATGGTAACCGTCGCCATGAAGCGCGTCGATACCGCTGCCCCGCAGTCGGACGACCTGCTCGCCCACATTCGGCGGGAGAATATACAGCTGCTGCCCAACACGTCGGGCGTGCGCGACGCCGACGAAGCGATACTCGCCGCCCAGCTGGCACGCGAAGCCTTCGGCACGAATTTCATCAAACTCGAAATTCACCCCGACCCCAAATACCTGCTGCCCGACCCGGTGGAAACACTGAAAGCCACTGAGGCGCTGGCGAAAATGGGATTCACCGTGCTGCCCTACATACAGGCCGACCCCGTGTTGTGCAAACGCCTCGAAGAAGTCGGCGCCGCCACCGTAATGCCACTCGGCGCACCTATCGGCACGAATCGCGGTCTGCGCACCCGCGACCTGCTCGAAATCATCATCGAACAGAGCAACGTGCCCGTCGTGGTCGA
The DNA here is from genome assembly GCA_947625885.1 of uncultured Bacteroidales bacterium. Classification (GTDB taxonomy): domain Bacteria; phylum Bacteroidota; class Bacteroidia; order Bacteroidales; family UBA11471; genus Caccoplasma. Next base: position 39,237 of record CANQQA010000019.1, read on the forward strand.
TGCCGGTATAGGCGCACCCTCGCACGCCGCCGAAGCCATGGAAATGGGCGCTGACGCCGTATTGGTGAACACGGCAATCGCCGTCGCCGGAAATCCGACGGAAATGGCAGTCGCTTTCAAAGAAGCCGTCGTCGCCGGTCGCCGCGCCTACGAAGCGGGTCTCGGTGCGCAAACGTTCCACGCGGTCGCCAGCAGTCCGCTCACCTCATTTTTAGACTAACCCTATACCCCACGGATTATGAAAAAAGATTTTACACGATACTTTTATCCCAACTCGGAGAAAGTCTACGTTTCGGGCAAACTGCACGACATACGGGTCGCCATGCGCAAAGTGAATCTCACCGACACCGTAAACATCATGGACGGCAAGCGCGTGGTGCGCCACAACGACCCCGTTTACCTTTACGACACCAGCGGCGCGTTCACCGACCCCGCCGTGGAGATAGATTTGGATAAGGGCTTGCCCCGTATGCGGGAGGCATGGGTGGCTGCGCGCAACGACACGGAACAGCTGCCGGAAATATCGTCGGAATACGGACGCCGGCGGCAAGCCGACAAAAGCCTCGATGCCATACGGTTCAAGCACCTGCACCTGCCCCGACGCGCCAAAGAGGGCAAAGAAATCACACAGATGTATTACGCCCGACAAGGCATCATCACTCCCGAAATGGAGTATGTCGCCATACGGGAAAATCTGCAAAACGAACAGTTGGGCATCGCCTCGCACATCACGCCGGAATTTGTCCGCAACGAGGTGGCTTGCGGCAGAGCTATCATTCCCGCCAACATCAACCACCCCGAAGCCGAGCCGATGATTATCGGGCGCAACTTCGCGGTGAAACTCAACACCAACATCGGCAACTCCGCGCTCTCGTCGGGCATCGAGGAGGAAGTGGACAAAGCCGTATGGAGCTGCTATTGGGGCGGCGACACGCTCATGGATCTCTCCACCGGCGACCACATACACGAGACCCGCGAATGGATAATCCGCAACTGTCCGGTGCCGATGGGCACGGTGCCTATCTATCAGGCGCTCGAAAAGGTGAACGGCGTCGCCGAAGACCTCACGTGGGAGATTTACCGCGACACGCTGATAGAGCAGTGCGAGCAGGGAGTCGATTACTTCACCATACACGCCGGGGTGCTGAAAGCGCACGCCGAGTTGGTAGGCGAAAGGCTTACGGGCATCGTTTCGCGGGGCGGCTCTATCATGACCAAATGGTGCGTAAACCACAACGCGGAAAATTTCCTCTACACGCACTTCGACGAAATCTGCGAAATCGTGAAGCGCTACGACGTGGCGCTTTCGTTAGGCGACGGTATGCGACCCGGTTCCATACACGACGCCAACGACCGTTCGCAATTCCTCGAACTCGACGTGCTGGGCGAACTCACCGAAAAGGCGTGGGCGCACAACGTGCAGGTAATCATCGAGGGGCCCGGACACGTGCCCATGCAGAAAATCAAAGAGAACATGGAGCGCCAGCTCTCCTCGTGCCACGAAGCGCCTTTCTACACGCTCGGGCCGCTGACCACCGACATCGCCCCGGGATACGACCACATCACTTCGGCTATCGGCGCAGCGCAGATTGCTTGGCTCGGCACGGCGATGATATGCTACGTTACCCCCAAAGAACATCTCGGACTGCCCGACCGCGAAGACGTGCGCAACGGCGTTATCGCCTACAAGATAGCCGCCCACGCCGCCGACATAGCCAAAGGCTATCCGGGCGCCACCGTGCGCGACGATGCGTTGAGTAAAGCGCGCTTCGAGTTCCGCTGGAAAGACCAGTTCAACCTCTCGCTCGACCCCGAGCGGACGCTGGCTTATTACAAGGAAAGTTCCGTAAACGACGGCGAATACTGTACGATGTGCGGTCCCAACTTCTGCGCCATGCGCATCAGCCGGAGTTTGAAAGATTGTATCAAATAACTTTTGCAAAAACAGATTATCATGTTTTCAGAAGAATTGGAAAATTATTCGTGGGACGAAATCACCCGCCGGATATACGCCAAAACCCCCGACGATGCAGCCCGCGCTCTCGCCAAAGAGCATATCGACATCGACGACTTCATGGCGCTCATATCGCCGGCGGCAAGCGCAAATATAGAGGAAATGGCGGTGCGGAGCCGCTACTACACCCAACAGCGGTTCGGCAAAACGATAAGTATGTATATACCGCTGTATATCACCAATTCATGCACCAACTTTTGCGTATATTGCGGATTCAACCACAACAACCCGATACGCCGCATCATTCTTAACGACGAAGAAATCGTGGAAGAGTGCAAGGCGATACGCCGGCTCGGACCGTTTGAAAACCTGCTTATCGTTACCGGAGAGAATCCGCGCGACGCAGGGGTCGATTATCTCGAAAACGCCTTGCGGCTGGCGCGCCCTTACTTCTCGAATCTCACCATCGAAGTCATGCCGCTGAAAAGCGAAGACTACTACCGCCTCACCCAATCGGGGCTGAACGGTGTCGTCTGCTTTCAGGAAACCTATCATCGGGAGCGTTACAAGGTATATCACCCCAAAGGCATGAAATCGAACTTCGAATGGCGGCTCAACGGGTTCGACCGCATGGGGCAGGCAGGCGTGCACAAAATAGGCATGGGCGTGCTCATCGGACTCGAAGAATGGCGCACCGACGTTACTTTCATGGCGATGCACCTGCAATACCTGCGGAAGAAATATTGGAAGACCCGATACAGCGTCAATTTTCCCCGTATGCGCCCGTCGGAAGGACACTTCCAGCCCAACGTCGTCATGAGCGACCGTGAACTGGCGCAGACCATTTTCGCTTTCCGGCTGTTCGACCACGATGCCGACATTTCCATATCGACCCGCGAAAATCCGCACTTCCGCGACCACATCGCCACATTAGGCGCCACCTCGCTCAGCGCCGGCTCCCGCACCGAGCCGGGCGGCTACTACACCCACCCGCAGGCATTGGAACAATTCGCCGTAAGCGACGAACGCACGCCCGCCGAAGTGGAGCAAGCCATCAAATCGCTCGGCTACGAAGTGGTGTGGAAAGACTGGGATCGTATTTTCGACTAAAACAAAAGACTATGAACGAACATTGGAAAGAACGGTATGCCCGCCAAATCATGTTGCCCGAAGTGGGCATCGACGGGCAGAAAGCACTCTCCGAAGCCTCCGTGCTGGTGGTAGGCGTGGGCGGGCTGGGCTCGCCCCTGTCGCTCTACCTCTGCGCGGCGGGGGTCGGACGATTAGGTCTTATCGATGCCGACGTGGTGTCGGAGAGCAACTTGCAGCGGCAGGTACTCTACACCGAAGCCGAAGTGGGGCAGCCGAAAGTCGAATGTGCCGCACGCACGCTTGCCCGCCACAACAGCAGCTGCGTCATCGACACCTATCCCTGTTTTCTGACACGGGAAAATGCCGAAGAAATCATCTCGCGCTACGACATCGTGGCTGACGGGTGCGACAACTTCGCCACCCGCTACCTCATCGACGACCTGTGCGCCCGTCTGGGAAAGCCCTACGTTTACGGCAGCATCATGGGATTGCGCGGGCAGGTGTCGGTATTCAACGGGGGACGGGCGCGGCGCTACCAAGACCTCTACTCCGACCGCGCCGAGCTGGAAGCGCGACCCAAAGCCGCCGCAGGCGTGATGGGACCTACCCCCGCCGTCGTCGGCAGCATGGAGGCAGCCGAAGCGATAAAAATCATTACGGGGTGCGGCACGCCGCTCTACAACCGGCTTTACTCTATCGACCTCGCCACGATGGAGAGCACCCTACTCGACCTGTAATCCTGTCTTTCATTTCAGAAACGAAAGATTGTAGATTCTATTGAATTGTTTTTACACCTCCGCAATATATTCTTGTATTGTCATATTGATATAAAGACTTGACAAAAAAATCAGACTGATTTTCTTCGCGATTATTCCGTTTTTATCGTACCTTTGCCGCCGGAAATTTGCGGAAGCGGATAAAACGATTTCCGCACAGGAAAATTTTTTAAGGTATGCAACAACAGAATATCCGGAATATCGCCATCATTGCACACGTAGACCACGGCAAAACGACGCTGGTCGATAAGATGTTGATGGCGGGACGGCTTTTCCGCGACAATCAAAATGCGGGCGAACTCATTCTCGACAACAACGATCTCGAACGGGAGCGCGGCATCACGATTCTCTCGAAAAACGTCTCCATTCGTTACAAAGACTACAAGATAAACATCATCGACACTCCGGGTCACGCCGATTTCGGCGGCGAAGTGGAACGGGTGCTGAATATGACCGACGGCTGCCTGCTGCTCGTCGATGCTTTCGAGGGTCCGATGCCGCAAACGCGCTTCGTGCTGCAAAAGGCGATACAGATAGGGCTGAAACCGATTGTCGTCATCAACAAGGTGGACAAGCAGAACTGCCGTCCCGACGAGGTACAGGAAATGGTGTTCGACCTGATGTGCAACCTCGACGCCACCGAAGAACAGCTCGACTTTCCGACCATTTTCGGCTCCGCCAAACAGAACTGGATGTCCACCGACTGGCGCAAGCCGACCGACAACATCACCGTATTGCTCGACACCATTATCGAACATATCCCCGCGCCCCAATGCCTCGAAGGGGCGGCGCAGATGCTTATCACCTCGCTCGACTTTTCGTCGTATGTAGGTCGGATAGCTATCGGGCGCGTACATCGCGGCGAGCTGCACGAAGGGCAGGAAATCGCCCTCTGCCGCCGCGACGGCTCCATTGTGAAACAGCACATCAAAGAGCTGCTGACTTTCGAGGGCATGAGCCGCACGCGGACGGAGTGTGCCGCCTCCGGCGAACTCTGCGCGCTGGTGGGCATCGAGGGCTTCGAGATAGGCGACACCATAGCCGACCCCGAAACGCCGGAGCCGCTGCCCCGCATCGCCATAGACGAGCCTACCATGTCGATGACTTTTACCAACAACGATTCTCCTTTCTTCGGTCGCGACGGCAAATACGTTACCTCGCGCCACATCGCCGACCGCCTCGCCAAAGAGCTGGAACGCAACCTCGCCCTGCGGGTGGAGAAAGCGCCCGACTCCGACGTGTGGAACGTCTACGGACGCGGCGTGTTGCACCTCTCCATTCTCATCGAAACCATGCGCCGCGAAGGCTACGAACTGCAAGTGGGGCAGCCCCAAGTCATCGTGAAGGAAATCGACGGCGTGAAATGCGAGCCGGTGGAACAGCTCACCATCAACGTGCCCGAAGAGTATTCCAGCAAAATGATAGATATGGTAACCCGCCGCAAAGGCGACCTGCTGTCGATGGACACGCAGGGCGACCGCATACATCTCGAATTTTCCATTCCCTCGCGCGGCATCATCGGGTTGCGCAACAACGTGCTCACCGCCTCTGCCGGCGAGGCCATCATGGCGCACCGCTTTCTCGAATACCAGCCGTGGAAAGGCGACATCGACCGCCGCACCAACGGTTCGCTCATCGCCATGGAAGCGGGCACGGTGTATGCCTACGCCCTCGACAAGCTGCAAGACCGCGGGCGGTTCTTCATCTTCCCGCAGGAAGAGGTGTACGCCGGACAGGTCGTCGGCGAAAACGCCAAAGAGGGCGACATCGTGGTGAACGTTACCAAGTCGAAAAAACTCACCAATATGCGGGCTTCGGGCGCCGACGAAAAGGCGCACATCATTCCGCCCGTCATCATGAGCCTCGAAGAGTCGCTCGAATACATCAAGGAAGACGAATATCTCGAAGTAACCCCGCACCACCTGCGCATACGCAAAATCATTCTCGACGAAATCGAGCGCAAACGCGCCGGTCGCTAATCCCGACGTCAAAAACGAAAAACGTTCCGATATGAAACATCTTGCCTTGTCGATTGCCCTGCTTCTCTGCGCCATTGCATCGTACGCACAGGAAAGCCCCGCCGAACGGGTGGAACTGCTGCCCTACGGCGACATGGAACACTGGACGACACGCGTCATCAAAGAAGCCGCCCTACTGGGAGGCGCCACCAAAAAGTGCTACCACATGGCACCGACACAGACACTTACGAAACCATGTCCGTGGGTGCGTGGAGCGAGCGACTCGCCGTGGGGGTCGTCGAGCGTATGGGCATCGCCGGTAGGCATCGACAAAGTAAGCGTAACCGTCTTTCCCGAAGAACGGGAGCCGGGCAACCTCTGTGCCCGCCTCGAAGTCATCAAAGATTCCTGCAAGGCATTAGGCATCGTCAATATCACGGTCGTGGTTACCGGCTCCATCTATTTGGGGGCTGCCTGCGAACCGATAAAAAACGCCAAAAATCCGCAGGAAAAAATCGATCAGGGAATACCGTTCACCCAACGTCCCAAAGCCCTGCAACTCGACTACAAACTGTCGCTCGCCGATCAGGTGATAAAAGCCACCGGACTGAAACGCCCCTCCAAAATCGAAGGGAAAGACAACGCCGAAATCAGTCTCTACCTCATACAGCGGTGGGAAGACGAAGACGGCAACATCTACGCCCGTCGGGTGGGAACAGGCTATTACAAATTCAGCGAATCGGTGGAGGAATGGCAAAACGGATTCCGCATACCCATTTATTACGGCGACATCAGCAACGAGCCTTACTACATCGAAGATATGGCGCTGCTACTGCCCGACGGTCCGCGCTACACGACCAACAGCAAAGGGAAAAACGTGCCTATCCAAGTCATAGGCTGGGCAGAACCCGACGCCACGCCCACCCACCTGATGCTCCGCATTTCGTCGGGCGACAAGGGGGCTTTCATCGGCGCCGTAGGCACCCGCTTCTGGATAGACAATATTTCGCTGGTTTATTGATTTTTCATCATATATACACGGGTGCCGTTCCGACTCCGGAGCGGCACTCGTCATATTACAATTTTACATTTCTGTTTTCGCGCACTTTTCGGCGCGTTGTTTGTTGAGAATATTATATATTTGCACCGTTTTTCAAAAAGTGTCATGGAACATACGCATACCTACACCGGACTGACCGCCGAACAAGTGGAAGAAAGCCGCCGTCTGCATGGCGCCAACGTGCTCACGCCACCGAAGAAAACATCGGCATGGATTCTGTTTTTGGAAAAATTCAAAGACCCGATTATCCGCATATTAGTCGTGGCATTTCTGATGTCGGTCGCCGTATCGGTATATGAATACGTGCGCCTCGACAAAGGGGCGTCGGTGTTTTTCGAGCCGGCGGGCATCTTCATTGCCGTAGTGCTGGCAACGGTGGTGGGATTTCTGTTCGAGCTGAGTGCGAACAAGAAATTCGATATACTCAATCAGGTAAACGACGATATTCCCGTGAAGGTCGTGCGCAACGGCGCCATACATGAAATTTTGAAAAAAGAGGTCGTCGTGGGCGATGTCGTCGTCCTCGAATTAGGCGAAGAAGTGCCCGCCGACGGCGAGCTGCTCGAAAGCGTGTCGCTGCAAATCAACGAATCGACGCTCACCGGCGAACCGGTGGTGTCGAAAACGACCGTCGAAGCCGACTTCGACGCCGATGCCACCTATCCCTCGAACGAAGTGATGAAAGGCACGACGGTGGTCGACGGACACGGAATGTGCCGCATTACGGCTGTGGGCGATGCCACCGAGTACGGAAAAGTATATACCGGTTCGCAAATACAGAACGACACCAAAACACCGCTGAACCGACAGCTCAACAAACTGGGACGATTCCTCACCATCGCCGGTGCGACAACCGCCCTGCTCATCGTGGCGGCACGGCTGCTTATCTTCTTCGTGAATACGCCCGACCCCTCCGGCATGGAGATGGTCGCCTACATTTTCCAGACCTTGATGATAGCGGTTACCTTAGTGGTCGTTTCGCTGCCCGAAGGGCTGCCCATGAGTATCGTATTGAGTTTGGCATTGAGTATGAAACGCATGCTCGCCACCAACAACCTCGTGCGCAAAATGCACGCCTGCGAAACGATGGGCGCCGTAACCGTCATTTGCACCGACAAAACGGGAACGCTCACGCAAAACCAGATGCGGGTGCACGAAACGAATTTCTGGGGATTGAAAGGGCAGCAGCTCTCCCGCGACGAATTGAGCAACGTGATACGGGAAGGCATCGCCGCCAACACGACCGCCTACCTCGAAACGTCGGGCGACGGCAAGACAAAAGCCATCGGCAACCCGACGGAAGGCGCGCTGCTGCTCTGGCTGCAAGCGCAGGGCGAAGATTATCTTGCCTTGCGGGAGGCGGCTGAAGCGACCGACCAACTGACATTCTCGACGGAACGCAAATACATGGCAAGCATCGTGCGTTCGCCGCTGCTCGGCAAAAAAGTGCTTTACGTGAAAGGAGCGCCCGAAATCGTTTTGGGCGAAAGCCGGCGGGTGATTACCGCCGACGGCATCGTACCGGCTGCCGAATACAAACCGGCAGTCGATAAACAGCTGCTCGCCTACCAGTCGCAAGCCATGCGCACGCTCGGATTCGCCTACCAGATACTCGACGACGATGCACCGCATTTCGCCGACGGGCGGCTGTACAATGTCGATTTGACGTTCATCGGCATCGTCGCCATTTCCGACCCCGTGCGCAGCGACGTGCCGGCTGCCATACAATCGTGTCTCCGCGCCGGCGTGGCGGTAAAAATCGTTACGGGCGACACTCCGGGAACGGCACGGGAAATAGGCAGACAAATCGGGTTGTGGCTGCCCGGCGACGGCGACCGCAACATCACGACGGGCGTGGAATTTGCCGCCACTTCCGACGAAGAACTGCTGCGCCGCCTGCCCGACCTGAAAATCATATCGCGCGCCCGCCCGATGGACAAGGAACGCCTCGTGCGGCTGCTGCAAAGCATGGGCGAAGTGGTGGCTGTAACCGGCGACGGCACCAACGATGCGCCCGCCCTCAACGCTGCCCAAGTGGGGCTGTCGATGGGCGACGGCACGACGGTCGCCAAAGAGGCGAGCAGCATCACGATTCTCGACAACTCGTTCCACAGCATCACCCGCGCGGTGATGTGGGGGCGCTCGCTCTACCAAAACATACAGCGCTTCCTGCTTTTCCAGATGACCGTCAATGTAGCCGCCTGCCTCATCGTGTTCATCGGAGCGTTTCTCGGCACGGAGTCGCCGCTCACCGTTACGCAGATGTTGTGGGTGAACCTCATCATGGATACTTTCGCCGCCATGGCGCTGGCGTCGCTGCCGCCCAACGAACGGGTGATGGAGAACAAGCCGCGCCGTCAAAACGATTTCATCATTACCAAACCGATGATGACCGACATCGTGGGCATCGGACTGTTTTTCGTTTTCGTGCTGTTCGGACTGTTGCAGTATTTCAAATACGAAGATTTCACGTCGCCGCTGCGATTCAGCATCGGGACGTTCTTTGCCGACTTCTTCCGCTTCGAGGCTGTTCCCGATGCCTTATCGCCCTACGAACTGACGGTATTTTTCACGGTATTCGTCCTGTTCCAATTTTGGAATATGTTCAATGCCAAAGCCTTTGCAACAAGCCGCTCCGCTCTGCGACAGCTGCGGCAAAGCACTTCGTTCCTCGCCGTGGCAGCTGTCATACTGATAGGGCAGATTCTCATCGTAACGGTAGGCGGACAGATGTTCAACGTCGTACCGCTGTCGCTTATCGACTGGGGGTACATCATCGCTTCGACTTCGGTTATTTTCTGGCTCGGAGAACTGTACCGCGCCATCAAAAAAATCTTCCGTATCAAGTATTAAAAGAAGCTACCGAAGCATCTTTCACGGCGGTCAGAATATTAAATTAGAATTATTTTATCGGATTCTCGCGCAGGCAGGGGCGAATAATGCGTATGCCCGTGAAGCGCCGCGTTTCTTGCAGCTGCTGCGCCAACGGACGGGGGTCGAGCAGCACGCGCCCCGCCGACGATGAAGCGTGCAGGAGATGCACCTCGCCGTCGCGGCAACAGGCTATCCCCACATGGGCAATGTCGAGCCCCGCTATTGCCGTAGTAAAGGCAATGATGTCGCCGTCGTGTATCGCAGCGAGCGTTGCCGTGTCGATGCGGGAAGCGGGGATATAATAAAACGTTGTCCCTGACAAGCGGCGTTCCTGCGCGCGAATGCGCGCCCGCTGCTGCGGGTCGCCTGCCAACTTCGGATAGAGGTCGGCATGACTGCTCATAAATGAAAGATGCAGCGTGTCGCACACCCCGCCGGCTTGCCGGCTCTCCTCCGCGACGCTGCCCCGCCGTTCGTTGTCGGCTATCCATTCGCTGAAATAGTGAAGCCGCGACAGGTAGCCGTCGATGATGCCGCCGCGATAGCGGATATTCCGCAACTGCGCAGCGTAGGCTTCGACAGTGCGCTGCCCGAACGAACGGGTGCGCGCCAAAGCCAGAACGGTCTCGACGAACGTCGTGCAATCGAATGCATGCAGATTGATTTTGAGGCTCTCCGCCGTGTCGCCTTCGAGTGTGCCGCCCACGTATGGCGCACCGATGAACAGCGAAGCTATCGCCGTCATTTCCGAGCCCTGCGGGTCGGACGCGGCAAGCGGCATGGCAAGCACTTCGACGATACGCGCGCTGTCGGCTGCCGTCTGCCCGAAAAGCGGCACAGACGCGGTACCCCATGCGCCAAACAGTGCAAAGAAAAAGCACAGCCTTTTTGCCCACCAAGAGCGGGCAGAAAGCGGCGCCTTATACATATTCGTTTCCGAAGCGGGTCTTGGCATCATTGACAAACTGTCGTATGCGCTGCTCCTCCGAACGGCGGCACACGAGCAGCACATCGTCCGAGTCGGTTACGATATAATTTTCCAACCCTTCGAGTATCACCAACTTTCCGTCGGCAGCCGACACCACGTTGCGGTGGCTGTCGTAACATATCGACCTTCCGTGCAGCACGGCGTTTTCGCAGGCATCTTTCTGCGCCAGCTCATAAAGGGCGCCCCACGTGCCCACATCGCTCCACCCGAAGTTGGAACAAAGCACATACACGTTCGACGATTTTTCCATGATGCCGTAATCTATCGAAATATTGGGGCAGGCTGCCAACTGCTGCTGCACCGTCTCTATCCCGTCGGCACGGCCGAAACTTTCCACGCAGCTCTCGAAGCGCTGCGAAATCTCCGGCAGATATTGTTTGAAAGCGTCGATTACCGTCTGCGCCTTCCAAATGAAAATACCCGCATTCCAGAAAAATTCGCCGCTATCGACAAACACCTGCGCCAAGTCGCGATTGGGTTTCTCGGTAAACGTTTTTACGGGGCGTATCGCACCCGACGATTCGTCGCCTACCTGTATGTAGCCGAATCCCGTTTCGGGTCGCGTCGGCTTGATGCCCAGCGTAAGCAGCGAAGGAAAATCCTCGACAAAATCCATACCCTGCAAAATGGCATCGCGGAAAGCCGCTTCGCTTGCAATCATATGGTCGGCAGGGGTAACCACCATCACCGCATCGGGGTCGAGTGCGCGCACATGATACGCCGCCCACGCCACACACGGCGCCGTGTTGCGCCGCTGCGACTCCGCCAATATGCGTTCGCACGGCACGTCGGGCAGCTGCTCCTGCACCATGCCGAGATACTGTTCGTGGGTGGAAATAAAAATATTCTCTTTCGGCACAATCGAGGAAAAACGGTCGTAAGTTATCTGCAACAACGAACGCCCCATGCCGAAAAAATCGAGAAACTGTTTCGGGCGTTCCATACGGCTCGACGGCCAGAAACGGCTGCCGACCCCGCCCGCCAGAATTACACAATATCGGTTTTTGTCCATAAATACGTTTATCGAAAATGACATGGCTAAGATAATCATTTTTTTTGAAAATCCATACCACACACAAATATATTTACTCCCACCGTTATATAAAATGCGCTTCGATATTCAGAGAACGGTCTGAACAGGAATGCTGTCGACTCGGCAAACTTCAACTATAAGAAATTTTTACAGGTGAATATTTGCACGGGCAAAAAAAAATTGCCATATTCGCTTTGCATTCATCACTAACCTATTTTTATGAAAACACATCTTCGCGCATTGCTTCTTTACCTCTCTCTCCTTTCCGCCACTTTTGTCCGCGCCGACGAGGGTATGTGGCTGCTGCCGTTGCTGAAACAGCAAAATTTTGAACAGATGAAGGGCTTGGGGCTTGAAATCTGCGCCGAAGACATTTACCACCCCGACTCGGTGTCGCTGAAAGATGCCGTCGTCATTTTCGGACAAGGCTGCACCGGCGAAGTCATTTCGCCTTACGGGCTTGTGCTCACCAACCACCATTGCGGCTACGACTACATACAGAGTCACAGTACGGTCGATAACAACCTGCTCGACAAAGGCTTTTGGGCAAAAAACCGCGACGAAGAACTTCCCAATCCCGGACTGACGGTTACATTCATCGAAAAAATCGAAGAGGTTACCGACTACGTGGAGGAGGCATTGAAAAAAGACACGAGCCGCATCGAGATGAAATATCTCTCCGAACCGTTTCTCAACCGTCTGGCACGGGAAAGAGCCAGCGACTCCCTGACGTCGCTGCCGGGCATCTCGGTCGCGATAAAACCCTTTTACGGCGGCAACCGATACTACATGTTCACGCAAAAGACCTATTCCGACGTACGCATGGTCGGTGCACCGCCCTCGTCTATCGGCAAGTTCGGCGGTGACACCGACAACTGGCGATGGCCGCGCCACACGGGCGATTTTTCGATTTTCCGCATCTATGCCGACTCGCTCGGCAACCCCGCACCATATAGTCCGGCAAACGTGCCGCTGCGTCCGAAAAAATATTTCGACCTTACCACGCACGGGGTTGAAGAAAACGATTTCGTAATGCTCATGGGTTTTCCGGGTCGCACCGACCGCTACTACACGCCGGCAGAAGTGCGTGAACGCAAAGACATCGACAACCGCATACGGGTTGCCGTACGTGAAGCCCGCCAATGGAATATGCTCGACAAGATGCTTGCCGACCCGCAGGTATATATCCAATATGCCGGAAAATACGCCACATCGTCGAACAGTTACAAAAGCAGTCGCGGCATGAACATCATGATAGAGCGGCAATCGACCGAATACCTGAAAGAGCGGCAGATGAACGAACTGATAAACTGGGGCTGGGATAACGACATACAAATCTACCGCGAAGCCGCCGACATCATCGCCCATGAGGTAAAGACCCGCGCCATGCTCAAACGCCGCATGCAATATCTCCTCGAAGCCCTATGGACAGGCACCGAGTGCAGCCGTGTGCCCACCGACTTCACCGCACTGAAAACGGCACTCGACGACAGCGACCCGACAGCGCGCGCAGCGGCTCTCGCCGAGTTCGACAACCGCTATCACCATTTCTACGACAAAAACTATTCGCCCGAAACCGATCGCGCTATCACCAAAACGATGTTGAAACTCTATACCGACAGCATCGCACCGGAATATCGCCCGACATTTTTCCGCACCATCAACAAGCGGTACAAAGGCAACATCGACCGCTATGTCGATGCCATGTTCAAAAACTCGCTCTTTACCAATCCGTCCAAATACGAAAAGTGGAAGAAACACCCCACCGTCAAAGAATTGGAAAACGACGGCATGGTGCGGTATGCCCGCAGCATCGCCGACGAATACCGGCAGCTTAGTCGGCAACTCCGCCCGTCGGAAAACAAAATCGCCGATGCCCGCAAAACATTCATCGACGGACTGCTGATGCTGCACGCCGACAAGCCCTCCTACCCTGATGCCAACTTCACCCTCCGCCTCACCTACGGACGGGTGCTGCCCTACTCGGCGTCCAACGCCATTACCTACGACTGCCGCACAACACTCGACGGCGTGATGGAAAAAGTGAAAGCGGGCAGCCGCGATTACCCCGACGATGAAAGACTTTCCGAACTTTACCGCCAAAAAGATTTCGGCGTCTATGCCGACCGCGACGGCAAAATGCCGGTCGATTTCATTGCCGACACCCACACCACCGGCGGCAATTCGGGCAGCCCCGTGCTCAATGCACGCGGAGAACTGGTGGGCATCAATTTCGACCGCAACTGGGAAGGCATCACCGGCGACATTCAGTATCGCCCCGAATACCAGCGCTCTATCATCACCGACATTCGCTACATTCTCTTTATCATCGACAAATACGCCGATGCCGGCTACCTGCTCGACGAAATGACTATCCGCCCGTAGCTTCACGGCTGCATTTTTTCGGGAAGCTACATCCTTTATACATAGAAAAAGCCGCCCTCCATAAGGCAGGGCGGCACGCAACCATCTGGTGCCTCTGTCGGTCATTAGTGCCGGCATGGGGCATACGTCGGAACGGACGACGCTGA
>CANQQA010000020.1 GCA_947625885.1 uncultured Bacteroidales bacterium
GGACACACCAGCTCTTTGAGGTCGAAATAGCTGCTTTTCATGCGACGACTCCTTTCTCAAAAATCGCTCGGCGGCTGCCGTTGGGCGCAGCCGCGCACGTTGCAGCGGCGTATCTCGCTCTCTTTCAGCTGCAATTCCAGCGCGTGGCATTTATAGACAAGTTCCAACTTTTCCGTCTGCTCCTTTCGCAACTCGATGTAGAGCGAATCTATTTTTGCGTCGCGCTGTGAAAGACGGTTTTCGAGCCAGCCCACTTGGTCTTTCTCCACTTCCAGTTCCGCATCGGCGGCTTCCGCCTCTTTCACCCGTTTTTGCTGTTTGCGGGTAGTGAGGTAGCCGATGAGCCATTTTACGGTTTCTGCGCCGCCTATCGCTCCGAATATCGTCAATGCCGTCGTCAGTTCCATGGTTTATACCTCCGTTTCGGGTTGCGAGAGTTTCGAGACAAGAGCTTCGAGTTTTTTTACCCGATTATCCAAACTCTGTAATTCCTCTTTTAACAGGGCGTTTTTCTCCTCTAAGTAAGCCGTTTTCAGTACTAATAATCCGGTATAATCCAGACTTTTTACAGTTTCGGATTTATCTCTGTCGTAGCTACTTAAAACTAACTCGGGGAAATATTTTTCAACCTCTTGTGCAATAAAACCATAATGTATTTTATTGGTTTTATCTCTTTTAAATGTATAAGATTTAGCACAAATTTGTTCAATGGCAGAAGAATCTGACGAACTAATTGTTTTAATATTATCTTTTAGTTTTATATCAGAATCTTGCACCAAAGCGCCGTGTAATTGTATATCGGAAGCATGTAGATGTAAAATATCATCGCCTGAAACGTGAGTATCGGTACCGTCGCGATATATTCCAAATGTTTTTCCTCCACGCTCTCCTAAATATATGCAACCAGACTCATTTGTTCCGACCGCAATGCTATTGACCGCAGTAAGCGAGTTTAGATTGGTGGTTGCAATCGTGTTGCCATTGCTCGAACTCTTGAATCGGAGTAGTTCTCCGGATTCAGCAAGGGCATTTACAAATAACCTAAGAGGACGTTTTGTGTAGGTATAGTTCCCCGTGATGTTTCCGTCTGCCCATTGACAAATAATGTAATCTGTTGGTCTTGCCTCAGAGTTTCCTTCGGTTAAATTGTTTAGTGCTGCACTTAACTTTTCCGGAGTATCGGGCGTTAGATAATTGGTAGGAATATCGCTTTTGAGAGCAAGCACACCGCTTCCGGCAGGTGGTTCTATATTTCCGAATGCGGTGCTGATATGAAAACCTTCTTCGAACGTGATGTAAGCATCATTTTGAATATCTATATTGCCGTTAATCTGTATATTGTCGAAAGCCGACGAACCGCTTGCGATAATTCCGTCTGTAAAATCTTTCCTTCCCGTTATCGTCTGTACATCGGTCAGAGTTACATATTGAGCGGTGTTGATGTCGTCGAGTTTCTTTTTATCGGCAGCCGACATCAGCCCGTCTGCCGATTGGGTGGCGGCAGACGCGATGCTGCGACCCGACGACGGGTCGATTACCGCTTTCGGGTGCGTTACGGGGTATATGGTATTTCCGTTGAATTTCAATTTCTTTATCTGTGCCATGGCGATTCGGTTAAATGGTTATTTCGGGATAATCGGTAACGTCGTTGCAAGCGACAACTTCAAAAGAGTCGAGTTTCTTTTTGTCGGCAGCCGTCATCAGACCGTCAGCCGACTGGGTGGCGGTACCGGGTATGGAGGGAATATCGCTTTTGAGGGCAAGTACACCGCTTCCGGCAGGTGGCTCTATATCTCCGAATGCGGTGCTGATATGAAAACCTTCTTCGAACGTGATGTAAGCATCATTTTGAATATCTATATTGCCGTTAATCTGTATATTGTCGAAAGCCGACGAACCGCTTGCGATAATTCCGTCTGTAAAATCTTTTCTTCCCGTTATCGTCTGTACATCGGTCAGAGTTACATATTGAGCGGTATTGATGTCGTCGAGTTTCTTTTTATCGGCAGCCGACATCAGACCGTCAGCCGATTGGGTGGCGGTACCGGGTATGGAGGGAATATCGCTTTTGAGGGCAAGCGCACCGCTTCCGGCAGGTGGCTCTATATTTCCGAATGCGGTGCTGATATGAAAACCTTCTTCAAACGTGATGTAAGCATCATTTTGAATATCTATATTGCCGTTAATCTGTATATTGTCGAAAGCCGACGAACCGCTTGCGATAATTCCGTCCGAAAAATCTTTCCTTCCCGTTATCGTCTGTTGGGTATCGGTCGTTACGAATTTTGACAAAATATTAGACCCTTCGTCGATGCCGTTTAAGAATGCCTCTACCTCTTTCCATTTGTTGATGACGGTGTCGGAATCAGTTGCATTAGTCAGGAAGTCTTTCAAGGTTGTTGCCACCGCCACGAGGCTGTCGTAGCCCGAGCCGAGCGCAGTCAGAGCCGAGAGTGCTTCGTCGGGTGTTGTCGCCCCACTGTTTACCGCTTTTGCCAGCGTCAGCAGCTCTGCCGCCAGCGTTTTGTTCGTTGCGTGGTTTTTCACCGCTTCCATAATGGTGGCGGGGTATATCGTCGCTCCGTCCAGTGTCAGTTTTTTAATTTTTGCCATAGATGTTTATATTAATGTATTGATATATTGGTTGTTATAATTCCGGATACTCCGAAACATCGGAAAATTCTTTTGTACGAACCGTTGTAGATTCGAGTGTTTGAGTGCGGTCGGCTTGTTTTTTCAAATCGCCTGAGATACTTTTAATTTTACCCCATGCCGTACCGTCGTCGCTTGTGGAAGTATCTTCATTGCCGATATTATCCAATTGGCTGTATTCCCATTTCGACCAAGTCATTGTCGGAATGCCGTTATGAGTTGCGCTGTTGTTGCTCAGAGCAAAAATGCGTGTGTATATGCCGAATTTGCCGACAATATGTTCGCTGCTCAGCAACTTTCCGTCTCTTACGGCAAAATTGCCATAGACCACTTGATGTACTTCCTGTTCCGTAAAATCGGTGAAAACCGACATAATCCCTACGACTCCTTTCCCGTTTATCAGTGTAAACAAGCCATATCCGCCGATATATTTGTCTGCATATTCGGGATTTGCAGGGCTTTTACCGATATATTTGTCGAGAATCTCAAATCCGGCACTGACGTTGATACCGCCGGAAATAACTTCCCGAAGTTTGCTTTCCAAGTTGGAAATGTCCTGTTCGTGTTTCTTTTTCAATTCTTCGATGTTGTTTTCCATCGGGATTACTTCCACGCGCCAGTAGTCTCCGTCCCAATAAAGCATGACGATAGAACTGCCCGTAACGGTTACGGAAATGGCATCTTCGCTGTCGGGGTCGTTTCGAAGATAATCGAAGGTGACTACTCCGGAGTTGGGAGCAAAATAGAGATATACGGCTTTGATGCCTGCTTTGGGTTTCGGATTGAACTTTTGCGGATTTTCGATAAGTCCTTGAAACGGGCTGTCCAAACGGTTTGAATCGACCCATTTACGGTTTACTTCGTCCCAAATCCACAAAGATTGTGTCTCTCCGTTGATAAAGCAATTGCCCGGTACCCCGTGCGGGTGTGCGGACAAGAATGCTCCGAGTCCGAAATAATAACCGAGAAATTTACCTTGTGTGTTGCAAATCATAATTCGTTGTTTTTTGAAGTTTATATTCGTTTTTAAGAGAATAGAACATGATCGCGCATGAGTGCCGCCTTGTCGTTTTGCCCCAAAATATCGTAAACCGAAGCGGCACACAGGTAACATACCGAGTCGCCCAGCAGTGGGGCGATGTCGTATCCTCCGTTTTGCTCTTTCGGCAGCGGAACATACACGGCGCATTTTATTTCATGGCGGCGCATATAGGGCGGGAGGGCATAGTAATCGAGTACGGTATGTCCTTCGTTGTCGGTGGTGATGACGGCAGCCGGCTTTTCCGCCCCTCCCCGTGAATACGGGTTGTATTGCAGCGCCGTGCGCGGGTGATGTCGGTCGAAAAATTCGATGACCGGACGCCGCCATCCTTTCATCTGGAAGCGTATCATGCGCAGCATATCGTCGGGAAGCACGACCCGCCCGCTGCCGTCTTGGCGGGGCAAGGGTATGAGCGATGCCGAAATGTCTTTACTTCCGCACAGATGTTCGGGAGCTTTCAGTAGTTGCCGTCTCAGCGATTCTTCCCATTTTGCCCGAATGTATTGCTCGATGTCTCCGCCACCGGTGCGCGTCATCACGGCGTCCCAGTCGGGCGTAAGTTCCTCCATGTCGGTTTTTACGCGCTCTATCCATTCGTCTGTTGTCAGAAACATATTTGCCTCCTTTCCTTTCAGGCGGTTATGTTGGGAAAAACCAACCCTTTTTCGCGTGCGACACGTTCGATGCCGGAGGGTGAACGCAGTTTGTCGAGCGGTACACGGTAAGGCTCGGCGTGCAGCAATTCGCGTGCCGCCTGCCACGAGGCGATATGTTCCGCTTTTTTCAGTTCGGGCTGCGGCACGGCTTCGACTTCGTGGTGCAGGTCGAAAAGCCTGCCGTAGTCGATGTCTTGTTCGATGGCGTCTTGCAGCTCGGTGTTGGAAGTGGTGTAATACCCGTGTATGTTGTCGCGTGCGATGAAGCGTATGCGTATCTTTTTTCCGCCCATGCGTACGATGGTGCTCAGGTTGCCGTGCAGGGTTTCGTATGTCTTAATCGTTTTCATAAAATCGTGTTTTTTAGTTTTTCTACAACGGAGCGGAAGCCCCGTTGTAGAAATGTCGTGAATAAAAAGGTTTATGCTTTCTTGGGTATGATGCGCATGTGGGCGGCGGGGTAGCGCAGGGTCAGGCACGAGGCTTCGGTGAGTACCACCGCATCGGTGTTGCGCACGCCGGCGCCTTTGAGATCGAGCACTTGGCGGTCGAAGGGCACGTGCGACCATTTCGAGAGATATTCGGGGTCGAAGATGAACCCGTAATCGCTCATGCCGCATTCGTCGAACACTTCGGAGTAGAGCACGAACAGCCGTCCGAATTTGGAGCGCACTTCGGAAAAGTCGATGCCCCATTTCACGAAATCGTCTTCCGCCGAAACGACCTTATTGACGTCGAGCTTGTTGATGCGCCCGATGAAGTCGGAGCCGCCGATGAGTATCTTGCGCTTGTTGCCGCCGTTGCCGGTGAACGACTCTTTCATGATGTCGATGAGGTCTTCCTCCGTCAGTTCCTTTTCGGGGTCGAACGTGTATTCTTTGCCCGCCTGCCACCAGATGCCGCCGGTGAACGATACCTCCTCTTTCTTTTTCGAGTCGTAGAGGCGGCGTTTCACACCGAACATGAAGGTCTTTTCCATGCCCAGACGCATATCGTAAATAGCGGCTTCTTCGGAGTCGGAGAAGTCCCATTCGACCTCTTTGTTGGCGATTTTCTGAAACGTCGACTGCTCGATTTGCATTTTGAAAATCTGGCAGAAATTCTGATCTTTCACCGGAAGCGCCTCGAATTGGGCGGTCTGCACGTCGAGTTCGGTGGCGGCGCGTCCCATGCGGATAAGGGGCGTACCCTGCTCGATGCTCGGCACGCAGCCCGTGATATTGCCGATAGTCTTGCCATTGACGGCATACACATTCAGCTCGCCGCTCTCCTCCTTGCTCGAAATGTAAAGCACGAGGTCGGCTTTCGACGGCGTTTTACCGTCGCTTTCGTAGCCTTTCACGCCCTGCACGAGAATCGTTTCGGAGGGTTCGAAAATGTCGTTGTTGTCGGTCGTGATTTGCACCTTTTGTGCCGACGCGGTGGCGCTGCCCGCTCCGGGTTCGGTGTAGGCTTCGGCAAGCGTGGCTTTGGTGGGTTTCACATCGACGGAGTAGTAATCGACCACCATCGAGCCGGAGCGGCGGGCGCCGGCATGGCGCGAAAGCTGGTCGATGGGCGTTGCCATAGGGCGTATGCGGGTGATGCGTTTGTCTACTTCGTTGAGAAGCAGGTCTTCGCTTTCGCCGCGCGTAATTTCGGTGGTCAGGGGTGCGCCGCTGACGATTTTTCCGGTGGTTACGGGCACGGCGACAGCCAATGCGCAGGCGCAGTCGCGGAACACGAAGGCGAGCATCACCGTCAATACGGCGATAGCCGTCCAGTAGTAGAAATCTTTGGATTTCAGAAGTTTCATAAGGTCAAAATTTTTCATTGTCGTTTGAATCGTTTTTTTTGTGAATAAATAGGGTGAATGATGGTGTGATGTGATTCTTTGTGGTAAAGTTTCGGCATCAGGCGTCCCAGACGCTGCGGCGACGGCGGTAGCCGAATGCCGCCGAGCGGTTGTCGTCGGGTGCGGGGTCGCTGCCGTCGCCTCCGAGCTGCGGCACGGCATCGCCTGTCGGCTGCCGGCGCTCCAGCGCGATGCGCTCGTTGCGTCCGCGTATCTCGGCTTCCCGTTCGACGTCTTCGAGGTCGGAGTCGTAATTGATGCCCTTGTAGAGCATTTCGAGAACATCGGTGGTGAAATCGTGCATGAACACGTGTTCGCATACGTGATGCACCCGTTCGAGAAACTCCTCGAACTCCTCGTCGCTCATTTCCTTCTGGGCTTTGAAGCGGGCTATGGCGCGGGCGCTGTGCTGCCAGTTTTCCTCCATTTCGCGGCGCAGCGTCTGTCCGGCTCTGATGCGGTGGTTGAACTCTTCGTTTTCACGTTCCAGCTCCGCCAGCCGGCTTTCGTCGCCCGCGCAGTCGAGAATATCTTTTCCGAAGTGGCGCACGCAGGCGACGAGGGCGTCTTCGCCGCCCAATACTTCGCCGATGAACTCCGCCATTCGCGGATTGTTCATGAAGATGTCCGCCAGTTTCAGCTGGTCTTGGCACAAATAGTCGTAGCGCTGCCGCAAGTCGTCTTCGTATTCGAGCAGCGAGTCGTAAAAATCGTCCTCGTCCTCGAAACTCCGTTCGGGAAAACTTTTTACCAGCCGCGCCAGCAACAATTCTTTGGGCGGTCGGTGGGCTTTTCCATACCTTGTTTCTGTGTAATTTCTCATACGAATAAAATTGGTTTATAAAGTGAATACTGTAACCACAATAGTGTGGTAATTTTACAACACAAAGAAAACCATACGACGGACGCACATCGTGCGATTTTTATCAAAAATCGGGCGGGGCGGAAAATTTTTTTTTGAACGTCCGCTGCCGGAGCGGTTCACCGCGATTGCCGGCGGGCGAATAAACCTTTCTCACGATTTGCCGGTTAAGAGATAAAACAATATCTTTGCTACACGAAACCGATGAAATTCTTATAACATTGTATATGGCAACAAAACCGTTCAAGTATCAGGAAATGTTCCCGATGGGAAAAGACACGACCGAGTATTACCTGCTCACGAAAGAGTATGTGTCGGTCGAAAAATTCGGGGACAAGGAAATTCTAAAAGTGGAGCCGGAGGCTCTTACCCGTCTGGCGAATGCCGCCATGCGCGACGTGTCGTTTCTTTTGCGGCGCGAACACAATCTGAAAGTCGCCCGAATATTAGACGACCCCGAAGCCAGCGACAACGACAAGTACGTGGCGCTGACTATGCTGCGCAACGCCGAAGTGGCTTGCAAAGGGCGGCTGCCCTTCTGTCAGGACACCGGCACCGCTATCGTCGTGGGCAAAAAAGGGCAGCAGGTATGGACGGGCGGCGGCGACGAAGAGGCACTCTCGCTCGGCATTTACAAAACCTATACCGAAGAGAATCTCCGCTACTCGCAGAACGCCCCGCTCGATATGTACCGCGAGGTGAACACGGGTTGCAACCTCCCCGCACAAATCGACCTTTTCGCCGTCGATGGCATGGAATACAAATTCCTGTTCATGGCGAAGGGCGGCGGCTCTGCCAACAAAACCTACCTCTATCAGGAAACGAAAGCGCTCATCACGCCCGACAAGCTCGTCAATTTCCTCGTCGAAAAAATGAAAACGCTCGGCACGGCAGCCTGCCCGCCCTACCACGTGGCTTTCGTCATCGGCGGCACTTCGGCGGAGATGAATCTCAAAACCGTGAAGCTCGCTTCTGCCAAATATTACGACAACCTGCCCACTTCGGGCAATGAACTGGGACACGCTTTCCGCGACATCGAGCTCGAAAAGACGGTCTTGCGCGCCGCGCAGGAGTCGGGCATCGGCGCCCAGTTCGGCGGTAAATACTTCGCCCACGACATACGCATCATACGCCTGCCGCGACATGGCGCCTCCTGCCCCGTAGGCTTGGGCGTTTCCTGTTCGGCCGACCGCAACATCAAGGCGAAAATCACCCGCGAGGGTCTTTGGGTCGAACGGCTCGACGACCACCCGGGCGAGCTTATCCCTGAAGCCCTGCGCCGCGCCGGCGAGGGCAATGCCGTGCGGATAGACCTGAACCGCCCCATGCCGGAAATTCTTGCCGAACTTACCAAATATCCCGTCGCCACGCGCCTCTCGCTCAACGGTACGATTATCGTCGGTCGCGACATCGCCCACGCCAAAATCAAAGAGCGTCTCGACGCCGGCGAGGAAATGCCGCAGTACCTCAAAGAGCACCCCATTTACTACGCCGGTCCCGCCAAGACGCCCGCCGGCATGGCATCGGGCTCGTTCGGTCCCACGACCGCCGGTCGCATGGACCCCTATGTCGATTTGTTCCAAAGCCGCGGCGGCTCGATGATTATGATTGCCAAAGGCAACCGCAGCCGGCAGGTTACCGATGCCTGCCGCAAGCACGGCGGGTTCTATCTCGGAAGCATCGGCGGTCCGGCTGCCATTCTGGCGCAGAACAGCATCAAAAAGGTCGAGTGCCTCGAATATCCCGAGCTGGGCATGGAGGCTATTTGGAAAATCGAGGTCGAAAACTTCCCCGCTTTCATTCTTGTCGATGACAAGGGAAACGACTTTTTCGAGCAGATAAAACCGTTGTGCCTTAAATAGTTATAACGCATTTTCGCAGCAAACTCCCGAAAAAGAATTTCGGGAGTTTGCTTTTAACACATAAAATCCGTACTTTTGTTTACGGATTAGACGAATTATTATATTCTCTGCAACAGAATATTCACCTTAAATCAAAAAATAATACTATGAAAAAAATCTGTTTTCTGGCAGTTTTGTTATCCTTGTTTACCGCTTTACCTGCCGAAGAATATCTTTTGTACGATTTCGAAAATTATGAAATCGGCACGAAGTTTAATTTGAAAAATGTGCCTGGTAGACCCGTCGGAGAGGGGTCGTATGCTGTTGTGGCAGCCGACCCTACCGACAGCAATAATAAAGTGCTTCATGTATTGTTGGTAAATTCATGGGATACCTATCCGGAATATCCCCTTCCCGACGGATTCACGGCAGCCGATTTCTGCACTTATCAGAGTGTGGCTTTTTCACTTTATCGCCCGCAGATACTTCCGAAAGACGACGATTATATGCAGACGGCGGTATGGTTAGGCGATAAGAAAGTTTATCAGGAGGTAGGCAATAATAATTATCCTTATCAAGGCGAGCGTGGTAAGTGGCATGAAAAAAAGTACGCTTTTACGCCGGTGGAAACAGAGGCTTCCAATTTTTTGCTGGGGCTTCACTCCGATAATATGGAGTATTATCTCGACAATATACGCCTTGTCCGTGCGGGGAAAGGGTACGACTATACCGACGAAACGCAGACCCTGCGCTATTATGTGGAGAAGTGCGGCAACGGCAAGCATATCGGCGTAGCCACGCCTTCCAGTTGGAAAAATGTGATTGATCTGAATAATGACCTTCACGATATGAGCCAAACCGTTTTCCGCAATTTCAATATGGTGGTGGCAGAAGACAATATGAAATTCGCGTACATCGAACCCGAGCGGAACAAATTTGAATTCGGATATGCCGATGCGCTGGTCGATTTTGCCGAGCGGCACGGCATGAAAGTGCGCGGACACACCCTTTGCTGGCACAAGCAGCTGCCGGAGTGGGTAACGAAAAATGAAGATAGGAACAGCCATAACTATTCGCGCGAAGAATTGCTGTCGATACTCCGCAACCATATAGATACCATTGTTTCTCACTACAAGGGGCGCATTGCCGAGTGGGACGTGGTGAACGAATGTCTTGAAGACAATCAGCGTTCCTATTATTATGGAGAGTCGTATATGTATGATTTGAGAGCTTCGGTATGGAGCAAGGGAATAGGCGGCAAATTGGGCTGGGGCGATGAAAATGTAGGTGGCGATTTCATCGACTCGGCTTTTGTCTATGCCCACCGTGCCGACCCCGACGCCAAACTCTTTCTCAATGATTACGGTGTGGAAAACGGAGGACGTAAGGCTGATGCCTATTACTATTTGGCAAAACATTTGGTAGATAACAATATACCTATTCACGGCGTAGGGCTTCAATGCCATTTCAAAGCCGGAGAACTCGATTCTGTCGGATTGGTAAAGCAGATAACGCGTTTCCAAGAGTTGGGATTGGAAGTAATCATTACCGAGTTGGATATAGCTTCTTCCGACAAGCAGGCAGATGAGTTCCGAACGATTACGAACATTTTCATGGAACAGAAAAATTGTCCGAATATGGTGTTGTGGGGTGTTTCCGACCGCGATTCGTGGCGCAGTGGTGCTTTGCCTTTGCTTTTCGATGCCGATTTGGCAGCCAAGCCCGCTTTCTTTGCCGTGCGCGACGCGTTGGAGAAAGCATGGAACGATATATTGTCGGTCGCGCCGGTGCCGAATGACGCCCGCCCGCAATCGCCTTATGTCGATGTCTATAACCTCGCAGGGCAGAAGATTGCATCGGGTATGCGTCGGGAAAGCGTGAATTTCCTGCCGACAGGCATCTATATCGTCGATGGCGAGAAAATCATGGTGAGATAAAAACTGCTTTTATACGACAAAAAGAGCCGCGCATGTGCGCGGCTCTTTTTGTTTTTCATGAAAGCGGATTATCGCTTGATGAGTTCGAGTCCGAGCGAGAATCCGGTCGTAACGCCCCAGTATTTGCCGAACTGGTCGAACAGTATGGCGGCACCCTGCGCTTCGGCGGGAACGATGCCGGCGCCGATAAGCGCATTCCAAACGATTTGCAGGTCGGAGGTCGTTACGGGGTCGCCCCACCAATCGGTCTCACCCGTTGCGCGCGGGGCGAGCAGGCTGTCGAAAGCCGTTTTGTCGAGGTAGAGACAGGTATGTCCGTCGTCCGTAAACTTCGTTTGCAAGGGGATTCCCTTTTTCAACCACTCTTGCAGTTGCGATATAGTGGCGTCCTGTATGCCTTTCACGCTTTCGCCGAGAAACGAGGCTGCCAGCTCTTTCACTTCTGCCGGCTCGCTGTTCAATACCGATTCTATCGTCAGGTATAATGTTTCGGCGGTTACCGCATCGGTGTTGAGGGCGATGATTTCTTTCAGGTCGAGCGTTACGAGCACCGTACCGTTCGATACGCTCCAGCGGGCAAGATTTTTAGGAGAGTCGGTAAAACCGCTTCGGGCGAAATTTTTCGTAACGTCATCGGTACTCGGAAAGCCGCTTCCGAGAAAAATACCGAGGAGCGACGTCATGTCGATGTCCTTTATAGCCGGCTCTTCGACGTAGGCGATGCTCATGCCGCCGTCGGCGTCGAGCGTGATGCCGTTCATTGTCTGGGGTAGCAGGGCGCCGCCGGCATAGCGCAGCACCGCAGCCAGAAATTCGGGATAGCGGTCGTCGCCCGTAAATTGCCAATCGACGTATGCGCCGCCCTTCACCGGTACGTTGACGGTTTCCGTTCCGTTCAGCTCCGCTGGGGAGGTCGTGTAGTCGGCAAATCGGTAACTCCCGCTCAAGACTTCGACTTCGTGCGAGGGCTTGTGGTTGTCGTGGCAGGCGGTAAACATCGTCGCGCAAGCAAGGGCAATGCCCCAAAATAGAAATTTTTTCATAACAAATAGAATGGGTTAAAATTGTTGTTTCGGCGGTAAAGATAGAAAAATGCTTTTGCCGGTGTGGCATTTTGCCGTCAAATCGTTTCATAAAAAAACGTAAAGACTGTTTTCGATAGCAAAATGATAAACGACAAAACCCTTTCCCGACAGGCGGAAAAGGGTTTTGTTACAGCGAAATCGACAAGCGGTTATTCTTTTATCAGACGCAAGGTCTGTACGCCGTTGTCGGTGGTGATGCGGCAGAGGTAAGCTCCCGTAATCGCCTGAGCGAGCGGCAGGGTGCACGAGTGCTCTCCGGCGGGTCGGTACGACCGCTCGGCGTATATCTGTTTGCCGGTGATGGAGAATACCTCGATGACGACGGTCGATGCCTTGTCGGTCGAGTAGGTGAGCACGGCATCGCCTTTCACGGGGTTGGGTGCGATGCGGGCGTCGTGTCGCTGAACTGCCGGCGCCGTTATACCGGCGATGAGAGGAACGTTCTTGTCGTAGTCGTCGAGCGTGTATTCCGGCTTCACGTATTCGGGATAAAATTCGTCGATATCGCTGCTGTCTGCGTCGGCTGTACCCTCTTTCATGATGTCTTCTACAAGACTGTTCATATAGACTTCTATTGCCGTGTAGCCGCGCGCATCGTGAAATGGTGCAATGGCATCGTTTTCATCGTCGGGATTCAGCCCGTTGGCACGCTCCCATGCGTCGGGTATGCCGTCATTGTCGGTGTCGATGAGGCGGGCATAGGTCTCGTATAAGATGTATCCTCCGACGTCGGTTTGGCTGTCGATGATACCGAGAGTGCCGCCGTTGGAGCCTTTATATGTATAGGTGCCTTCCCGTGTTTCCCGCACGATGCGTCTGTCGATGGTGTCGCGAGCGTATGAGGCGCCCGCGAGGGCGAGTACTTTTTCGTAAGCCGTTTGAGCGGTGTGCTGGGTAATGGACGCAACATCGAACGGGGTCGTCGATTTAATGGCATCTATACCGCCTGCCGGCAGAGTGCCGTTGGGGTGTATGCCGTTCCAGTTGTCGGCGTTGGTGCTGGCAATGTTGTTCAAGCTCTTTTCGTTGCTTTGTATCTGCGGGCAGGTGTTGTCGAAGTAATTTCCATCTACGTAGAATACGCCCCATACGCCGGGGTGATTTCCACCTTTTTCCTCTTGTGACCCGTCATCGGGATTGGGTTGGAAAATGCGGTGTACGATGTTCGGTTTGGTGGCTGTATAGGGACCCGGTTTGTAGTAGTTGTTGATAAAGTTGTACGAACCGCCCTCTCCGGCGTAACCGCCGTTACCGTCCCAATTGTAAAACACGTTGTTGCGCAAATCCACCCTTTCGTCGTCGGGACGACCCGTGTAGCGGCTGCCGCACAAACGCGGCGTCCGGTTGGTGTGGTGTGCCATTATATTGTGGTGGAACGTGGCGCCTTCGCCGCCCCAGATACCGCCGTAACCGTGATTGCCTTTGCCGTGAATCGAATGGCAGAGGCTTTCGCTGATAAGGCACCATTGCATGGTAAATTCTTTGTTGCCGTAGAACGAAGCGCATTCGTCGGTGCTCCAGCTCATTGTGCAGTGGTCGATGATGACACCGGTATGGTTTCGTCCCCACATGGCATCGTTCTCATTTTTGGCATCGTCGCCCATACGGCTGCGGATAAAGCGCACGATTACGTTATTGGCGTCGAAGTTCAATTCGAAGTTTTTGAGGCAGATGCCGTCGCCCGGAGCGGTCTGTCCGGCGATGGTTACATCTCCGTTCTTGATGGAAATTCTGCTTTTCAATTCGATGATGCCCGAAACGTCAAAGACGATGGTGCGCGCACCGCTGTTTTTTTCTATTGCCCAACGCAGCGAGCCTTCGCCGCTGTCGTTGAGGTTGGTAACGTGGAGTATTTTTCCGCCGCGTCCGCCCGTTACGTAGCGACCGTAACCTTCGGCTCCCGGAAATGCCGGCAGCTGATAGTCATCGGTTTGGGCAATGGCGAGATGCGCACAAAGGCACAAGAAAAGAGT
Source organism: uncultured Bacteroidales bacterium (assembly GCA_947625885.1). GTDB lineage: Bacteria > Bacteroidota > Bacteroidia > Bacteroidales > UBA11471 > Caccoplasma. The sequence continues at coordinate 13,883 of CANQQA010000020.1, forward strand.
AATGATTTTCTTCATGGTATATGGGATTTGTTGCAAAGAAATAAAATTTTTCCGAAATAAAAGAGGATTTATTTGACAGAAATGGGGTAAAAATCGGTAAAGGATAAAAAATCGGCTGCCGAAACATCGGCAGCCGATTCGGTAAGCGTATAAAATTTCGGATTACATACCCAAGAGAGGTTTCAGGTATTCGGCTTCGACCACATACACGGCTGCACCTGCCAGATAGCCGATGAGCGCCAGCAGGGAAATGTGTTTGAGATACCAACCGAAATTGATTTTTTCCAGTCCCATGGCAACCACGCCGGCAGCCGAACCGATGATGAGCATACTGCCGCCCACACCGGCACAGTAGGAGAGGAACTCCCAGAATACGCCGTCTTGTATGAAGTTTGCCATATAGCCTACGGTGCCCGGGTCGGAAATGGGATACATACCCATCGCCGCAGCTACCAACGGCACGTTGTCGACAATGGAGGAGAGCAGGCCGAGCAAGATGTTGATGATGTAGACATTGTGCACTTCTTGGTCTAACCAGCCGGCTGCGCTGCCGAGAATGCCCGTTGCCTGCAATACGGCGACTGCCATCAAGATGCCGAGGAAGAAAAGTATCGTCGGCGTGTCGATGTGCGAGAGCACTTGGGGTACGCGGTGTTCCTGCGATTTCTCTATCAGCTTCGAGTTGTACATGATTTCGGTGAAAATCCAGAGTACCGACAGCGATATGAGAATGCCTACGAACGGCGGCAGGTGGGTAATGGCTTTGAAGATGGGCACGAAGATAAGACCGCCGACGCCGAGATAGAAAAGCGTCTTTTTCTCGCGGGCGGAGATGAAGTCGCTGCGCGTTACGATGCGGTTGCCTTCGGGCAGTTCGCCGGAGAGCATGCGGGTGGCGAAAAGCATCGGCACGAAGAGAGCCACCAAACTCGGCAGCAGGACGAATGCGATAAGCGCCGAAGTCGTTACGTTGCCTTTCACCCACAGCATGATGGTGGTAATATCGCCGATAGGCGACCACGCACCGCCCGTGTTGGCGGCGATGACAATCATACTGGCGTAAATCCAGCGCTCGTGCTGGTCGTTGATGAGCTTGCGCAGCAGCATGATCATGACGATGGTCGTGGTGAGGTTGTCGAGTACTGCCGACATGAAGAATGCAATGGGGCAGATAATCCACAGCAGTTTGCGTTTTTTGCGCGTGTTGATGTGGTCGGTGATGATGGAGAAACCTCCGTGTATGTCGATAAGCTCGACAATGGTCATGGCACCGATCAGGAAGAACAGAATCTCGGAGATGTCGCCCATGTGCTCGATAATCTGCACATTGAGGATAAATTCGAGGCACTGGTGCGCTAGCGATTCCTGTTGCAGCGAAGCCGACGCCGAGGCAATGTATTCGCGGAGTTCGTCGCCGCTTACCGCCGGAACGATAGATTCGGCTCCGAAAGCGTAGAGAACCCACAATAGCATACCCAACAGCAGCGCCGATGCCGTCTTGTCGATGCGCAACGGGTGTTCAAGGGCTATCGCCAGATAACCGATGATGAACAGCGTAACAATAGCTACTAACATGGTAATTTAAGGTTTGAATGAATTGTTTTTGATAATGGTTGCAATGTCGTTTTTTTTGCGACGGACAAAGGTAATCAATTTCATCGAAATTGCAAATGAATGGAAAAAACCGTTTCAATTTTTTTTCGCAGGCAGCCCACTGCCGCTGCTTTGTCGCGTCTATTTTTCACGCATGATGATGTTTATCGGCGTCCCCGAAAAATTCCATTTCTCGCGTATCTGATTCTCCAAAAAACGCTTGTACGGCTCCTTGACCCACTGCGGCAGGTTGCAGAAAAAGATAAAGGTGGGCACGGGCGTCTCTTTGAGCTGGCTGACGTATTTTATTTTTACGTACTTGCCTTTGTTGGCGGGCGGCGGAAAGTTTTCGATGGCGGCGAGCATCTCCTCGTTGAGCCGTGCGGTGGAAATGTGGCGGCGGCGGTTTTTGTAAACCTCCGATGCGCTTTCGAGTACTTTGAAAATGCGCTGCTTGGTGAGTGCCGAAGCATAAACAATCGGAAAGTCGGTGAAGGGGGCGAGCCGCGCCCGAACAGCCTCCTCGAAAGTTTTAATGGCGCGCGGACTTTTCTCCTCGACGAGGTCCCACTTGTTGATGCACACGACCAATCCTTTTTTGTTTTTCTGTATCAACGAGAAAATGTTGAGGTCTTGCGCCTCGATGCCCCGTGTGGCATCGAGCATGAGTATGCACACGTCGGAGTTTTCGATAGCCCGTATGGAGCGTATGACGGAGTAATATTCGATGTCTTCGGTAACTTTCCCCTTTTTGCGGATACCGGCGGTATCGACGATGTAGAAGTCGAAGCCGAATTTGTTGTAGCGCGAGTTTACCGAGTCGCGCGTGGTGCCGGCGATGTCGGTAACGATGTAGCGGTCTTCGCCGATGAAGGCGTTGATGATGGACGACTTGCCGACGTTCGGACGCCCGACGACTGCGAAGCGGGGTATGTTTTCATCGAGCGGCATCTCCTCTTTTTGCGGAAAGCGACGCACCACTTCGTCGAGCAAATCTCCTGTTCCCGAGCCGTTTATGGCGGATATGCAGAAAGGGTCGCCCAGCCCGAGCGCATAAAATTCGGACGAGGCGTAGAGCGATGCGTTGTTTTCCACCTTGTTGGCGACGAGCAGCACGGGTTTGTTGCTGCGGCGCAGTATGGCGGCAACCATGTCGTCGAGGTCGGTCGTGCCGTTCAGCGCATCGACCACGAAAAGTATCACGTCGGCTTCTTCGATGGCGATAGCCACCTGCTTGTTGATTTCTTCTTCAAAAATGTCTTCGGAATTGACGACCCAGCCGCCCGTATCGACGATTGAAAATTCGTGTCCCGTCCACTCCACTTTGCCGTATTGCCGGTCGCGGGTCGTGCCGGCTTCTTCGTTCACGATGGCTTGCCGGCTCTGTGTCAGGCGATTGAACAATGTCGATTTCCCTACATTCGGGCGACCTACGATAGCTACTAAATTTCCCATAGTTATCTATTTGTGTAAAAACAATTTACGCATTTTTTTAATCGGGTTGATACCCGAACTCTTTCAACAATCCCGTCCGGTTTCTCCAATCTTTTTCCACTTTGACGTAAAGTTCGAGAAACACTTTTTTTTCGAAAAACGCTTCGATATCTTTGCGGGCGGCAGTGCCCACTTGTTTGAGCATCTTCCCGCCTTTCCCGATGACGATGCCCTTTTGCGAATCGCGCTCGACGTATATCACCGCCATGATGTGTATCTGCGAATTGCTTTCCTTGAATTGCTCCACCGCCACCTCGCAGGCGTAGGGAATCTCCTTGTCGTAGGTGAGCAATATTTTTTCGCGGATAATCTCGGTTACGAAAAAGCGGGCGGGCTTGTCGGTGAGCGCATCTTTCTCGAAAAAGGGAGGCGACGGCGGCAGCAGCGCTTCGATGCGGTGCAGCAGGTAGTCGAGGTTGAATTTGTGCTGCGCCGACACGGGTATGATTTCGGCTTGCGGCAGCCGCTCTTTCCATGCCTCCACGAGCGTTTCGAGCTGCGCCTGTCCTTGCAGCAAGTCTATTTTATTGATAATCAAAAGCACCGGAATGGTCTGTGAGGCGACCCGTTCCAGAAATTTCGGATTTTTGTCGGGCGTTTCCACGACGTCGGTAACGTAGAGCAGAATGTCGGCATCGGTCAGCGCCGACTGCGAGAAGTTGAGCATCGACTCTTGCAGCTTGTAGTGCGGGGCGAGCACGCCGGGCGTATCGGAATAGACGATTTGCATATCGTCGGTATTGACGATGCCCATGATGCGGTGGCGCGTCGTCTGCGCTTTCGAGGTGATGATGGAGATGCGCTCGCCCACTAACGAGTTCATCAGCGTCGATTTTCCGACGTTGGGATTCCCGACGATATTTACGAAACCGGCTTTGTGCATATCTTTTTCGCTTTTTTGTAAATCGAAAAAGGCGGCGAAGCGCGCCGCCTTTTTATTCGATGTATGATGAAATCAGTTGTGGTCGTAGCCCCAGACGAGATATACCGACCCCCAGATAAATCCGGCACCGAAAGAGGTGAGGATTATTTTGTCGCCTTTCTTGAATTTGTCTTCCCACTCGGCGAGGCACAATGGTATGGACGCTGCGCTGGTGTTGCCGTATTTGTCGATGTTCACCACCACTTTTTCGCGGGCGATGTTCATGCGGTCGGCGATGGCTTCGATGATGCGCAAGTTTGCCTGATGCGGTATGAACCAGTCGATGGAATCGACCGTGAGTCGGTTGCGTTTGAGCATATTTTCCGACACTTCGAGCATCGACGATACGGCGTATTTATACACCATGCGCCCCTCCTGATATACGAAGTGTTCGCGGTTGGCAACCGTTTCGTAGCTGGCGGGACGCACCGAGCCGCCGGCTTTCATGTGCAGGTAGGGAAGTCCCACGCCGTTGGTGTGTATATCGGTGTCGATGACACCCACGCTTTCGTCGTCGGTGGCAACGACAAGTACGGCGCCGGCTCCGTCGCCGAAGAGCGGACAGGTGGAGCGGTCTTGATAGTCGGTCATCGACGACATTTTTTCGGCGGCGACCACGATGACTTTCTTGCAGATGCCGCTACGTATGTAAGCCGCAGCGGCTTGCAGCGACACGATGAAGCCCGAGCAGGCAGCCTGTATATCATAGCAAAATGCGTTGTTGATGCCGGCTTTCATTGAAATAATCGACGCCGTCGAGGGGAAGCGGTAGTCGGGGGTGGAAGTGGCGCAGATGATGGCGTCGATTTCGTCGGGATTCGTATTCGTTTTCCGCAAAACCTCTTTTACGGCTTTGGAACCCATTTTTGAACTTCCCAGACCTTCGCCTTTCAGTATATGGCGCGTTTTTATGCCTACGCGGGTGGTTATCCATTCATCAGTCGTATCGACCATTTTCGACAAGTCGTCGTTGGTGAGAATATCTTCGGGGACGTAAGAGGCGACACCCGCTATCATTGCATTTGCCATAGTTTTTGTTTTCAAGTAAAAAGCACACTAAATGAGTTGGCTATTTAGTGTGCTTTTTAGGTTTATACATTTGTTGCCGGAAATACCGGCAGGAAGAAACTCGCTCTAAAAAATCCACTTTTTAGACGGCGGCTTCTTTCTCGATAGCCAACTTGCCGCGATAATAACCGCATTCGCCGCATACCGTGTGGTAAACGTGCCATGCACCGCAGTTGGGACATACTGCCAACGTAGGAGCTACGGCTTTATCGTGTGTTCTTCTTTTGGCTGTTCTCGTCTTGGATTGTCTTCTTTTAGGATGTGCCATTGTCTCTTATATTAATTATTTGTTTCTTTTAATTTTTTCAAAGCGTTCCAGCGCGGGTCGGTTGCTTCGCTCTCGTCGTCTTCGCTTGCTTCGACCGACGAATGGGCTTGCAGTATCTTTTCCATTTCGGGGTTGCATTCACCCTCTTGGTGTGTATGCTTCAAAGGAATGGTCAGTGCCACGAATTCGTAGAGATACCACGCTACGTCGATAGTGCCTTCGGTCTCGGGCACGACGATGAGGTTGTCTTCTTCTTCCCGATATTCCTCTCCGAATTTCACGTAAAGCGTTTCTTCGGTTGCGACCGGCAGCGTCATGTCATCGAGGCAGCGGTCGCACGGAATAACGATGTTTCCCTGTATGTCAAAATGCAACTCGAAAATGTCGCCCGTGCGATGCACGGTAAGTACAGCCGCTACTGTACCTTTGGTTATTTCGGAAGAGTCGGTGTGCCCGAAAAAAGCGTCGTCGAGCGTGTACTCGTATTCGTGTACGCCTTCGCTCAGACTTTTCAACGGGATCAGATATTTGCTCGACTTTCCCATAACTCACGACACTGAAACGTGGGGCAAAGGTACAAAAAATAATTTTTCTTTGTACAATACTCTCGTAAAAAATTTTATGATTCCGCCGTTATTCTCGCAAAAGTTTGTTCTGCGATTCCAATCTATTGTATGGTAGGTATTTATGCTATTTTCATTTCGATGCGGAACGTTGTTCCTTTGCCGAGTTCCGATTCTTTTACGTAGATGCGTCCGTTGTGATATTCTTCGACGATGCGTTTTACCAGTGTCAGACCCAGTCCCCAACCTCGTTTTTTGGTGGTGAATCCGGGATTGAATATGGTTTTGAAATGTTTGCGGGAGATGCCCTTGCCGGTATCTTTCACGTCGATGCAGCATTTGTTTTCGTCTGCCGACAGGGTGATGTCGATGCTCCCTTCGCCGTCCATGGCATCTATGGCGTTTTTGCAAAGGTTTTCGATGACCCACTCTATCAGCGGGCGGCAGAGAAACAGCTCGGGAAGCGGCTGTTCGGGCTTGTGCAGCGTGATTTTCACTTTGTCGGAGATGCGGTGGCGCATGTAATCGACGGCGGTTTCCACGACTTCATCGACGGCAGCTCGGTCGCGTTCGGGCTGGGAACCGATTTTGGAGAACCGCTCGGCGATGACCGACAGACGTTTCACGTCTTTGCCCATGTCGGCAAGCAGCGCCTTATCGACGCCGTTCATTTCCAACAGGTCGAGCCACGCCATGAGCGACGATATGGGCGTGCCGAGCTGGTGCGCCGTCTCTTTCGACAGTCCCACCCATACTTTGTTTTGTTCGGCTTTCTTGGTGCTTATCAGAGCTACGTAGGCGATGATGAGAAACAGTATCATCACGCCGAGCTGTATGTACGGGAAATTGGCAAGCCGTTTCAGCAGCGTGGAATCGTCGTAATAGAGATATTGGAAATCGACGGGACTGAGTACGATTTCGATGACTTGTTTTTTGTTTTTGAGCGATTGCAGTTTTTTGTGCAGAAATTGTTCGCCGTGCCGTTCGGGAATGTCGAGGTTGTGTGTTTGCAGAATATTGTCGTCGGCATCGACGATGATGATGGGTATGGACGTGTTGCTTTGCAGTATTTTCAGCACCAGCGCCATATCGGTGTTGCTGTCGCTGCCGGCGACCGAGCGCGTGGCTTCCGCCCAGATTTCCATTTTCTTGCGTTCCTCGATGGAGAGGTCGTCTACAAGTCGGCTGGAAATGAACAAAAATGCCGCGACCAGAATGGCAGATACCGCCAGAAAAGCGATTTTCAGTTTCTGTCGGATTTCGTACAGATGAGTTGCCATGATTACAAGGAGTTACTGTAAAGAAAACGGAATATGCGCCGCTTTATTGTGCGGCAGGGCGGCATCGCGCTCTTTCTTTTCCGGATAAAAAACAACGGAAACGCTTTCCGGCGTTTCCGTTGTCGTATCGAGGCATCTCGTTCGTTTATTCGGCGTTCAGCGTGAAACGCTTGAAAGTCGTAACCGTCAACTCTTTGTTTTGAGCTTTCAGGTATTGGTCGATAGAGATTTTTGCATCTTTTACGAACTCCTGTTGCAGCAGGGTGAACTCTTTGTAATATTTCTGCAACGAGCCTTGTGCGATGCGGTCGAGCAGGTTTTCCGGCTTTCCGGCTTCGCGGGCTTTGTCGCGGGCAATTTCGAGTTCTTTCTCGATAATGTTGGCGGGCACTTCTTCGGGGCGCACGGCAACGGGGTTCATGGCAGCCACCTGCATGGCTACGTCGCGGGCTACCTGATGTTCGGTCGGCAGGTTGAAGCCTACCACCGTAGCCAGCTTGTTGCCCGGGTGTACGTAGAAAATCGTCGAGGGCGCCGAGATGATGCCGTAGTAACCGAGTTCCATTTTTTCGCCCGTGATGCCGCTTTGGTCGGTTATTGATTCGGCAACGGTGCGATCGCCGAGTTTGAGAGCTTTGAGGGCTTCGATGTCGGCGGGTTTGTGTTCGATAGCGGCATCGAGTATTTTTTGTGTCAATGCCACGAAATCTTTATTTTGGGCTACGAAGTCGGTTTCGCATTTCACAGCCACGATTACGGCGCAGTCGCCTTTGCAGGTGGCGAGTACGCAACCTTCGGCGGCTTCGCGGTCTTCGCGTTTGGCGGCGATAGCCTGACCTCTTTTGCGAATGATTTCCATCGCTTTGTCGAAGTCGCTGCCGGCTTCTTCGAGCGCTTTTTTGCAATCCATCATACCGGCTCCCGTCATTTTGCGGAGCTTCTGGATATCTGCCATTGTAACAGCCATAATATTTCTTTTTTTAGGGTTTTCATTGAATAACAAAGAGCAAGTCCCGAATGTTGAGGGGCTCACTCTTTGCCGGTATTGTTAAAAATTTCGGGAAATCGGAGCGCGATTATTCGCCCTCTTCTTCGGTTTCGCCTTTCATTACTTTTGCGGCAACATTGGCGTTGAGAGCCTCGTCGTCTTCTGCACGGTTGCGTTTGATGCGCGCTTTGCGTTCTTTTTTGGGAGCGGGGGCATCTTTGTCGGCGGAGGCTTCGGCAGCTTCGGCGTCGACTTTTTCCACCTTGCGCTCTTCCAAACCTTCGGCAATGGCACCGCACACGGCATTGAGGATTACCTCTATGGATTTCGTGGCGTCGTCGTTGGCGGGAATCACGAAGTCGATGTTCGTCGGGTCGGAGTTGGTATCGACCATGGCGAATACGGGAATGCCCAGACGGTTGGCTTCTTTCACGGCAATGTGTTCTTTCATGACATCGACCACGAAGAGAGCCGACGGCAGGCGTGTCAGGTCGGCGATGCTGCCGAGCAGTTTCTCCAATTTCGCACGCTGACGGGTTACTTGGAGTTTTTCGCGTTTCGACAGGTTGTCGAACGTGCCGTCTTTTATCATTTTGTCGATAGACGACATTTTCTTCACCGCCTTGCGTATCGTGGGGAAGTTGGTGAGCATACCGCCCGGCCAGCGTTCCGTAACGTACGGCATTCCTATCTCCGTAGCTTTGTCGGCGATAGCCTGTTTGGCCTGCTTCTTGGTGGCTACGAACAATATTTTTTTGCCCGATTTGGCAATCTGTTTCAGGGCGGCAGCCGCTTCGTCTATTTTAGCGACAGTTTTGTAAAGGTCGATGATGTGGATACCGTTGCGCTCCATAAATATATAAGGAGCCATAGCCGGATTCCATTTTCTTTTCAAGTGACCGAAATGTACGCCGGCTTCCAATAATTGGTCAAAATTCGTAATTGACATGTTTGTTTTGTTTTTTAATCGTTTACATTCTGCTTAATCAATCTTCGGGTAGTCTCTGCCGGTGCCCGCCTTGCGGCGTATGCGCCTCTACGCAGCGAATCGCGAAGATTTGGATACTAAACGCATATTGTTTGCAGGGAATAATCGTCTGCAAATAGCATTAACGTTTGCTGAACTGGAATCTCTTTCTGGCTTTGGGACGTCCCGGTTTCTTGCGTTCTACCACACGCGGGTCGCGCGTCATGAAGCCTTCGGCTTTGAGTGCCGGTTTGTCTTCGGGGTTGATTTTCACCAGAGCGCGGGCTATTGCCAGACGCAGCGCTTCGGCTTGACCTTTGAATCCGCCTCCGTCGAGATTCACACGTATGTCGTATTTCTCGGCAACGCCCAGTTTCAAGAGCGGTTGTTTTACGATAAATTGCAGGATTTCAGAAGGAAAATATGCAGCAAGTTCTTTATCGTTGATGGTGATGGCGCCGTTTCCCTCGTTCACAAATACGCGGGCTATTGCGGCTTTGCGTCTGCCTATTGCATTAACTATTTCCATAAGGCTTATTTAAGGGTGTTTATATCTATTACTTTGGGTTGTTGAGCTTCGTGCGGGTGTTCGCTTCCGGCATATACGTGCAGGTTGCGCAGCAGTTGGTCGCCCAATTTGTTTTTGGGGAGCATGCCTTTCACCACTTTGCAGAACAGGTAACGCGGACCTTTTTTCATCAGGTCGGCGGGAGTGTAGGGGCGCTGTCCGCCCGGATAACCCGTGAAACGGATATAGACGCGATCGTTCCATTTTTTGCCCGTGAGCACCACTTTGTCGGCATTGATTACGATCACATTGTCGCCGCAATCGACGTGCGGGGTAAAGGAGGGTTTGTATTTTCCTCTCAGCAGTTTGGCTATTTTGGCGGCGATGCGACCCAGCGATTGACCCGTCGCATCTACGACCACCCACTCTTTTTGAGCGGTTGCCTTGTTTACGGAGATGGTTTTGTAACTTAACGTATCCACTTTGTTAATTCTTTAATAGTTAAATTTTTAGCGCACGCTGTTGCGGCAAGGTCTCGGCCAAAAGACCTTTGCTGCCCGCCCGCTTTTTTACTTTTTAGGGTAATAATCGGACTGCAAAGGTACGCTTTTTATCTGGAATCCAAAATTTTTCCGAAATTTTTTTTGTTTCTGAATTTTATCGCCGAACCCGCTTCCGAACATACGAATTTCTCCGCTTTCTTTTTTTTTCTAAAAATTTGCAATAAGACAATAATATTCCTATATTTGTATGCGGAAGAATCCGAAAATCCGAAAAAAGAGTAGGGGCAAACTAAACAGAAAAATTATGTATTGGTTTTTGAAATGCCTGCGGCAGTATGCCGATTTTAACGGGCGGGCACGGCGTAAAGAGTATTGGTATTTTACGCTTTTCTATCTTCTTTTCACTATAGCGTTGGCGTTTATTCTTTACGCCGCGACATGGTCGGTTACCTATTCTGCGGATTTGGCTCTTTGGGTCGCTTGTATGGGCATTCTTATTTGGAGTCTGGCGTGTGTGATTCCGAGTTTGGCGGTTGCCGTGCGCCGGTTGCACGATACGGGTCGGCGGGGTTGGACAATGTTGTATGTCGTTGTCCCCTCTGTGATTTCTTCTATTACGTCGCCTGTTGCGTATGTTTTCACGCTGGCATTGTGGCTGAATATTCTTGCTTCGGTTATGTCGTTGATAGCCGGCATCGTACTCATCGTATTCTATTGCCAAGATGGCGAGGAGGGCGAGAATCAATGGGGTGCCAACCCGAAAGAAGTTGTCGAAGAAGCCTGATTTTTTTTGACTACCGGACATATGCCGTGCAGATGAGAATGTAGAAAATTCGGGTCTGCACGGCGGTTATGTGCGCACTTCTCGGAAAATTTTATCTATTTCGAGGAAAAAGTTTTAGAAATATATCTTGGAAATTGTATTTTAATATTATATTTGCACCAAAGATTTGGAACCATGGAAACACGTCATTGTGAAAACTATGATGAACGGGCGGAACACTTTTTATGAAAGTGCCTGTGGAACGAGAGAATTTTAGTGCTGACGCTCAATTTTCCTGAAAATAATTAACCATAAAAACATAAAACATGAAGAGAAAAATCATCTGTTTATTTATTCTTCTTTGTAGTGGAGTAATGTCTATGTCCGCGGTCGATTACGATTTCGAGGTCGGCGGCATTTATTACAAAATTACTTCGCCCAAAAATTCGACGGTAGAAGTTTCGCAGGGAGATGTGGCTTATTCCGTAGCCTCTGTAACCATTCCTGCAACGGTGGACAATGCCGGAACGACGTATCGTGTTACCGGCATCGGCACTTCGGCATTTTCCGGGTGTAAGACTTTAACGCAAGTTACGATAGGCGAGAATGTCGAGATTATCGGCGGCGCAGCCTTTCTGGGAACGGGTCTGACATCGGTAACGATACCCGACAAGGTGGAGACTATCGAGGCAGGAGCTTTTTGGAAGTGCGCAGACTTGACGTCGGTAACGATAGGTAATGGCGTTGAAATCATTGACAACGGAGCTTTCTCCGATTGCGCGAAGCTGACTTCGGTGTCGATAGGCAGTCATGTTACGACTATCGGCAGTGGCGCTTTTGGCAGATGCGAGGCATTAACCTCGATAACCGTACCGGACAATGTCGTTTCCATAGGCGAGGAAGTCTTTACCGATTGCAAGGCTTTAACGACCGTAACGATAGGTGCCGGCGTTACCTCTATCGGATACGGCGCTTTTTCCGATTGCGAAAAATTGTCGAATGTTGTGCTGGGAAATAACGTGTCGAACATCGGCGTCGGCGCTTTCCGTGCCAATGCCTTTGAGAGCGTAACGATACCGGCAAGCGTGGTGCGTATAGGCGATAATGCTTTTGCAGAGTGTGCAAACTTGAAAGATTTTTATTTCAATGCCGATTCCTGCATCTACGTGGGAAACTCTTTGCATAGGGCTTTTGATAAATGTACGGCATTAGCCGCCGCCAATATCCATATCGGAGAAAATGTGAAACATATTCCGAACAGCCTTTTTACGGGACGGGAGGATTTGACCTCTATTGTACTGCCCGAAACAGTCGAGACGATTGCCGATAGGGCATTTTCCGGTTGCACGGAATTGACGTCGGTAACGCTGGGCAATAAGATTACGTATATTGGCAGCTCGGCTTTTGCATCTTGCACGAAAATACCTTCGATAGCTATCAATAGTCCTGCGGCTATCGGTACTTCTGCTTTCTCCGGCTGCAAGGAGTTGTCGTCTTTGACAATGGCGGACGGAGTCGTTTCTATCGGCGGTTCGGCTTTCTTGAATTGCACCGCTTTGACGGCGGTGGAGATTCCCGGAAGTGTCGTTTCTATCGGCAGCTCTGCTTTCTCCGGCGATACGACGATAACCTCTCTGACGATTTCCAACGGCGTTACGACCATTGGTAACTCTGCTTTCTTGGATTGCAAGGCGCTGACTTCGCTGACGATTCCTCAGAGTGTTACTTCTATCGGAACGAAAGCCTTTAAGAACTGCTCGAAGATGGAATCGTTTTATTTTAACGCCGATTCTTGCGGCACCATGAGCAATGCTGCCGATTCTGTTTTCAAAGGTTGTGCGGCTTTCGCTACATTGACTATCGGAGAGAATGTAAGATATATTCCGAAAAATGCGTTTACCGGTTGTAAAAAATTGACAGAGGTAACGATTCCGGGCAGTGTCGTTGTTGTCGGCAGTTCGGCTTTTTCAAAATGTGAAGGTCTGACCACTTTGTCGATAGAGGGTGCCGATACTCTCAAATCCAGTGCTTTTGCTGATTGCCCGGCATTGGCTGCTGTAACGATAGGCGATGGCGTTGATGTTATCGGTGCTTCTGCTTTCTCCGGCGATACGACGATAACCTCGATAACGCTTCCGAATAGTGTTTCTATGATTGATAATTCGGCTTTCGCCAAATGCAAGGGCATGACTACGCTGTCGATAGGAGCGGGTACCGACTCTATCGGAACATCGGCTTTTGTCGGGTGCAGCGCATTGACCTCGATATCGGCATATAATCCGAATCCGGTAAATATAATAACCAAAGTCGTAGAAAATGATGAAGAGAAAATATATTCGGCTTTCGATAGCGTAAAATACGATGTCTGTGTGCTCTATGTTCCTGACCAGTCGATAGCTCAATATCAGGAGGCAGAAGGCTGGAAAGAGTTTAAGCAAATATCGCCGATAATAACATCAAGGTCGCCTTCTGCTGATATAAATGATGTCGAAACGGGCAATGTAAGATGTTATGTAACTGCCGACGGATTGCTTGCCGTTGAAAATCTGCCGGAAGGTGCCGAGGTAATCGTATACGATGCGACGGGTAGAGCAATAAAAGCTGCTGTTGCTGAAGGCGGATATGTTGATGTATCGCTGCCTGCTCGGGGATTGTACATCGTACGTATTAACGATACCGTATATAAGGTGATGAACCAATAATGATTAGAGACTGAAATATCTCAAATTCCGCAGCCTTGCAGCTATTCGTTGCAAGGCTGCTTTTTTTGAAGCATGTTCGTTTGAACACGTGGATATAAAAAAGGAACAACGTGCGTTGTTCCTTTTTTCGTATCGTGATATGGAGCGTCAGAACTCGGCGTTCTTCGGCGTGCGGGGGAAAGGTATCACGTCGCGGATATTCGACATACCGGTAACGAACAGAAGCAGCCGCTCGAATCCCAGCCCGAAGCCGGCGTGCGGACACGTGCCGTAGCGGCGGGTGTCGAGATACCACCACATATCTTTCATGGGGATATGCAGCTCCTCGATGCGCGCCAGCAGCTTGTCGTAATTTTCTTCGCGCACGCTGCCGCCGATGATTTCGCCTATCTGCGGGAACAGCACATCGGTGCCCTGCACGGTCTTGCCGTCGTCGTTCTGTTTCATGTAGAACGCCTTTATCTCTTTGGGGTAGTTGATCATGATGACCGGTTTGCCGAAATGCTCTTCCACCAAATAACGCTCGTGTTCGCTGGCGAGGTCGCAGCCCCAATATACGGGAAACTCGAATTTGTGCCCTTTGGCGATAGCATCTTCGAGAATCTTTATGCCTTCGGTGTAGGGCAGCCGCACGAACTCTGTCTCGACCACTTTTTGCAGCCGCTCGATAAGCCCTTTGTCGAACATATCGTTGAGAAATTGCAGGTCGTCCTTGCAATTGTCGAGCGCCCATTTTACGCAGTATTTGATAAACTCCTCTTCGAGGTCCATCAGCTCGGGCAGTTCGGCGAATGCCACTTCCGGCTCCACCATCCAGAACTCCGCAAGGTGGCGGGGCGTGTTGGAGTTTTCGGCGCGGAACGTCGGTCCGAACGTGTAAATGGCGCCGAGTGCGGTGGCTGCCAACTCGCCTTCCAGCTGTCCGGAAACGGTGAGGCTGGCTTGCTTGCCGAAGAAATCGTCGTCGTAGATAATGGATCCGTTCTCGTCTTTTTTCAGATTATAGAGGTTTTTGGTCGTAACCTGAAACATCTGTCCGGCGCCTTCGCAGTCCGATGCCGTGATGATAGGGGTGTGGAAATAGCAGAAACCCCTTTCGTGGAAAAAGGTGTGTATGGCAATCGCCATTTGGTGCCGCATGCGGAACACGGCGCCGAACGTGTTGGTGCGGGGGCGCAGGTGGGCGATTTCGCGAAGAAACTCCATTGAGTGCCCTTTCTTCTGCAAGGGGTAGGTTTGCGGGTCGGCGGTGCCGTACACTTCGATGGTGTCGGCTTGCATTTCGGCTTCCTGCCCTTTGCCTTGCGACTTCACGAGCTTGCCGGTGGCGCAGATGCAGGCGCCGGTGGTAACGGGTTTCAGCGTTTCTTCATCGAACTTTTCGAGGTCGACGACGATTTGCAGGTTTTTGATGGTCGAACCGTCGTTGAGGGCGATGAATCCCACCTGTTTGTTGCCGCGGCGGGTGCGAACCCACCCTTTCACTTTCACCGTCGTTCCGAACGGCTTTTTGGCGAACAACTCGACGATGCGGGTGCGAGTAAGCGTTTCCATATTGTCGTGTATCTTCTTTCTTGTTTATGATAAATTGATTCTATTCAAACGAGCCCATTTTCAAGAAGTTTACTTCCTGCTGGGTGAGGTATCTCCACCGTCCGCGCGGCAGATTCTTTTTGGTAAGACCGGCAAAATACACGCGGTCGAGTTTCACCACCCGATAGCCCATGTGTTCGAAGATGCGGCGCACCACGCGGTTGCGTCCCGAGTGTATCTCGATGCCCACTTGGTTTTTGTCGGTTTCGTTGGCGTAGCTTATGGCGTCGGCGTGTATCGGACCGTCATCGAGTTCTATGCCGTCGGCGATGCGTTGCAAGTCGTCTTCGGGAATATCGCGGTCGAGCCACACGTGGTAGATTTTTTTCTTGATGAATTTCGGGTGCGTCAGCTTCGAGGCGAGGTCGCCGTCGTTGGTCAGCAGCAGCACGCCGGTGGTGTTGCGGTCGAGCCGCCCTACGGGGTAGATGCGTTCGGGGCAGGCGTTGCGTACGATGTCCATGACGGTGAGCCGTCCTTGCGGATCATCGACCGTCGTAACGCAATCTTTCGGCTTGTTGAGCAGCACGTATATCTTGTGTTCGAGCACCACCACTTTGTCGTTGTGCGTTACCACATCGTTGCGGGTGATTTTCGTACCGAGTTCGGTCACGACGTTGCCATTCACCTTTATTTCGCCTTTCTCGATAAATTCGTCGGCTTCGCGGCGGGAGCAGACGCCCGCATTGGCGAGGTATTTGTTGAGACGTATCGGTTCGTTGGGGTCGATGGAGCTTTCGTCGTATTCGATGCGCTTGGGCATTACGGGACGCTGCTGCCGGCGCTGCTGCGTGCCGTAGGGTTTGCGGTTGTTGAACCCTATCCGGTTGTTTTGCCGGTAGGGGCGGTTTTCGCCGTAAGCCTGCTGCGGCTCGGTCGAATTGTAATTCGGCTCGCTTTCGCCGCTGTCGTTGCGGCGGAACGGGCGGCGCGTGTTGTAGCGGTTGTAACCCTCGGTGCCGGCTTGGCGGTTGTAGTTACGATTGTAATTGTTGGGTCGGCTGCTGTTGTAGCCGATAGTGTTTTCGGTCGTGTTGAAATTCCGTTCACTCTCTTCTGCCGTCCGGTTGTAGTTGCGGTAGGAGTTTTCGCCGTCGCTGTTGTAATTGCGGTTATAACCCTGTGCGTTGTTGTACCGGTTGTTGTACCGACCCGGCTGCCGATAGTCGTTGGGTCGTCTGTTGCCGAAAGAATGATCGTAGTCGTCGCGTCGGTTGTAATTCACTTTTTCATATCTTTCGTTGTTGCCGTCACGGCTCCCGAACCCCTTGTTCTCTCCGATACGGGGGCGACGCGGTCTCTGTTCTTTTTCCATAATGAGGTATCTTTTTGATAAAAGAAAAATGTTCCGTCCTCGCGGACGATTTGTCGGATAACAATCTTTTTTCCGCTACAAAGATGCGAATCATTTTTCAAAAAAAATCATAATTGAGCGATTTTCTCTATTATTTAACCTAAAACGCTGTTTTTTGTTCGCTGAAAATGCTCTTTTTTGCCGCTGTGGCGAAAAATCGGTCGGATAATCGGAAAACTTTTGTACCTTTGCCGGCGAACGATAAACCTTTATGAATATGGAAACAATAAAACCCGGTCAATATGTCGAGGTAACTTACGACCTCTTTGTCGGAAAAGAAAACGAACTGATGGAGAGCGCCACTGCCGAGGCTCCTTTGCGATTCGTCTTCGGGACAGACCAGATGCTCCCTTCGTTCGAGGCGAAGCTCAACGGGCTGGAGGTCGGCGACAAATTCGATTTCTTAATTCCCTGCGCCGACGCTTATGGCGAATACGACGATGACCATGTGCTCGAACTCGACAAGAAAATGTTTGAGGTCGAAGGAAAATTCGACGAGGAAATGATATATCCGGGCAACACCGTTCCGATGATGGACGCCAACGGCAACCGGCTCAACGGCTCGGTGGTGGAGGTGAAAGAAAACATCGTAGTGATGGATTTCAACCACCCGCTGGCAGGCGAAGACCTGCACTTCGTGGGCGAAGTGAAAACGGTGCGTCCTGCTACGCCCGAAGAGTTGAAGCCTGCGCATTCGTGCGGTTGCGGCTGTTGCGGCGACGACGAACACGGTTGCGGCGGAGGCTGCTGCCATTGATTATATAAAGATGTAAAAAACGGCGGAAAATATTTTTCTGCCGTTTTTTTGTCTGTATGCCGCACTATTGCAGCAGGTCGGTGAGCAGGCTCATTTCCTGCTGCATGGGTTTCCGTTTGTAAAGAATGTTATATACCGCATTCAGAATCGGCATATCCACCTTCAACTTTTCATTGATTTCGGTAATACATTTCGTGCCGTAATAGCCTTCGGCTATCATCTCCATTTCGGCTTGCGCCGCTTTTACCGAATAGCCTTTCCCTATCATCGTGCCGAAAAGGAAGTTGCGGCTGAACCGCGAATAAGCCGTAACCAGCAGGTCGCCCAAATAAGCCGGTTCGCAGATGTTGCGCGAGAGCGGATTCGCCACGTTGATAAACCGTTGCAGCTCCTGTATGGAGTTTGCCACCAACACGGCTTGCAGATTGTCGCCGTATTTGGCTCCGCTGCATATTCCGGCGGCGATGGCATAGACGTTTTTCAACACGGCGGCGTATTCGATGCCTTCGACGTCGGCGGATATGGTCGTGCGCATATAGGGCGTGCTCAGCAGTTCGGCGGCGATTTCCGCCCGCCGTTGGTCGGGGCAGCCGATAGTCAGATACGAGAGACGTTCGAGCGCCACCTCTTCGGCGTGACACGGACCGCCTATCACGGCAAGGAAGTCGGCGGGTACGTTGAAATTCTTTCGCAGGTAATCGGTGATAATCAAATTTTCGTCGGGTACGATGCCCTTAATGGCAGAGATAATGAATTTCCCCTGCAAGTTTTTGCTTTTCAGCTTTTTGAGTTGGCTCTTGATAAAGGGCGACGGCGTTACCAGAATCAACGTATCGGAATCTTTTACGATGTCGCCGATGTCGTCGGAAAAACTGATGCGGCTTATCTCGAATTTGACGCTCGACAGATAGTGCGGATTGCGTCCCGTGCGGACAAATTTTTCAATGGTATCTTCGTTGCGGATATACCAGTTTATCGCATCGGCGTTGCACAGCACGAGCTTGGCGATAGCGGTAGCCCATGTACCGCCTCCGATGATTGCTACTTTTCCGGGAAGATTCATATCATCGTGTGATAAAGTTCATATCATCGGGCTTTCTCTACCCACGCCTTTACTTCGTCCGGGGTCGGGTTGGAAAGTTCGAGTTTGTATTTCTTGTTCAGACCGCACAATTCCTGTTGCAGTTTGTTGGGATTGGCTTCGCCCAACGATTCGACGGTGAGGAAGCCTGCTTTCTGCACGGCGGCTATCCACTCTTGCGGCACGCCTATGGCGGTGAAGCAGCTGTCGGCATCTTTCTTGCGGTTCTTTTCGGGACGCATTTGCGGGAAGAAAAGCACCTCCTGTATGGTCGATTGTCCCGTCATCAACATGACAAGACGATCCATACCGATGCCCATGCCCGACGTAGGCGGCATGCCGTATTCGAGAGCGCGTATGAAATCGTTGTCGATGAACATCGCCTCGTCGTCGCCTTTCTCCGAGAGGCGCAACTGCTCCTCGAAGCGGTAGCGCTGGTCTATGGGGTCGTTCAGCTCCGAATAGGCGTTGCACAACTCTTTACCATTGACCATCAGCTCGAAACGCTCGGTCAGTTCCGGATTGTTGCGGTGGCGCTTTGTCAGGGGCGACATTTCTATGGGATAGTCGGTGATGAAGGTCGGCTGTATGTAATTGCCTTCGCATTTGGCACCGAAGATTTCGTCGATGAGTTTTCCTTTGCCCATCGAGTCGTCGGTTTCCACGCCGAGTTTTTGGCACACTTCCCGCAGTTGGTTTTCGTCCATACCGGTGATGTCGATGCCGGTAAACTCCTTGATGGCTTCCGTCATGGTAACCCGTTTGTAGGGGGCTTTGAAGTCGATGAGGTTGTCGCCCACTTTCACCTGCGTGGCGCCGTTCACGTCGAGCGCTATTTTTTCGAGCATCTGTTCGGTGAAAGTCATCATCCAGTTGTAATCCTTGTAGGAAACGTAGATTTCCATACAGGTAAATTCGGGGTTGTGCGTGCGGTCCATGCCCTCGTTGCGGAAGTTTTTGGAGAACTCATATACGCCTTCGAATCCGCCCACGATGAGGCGTTTAAGGTACAGCTCGTCGGCGATGCGCAGGTAGAGCGGAATGTCAAGCGCGTTGTGGTGCGTGATGAACGGGCGCGCAGCCGCACCGCCCGGAATGGATTGCAGGATAGGCGTTTCCACTTCCATATATCCGCGCAAATTGAAAAATTCGCGCATCGAGGTATATACTTTGTTGCGTTTGATGAAAATCTCTTTCACGCCTTCGTTCACCACCAAATCGACGTAACGCTGGCGGTAGCGCAGTTCGGGGTCTTCGAAAGCGTCGTACACCACGCCGTCTTTCACCTTGACGATAGGCAGCGGACGCAGCGATTTCGCCAACACGGTAAGCGCTTGCGCATGGACGGTGATTTCGCCCATTTGCGTGCGGAACACGTAGCCTTTGATGCCTACGAAGTCGCCGATGTCGAGCAACTTTTTGAATACCGTATTGTAAAGTTCCTTGTCTTCTCCCGGGCAGAGGTCGTCGCGCGAGATATACACCTGTATGCGACCTTTCGAGTCTTTCAGTTCCATGAAAGAGGCTTTGCCCATGATGCGGCGGCTCATGATGCGTCCCGCTATCGACACCGTCCTCTGCGGGGCGTCGTCCGAGAAAGATGCCTTGATTTCATCGGTGAAGGCATCGACTTTGTATTCGGCGGCGGGGTAGGGGTCTATGCCCAACCGGCGCATTTCGTCGAGACTGTTGCGGCGAATGATTTCCTGTTCGCTCAAATCGAGTATGTTCATTGTTCTTCGTTTCTATGTGTTTCTTATTGTCTGCCGCGCAAGTTTTATTCCAATCCTCGTCCGTGGCAGTTCTTGTATTTTTTGCCGCTGCCGCAGGGGCAGGGGTCGTTGCGTCCCACTTTCGGAGCTGCTTTTACCGGTTCGGGTTTGCGCTGCGGGGTGTTGGCTTGTGCGCCGCCGTTGGGGGTGCCGCCGCCGAGCTGGTCTTTCTGCGTGCGGTAGCGGCTGTAATCCTGACGGGCTGTCGGGGCAGCCTCGCGCACCTGTTCGGGGTCGCGCATCGGTATCTGTCCGCGCATCAGTATCGAAATGGTTTTGGTGTTGATGACATTTATCATCTCCTTGAACATGCCGAACGATTCGAGCTTGAAAATCAACAGCGGGTCTTTCTGTTCATAGCTGGCGTTCTGCACCGACTGCCGCAGCTGGTCGAGGTCGCGCAGGTGCTCTTTCCACGCTTCGTCTATCGTGTGGAGCAGTATCGCTTTCTGGAAAGCCTTGTTCACCGATTTCGATTCGCTTTCGTAAGCCTCTTTCAGGTTGCATACTATATTATATATGCGTTTGCCGTCGGAAACGGGCACCACGATGTTGTCGTAGCGGTCGCCCTGTTCTTCGTACACTTTTTTGATGACGGGGTTGGCTACGGTGGCGAGCATGTCGATTTTGCGTTTGAAAGCGGCGATGACGGCATCGTACAGTTTTTCGGTGAGGACGTTCGATTTTTCGGCGCGCATGGTCGCTTCGTCGAACGGCACTTCTATGGCAAATGTTTTCAGTACGTTCTCCTGCAATCCCTCGTAGTCGCCTGCGTCGGCATATTCTTCTATCAAGGCTTGGGCGGCGTCGTACATCATGTTTACGATGTCGATGCCTATGCGTTCGCCCATGAGGGCGTGATGCCGTTTTTTGTACACGACTTCGCGCTGAGCGTTCATCACGTCGTCGTATTCGAGCAGGCGTTTGCGTATGCCGAAGTTGTTTTCTTCGACTTTTTTTTGGGCGCGTTCGATGGATTTCGATATCCACGGGTGTTCTATCATGTCGCCTTCCTCGTGTCCGAAGCGGTCCATCAGTTTGGCGATGCGTTCGGAGGCGAACAGGCGCATGAGGTTGTCTTCGAGCGATACGAAGAATACCGAAGAACCCGGGTCGCCCTGACGTCCCGACCGTCCGCGCAGCTGCCTGTCCACACGCCGCGATTCGTGGCGCTCGGTGCCGATGATGGCAAGACCGCCGGCGTTGCGCACCGCTTCCGAGAGTTTGATGTCGGTACCGCGACCTGCCATGTTGGTGGCAATGGTTACCGTACCGCTCTGTCCCGCCTGTGCCACGATGTCGGCCTCTTTCTGGTGCAGCTTGGCGTTGAGTACGTTGTGTTTGATTTTGCGCAGGGTGAGCATGCGGCTCAACAACTCCGATATTTCCACCGACGTCGTACCCACCAGCACGGGACGACCGGCGTCTATCATCTTGGCGATTTCGTCGATGACGGCGTTGTATTTTTCCCGTTTGGTCATATACACGCGGTCGTCGCGGTCGTCGCGGATTACCGGCTTGTTGGTAGGAATGGTTACCACATCGAGTTTGTAGATGTCCCAGAACTCGCCGGCTTCCGTTTCTGCCGTACCCGTCATGCCCGCCAGTTTGTGGTACATGCGGAAATAGTTTTGCAGTGTAATGGTGGCGAATGTCTGCGTGGCAGCTTCCACCTTTACGTGCTCTTTGGCTTCGATGGCTTGGTGCAGTCCGTCGGAGTAGCGGCGCCCCTCCATGATACGACCCGTTTGTTCGTCGACGATTTTCACTTTGTTGTCGATGACTACGTATTCGTCGTCCCGCTCGAAAAGCGCATAGGCTTTCAGCAGCTGGTGTACGGTGTGCACCCGCTCGGCTTTGATGGCATATTCTTGGGTGAGTTGGTCTTTCCGCTCCTGCCGTTCGGCGTCGGACAGCCCCAACGTGTCGAGTTCCGCCAGTTGGGCGCCGATATCGGGCAGCACGAAAAATTGCGGGTCGTCGCTGTCGCCCGTAATCATGTCGAGACCCTTGTCGGTCAAATCGACCCCGTTGTTTTTCTCGTCGATGACGAAATAGAGCGGGTCGGTAACGATGGGCATATTGCGGTTGTTTTCCTGCATATAGAATTCTTCCGTTTCGAGCATCAGCGACTTGATGCCCGGCTCGCTCAGGTATTTGATGAGCGCGGAGTTTTTCGGCAGTCCCTTGAAAGTGCGGAACAGCAGCAGGGCACCCTCTTTGCGCACCTCTTTGTCTTCCGAAGCGATTTTCACTTTGGCTTCGGCGAGCAGTTTGGTCGCCAATGTTTTCTGCGCTTTGTAGAGGGCTTCGACTTTGGGCTGAAACTCCTCGAAAAGCTGCACTTCGCCTTTGGGCACGGGACCCGAAATAATCAACGGCGTGCGGGCGTCGTCGATAAGCACCGAGTCCACCTCATCGACGATGGCGTAGTTGTGCGAACGCTGCACGAGGTCTTGCGGCGTAATCGCCATGTTGTCGCGCAGGTAGTCGAAACCGAATTCATTGTTCGTACCGAAAGTGATGTCGGCATTGTAGGCGCGGCGGCGCGCTTCCGAGTTGGGTTGGTGTTTGTCGATGCAATCGACCGACAGCCCGTGGAACATATAGAGCGGACCCATCCACTCCGAGTCGCGTTTTGCCAGATAGTCGTTCACCGTTACCACGTGTACGCCGTTGCCCGTAAGGGCGTTGAGGAATACGGGCAGGGTTGCCACGAGCGTTTTTCCTTCGCCGGTCGCCATTTCGGCTATTTTGCCTTTGTGCAGCACCACGCCGCCGAACAGCTGCACGTCGTAGTGCACCATGTCCCATGTGATTTCGTTGCCGCCGGCTACCCAATGGTTTTGGTAAATCGCCTTGTCGCCTTCGATGTGCAGAAAGTCGTGTCCGGCGGCAGCGAGGTCGCGGTCGAACGGCGTTGCCGTAACCTCTATCGTCGCGTTCTCGGCGAAGCGTTTGGCTGTGGATTTTACCAGCGCGAATACCTGCGGAAGCACTTCGTTGAGCGCCTCCTCGTATTTGTCGAGAATTGTTTTCTCCAATTTGTCTATTTCCTCCCACATGCTTTCCCGCTCGTCGTATTCGACGCTTTCTATCTTCTCTTTGATTTCGGCGATGCGGGCTTTTTCGGGCGCCACGTGCTCTTGTATCTGTTTTCGTATTTCGGTTACGCGGGCGCGCAGTTCGTCGTTGCTCAACGGCTCCACTTTGGCGTATTCCTCCAAAATGCGATCGACGTAGGGCTGGATTTCCCGCAGGTCGCGCTGCGATTTGTTTCCGAACAGTTTTTTCAGAATATCATTGAATCCCATAACGGTTTTTGATTTTTTTGTTTCGGTTATTAAAAAAATGTACCATACGGACACACAACCGCATAATACGCTGCAAAGATAGATAAAAAATAGCTAAACGCAGGCGATTTTCTTCTAAAATAGCCTAAAAAGATTTTTACCGGATTTTCGGAGCCGGTAAGTCGTTTACCAAAAGGAAATTACAGCCGCCGGCATTTCCGCTCCGTCGTAATCCATGCGATGCAGCGCACGGCAGGAATGGCGGCTGCCGGATAGAAGGCGGGGTTGAACACTTGCGGCAGGAAAGGCGCGGCAATGAAAAATGCCGCCGTTGCGAGCAACAGCAGCGACATCGCCTGCGCCGTGATGCGGCGGTGCGGGGCGAAGGCTTCGCACAAGGCGGCGAACCACCACAGCGGGTGGCACCACAGCGCGGAATAGTTGGGCGAGGTGGCGGGGTGCACCGATATGAATATCAGGAAAAACAGTACGCATCCGAATAGTCCGTACAGTCCGAAAATCACATAATCGAGCACGCGCAGGTGCCGACCTTTCCGGTATTCGATTGCCGACACGAGCATCACGCTGCCGAGAGCCGCCCAAAATACGATGACGGGAGTGAAAGGTGTCGGTGCGTATTCTGCTCTCCCGACTTGCGCTTCGTGCGTTTCGACGGTCGTGCCGATAAAACGTTTCTCCCCGTTTTCTTCGGTCGTATAGGCGTGCGCCAAATCGTCCGCCAGCACGGCAGGCAGAAACATCTGCTCCCGATAGGTGGTCGGGCGGTCGAGCGGTGCGCCCAGCGCGAGGTCTATTCCGAAGGTGAGCCACGCGTGGCGGGCGGTGCACTCGTGTATCAGCCGGCGGAATGTGGCGACGGTCGTGTCGTTTTTGTCGTAGACGATGCCGCTGTCGAGAGCCTCCTCTATCTTGTCGCGGGGGCGGGTGGCGCAGTTGTCGTACAGAAAGTTGTAGCGGTACACGCGGTTTTGCGGCTGCATATTCGTGCAGAGGGCGTCGAACAGCCGGCGGGCTTCGCCGGCACGGAGATTCAGCGGCAGTTCATATACCGTGCTGCCCCGCAGGGTGTAGCTCGTTACGAAAGCGTGGTACGTGGAGGCGCCGATGCTGTAATCCGTCTCGCCTTTGGTGAAGCGGTAGAGAAAATGCGGCGTCTCGAAATCGAACAGTCCGTAGTTGAATACGATGTCGCGCCGCAGCGTATCGCCGGTGCGGGGTTCGTCGAAAACGAGCCGTATGCCCGTGTGCCCGAACAGTTCGTAAACCGCCGTGCCGGGTGCAGCCGTGAGCAGCGATACCCGTATGGTATCGTCTGTGCCGGCAGCCGACGGCGCGACAACGAAAAACAAAATCGACAACAAGGTGTATAAACGTTTCATATCACGGCGGTTTTCAGCGCGTAAAAGTACGCTTTTTTCGGAAACGGAGCCACCGAAAAGACCCGTTTTTTTCGAAAATGGCAAAAAATGGAATAAAGAATTTGTATTTTTCTGTAAAAAACCGTAATTTTGAAAATCCTAAAATCGTGAAAACATAAATCCGAATATCATGGAAAAAATTTCTCTCTCTTATGAAAAAGCATTGACCGATGCCCAAGTGCAGTCGGTTGCCGCAGAAGCTCTGGCGGCGCAGAAAACGTTACACGCCGGAAACGGCAAAGGAAATGACTTTTTGGGCTGGCTTCACCTGCCGTCGTCCATCACGCCGGAATTTCTCGATGAGGTGGAGCAGGTTGCCGCCAACCTCCGTAAACGTTGCGAAATAGTGGTCGCCATAGGTATCGGCGGCAGCTATCTCGGCGCGAAGATGGTCATCGAAGCCCTTTCCGACTCTTTCGCAGCCTACAAGGGCGGCAAAGGCACGCAGGTCTTGTTTGCCGGACAAAACATCGGCGAAGATTATCTGTATGAATTGCAGGAGTTGCTGCGCGGCAAGCAGTTCGGTCTCATCAATATCTCCAAGTCGGGTACGACCACCGAGCCGGCGATTGCATTCCGCCTGCTGAAAAAACAGCTCGAAGAGCAGGTGGGCAAGGAAGAAGCCCGCAACCGCATCGTCGCTGTTACCGACGCTGCACGCGGCGCGCTGCGCAAACTCGCCGACATGGAAGGCTATAAAACCTTCGTGATTCCCGACAACGTGGGCGGTCGCTTCTCGGTGCTCACGCCGGTAGGCTTGCTCCCCATCGCCGTTGCCGGATTCGACATCAAGCAGTTGGTGGGCGGCGCAGCCGATATGGAAAAAGCCTGCGACGAGAGTGTTCCCGCTGCCGAAAATCCCGCCCTCCGTTACGCTTCGGCGCGCAATGTGCTCTATCGCAGCGGAAAGAAAGTCGAGATTCTCGTCAATTTCAATCCGAAACTCCATTTCTTGGCAGAATGGTGGAAACAGCTCTACGGCGAAAGCGAAGGCAAGGAGCACAAAGGCATATTCCCCGCATCGGTCGATTTCACCACCGACCTCCACTCCATGGGGCAGTGGATACAGGACGGCGAACGCACCATTTTCGAAACCGTCGTTTCCGTGAAAAATATGAAGCACACGCTGGCGATTCCTTCCGACGATGAGAATCTCGACGGCTTGAACTTCCTCGCCGGAAAACGCATCGACGGCGTGAACAAAATGGCGGAGCTCGGTACGCAGATAGCCCATGTCGATGGCGGCGTTCCCAACCTGAAAATCGAAATCCCTGCGGTTACGGAATACTGTCTCGGACAGTTGATTTACTTCTTCGAGAAAGCCTGCGGCATCAGCGGTTATATGCTCGGTGTCAATCCTTTCGACCAGCCCGGTGTCGAGGCATACAAGAAAAATATGTTCGCTTTGCTCGACAAACCCGGCTACGAAGCCGAAAGCAAAGCCATCAAAGCCCGCTTGTAATTCCTTTTTCTTCCTGCCCCGCAAGTTCGCGCGGGGCAGGAATATTTCTTCGTTTTTATGATTCTTGGGATAAGAATAATCGCGATATGTGTAATATCCGTGCTGCTGACGGCTGTTGTAAAAATCTTGCCAAGGTACAGGATACCGCAATGGGTGTATCTTGCTGTGCTTATTGGTGGAATATTTCTTTGGGTTATTGCCTATGGGTGGGAGTGGCGGTATTATCCCGACATGGGCGCTATATTTGCGCTGACAATAGTTTTAACCATGATAAGACGTTTTTTTATGTTCCTTTCCTATCCGGGTATGCTGAAAGTATATCTGTCCTATATGGCGGACAATCTTGTCGGGGCGACACCGTTTTGTTTGGTATTTTTGTTTACCGGAGAATTTTGGAAAATCCTTTTCCCGATAGCTGTCGGTTATCAAATCCTTATCTATACGTACTTCTTTTGTTTGTATAGAAGCGAAGGAAATCCTTATGAAAGCACGGCAGATGAATCCCCCACTATGAAATGGTCCCTGTTTTTTATGGGTCTGTTTGTGTTGGCTTGTATCTTTTTGGCACAATATGGACCGGTTATTGGGTCGGCTATAAATCGATGGATTTCGCAATATTTTATGGTAACGCCGTAGCCGTGCTGCTATTACTTTACTCTTATTTATTTTATGCGATATGGGTGAATTTATGGATTTCAAGATGCTTTGCGTAAGAATAATCGCGATATGTGTAATATCCGTGCTGCTGACGGCTGTTGTAAAAGTCTTGCCAAGGTACAGGATACCGCAATGGGTGTATCTTGCTGTGTTTATTGTCGGAATATTTCTTTGGGTTATTGCCTATGCGTGGGAGTGGTGGTGTGGTCCTGATATGTTCCTTATATTCGCGCTGACAATGTCTTTAACCACGATAAGACGTCTTTTTACGCTTCTTTCCTATCCGGGTATGCCGAAAATATATTTCATCTATATGGCTCGCCGACTTTTTTGGGTGTCGCCGTTGTGTTTGGCATTTTTATTTTTCGAAGAGTCTGGAATAATTATTTTCTTGGGCGTAGTCGTTTTTTTTATTTTAGGTTATTCGGACCTATTTGCAATGGATAGAGGAGAATGGAATCCGTATGAAAAAGGGGAAAGTGAAAAAGTTTATGATAATTTTTTTGTCAAATTGATGTTTTTTTCATTCGGACTGCTTTTTTTGCTCTATTCCTTTTTTGTACAATATGGGTCGGCTATAAATCGATGGATTTCGCAATATTTTATGGTAACGCCGTAGTCGTGCCGCCGGTGTTTTTCAGGGAGAGGATATAACGATATATTTATAAGGCAAGCAAAAAAGGGAGTACCCTTGCACGGTACTCCCTTGAAAAAGAAAATCGATTGGTTATCTCTTTTTTTTCTTTTTGCCGCTTTTCCCGCTCTTGCTGCTCTTGCTGCCGGAACGGTTTATTTTCAGGCTTTTCAGCCCCTTTTGCAGATCTTCGATGCCGAATGCCTTTGCATACGGATAAAATGGTGATTTTATTTCGGGAAGGTTGATGTAATTCTCCAAATCGGAAGTATAGGTGTCGGGTTGAATGCGTATCGGCGCATTGCCCCCTTCGGGCAGCCCGAGGCCGCTACGCCCCGAATAGGTATCGTACGGTACGGTGGGCTTGGCAGGGTAGGTGTTGTGCGGTACGACTTGCGGCTCGTTCAATACTCCCGATTCGTGGATATCGTAGGGTATTCGGACGGGTTCTCCTAAAATGTCCGAGCGATAAGTGCCGTGCGGTATGCGGGTCGGCTGTCCGAATGCCTCCGACTCGTAGGTGCCGTGCGGTATCTCTATGGGCTGCGTCGGAATTTCCGACCGGTAAGTGTCGTACGGTATGCGGGTCGGCTGCCCGAATGCCTCCGACTCGTAGGTGCCGTGCGGTATCTCTATGGGCTGCATCGGAATTTCCGACCGGTAAGTGCCGTACGGTATGCGGGTCGGCTGTCCGAATGCCTCTGACTCGTAGGTGCCGTGCGGAACGCCGGTGCTCTCTTGTGCGCCTTTGGGCGGGGTGATGCCGGTCGTTTTCGATTGATGCACGCCATGCGGTATTTCGACTTGCCGACCCCCAACTTCCGATTGGTACGTGCCATACGGTATTTGTGTCGCTTGTTGCGGAATTTCCGAGCGGTAGGAGCCGAACGGTATGTTTGTCGGCGTGTTCATGGCGCCCGATTCGTAAGTGCCCTGCGGCACAGTGGTCGTTTTTTGAAGAAACTCCAAGCCGTAGTCTTTGAACGGTATGTTTGTCGGCGTGTTCATGGCGCCCGATTCGTAAGTGCCCTGCGGCACGGTGGCTGTTTTTTGCAGAAACTCCGACCCGTAGTCTTTGTGCGGTATGTTTGTCGGGATGTTCATGATGCCCGACTCGTAGGTGCCGTGCGGCACGCTTTGGTACGGTTCGGGCGGTATGCGGCGGAACGGATTCCGAAGTCGGGACAGGGCTTCGCTTCCGCCTCCTGCCGCGGCGCCGGCAACAACTCCGACTCCCGCTCCTCGAATGGCATTCCGGAATATTTCTCCTCCGGAAATATCGTTGCCGAGAGCCAGATTGCTGCCGATGTCGTGGGTAAGTGAATAAAGCCCTCCAAGTCCTCCCTGTCTCAAAGTTTCTTGCACGATGTTTTGCCCCCATTCCGGAAGTTTGTTTATTCCTCGTATTTTGTCGACAGGAATTTTTTTCGTTATAAGAGATGGAAGTGTATTTATCCCTGTTTGGACAAATCTGCGGACGGGGGATATTTTCCGCCCCGTTTCCCGTTCTATGCGGTCGGCTTCCATATTGGTAGTGGCGTAGCTGTCGAATGCCGCACTTCCGACGCCGGCAGCCAGACCGACAGGTGGCGCCATCATGCTTGCTCCGACGACCGGAGCTGCTACGGCTGCGTCGCCGACAAATGCGCCGATTTTGCCCCACCCTCTCAATTCGGGGTAGGCATCTTCTTCTTGGAGAAGTTTTGCTTGACTTCGCATTCCCGGACCGCCTTCCGTCCGATAGGTTTCTGCCCACGACATCACCTCTTCCGGCGTCGCACCGTCGCTTTCATACAGCTTTTGAATCGGGAGCAGTCCGCTCATCAACCGACGTTTGTGCACTACCGACGCCTTGATTTCGGGCGTACCTTTTCCCTCGTTTATCAGTTGTTGTTCGTTGATGATTTCTCTTCTCAGTTTGGCGAGGCTGCTTTTCACGGCGAGTCGGCTGCTGTAATCCACACCCGCCTCGTCGAGCGCCCGCAACCCTTTTTGTATCGTTTTTTCCTGATTTATTATTTGTTGTAGGTCTTGGTTGATGTATTTGACTTTGTTGTGGGAGCGTTGCAGCGATTGTTTGAATCCGCCGGCGAAAGTGTCATCTATATTTTTCTGCGGCGGCACCTCATTGCGCAGAAATACGATGTAATTGGCGGGTATAACTGGTGAAACGCGGAGATTGTCCGGTTGTTGATAGAAATTATAGTCATTCGGAATCCGGTCAACTAAGTATTCCAGATGTGGGTGAGCGTCGGTATTTTCGTTTTGCGGAGCGTAGTAGTCTTTCGGAATCCGGTAAACCGGATATTCCAGATGCGGGCGAGTGTCGGTATCTTCGTTTTGCGGAGCGTAATTTTGCGGGATTGATTCGGGCAGACCGCCACCCTGCTGCGGCAGGCGGAGAGGTATGCCGAGAAGCATACTGAACACCTGTTGCAGCGTATCGTTTCGCTGTGCCCATGAATTGGATTTATTCTGTTTGTTCATAATCGTTTTTTATAAAGTTGAAAATAGTTGTGTAACTTGTTTTTCCGCCTCTTGCGGGGCGACGCCTTTGCTCAACAGTATGTTGTAGGCGAGAAATTTTTCTTGGTCGTCGTTGGCTGCGAAGGGGGCAGGCTCTTGTTGCGGCAGCGGCTCGCCGGTCGGCGTTTCGTCTGAGAGCGAGAGCCGGAGCAGATGCCGGAATATCTCCGGCTGTCCGGTGCTGTGGTCGGCAAGCGCGTGTGTCGACAGCAGCGTTTCCAGCCGTTGCCCGTTGTCGCTTTGCAGCACGACGACGGTTTCCCGTTCCGGACGTTTGCCGACGAGCCGCAAGGTGTCGCCCAACACGTCGAACAGCTGTTGTGCTTCGGGGTTGAGGCAGGCGTGGAGGTCTCTGCGGCACACGTGGAAAAATCCTTTGCCGTGCGCCACAGCCCGACGCAGGGCATCGGACTGTTTTTCGTTGTTCTTTTCCTTATTCATAATTACCTCCCGTTACAAAGAACCCATGCCCATGCCCGCCATGTTGAGGAGGGCTTGGCTGTACATACGTGTCGTGTCGAGATTCCACAATGCCGTCTGTTGCGCTGCGTTGCGGAAGTCCGCCGCTTTCTGCGCCCACAGGTTGTAATCCTGATTGTTGAGCGCCATCGAGTTGTTGATGTAGTTTTCGAGCACGCGATCTTTCCAGCCCGCTCCGTTTGCGGCGATGCTGCTGTATGCGCTGCTCATGGCGGCGGCATTGTTGTTCTGCATGGCGGCGAGCGATTCGGGCGTGCCGCCGCGTATGGCGTTCATGCCGTACATCTGTTCGTTCTGCCGGCGTATCTGATTCTGCATATTTTGCAACGTCGCCTGCACTTCCGGACGATTCAGGTAGTCGCCGTAATAATTGTTTTGAAAAAAGCTGTTGAGTCGGGATTGCTGCTCGTTCAGCGCCTGTTGCGCCTGCGCTTGGGCTTCCGCCTCCTTCCGCCTGTTTCGGGCATTTTGTATAATCCCGGCAAGTAAACTTATTATCATGGTCGTTTTAAGTTTTGAAGTTAATAATTGCGTTTTTGTCAAGAATCACATCACGCCGCAAATATCTCCCCATAAATTTGCCTTCCGGTGTGATATTTATAAAATCGTAAAGAGATGAAAGAAAAAACAACTGCGTCTCCTCTCGGCGGAAAAACGCCGGCGGAGACAGACGAAAAACGCCGCGAAATGCTCGACCTCTGTTATAACCGTTTGCGGGAGCTTATTCCCGAATGCACGAGTGAAGTCAATTTGTTGAAGTGCATCGAAATATTGGAAAAGCGCGACCGCAGCGAGGCTGCCGCAGAGAGCCGCGACACCCTGTCGGTCATCGCCGACACGCTCGACCGCTTGGCTGCCCTGCGCTGATGCGCTTTCGGATTTTCCGCGCGACGATTTGATAAAAAACACGGAAACATCGGCTCTGCCCGCTGCAATTTTGCACGAAAAAAGAGCGTATGGAAAAAGAGCAGGTCGATAAAATCGTGGAGGAGAATCGTCGCCGGAACGCCGAGCGCAACGCGCCGTACCGTCCGGAAACCGGCGAACATGCTGCCGTGGGCGAGCGCGTGTGCGTGCATCTGCCCGACGCGCCCATACCCTTGCAGTACGTGCCCCGCGAGATGCTCGACGAGGTGGAACTGGTGCAGCAGCTTCGCCGCTGCGGCTCGATACGGGAGTTTATCCGGCAGGAGTTGAAAGAGCCGGAAAGCGACCTGTTGCGCGAGGAGGTTTGGCGGCGCTGGGTGAAAGTGCGTATCCGCTACGATTTCGAGTTTTGGGCGATTATGTTCGCCCGCATCAAGGACAAGATGGGCGACGGCGACATACCTTTCCGACTCAACCGTCCGCAGCGCAAACTGCTCGTGTGCCTCGAAACCATGCGGCGGGCGCGCCGACCCATTCGGCTGATTCTGCTCAAAGCACGGCAATGGGGAGGCTCTACGCTGATACAGCTGTATATGGCGTGGATACAGCTCACGCAGCGACGCAGTTGGCATAGCGTCATCTGCGCCCACCTTAAAGATGCCGCCGCCAATATAAAAGGTATGTACTCCAAGTTGCTCGAAAATTATCCCGTGTGGCTTCTGCCCGAAGGGGCGCACCCGCATTTCCGCCCCTATGAACGCACGAGCAACACGTCGGTCATCGACGGACTCGACAGCCGCGTAACCATATCGTCAGCGGAAACGCCCGAATCGATACGCAGCGCCGACGCTGTGATGGCGCACCTTTCCGAAGTGGCTTTCTGGTCGCGCACGCGCCTGAAATCGCCGGAGTCGCTTATCCGTTCGGTCTGCGGTTCCATAGCTCTGCTGCCCGATTCATTGGCCGTGTTGGAGAGCACCGCCAACGGCACAGGCAACTATTTTCATCAGGAGTGCGAGCGGGCAAAACGGGGCGAAAGCGATAAAACGTTTCTCTTCGTGGCGTGGTACGAAATAGAGATGTATGTGGCTCCTATCGACGATTATCCTGCCTTTGCCGCTTCCCTCGACGAGTACGAGCGCTCGCTCTGGAATCGCGGCGCCACCCTCGAAGCCATTGCGTGGTATCGGCTGAAACGGCGCGAGTATGCCGACCACGCCGATATGATGGCGGAATATCCGTCGGACGATGTGGAGGCGTTCACCCATAGCGGCGAGCGCGTGTTCGACATACGGCAGGTGCAGCGCCTGCGCGAAAACTGCCGTCCGCCCGACCGTGTGGGAGAAGTGTGTGCCCGCGCCGCGACGGGAAAAGAGTCTCTCGACGAGTTGCATTTTGTCGATGATGCGACGGGAAAATTCTGCGTGTGGGCGCTGCCCGATGCCGACACGTCGGTGCTCGGTCGTTACGTCGTCGTGGTCGATATAGGCGGACGCTCCGTCTCGGCAGACTATTCGGTAATCGTCGTTTTCGATCGCTATTGGCAGATGTACGGCGGCGTGCCCGAAGTCGTGGCGCAGTGGCGCGGACACATCGACCATGACCTTCTGGCGTGGAAAGCCGCGCAGATAGCCGCCTTTTATCAGCAGGCGCTGCTGGTCATCGAAAGCAACACCCTCGAAACCGAACACACCGACGGCGAACATACCGAGTACATACTCGACACCCTTTCCGATGCCTACACGCATCTCTACGCCCGCGCTTCGGCGGAGACGATACGCTCTGCCGCCCCTTCGCGCTGGGGCTTTCACATGAACCGCTCCACCAAAACCTTGATTATAAATCACCAGATACAAATGCTGCGGGAACAGGGATATATCGAGCGCGACCTCTTGGCGTGTTACGAACACGACGTTTTCGAGCGGAAGCCCAACGGCAGTTTCGGCGCTATGGACGGGCATCACGACGACATACTCATCACCCGCTGCATCGGCACCTATATCTGTTATTCCGAGCCGCTGCCCGTGCCGGCATCGTCGCGCTTGCGGCACGACAAGACCCGTTCGCTGCCCCTAAGCGAAGCCAGTATGTAGCCGGCATTAGCTGTACAACCGTTTTATCCACATACCGAAAAGTTTGTCCGTAACGCTATATAGCCCGTTTATTTCGGTAATAATATCTTTTGCCAATAATTTTTTTGTCGCAGATTGTACCGAACTTGACGAAGATAGGCTGTGTCGCTTGATGAACGTGGCGGAATTGATACCTTTGACTTCTTCCTCTTTCGCTATGGCATATAGCAGCTCTTTTTGCTTTTCCGGAATATTCGAAAGTATTTCGCGAAAAATGGTGCTGTTCGATTCGATCATATTGTCGATGGCGCTATTCACGGTTTCCGAAGTACAAGAGCCCTTTTCGTCGGTATCGGCAAAAGCCTCGTTGAAAGTTTTCTGTATATAATAGGTGTGACCTTTGAACAGGTCATATATCCTCCGGACAACTTCCGGAGCGATGTGGCGATTGTATTTTTCAAAATTTTGTACGATGAACGGTATGTAAATCTCCGGCGGGATAGCTCTCAATTCCAAAATATCCGCGCTATGATAAAAAGGACGGGCAGACGAGGTAAACATTTCCTGCATAATATGACGTTCGCTTCCGGCGAATATGAAATTGCCGTTGCTTATCTTTTGTATATGCTGGCGCAGCAGGGCTTCGATGTTTTTTTCGGGATATTTGGCGATTTGCTGAAATTCGTCGATTGCCACAATGCACGGTTTGTCTGCCTGACTTAGATATTGAAAGATTTCCTCTAACGTGTATTCGGGCTGCTCTATCTCTCCGAGTTTTACACTGAAAGTCGGTGCCCCGCTTATGGCGTCGAATCCGAATTTCCCGCTGATGGATTTAAGCGCTTGTATGAAATGTGCTGCCATTTTTTTGCTGCGGGGCAGCAGGGTTTTGTAAATTTCGTGTCCGAGCAGGTAAGTAAATTCCCGCAGGCTGGAAGTGTGGAGTATGTCGATGAAGAACGTATAATAGTGGAAACTGATTTCGGGTTTGTCGTAACAGAAGCGTATAAGTCCGGTTTTCCCCATACGTCGCGGGGAGATGATAACCGTGTTGTTGCCGTTGGTAATGGATTTTACAAGCCTTGCCGACTCGTTTACGCGGTCGCAGAAATATTCCGGTTCTATTTTTCCGGTAACGATAAAAGGATTATTTTTGGAAATCATAGGATAATCTTTTGTGCAAATGTAATTATTCGAATCGAATTATGCAAATAAAATTATTCAAATCGCATTATGCGAATCGAATAATGTGATTCGCATAATTGTTTCTGAAAGCTTTTGGAAATTATTTTTTTCTTTTGAAATGCAGGAAGTTATGATTTATTTTCGCAAATGAAATCATAAAACTTCTCGAAAAAATTTGCAGAATCGAAATAAGTGCGTAAATTTGCGGCTCTTATTCCGTATCGGGCACCAAAGAGCAGCTTGCAACAGAGCGCCGCCCGCCGGAGGTAACCTGTATAATTTTTATAACAGATGTACGTAATTGTAGAAATTCAAGGACAACAGTTCAAAGCCGAAACCGGTCGCCGGCTGTTCGTTCACCGTTTGGCAGCAGAGCAAGGCGCCGCTGTCGAATTTGACAAAGTATTGCTGGTCGATAACGACGGCGCCGTAAAAGTGGGCACTCCCACCGTAGAAGGCGCAAAAGTCGTATGCGAAGTACTCTCTCATCTGAAAGGCGAACGTATCATCGTCTTCAAGAAAAAAAGAAGAAAAGGCTATCGCAAACGCAACGGACACCGTCAATGTCTGACCGAAGTGTTAATTAAAGATATTGTAGCTTAACCCCTGATTAAAACGAGAAGAATATGGCACACAAGAAAGGTGTCGGTAGTTCTAAGAACGGCCGCGAATCAGAAAGTAAAAGATTGGGAGTGAAAATCTTTGGCGGACAAGCTGTGAAGGCTGGGAATATCCTCGTGCGTCAGAGAGGTACGGTACATCACCCGGGCGTAAATGTCGGCATGGGCAGAGATCACACGCTCTTCGCCCTTATCGACGGCGTGGTGGTATTCCGCAAAAAGCAGGAAAACCGCTCGTTCGTATCGGTTGAACCCAAAAACTGAAAATCCCGACGGCTCGACCGTTGAGAATCCGAAAAACGGGAGGCATTGCTGTCGGCAGTGCCTCCCGTTCCGTTATTTTTCAGACGGAAAAAGCGGCTTTGCCAAAAGCCTGTTCGCAAACATTTGCATAATTTTATTGAAGGAGCAAATGCAATTCCCGTAAAAATCATACCTTTGTACCACCATAACGAAAAGAACGAACAGCTATGTCCGAACAGCCGAAAAAAACATTGACCCTCTGCGCCATGCAGTACGGCGTGTATCTCGGACTCTATTTTATCGTGGAGTTTGCCCTCGTCATCGGGTCGATACATAGTAACGCTGCGAATTTCATGAGCACGGCGCTGCTGGTGGCGACGCCGGCGATGATATACCTGCTCATGCGCCATTATGTGCGGCAGGAGGGTAATTCGTCGCGATTCGTCGTGTTGTGGCTTTTGGGTATATACATTTTTTTCTTCGC
Organism: uncultured Bacteroidales bacterium; assembly: GCA_947625885.1. Lineage (GTDB taxonomy): Bacteria > Bacteroidota > Bacteroidia > Bacteroidales > UBA11471 > Caccoplasma. Next base: position 50,021 of record CANQQA010000020.1, read on the forward strand.
CTCGCTCATCGGCGGATTGGTGCAGTACATCTATTTTCAGTATATCGACCCCGATTGGATTCCCTCCTTTGTCGAACAGCAGTTGCAGGTTTTGGAAGCGATGGGAGCGCAGTCGCCCGAAATGGCTGACTTTGCCGACACCGCACGAGCCGCTATCGACAACGGCGCCTCGTTCGAGCCGATAGATGTCGTCTTCATGATGATATGGTCGAATGTCTTTTTCGGCTCCCTGCTCTCTATCGTGGTCGCTCTGTTTGCCCGTATGAATAACCGTAAAAACAATTGATGCCATGAATATATCCGTAATCGTACCCCTCTATAACGAAGCCGAGTCGCTGCCCGAACTCGCCGCGTGGATAACCCGCGTCATGACTGAAAACAAATTCACTTACGAAGTGATATTCGTCGATGACGGAAGCACCGACAATTCATGGCAGGTCATCGAATCGCTGCGGGCGGAAAATCCTTGCATGAAAGGCGTGAAATTCCGTCGCAACTACGGCAAATCTCCGGCGCTGCACACCGGATTTCGACGGGCTCAGGGCGATGTCGTCATCACCATGGACGCCGATTTGCAAGACAGCCCCGACGAAATACCCGAACTCTACCGCATGATTACGGTCGAGGGCTACGACCTCGTGTCGGGCTGGAAAAAGAAACGCTACGACCCGCTTTCCAAAACCATTCCCACCAAACTGTTCAACGCCACCGCCCGCCGCGTTACCGGCATCAAGCTCCACGATTTCAATTGCGGACTGAAAGCCTACCGTCGCGACGTCGTGAAAAATATCGAAGTGTATGGCGATATGCACCGTTATATTCCCTATTTGGCGAAAAACGCCGGATTCTCCCGCATCGGCGAGAAAGTGGTGCAGCATCGGGCGCGGAAATACGGAAAAACAAAATTCGGGCTCGACCGTTTCGTAAACGGCTATCTCGACCTGATGACCCTTTGGTTTTTCTCCAAATTCGCCGTCAAGCCCATGCACCTCTTCGGTTTGCTCGGCAGCGTGATGTTCATACTCGGACTCCTCTCCGTGATAACGGTCGGAGCGTACAAACTTTACGCCCTTTCGCACCACATCGCCTACCGGTTGGTTACCGATTCGCCCTACTTCTTTATCGCCTTGACGATGATGATACTGGGAACGCTGCTCTTTTTGGGCGGATTCTTGGGCGAACTCGTGTCGCGCAACGCGCAGGGGCGCAATACCTATAATATAGAAAAAGAAATAACCGACTGAAATTCACTGCCGAGTGAACAGATTTTTACGAAACGGAATACCCCTTGTCGCAATCCTTTGCATTGTTGCCTTGCTTTTTTTGCCGGTGGCGTGCAATACCGAGGCGTGCCTCGACCGCAAGAGCAGCATCATGACGGTCGATTTCCGCGCCTATGGCGATACCGCCATTGCCGTGCGTATCGACTCGCTGTCGGTCTATGGCATAGGGCAGCCTACCGATTCGCTGCTCCTCGACAGAGCCTCCGTATCGTCGTTCCAAGCCACCCTGCGCAGCGACAAAGACACCACGCAGTATGTTTTGTATTACGATCAGTACAACCTCAATCCCCGATACAGCCGCGACACCCTCACGTTCATTTATCACGCCTACGTGCAGTTCGAGACGGCGGAATGCGGAGCCATATACGTGTATGTCATTGATGAATTTCGATATACCACGTGGCAAATTATTCAAGCCGAAATGAGGACACCGGAAATCGACAATCGGGAAATCGAAAACGTCCGACTCTATTATGCCGTATCCGAATAGACGATATATCCGCACCCTGCTGGTCGCACTTTTCGTATGCACCGCGGTAGCCCTGCCCGCAGCAGAAAAAAAGAGCAACCGTCTCGAAGACGGCTCTCTGTATCGTTATCCGCTGCTCAACGGGCTGATAGTCGGCGTCGATTTATACCAGCCCGTTTCCACCCTTTTCGGACGCGAAAACGCCAATCTCCAACTCTCTCTCGAAGTCGATTTCCACAATCGCTTTTTCCCCGTTTGGGAAACAGGTCTCGGTTGGGCGAACAATACCCCCGAAGACGGAAACTTCACTTATAAAGTATCGCCCACCTTTTACAACCGTTTGGGAGTGCTTTATAATTTCATGTACAATTCGACAGCCCCCGGGTACATATACATCGGTTTGCTCTACGGTTTTTCTGTATTCACTTACGACATCACCGACATAAACATACCCTCCGGTTATTGGCAGACCGATTATCGTGCGTCGATAACCGACCAACATTCGCGGGCGCAGTGGCTCGAACCCTTGGCGGGCGTGCGGGTAAACCTCTACAAAGGATTGAAAATGGGATTCACTGTACGCTACAAAATTCTGCTCACCGCCAAAGACAATCCCACCACCCGTCCGTGGATTATACCCGGTATGGGAAAGCGTAGCGGCGGATTCGATTTTACCTACTCCATATATTACGAAATTCCCATAAAAAGCAAGAAAAAAAGTTCGCCGGTCGAGTAGCAAAAGAAGCGAAAAGCAGCTGTTGTGAAATTGTAACAACCATTTTCTCGCAAAAAAGTTCAAAAAAAATCGAGAGGCAAATTCTTGTAAATCAATGCGGATAAAAAATACTTGAAAATTTCTCGAAAAAAAGGTGGTAAAAAATTTGGAGGAAGGGGGAAAAAGGGGTTAAATTTGCAGCCGCTTTCGGAAGGGAGCGAGTCGGACATTGAGAAGAATGAAGACAAAGTAGTACGA
>CANQQA010000021.1 GCA_947625885.1 uncultured Bacteroidales bacterium
GAGGTATTGGCTTCCGAAATTGCCGCTCTCGGCGGAAAAGATATTGAAATAGGGAAACGCATGGTTTCGTTTACCGGCGACAAGGCGTTACTCTATAAAACCAATCTGCACTGCCGCACCGCCCTGCGCATACTGAAACCCATATACACCTTCACGGCGGGCGATACCGACGAACTATACGAGCGGATAAAAGCGTTCGAGTGGGAGCAGATACTCACGCCGGAAACGACGTTCGCTATCGACGCAGTGGTCTATTCCGACGAATTTCGCCATTCCAAATTCGTAACCTATCGGGCGAAAGATGCCATAGCCGACTATTTCCGCGAGAAATACGATCGGCGCCCTTCGGTGCGGCTGAACAATGCCGACATATCCCTTAACCTGCATATCAATCGGACGACCTGTACCTTGTCGCTCGACAGCTCCGGCGAGTCGCTCCACAAACGCGGTTATCGCGTGGCACAGACAGAAGCTCCGTTGAACGAGGTGCTTGCCGCCGGACTGCTCTTGTTGGCAGGTTGGGACGGCAGCCGCGATTTCATCGACCCCATGTGCGGCTCGGGGACGCTGCTTATCGAGGCGGCGCTCATTGCCACCGGCACGCCGGCGGGAATTTACCGCAGCGATTTCGCTTTCAAACATTGGAGCGATTTCGACGAAGAACTTTTCGACACTCTCTATAACGACGACAGTGGGGAACACCCCTTTGAACATAAAATATACGGCAGCGACATTTCGCCCAAAGCGGTGGAGATAGCTGTCGAAAACATCAAAAATGCAGGCATGGGGCGCTACATCGACATCGCGGTGAAGCCCATGCAGCAATACGCCGAAGGCGAAATACCCGCCGGCGGACTTTTGGTTACCAATCCCCCTTACGGTGAGCGTATTACCGACGAAGATTTGTTGGGACTGTATGCCATGATAGGCTCGCAATTGAAACACGTGTTCAAGGGTTTCGATGCGTGGATTATCAGCTACCGCGACGATTGCTTCGACAGCATCGGTCTGAAAGCCTCTGCCCGTCTGCCCATGATGAACGGTGCTCTCGAATGCGAATACCGCAAGTATGAAATTTTCGACGGGAAATATACCGATTTCAAACGCGAAACCGGCGGCTTCCAACGAAAGGAAAACGACGGAAAGGGTGCGTATCGGAAAGAACGTCCGGAATCGTTCGGTCGGCGAGAGAATGCCTCCGGACGGAAAGAGCGCGGCAAACGCCCGTTCGACGACCGCAAACCCGACCGTGAACACTCTTTCCGAAAATCGGAAAGTCGAAAAGAGTTCGGGCAAAGGGAAAATCGCCGTCGTCCGTTCGACGAGCGTCGTCCGACTCCTGTGTCGCGACAGGAATTTACCGCCGCCTACGACGAGGACGACGAGATAAAAATTTCCCGCTTCCGCCGCGAGCGGCTGCATGGCGACGAAGCCGTGAATCAGTATGTCATCGGGCGCAAACCCTCTATCGGTGAGGAAAAGCCGAAAAAAGAGAGTGCTCGTCCCTATAAACGAAACAAGAAGAAATAACCTATATCCTTTGTTATGAAACATCGTATCGTATTCCTGTTGATGCTCTTATTGCCTATGACAGCCGTTGCTCAAAACAAACCGCTTACCGCACAAGATTTGATACCGGGCGGACGCAACTACTTCCGTTTCGTGCCCAAGACGCTGCGCCAACTCTCTTTCGTCGGCGACAAATATTTTTATCGTCAGGGCGATACCTTGTTACTGGCTGCGCCTGCGAGTCGCAAACATACGGTGTGGATAACGCTTGCCGACCTCAATGAAGCGTTGGAGAAACGCGGCATGAAAACACTTCGCACCTTTCCCTCGTTTTCTGTGGAAGAGAGCGACGGTACGCCGCGCCTCTGTTTCATGGCGCAGGCTGCCCTGAATTATTACAATCCTGCGGCGCATGCTGTTGAATATACACTTCCGTTCTTACGCGGCGATGCCGATTTCGCTTTCGAGCCGCAGCAGAAGCGTCTGGCGGTAACGCACGACCGCGACCTCGTCGTCATCGACAGCGAGGGTACGCGTACCGTCGTAGCGCACGACGACAACGACCAGATATGTTTCGGCGCCTCCGATGTGCATCGCAACGAGTTCGGCATAACGAAAGGTATCTTTTGGTCACCGAAAGGAAATGCCCTCGCTTTCTACCGCATGGACGAAAGCAAGGTAACGGACTATCCGCTGGTCGATATTTCCGCCCGTACGGCAGCGCTGAAAAAGGAAAAATATCCGATGGCGGGCATGGCGAGCCATGAAGTGAAAGTGGGAGTGTATCATATCGCATCGGGCAAGACGGTATATCTGCAACCCGCCGGAGAGAAAGACCAGTACCTGACCAACATTGCTTGGTCGCCCGACGAAAAGGCGATTTATCTGCAACGCCTCAACCGCCGGCAAGATACCTGTTACAGCGAGGCATACGATGCCCTTACAGGCAAATTGCTCCGCACGCTTTTCGTGGAAACTTCCGACAAATACATGGAGCCGGAGCACCCGATTTTCTTCCTGCCCGGACGCGACGACCGTTTCGTGCATCTGTCGCGCCGCAACGGTTACCGGCATCTCTATCTTTACGATACCGACGGAAACCTGTTGAAGCAGCTGACCGACGGCGAATGGGAGGTGCTTTCCGCCGAAGCTGCACCCGACGGCAAGACGCTGTTTATCACCTCTACCGAAGCCTCGCCGCTCGAAACGAATCTCTACAAAGTGTCGGTGGCGACGGGAAAACGTACGCGGCTCACGCCGCAAAACGGTGTGCACAATACGGTGGTAAGTCGTTCGGGACGTTATGTCATTGATATGTTTTCCAATCATGAAACGCCCCGTGTTACCCAGTTGATAACCACCTCGAACGGCAAAGTCGAAAATCTTTTTACGGCTGAAAATCCGTATGAGGGTTATGATGTGCCGACTTTTGCCGGCGGTACCCTCAAAGCTGCCGACGGCGAAACCGACCTCTATTATCGACTGACTTTTCCGCCGCACTTCGACTCGACGCAGAAATATCCGGTCATCGTCTATGTTTATGGGGGACCTCATGCCCAAATGGTAGAAGACCGCTGGCTGTGGGGCGCTGCCGGAAACGACCTCTTTTTGGCGACGCGCGGCTACGTGGTGTTCACGCTCGACAATCGAGGCTCTTCCAATCGCGGACTGCCTTTCGAGTCGGTAACTTATCACCGCCTCGGCGACAACGAAATGGACGACCAGATGTGCGGCGTGGAGTGGCTGTGCCAACAACCGTGGTGCGATGCCGACCGCATAGGCGTGCACGGGTGGAGTTACGGCGGCTTCATGACGACCAACCTCATGCTTACGCACGGCGATGTATTCAAAGTGGGCGTTGCCGGTGGTGCCGTCATCGACTGGAAATATTATGAAGTGATGTACGGCGAACGCTATATGGGTACGCCGCAAAGCAATCCCGAAGGATACGACCACTGCAATCTCCGCAACAAAGCCGGCAATCTGCAAGGGCATCTGTTGCTTGTCCACTGCGACACCGACCCCGTAGTGGTGTGGCAGCACACGCTGTCGTTCCTGAAAAGCTGCATCGAAGCCGGAACATATCCCGACTATTTCGTCTATCCGGGACACGGGCACAACGTTATCGGCAAGGAACGGGTGCATCTTTATGAAAAGGTAGCGCGCTATTTCGATGATTATTTGAAATAAACATATACACATGAATATACTTTTATTAGGTTCGGGCGGAAGAGAAAGCGCCCTCGCTTGGAAAATAAGTCGAAGCCCCCGTACAGACAAGTTGTACATCGCACCCGGCAATGCCGGAACGGCAGGGGTAGGTACCAACGTCGCCATTTCGGCAACCGACTTTCCCGCCATACGGGAGTTTGTGCTCTCGCACGCCATAGACATGGTGGTGGTAGGACCCGAAGACCCGTTGGTCAAGGGCATTTACGACTATTTCAAAAACGATTCCGGATTGAGGAAAATTCCCGTTATCGGACCTTCCGCCGACGGCGCGCGCCTCGAAGGCAGCAAGGATTTCGCCAAAGCGTTTATGATGCGCCACCATATCCCGACGGCGCGCTATGCCAGCTTCACGAGCGATACCGTACAAGAGGCTTTCGCTTTCCTCGAAACCCTGAAACCTCCCTATGTACTCAAAGCCGACGGGCTTGCAGCCGGAAAGGGCGTCTTGATACTCCCGACACTGTCGGAGGCGAAAGACGAATTGAAAGAGATGCTTTCGGGAAAATTCGGCGATGCCGGCAATACGGTGGTCATCGAGGAATTTCTTTCGGGCATCGAGTGCTCCGTATTCGTATTGACCGACGGCAAGAGCTATAAAATACTGCCGGTCGCCAAAGACTACAAACGGGTGGGCGAAGGCGATACCGGACTGAATACCGGCGGTATGGGAGCCGTGTCACCCGTGCCGTTTGCCGACGCCGCATTCATGAAAAAAGTCGAAGAGCGTATCGTGATACCTACCGTCGAAGGTTTGAAAGCCGAAAACATTGATTATAAAGGATTCATTTTCTTGGGACTTATCAATGTGGCAGGCGAACCGATGGTTATCGAGTACAACGCGCGCATGGGCGACCCCGAAACCGAAGTCGTCATGCTGCGCATCAAAAGCGACCTCGTGGAGCTGCTCGAAGGCGTGGCGCAGGGAAATTTGAGCGAGCGCTCGTTGGAAACCGATTCCCGTTCGGCGGTAACCGTCATGCTGGTATCGGGCGGTTACCCCGGAAGCTACGAAAAAGGAAAGGTCATTACCGGACTCGACCGAGTAACCGACAGTATTCCGTTCCATGCCGGTACGAAGCTGCAAGACGGAAACGTCGTTACCTCCGGCGGACGGGTTATCGCCGTCAGCTCGTACGGTGCGAACAAAGCCGATGCCCTCGCCCGTTCGTATGCCAATGTGGAGAAAATAGATTTCGATAAAAAATATTTCCGCCGCGATATAGGCTTCGACCTGTAATGCGATAACACGCTTTTTCCTTATGTCCGTTACCCTGTCGCAAATTACCGAAAGCAACCTCTTCCGCCGCTTTTTGTGGGGAGGTGTTTTGTTGGCGGTTATCGGGACGCTTTTTGTTTATCGTCCTGTCGACGGAGGATATATATTGTTGCAGTTATCTTGCGGTACGGTGGGGGCAGCCCTCGTCATCGCTGCGGTCGATGTGCTGCTTGTCGGGTGGAGTTGTTTTCTGTTGATGCGGCTCAACAACAAATATGCCCTCATGCAGCAGCGTACGCTGCTACCGGTAATTCTGCTGTTGATTTTCGATTGCTGCAATCCTGCCATTGTCGGAACGATAAACAGCGGACTGCTGCTTACGCCGGTCTATCTGTCAATCATGTACCTGCTCTATGATACCTATCAGAATGAAAACCGGCAGGCTGCCTACAACATGGGGTTGCTTCTTGCCGTCGGGTATTTGATAGAACCGCCGTTTCTGCTGTTGAGTTTGCCTTTCTGCCTTGGTTTTATCTACATGCGGTCGTTCTCGTGGCGTATGTTCGCGGCATTGTTGTTGGGCGTGCTTACGGTTATATGGCTGGTTTTCTGCATCGGATTGACCGACGGCTGCCGGCTGCTTCCCGATTTCCGCGATGTGCTTTTGTTCGCCTCTTTCGTGGAATGGGGCGACCTGCGATATTTCCTCCCGATAGCGGTAATCGGCGTACTTTGCGGGGTGGGCGGCACCTATTTTATCAAGCGGCATAAAATACAAATTTGGAAATACAACCGGTTTACGCTGCTGCTGACGATTTCCCTGCTGACGTTGTCGCTGCTCGATATGGCGGCTCTCGATGCGTATCTGCCGCTGCTCAATGCCACGATGGCGTTGTCCGTTTCCAATTTCGCCCTACACACCCGCAGCCGCGCCGTCCCTTATCTGTTTTACCTCCTGATAGGCGGTTACCTTGTTTTATACGTATGGAGTCTTTGCAATTTCTGAGCGAGTGGGGGTATGTGGGGCTGTTTGTCGCCGCATTTTTGGCAGGCAGTCTTTTCCCGTTCAGTTCCGAAGCCATACTGGTGTTGCTGCTCGTTGCCGGCTATCCGGCGGGAGCCTGTCTGTTGGTGGCGACTGCCGGAAACTGGCTGGGCGGCATAACCTGTTATTATATCGGTCGTTTGGGAAAAATCGAATGGATAGAAAAATACCTGCGCGTATCGCACGAAAAGATAGAAAAGACGCACCGCTTTTTACAGGGGAAAGGCGCATTGATGGGATTTTTCGCTTTCCTGCCCGGAATAGGCGGCATCATCGTCGTTACGCTCGGGCTCATGCGCGCCAATCTCTTGTGGGTGAATCTCTCCATGTTGGCAGGCAAACTGCTCCGCTACTATTTGATTGTCGTCGGAATGGATTTCATTTTCTAAGGGAAAAACATTTGTTTCGTCCGCAGAGTTGTCGTATCTTTGCCGAAACGGAAAACATCGCTATCGGTTATGAAAGATTTGTTCAAACTCCTCCTGCGGTTTGTGCCGCCGTATAAGAAATATCTTTTCCTCAATATCTTTTTCAATCTGTTGTCAACGCTTCTCAGCGTGTTTTCGTTTGCCCTTATCATACCGATTCTGGAAATACTTTTCAAGACGACCGATACCGCCTATACCTTTGTCGCATGGGGCGAGGGCGACTTGAAAGACGTGCTCGTCAATAACCTCTATTGGTTTGTCAGCCGGCAAATCGAACTGCACGGACACATCTGGACGCTGGTCATGTTGGGTGTATGCCTTATCGTCATGACCTTTGCCAAGACGATGAGCAGCTACGTAAGTTCGGCAAGCATCATACCCCTGCGGGGCGGCGTGGTGCGCGACATACGCAATTTTCTGTATCGCAAAGTGGTGGCTCTGCCTATCGGCTTTTTTACGACGGAGCGCAAGGGCGACATCATGGCACGCATGACGGGCGATGTGGCGGAGGTGGAAAACTCCGTTATGACTTCGCTCGATATGCTGTTCAAAAATCCTATCATGATTATCATCTACCTCGCCACCATGTTTCTGCTCAGTTGGCAGCTTACGCTGTTCGTGCTCGTGCTGCTGCCGGCAGCGGGTTTTGTCATGGGCAAGGTCGGCAAATCGCTGAAACGCACCTCGCTCGGCGCGCAGCAGCAGTGGGGCGACCTCATGGCGCAGATAGAGGAGACGCTGGGCGGGCTGCGCATCGTCAAAGCCTTCAATGCCGAGAAGAAAATCTGCCGCCGCTTCGAGGGCGCAAACGATAAATTCTACCGCACGACCAACCGCATAGGTTTGCGCCAGACGCTGGCGCACCCCATGAGCGAATTTCTGGGAACGACCGCCATCGTCATCGTGCTGTGGTTCGGCGGCGCGTTGATTCTGCGCGGCAACAGCGTCATCAATGCCGGCGAGTTCATCTATTACCTTATTATATTTTACAGCATCATCAATCCCGCCAAAGACCTGACCAAAGCCTTCTATACCATACAGCGCGGGCTTGCCGCCATGGTGCGTATCGACAAGATACTTTCGACGGAAAACCCCATAAAGAATCCCGAAAAACCGGTGGCGGGCGTGTCGCTGCAACACGCTATCGAGTACCGCGACGTCCGCTTCCGCTATCAGGACGACTGGGTCGTAAAAGGGGTGAATCTGACCATAGAAAAAGGACATACCGTAGCCCTTGTCGGGCAGTCCGGTTCGGGAAAATCGACGCTGGCGGATTTGCTGCCCCGATTCTACGATGTAGGCGAAGGCGGCATATACATCGACGGCGTGAACGTCAAGGATATGCGTGTCGCCGATTTGCGCGCCATGATGGGGATTGTCAATCAGGAAGCGATACTTTTCAACGATACGTTCCGCAACAACATCACGTTCGGCGTGGAGAACGCTACGCAGGAGCAGGTCGAAGAAGCCGCCCGCATAGCCAATGCCCACGACTTCATCATGGCGACGGAACAGGGTTACGATACCGTCATCGGCGACAGGGGCTGCCGCCTTTCCGGCGGACAGCGGCAGCGCATCAGCATCGCGCGGGCGATTCTCAAAAATCCCCGCATACTGATTCTCGACGAAGCAACCTCCGCGCTCGACACCGAAGCCGAACGCCTCGTGCAGGAAGCCCTCGAAAATTTGATGAAAAACCGCACTACGCTGGTCATTGCCCACCGCCTTTCCACCATCAAAGACGCCGACCTTATCTGCGTCATGCAGGAGGGGCGCATCGTGGAGTCGGGCAGGCACGACGAGCTGCTGAAAGCAAACGGGTATTACAAACATCTGGTCGATATGCAGCAGTTTTGAATGTTGCGACGTCCACTCTCCTCCGGAAATGGAATATGCTAAAAACGAAAAATTTTTTCCGTATGAAAAGAAAAAATATTGAAAATGTTTTCGGAATCCCGATTTTATATATTATCTTTGCAGGCGTGCGAAATAAAACGGAGATAGGGGTTGATACTTCTTTACATTGAAAAAATTATTTCTTAAAATTGTGAAATAAGTATAAATATTTGAAATATATAAAAGATTATGGCAAGATATTCGATTAAAAGTCTTTCCTTTGCATCACGTTATGCCTAATAGAACGAATAGAAATTAATTATAAAAACCAATGAAAAAATTATTGTTTTCTTTTTCTCTCTCCTTGCTCTTATTGTCGCAAGGATGTGTAGATAGTGCCTATGATAAAGACATAGACATGAACGTGCAGCTTGCCGGCAACGGATTATCCGCGCCGATTGGCGAAACCAGCAAGTTTACGTTGAATGACCTTATCGGAGAGGACGACAATCTGAAAGTCGATGGCGACAGCGCCTATTATATCTCTGAAACCTCTAACTCGACGGCGGAATTTCCTACGCTGGAGTCTTTCAACATTGATAACGGTCTGAACCCTGATATTGATTCGACCCCACTGAGGAATATCCCCGAACAGTTGAAATTAGCTGTTGACAATGGATACTCGTATGACGGATATATTGACGATGTGGTACTCAACGATGCGGTCGAGATAGACCCGAAAGATATAGATGTGCCGGAAGAGGTCATTCACATTGATACGGCTTATTTCGAGGAGATGCGGGAGGCGACACTGCAATTTACGGTAAACTTGTTCTCTGAATACAATTCTCAGCGTGATAGTTTCAATTTGTTGCTGGATAACCTTCATGGTGAGTTGCCGAAAATGCTGATATTGTCGACCGGCAGCGATAAAGGTGATGCTATTCTTTGGACGGAAGATCACAAGCAAGTTACTGTGAAAGATCATAAATTTCGTATAGAGGGAGAAACCGAAGCAAAAGGCGGAGTGTTTACATTGAAAATTCCTATTTACGGTATTTATGGAAGAGAATATTTCGATATTAAGGACGGAGTATTGCGTATCATAGACAACGGTTTCACGTTCGAGGGCGATGCAAGAGTCCATGTAATACTTGAAAGCGGAACAGCGAAACTTCTCACCGACCCGCATATATCGACAGATTTTGTCATAGAAGATTTGGATATATTCCATGTTTTCGGTGATGTAGATGCTTCGGCAGACGAAAATTTCTCTATTGAGATTGGCTCCATGCCCGACTTCTTGAATGAGGAAGGCGTCTATCTCGATTTCTATCCCTATATCCAATTACATGCAACCAACCCGATGGGAGTTCCGGTAAAGGCATCTCTCTCCATTATGCCTCAAACCGAAAGCGGCGAGCCTGATACGGTAAAAGCCGAGATAAATATGTTGCCGGCAACGTACAACTCCGCTACTCAGCTTATGGACGAGGTAATATGCAATTTCTATCTTTCGGATAACGAACCGAAAGGAATGGATGTTGCCGATAGCACTGTCTTGCTGAACGATACGGTATATAAATGGGTTCCGGCATCGCTTTCGGATTTGCTCGCAAACGGAGTGCCCGAATCGCTCGATATCTCCATCAATGCCCATAGCGATAGGTCAAGAGAACACGAAATCGTATTGAGCAATGACTCCAACAATATCCATGTCAATTGCGATATGACCGTACCGATGGAATTCGGAAGCAAACTTCATATCAACTATTCCGACGTGCTGGACGGTCTCGACGATGTGTTCCAAGACTTTTCTTTGGATTCGGCAAAAATCAATATCGACTATACGACCACTTTGCCGCTCGATCTGACTGTTTCCTTGCAAGGATTGGAGGAGATAACGGAAAAAGATTATCTGGAAAATAATCCTGATTATATAAAAGATGAAGAAGATGTGGACGACGACAATGCCGAAAGCAATAATGGAAATAAGGACAAGAATAAGGATAAAAATAAGAAAAAAGAAGTCCATTATTATAGAGTGCTGAAAGACATAAGCATCGAAGTATTGGGCGGAGTCGGAAATTCGGGAACGATCAAAGGCTGCGACGATTCTTCTTTGAATCCTCGTCCTGCCGTCGGCGATATTATCGCTTCTTTGAAAGCGCTCGACCCCGATGCCTTGAAAAAAATGTCGGCAATACGATATACGCTGTCGGGCGATCCCGCCGGTGCAAGCGGAACTTTGCGCAGCACGCAATATCTGCAACTGAAAATGACTGCCACCATAAGCGGCGTATCCGTAGATCTCGATTCATTATAATTGTTTAGATGCTTACTGAAATGAAAATCTCGTACACAAAATATATAGTAATTGCCGGTATGCTTTTCGGTGCATTTGCCGGCGTGAGTGCCCAGACGCAGCTCGGTTCTTATTTCTTGGAACAGTCGCCCTATCGGCACCAACTCAATCCGGCTCTTATGCCCGATAGAGGTTATGTAGCGATACCCGCATTGGGAAACATTGAATTCAATGTCAATTCGCCGTTGAGTTATAAAACCTTTGTTTATCCCTCCAAGGGCAATAAATTGAATACTTTCCTCAGTCCCGAAGTCGATGCCAAAGAATTTGCCTCGAAAATCAAAGACGCGAATCCGTTGATGCTCAACGTCGATTTGTCGATACTCTCTTTCGGGTTCTTCAAATGGAACGGATACAATACGTTCGATATTTCTTTGCGCAGCCGAAATTCGTTTGTATTGCCGGGCGATTTGTTCCTCTTCCTTAAAAACGGTAATCCCGTAGAGGGTAATTCGTATGACTTGCACAATACGGCAATACGAAGCAATACCTATGTGGAACTGGCGTTGGGTCATGCCCGCAAAATCACCGACCAATGGACGGCGGGCGCCAAAGTGAAAGCCCTTGTGGGTGCTGCCAACCTCAATGCCCGTTTCGACCGCCTCGACTTGACGATGTCGGAGGATCAATGGCGGATAAATGCTCTCGGTGCTACCGAGCTGTCTGTCGCAGGCGTCGTTTTGAAAGAAGAGGAAAACGGGTTGGTCGATGGCATAGACTTCGATAGCGGACAACTCGGTGTTTCCGGCGGCGGTGTGGGTATCGACCTCGGTGTTACCTACGAGCCGATTGAACATCTGGTCGTATCGGCTGCCGTTACCGATCTCGGTTTTATAACATGGAATAAGAAACACAGCCACAAAGGAACACCGAAAAGCGATGTCGTCTTCGAAGGTTTTCACGGTATCGGTAACGACGATTACGTGGAAGATGGCGTAACGAAAACGGTCGATGATCAGGTGGACGATTTGATGGACGACCTCAAAACGATTTACGAATTTGAAACGGAGGAAGCCTCATCACGCACCACGGGACTTGCCCCCACGATTTTGGTCGGTGGCGAATACCAGCTGTTGAACAACCGCATTACTGCCGGTTTGGTCTATTCGACGACTTTCTATCCGGGACGTGCACATACGCGCCTTATGGCAAGCCTCAATCTGAAACCCCTGCGTATGATTATGGTCGGCATCAACGGCTCGGTATCCAATTATGCAAACACGTTCGGTGCGGTCATCAATCTCGGTCCTTTATTCATCGGCGCCGAAGTGTCTTCGCTGAAAGTATCGTCCGAATTTATTCCGCTGGGCAAGTTGGCGGCGAATATCAATTTCGGACTCTGTGTTCCGCTGGGTAAAAATCCGAATGCAAAAAAATAATTACAGTGCATAACCTGACTGCCCGACCGAAAATCGGGCAGTTTTTTTATCCGATTCTCATGGACGATACTTTCAGCTTTCAGGCATATGCTTTTCCTGTCGGCACGATATGGATAGGGGAGCGGGAGGGCGCGATAACGGACATCTCCTATTCTCCGCTTCATCGGGGCGTGGAACGCGAGACGCCCCCGATACGGCAGGCGGCTTTGCAGCTCGGCGAATATTTCGACGGTAAACGCCGGCAATTTTCTTTGCCTTTGTCGCCCGAAGGAACGCCGTTCCAGCAAGCCGTGTGGAACGCCTTGCTGGAAATTCCTTACGGCGATACCCGCACATACGGCGAAATAGCCCGCGCCGTCGGCTCTCCTGCCGGAGCCCGTGCGGTGGGTATGGCTTGCAACCGCAATCCCATAGCTATCGTCATACCCTGTCATCGGGTCGTCGGCAGTACGGGCAGGCTTACCGGCTATGCCGGAGGGCTTGCGCTGAAAGCACACCTCCTGCAACTCGAAGCGGCAGCCGACAAGCCGGAAAGGTTGTGGTGAGAAAAACAGAAAGCCTCCGTTTCACGAAAAACGGAGGCTTTCTATATAAGACCGCTATTGTCTTAGATTCTTTTTTCTCTGATGCGGGCTTTTTTACCGGTAAGTGCGCGCAGGTAATAGAGTTTGGCGCGGCGTACTTTACCCACTTTATTGACAGTGATGCTGTCGATGAACGGCGATTCGAGCGGGAAAATTCTTTCCACACCGATGTTGTCGGACATCTTGCGCACTGTAAAACGTTTCTTTTCTCCACAGCCGGAGATACGGATTACCACCCCGCGATATTGCTGGATACGCTCTTTGTTACCCTCTTTGATGCGGTATGCCACCGTTACGGTGTCGCCGCTTTTGAACGAGGGGTGTTGTTTTCCCGTTGCAAATGCCTCTTCGGCAATTTTCATCAAATCCATTTCTGTAACTGTTAAATGTTGATATCGACGCAATATGCACAGGTTACACTATCCCTGCCAGAGATTGCGAAAAGCGGGGCAAAGTAACGATTTTTTTTTGAGAAAAACAAGAACGATTCTTATTTTTCGTGTTTTGAATGTTTATTTTCGTTTGCAGCGGTGAAAAAAAGGAAGAGGAAAGAGAGTTATTCTCGGAATTTTCGTTGCCTGTTTCTCGGAAATGCCTATATTTGTTTGTCCAAATAAACGGCAAATTACTCATGAAGAAAATAGTTGTTTTTTTATTTTGTATCGCAGCGTGTTTCCCCGTAACGGCAGCGCCGACGCGGCTTTATGCCGGTGTCGATACCGCAGCCATGAACCGTTGGGTGGAGTCGGTCATGCGCACCCTGTCGGTGCCCGAGCGCATCGGACAGCTCTTTGTGGCGGGTGTGGAAACGAAAATGACCGATGCCAACCGCGCGACGATAAAGGAGTACATCGAACATTGTCATGTGGGCGGACTGCTCTTTTTCGCCGGTACGCCCGAAGACCAGCTGGCGCTCACGCTTGAAGCGCAGTCGGCAGCCCGCGTGCCCCTGCTCATTACGCTGGACGGCGAATGGGGGCTGGCGATGCGGCTTTCGGGTACTCCCGTGTTTCCCCGCAACATGACGCTGGGTGCCGTGCAGAACGATTCGCTCATATATGCTTACGGGCGCGAAATGGGACGGGCGTGTCGGCGCATGGGCATTCAGGTCAATTTCGCTCCCGTGCTCGATGTAAACAGCAATCCGCTCAATCCCGTCATCGGCATTCGTTCTTTCGGAGAAAATCCCGAAGAGGTAGCCCGTCGCGCCATTGCCTATGCCGCCGGATTGGAAGACGAGGGCGTGATGGCGGTGGGCAAGCACTTTCCGGGACACGGCGATACGCACGAAGATTCGCATCAGACGCTCCCGCTGGTCGCGCGGACGAGAGAGCAATTCGACACGTGCGACCTCTATCCGTTCCGCCGCAGCATCGAAGCCGGATTGTCGGGCATCATGGTGGCGCACCTGCGTGTTCCCGCTCTCGACTCTGCCTCCCGCCCTTCGTCACTCTCTCCGATCATTGTTACCGACCTGTTGCAAAAGGAGTTGGGATTTGAAGGACTTGTCTTTACCGACGCCCTTGCCATGAAAGGAGCGGTATCGACCACCCCCTCTCTCGATGCCCTGCGGGCGGGAAACGATGTGCTGCTCGACCCCCTTCACCTGCAACGCGAGTACGACAGCCTCGTAGAGGCGTACAATAACGGCGAACTCTCCGAAGAAGTAATCAATGCCCATTGCCGGAAAATACTCCGGTATAAATATCTTTTGGGGCTCAACCGGTATAAACCGGTATCGGTCGAAGATTTGCGGGAAGACCTCAACACCCTCGAAGCCCGAAAACTCATACGGCAGCTCTCGGCACAAGCCGTTACCGTCGTGCGGAATCGGGACGACCGGTTGCCGTTTACGCATCTCGACAGGAGCGGGTTCGGGGTGGTCGTCGTCGGGAAAAACGATGCGAATGCTTTTCTGACCCGTTTGCGGGAATACGTACCCCTTACCTACGTCGTGCGGTTGAATGCCGAAACCGGCGATAAGGGAATCGCTGCGGCACATCGCACTGTCGGGAAAAGCCGTGCGATAGTCGCCGTATTCTCGAATGATGCCAAAGAGGTGCAGATGGCGCAGAAAGTTTTGTCCGACGCCGATAAGACGCTCGTGTTCTTTACCTCGCCTTATCGGGCGGAACGGTATCGGAAATTGATTCGGCAGTCCGATGCCGTCGTGTTTGCCTATGAA
Source organism: uncultured Bacteroidales bacterium (assembly GCA_947625885.1). Taxonomy (GTDB): domain Bacteria; phylum Bacteroidota; class Bacteroidia; order Bacteroidales; family UBA11471; genus Caccoplasma. The sequence continues at coordinate 14,780 of CANQQA010000021.1, forward strand.
GGATATAACGTCATGCAGGAGTGCGCCGCCGAAACGCTTTTCGGGGGTAACGCGGCTGTCGGTCGGCTGCCTGTGAGTGTCGGCAGCCTGTTTCGGCAAGGCGACGGCATTGATATGGCGGCGTCGCGCTTGGGACACGCTTTTCCCGAAGAGGTCGGCATGGACAGCCGCTTCCTAAGCCGTATCGACAGTATCGTGCGGGAAGGTATCGACAGCATGGCTTTCCCGGGCTGCCAGATACTCGTTTCCCGACATAAAAAAATCGTTTACGAACGGGCGTTCGGATATTTCGATTACGAAAAGACGCACGCCGTCAGGTTGGACGACATCTACGACCTCGCCTCCATTACGAAAGTGATGGCTACCCTGCCGGCAATCATGTGGCTCAACGACCACGAACAGGTGCGGCTTGCCGCACCGCTCGGCTTCTATCTGCCGGAGTTGCGCGACCATGGTTTGTCGGCGATTACTTTGCGCCAGACCCTGATGCACGAAAGCGGCTTGCCCGCCACCATACCCTTGCGCCGTCTGCTGTTGGACCCCGACAGTTATCCGTCGCCTTTGCTGAAACGGCATCGGGACAGCGAGTACCGCATACAGGTCGATCGCAATTGGTATGCTTATAAAGATTGCCGCTTGAAACCTTGGTTGGTCAATGACACCGAAACTTCCGATTTTTCTCTGCCTGTCACGGACAAACTGTATGCCGACAAACATTTGCCCGATACGATATGGCAAGCCATACTCTCGGTGAATCGCATGAAAGAACCTGTTTACAAATACAGCGACCTCAATTTCATTATCCTGCAAAAACTGACCGAACGGGTTTCGGGTGAGGGGCTCGACCGCTTTATCGAGAAACGTTTGCTGCGACCTATCGGTGCTTATCGCACGACGTTCCGTCCCACGTTGAAATTCGACTCGACCCGTATTGCCCCCACCGAAGACGATGCTTTTCTCCGCCACCAGCTTATCGACGGCTACCCCCACGATGAACTGGCTTGCTTCATGGGCGGCGTGAGCGGGAACGCCGGACTTTTTTCCAACGCCCGCGACTTAGCAAAAATATTGCAAATGCTACAAGACAAAGGATCATACGGCAACGAAGAATATTTGGAACCGACTACCGTCCAATTGTTTGTTACGACGAAAAGCTCCCGCAGCCGACGCGGGTTGGGATTTGACAAGCCCGATACCGGACACCCGAACCGAAGCCCGACCTGCAAAGAAGCACCGGCATCGGTCTATGGACACACCGGTTACACGGGTACCGCTTTCTGGGTCGATCCCGATAACGACCTCATCTACATTTTCCTCTGCAATCGCGTTTATCCGCATCGCTGGAATACACGGTTGCAGGATATGAATATCCGCACCCGCATACAGTCGGTCATTTATCAGTCGCTCTATCCCTCTTCCGCTCATTTCTCCGGAAAAATATCCGAATAAAACACTTCTTTCCAATTGGCGACCCTATGCCCGTCGGGAGCCGTGCGGCTGTCGATATGAGTTGCCGGACAATGGCTTTCCGATATGAATGCCACTTCGACAGCCGAGGCGATGCGCACGCAAGTCGGCGACATCATGCGCCGTAATGCCGGAGCCGCACTCACCGATAAAGGCGTCGAAAGACTTATGGGAACGAATGTCCGCCCCGACAGCCTGTCGGTTTCGATACGGTCGGAAAGTTGCAGCCACTCTCCGGGCAGCACGGCATCGCTCCAATGCGCGGACAGTAATAGCAAAACATCGTATTTCGACAATTTTGCCGCCGACAATGCCGAAACGTGCATCACGTCGGCTGCCGGCAGTGCCAGCCGCGATTTCAGTTTTTCTGGGGCATCTCCTTTTTGGGCAGAGGTGTCGTAAACAATGGCGATTTTCTCTTTCATACCGTAAAATGTTAGTATCGAGAAAACGTTGCTGTCGCCGGTAATGTTTAGTATAAAAATCGTAAGACATGATAAAAAATACACCGCCGGAATTTCGCTCTTTTTTCGAGTCGATTCCGTATATCAGCGGCTTTGTTTATCAGGAGGGGAGAAGATTTGCACCCGATTTTTTCGGATATGGTATGGAAACGATAAAATAAATATTTCCCAATCTTTACAAAAGGTGGCAGTTTTTTTGTATATTTGCGAAAATCTCAGGTTGTAAAAAAAATCTGCGTTATGAAAATCGAGAAATTAGGAGGCACCTCGCCCCAACTCTACAAATTGGTCGCTCCATTGGTCTTGGATCCCGATGTATTGCGGCAAAATAATAATTGTCCGTTTCGGACGACAGAACATCATGAATGGCTGGTGGCAACCGACGACGAAGGTACGACGGCAAAAGCCTTTTTCCCGATAGAACGTCGATTTACGTATTGGTATGTCAATAATTATTTTGTTCCCGAACAAGATGAAAAACAGATATTGAGAGGTTTCGTCCGTGAGGTAAAACGTCTTTGTGAAAAGAAGATGCCTGTTGTTGTCGTAGCTCTTGCTCGTCATGCGGATTTCTTTTATGAAAAAGGCTTTTCGATAGAAAAAGAATGGAAGTTATATGTAAAGATGAAATATGTTAAGTCCGAAAGGAAAGCGCAGAAACGTATATGAAGCGGCTCTCTCCCGCATAGAAAAAATTTTTACAGATTTCGATAATGTTTATGTCTCTTTCTCGGGCGGGAAAGACAGTACCGTATTGTTGAATCTCTGCATCGACTATATCCGCCGGAATAAATTGAAACGCCGTTTGGGCGTTTTCCATATGGATTACGAGGTGCAATACACCGAAACAATACGTTTCGTGGAAAAAGTCTTTTCGCAGAATACCGATATTCTTGATATTTACAGGGTGTGCGTCCCGTTCAAGGTAGCTACGTGCACGTCGATGTATCAGAGTTATTGGCGTCCGTGGGACGAAGAACTGAAACACCTCTGGGTACGGGAAATGCCGCGCTCTTCGTTGCAGAAGGAAGATTTTCCGTTTTTCTCCGAAGATATGTGGGATTACGATTTCCAAGTGGAATTTTCGGAGTGGATGCATCGGTATCGTCAAGCCCGCCGCACCTGCTGTCTGGTGGGAATCCGCACGCAGGAGAGTTTCAACCGGTGGCGCGCCATTCACAGCGATAAAAATTACTGCTGTTACGAACATTTGAAATGGACGCGCAAAATCGCGGACAATGTGTATAACGCATATCCCATATACGATTGGCTTACGACCGATATATGGGTGGCGAACGGTCGTTTCGGTTGGCAGTACAATCATCTCTACGACCTCTATTACCAAGCCGGTGTGCCCATTGAGAAACAGCGGGTGGCAAGCCCGTTTATTTCGGCGGCGATACCCAGCCTGCAACTCTATCGGGTTATCGACCCGCAGACGTGGGGACGCATGATCAATCGGGTGAACGGCGTCAATTTCGCCAATATTTACGGCGATACGCCGGCAATGGGGTGGTACACGGTGAAACTGCCGAAAGGCATGACGTGGGAAAAATACATGCACTTCCTGTTGAGTACGCTGCCGGAGGACATACGGAACGGCTATCTCGAAAAATTGCGGGTAAGCATCGAGTTCTGGCGTACGAAAGGCGGCGTGCTTGCCGATGAAACCATCGAGAAGCTGCGGAACATGGGTATCGACATAGAGGTGGGCGAAACGACCAACTACCACACGACCAAGAAGCCGGTGCGCATGGAGTATCTCGATGATATAGATATAGAAGAATTTAGAGAGCTGCCCTCGTTTAAGCGTATGTGCATCTGTATTTTGAAGAATGACCATTCGTGTAAATACATGGGATTTGCACCCAATAAAATAGAACGGGAGCGCCGCGACCGAATTATGGAAAAATATAACAGCTATTTCAAAAAAGATGAATGAAGAAAGATATAAAAGTCCGGTTTATAAAGTGATAGCCGTTCCCGTCGATAAAGTGATGGCGAATGCTTATAACCCGAATGTGGTGGCTCCGCCGGAAATGAAGCTCCTCGAAATTTCGATTTGGGAAGACGGTTATACCATGCCCTGCGTCTGCTACTATGTTGCCGATAAAGATATGTATGAATTGGTGGACGGATATCATCGGTATATGGTTCTGAAAACTTCGCGCCGTATTTATGAACGCGAACATGGGCTGCTGCCCGTCGTTGTCATCGAGAAAGACTTGTCCAACCGTATGGCTTCGACCATACGCCATAACCGTGCGCGGGGTACGCACAATGTCGAGTTGATGAGCGAAATTGTAGCGGAGCTTACCAAGGCGGGTATGTCCGACCGTTGGATTCAGCACCATATCGGTATGGATAAGGACGAATTGCTGCGGTTGAAGCAGATAACCGGTCTTGCCGAACTTTTTGCCAATAAAGATTTCAGTGTTGCCGACGATTGATTTTCGCCGGCGCCGGCGCTGTTGTCGTGAATGTCTTTCAACGGAGGCGCAGCACCTTGCCTGCCTGTGGCGGATTTTCTTGTGAAATGTGGTTGCGGCGCATCAGACAATCTAACCTGATGCCGTATTTTTGTGAAACGTCGTGCAGCGACTCTCCTCGCAAGAGTGTATGCTCGGTATTTCCTCTCAATGCTCTGCGCCGTTTGGCTTTGAGGTAAACGATGTCGCCGGCTTTTACCTTATAACCGCGTGGAAAATCGTTGAACCGCCGCAATTGATAACGATACTTTTCAAATTCGCGGGCAATCAGTTTCAGATTATCGCCTTCCCGTGCCACGACATAGGGCAGTTTTCCGAGATGTTCCACGTCGTGAAATTCGTAATTTTTGGGTACGCGCGGCATACCCTTGCCGTCGTAGCGGTGCAGGTCGTACAGCTCGATGGTCTGTATCAATTTGTTGGCGTATGCCTTGTCGGTGGCGTAGCCGCACTCTTTCAGTCCGCGCGCCCACCCTTTGTAGTCGGTTACGGAGAGTTTGAACAGCTTGTCGTAACGGGAGCTTCGAGTCAGAAACCGCGCGTGGTCTTCATACGACTCTTTGGGATTTTTGTATTTTCGGAAACATTCGCCTTTCTCGTCGTCGTCGTGATACACACGCTTGCCGTCCCATGAGTTGTGGCATTTGATGCCGAAGTGGTTGTTCGACTTCCGAGCCAGCTCGCTCTGTCCCGCACTCGATTCGAGAAGTCCTTGCGCCAAGGTGATGCTGGCAGGGATTTTGTATCGCCGCTGATGTTCCATGGCAATATCCCGATAGGTACGGATATATTCGAGATAAATAGGATTTTTTTTCTGCCCGACAACGGTTGTTGCCGTAAAAATCAGAAAGAAACACAGTAAGCGATAACGAATGGACATAACCTGCAAGTATTGGAATTTTCCGGAAAAGTCGTTATATTTGTCGTATAAAAACCAGATGCGCCATGGAACAAATGAAACTCTCTGCAAAGATAACGGTTTGTCGATATAACGAGCTATCTTCGGACGAAAAAATTTTGGTCGATGAGGCGCGTGCCGCTTTGCTGGCGGCTTATGCTCCCTATTCCCGATTTCGGGTAGGCGCGGCGGCGCGGCTTGCCGACGGTCGCATCGTGCGGGGCAGCAATCAGGAGAATGCCTCGTTTCCGGCGGGTCTGTGCGCCGAGCGCACGGCTCTTTTTTCTGCCGGTGCGCTGGCTCCCGATGTACCTGTCGAAGCCATTGCCCTCGCTGCCGAAGCCGACGGTGTGCCTACGCTTGCCCCCATTACGCCTTGCGGCATTTGCCGGCAGGTCATGCTCGAAACGGAGAATCGTTACAAAAAGCCGCTGCGCATACTCATGTGCGGGCGCGATGAAGTGTATATCGCTTCCTCTGTCCGCGATTTGCTGCCGTTGGCTTTCTCGCTCTGAAAAATAAAACTTCTTGACGGAGAAGACGAATCTATTTCGTATCTTTGTCTTTTCGATAATTCGGCTTTATGGACAATTATATCGTATCGGCACGGAAATACCGCCCCACGACCTTTCAGTCGGTTGTGGGGCAGAAGGCTCTTGTGCAGACGCTCAAAGCGGCGATAGCGACCCGCAAGCTGGCGCACGCCTACCTCTTTTGCGGAACGCGGGGTGTGGGAAAGACCACCTGCGCCCGTATTTTTGCCAAGACCATCAACTGCATGCACCCGACGCCCGACGGTGAGGCTTGCAACGAATGCGAGTCGTGCCGTGCCTTCAACGAGCAGCGCTCGTTGAATATCATGGAGCTCGATGCCGCCTCCAACAATTCGGTCGAAGATATACGCCAGCTTATCGACAAGGTGCGCGTGCCGCCGCAGCTGGGGCAGTACAAGGTCTATATCATCGACGAGGTGCACATGCTTTCGTCGGCAGCGTTCAACGCTTTTCTGAAAACGCTCGAAGAGCCGCCGCATCATGCCATATTCATTTTGGCGACGACCGAGAAACACAAGCTCTTGCCGACGATTTTGTCGCGTTGCCAGATATACGACTTCCAGCGTATCACGATAAGCGACATTGCCGATCACTTGCGTTACGTGGCAGGGCAGGAGGGCTACGCCGCCGAAGAGGAGGCGTTGAACGTCATCGCCCAAAAAGCCGACGGCGGTATGCGCGATGCCCTGTCGATATTCGACCAGATAGCCGCTTCGTCGGGCGGAAACATCACTTATCGGGCGACAATCGAGAATTTGAATATGCTCGATTACGATTACTACTTCCGCCTGACCGATGCTTTTCTGGCCGGCGATGTGCCGTCGGCGCTGCTGGTATTCGATGAGGTGCTGCGGGCAGGGTTTGCCGCGCAGCTGTTTGTCAATGGGTTGAGCAGTCATTTCCGCGACCTGATGGTGTGTCGCGATGCTGCCACACGCCCGTTGCTCGAAGTGGGGGCGTCCATCGCCGAGCGGTATGCCGCGCAGGCAGCGGCTTGCAGCAATGCGTTCTTGTACAGGGCAATGGAGTTGAGCAACCGTTGCGACCTCGATTACCGCATCAGCAACAACAAACGCCTGCTGGTGGAGTTGATGTTGATAAAAATATGCCAGCTCTCCGTGCCGCAGGCGCCTGCCGAACAGCCTGCGCCGGCTATACGACAGATGCAGGCTGCCCCGGTCCCGACCTCTCAAAACGGGACGCCATCGCCGGCTCCCGCTCCGAAAAGCGAGGTACCGGCTCCGACGGCTGCTCCTGCTCCGCAGCCTGTCGCCCGACCGGTTTCGACACCGGCTGCATCGCCTTCTCCGTCTGTTCCTCCGGCTCGACCCGTACCGCCGACGACGCAAGCCGTCCGCGAAAAACGGGTGCCGCCCACCATTTCCATAAAATACCGCGCTGCCGAAGACACTCCCGCTGTGGCGGCAGAGCCGGAAGCCGATATGAACGAGCCTTTTACCGCCGACGATTTGGAAAAGGCATGGCTGGCTTTTGCCGAGACGATTCCTACCGAAACGGTATTGCTGCAAACCATGCGTACCTGCCGTCCGCAACCGGAGTCGGAGACCGCTTTCACCATTGTGGTCGATAATCGGGGACAACTCGAAAAACTGAACGGACGGGCTGCCGAGATTCTGCACTTCCTGAAAAAAACGCTGCGAAACACCCGCATCGAAATGCACGTGCGCGAAAGCGAACAGCAAGAGCGGCGCAAGCTAAACAGCCCGACGGAATTGTATACTTCGATGGTCGAGAAAAATCCCGACCTCGACTTGTTGCGCGATTCTTTCGGTTTGGAATTGGCGTAACCTTTTAACCCACAGATAAAACGAGCCCCGCTATCAATCGATAGCGGGGCTCGGTATTTTTTTTCGGGCTTCGGACTATTTCACGGTAACAGTGAATGATTGCAAGGCTTTTTCGTCGGAGGTGCCGCCGTACAGAATTTCATATTTGCCCGGCTTGCCCCACACGGTATTGCTTTGCGGGTCGAAGAAATCGAACGTGGAAGCCCGCAGCGGGAGGGCGATTTTCTTCGTTTCGCCCGCTTTCAGGTGCACGCGCTTGAATGCCCGCAGCGATTTCACCGGGCCTTCGGTGTCTTGCAGGTTGCGCACATACACCTGTATCACTTCGTCGCCGTCGCGTTCGCCGCTGTTGGTGAGCGTAACATTCAAAATGTTCTCCTTGCCGGCTTTGGGCTTGTGGGCTAACGCGGCTTTTTTATAGGTGAAGTCGGTGTAGCTCAGACCGTGCCCGAAGACGAACAGCGGTTCTTCCGTCATGTAGCGGTAGGTGCGACCCTTCATGCTGTAATCTTGGAAGTCGGGCAGTTGCGCTGTATTCTTGTAGAAAGTAACCGGCAGACGTCCGGCGGGGTTGTAGTCGCCGAAAAGCACGTCGGCAACGGCGGTGCCTCCCGCCTGCCCCGGATACCATGCCTGCAATACGGCATCGACGCAGGGCAGTTCGCGTTCCAGCCCGATAGCACTGCCCGAGCAGAGTACGAGCACGACTTTCTTGCCTGCCTCTTTCAATGCCTTAATGACGTCGGTCTGCACCTGCGGCAACTCTATCGCCGTGCGGTCGCCGCCGCGGAATCCCGGATAATCGACCCGCATTTCCTCGCCTTCGAGACGCGGCGTGATGCCGCCCACGAATACCACGATGTCTTCGTCGATGCTGCGTGCCAGTGCGGCGGCATCGACTTCTTCGAAACGACCGATGTCGAATCGCAGGTTTCCGCCGCCCGTTCCCTGTACATACTCTATCCGTATCGCATAGCTTTCGCCTTTGCGGGCGTTGAGCTTGTGCCCTTTGTAGGTGCGTGCCTCCGATTTATGCCATACGTCGGCTATCGTGTCGTCGTCGATGATGAGGCGGTAGCCGTCGTCGCCGGAAAGCATGAGATAATATTCGCCGTCGGCGTCGGGTCGGAAAGTCGCCGTGTAACGGGCGGAGAAGTTTTGCAGAGCCACTCCCTGCGCGAATCCGTCGGCGCCCCCGATGTCGAAGTTGAACGGCAGAGCGGCGTGCGTGTGAGCCGCCGGTTCACCCGTCATATCGGTGTTGTTCCAATACACGGCGTCAAAACCTGTCTGTCCCTGCGCGGTGCAGCGGTCGAACGCGCTGTTGAAGATTTTCCGTTCCACCCAGTCGCACCCTTTCATATACGACACATGGCTGTCTTTCTTGCGTATGGCGGCGAGCACGGTTTCCGTGTGCGAGGGGAAGCCGTTGTAGTTACCCCACATCATGGCGGAGTCGGTGGCGTTGGGTCCGACGACGGCGATGCGGCTCTCTTTGGAGAGGGGCAGCAGGTTGTCTTTGTTGTAAAGCAGCGTCATGCTCTTTCGCGCCATTTCGAGGGAGAATGCGCGGTGTGCGTCGCAATCGACCACCGAGTAGGGTATGCGCGACCACTCCACGAGACTGTCGGGGTCCATCATGCCTAACTCGAAGCGCGCTTTCAGCAGCCGGCGCACCGAAACGTCGATTTGCGATTCGCTTATCAATCCCTGTTTCACCGCAGCCACTAATGACGAATAGTTGGAGCCGCATTCCACGTCGGTGCCGCTCAGCACGGCATCTGCCGATGCCGCCTCAGCGGTCGGGTGCGTTTCGTGGTGTCCGGGTTTGAAGAAGTCGGTAATCGCGCTGCAATCCGACACCACCATGCCGCCGTAGCCCCACTGGTCGCGCAGAATCTGCATCAGCAGCCGTTTGCTGCCGCAGCAAGGCTCGCCCTCGTAGCGGTTATAAGCGCACATCACCTCTTTCACGTCCGCCTCCTGCACCAGCTCTTTGAATGCCGGCAGATAGGTCTCCCACAAGTCGCGCGGTGCAATGTTTTCGGCGTTGAATGAGTGGCGGTTCCACTCCGGACCGCTATGCACGGCGAAGTGCTTGGCGCAGGCATGCAGCTTGTCGTAGCGGGCGGTCGTGTCGCCTTGCAGCCCGAGCACCACTGCCACGCCCATGCGCCCTGTCAGGTAGGGGTCTTCGCCATAAGTTTCCTGTCCGCGTCCCCAACGCGGGTCGCGGAATATGTTGATGTTGGGTGTCCAGAATGTCAATCCCTGATAGCGCAGTCCGCCCTCTTTTCGCTTGAAGTCGTGATGCTTGGCGCGCGCCTCCGTCGATACGATGTCGAAAGCCTTATATACCGCCTCGTCGTCGAATGTCGCCGCCATGCCTATCGTTTGCGGGAACACGGTCGCCAGACCTGCCCGACCTACGCCGTGCAGCGCCTCGCTCCACCAGTCGTAGGCGGGTATTCCCAACCGTTCGACGGCAGCCGAACCGTTTTTCATCAATGACACTTTTTCTTTTAGGGTAAGCCGCTGCAACAAATCTTCGGCGCGCTCCTCCGGCGAGAGAGCCGCATTTTGATACGGAAGCTGCTCCTGCGCCGACAGTACGGCAGCACCGCACAGGCACGCGGCAGCCAGATAAAATTTTTTCAGACGTTGTTTCATGGTATATTCAATTTTTGCAAATATAAAAGATTTTACGTTACAGAAAAAGGCTGTACAAAATTTATTTGCCTTGCAATACTGAAAGATTCCGATTATTTCCTGATTTTGCCCTTGTCGATAGGAATAGCGGAATGGCAAAAATGTTTTAATGAAAAGAATGAGGAATTGATAAATTTATCAATTCCTCATTCTTCATTTTTTATTTTCCCAAGTCTTCGTACATCATCAGCAGGTGCGAGGCGCTCCAACTGAAATGTGATGCCTGCAAGCGTTCGCCGTTGTGCGTGCCGTAGTTTTCATGGATAGGGGCATCTCCTGTCAGTCCTTGGCAACGGTCGAATACCTGCTGCGTATACCGATCGGCAAGCTCTTTGTAGCCGTAATTGCGCAAGCCTTTGATTGCCTGATAAGTCTGGTCGAGCCAGATAGGTCCTCTCCAATAACCGTTCGGATCACATTGCGGATTGTCGGCTGCGGCTGTCGGGAAAGGAATGTATGTCGAAAACTTGGTCGTGTCGGTAAACAAAGCGAGTGCTTTTTCCATTTGTTCTTTACTGGCTATTTGCACCCAAAACGGTGTATAGCCTTCACATGCAGGTTCTTCGATGAAACTTTCGTTGGGGATACGCCGGTCGCAGAACCAACCGATTTTATCGTCAAAGAAATAGTCTGCCACTTTATTGATATAGTCCGGTCCGTCGAACGTGTTGCCTGTAAGTTTGGCAAATTTCTTCAACAACCGGCATTCAAATGCCAGATAAGCGTTCAGGTCTATGCTTTCTTGGTTCAGGCTCCATGCGTCCGGACCGTTCTTCAACATTGTTGCCTGATCAAAACGGATAGCATTGTCCATGCCACTTTCCCATCGGGCTGCCTCCAACGTACCATCTGTGGCACCGAATTCACACATACCGTTGCGGTTATGGTCACGTTTCTTGTACCACCATTTATAATATGCTAACAGTTGGGGATACATTTCTTTTACGAAAGCAGTGTCTTGGTTGTGTGCAAAGATTTCATCTACTGCCCAGCATACCAAAGGCGGTTTGCTGTCGCGAGCATTGTTTTCTGCCGGATTGGTATAGATGCAGTCGATAATCATGCCATCGGGCAGCTGATAATCGAACATGGCACGGATGTTATTTTTAGCCAGTTCGGGAGCGAAACGTGCCAGAGCTGCCGAGAAACGCCAGCTGTCCCATGCCCAGAAGCCAATGAAATAAGGTACGGCGTGGCTGGGAATAACCCCTTCGTGCAATAATCCTTCGCGGTGTGTACGCCAGTTGGATATCAAAGTAACAACCGATTTTACGGCAATCCGGTCGTATTCGTGTTTCAAGTCGTTGCGAAGGATTTTTTGCAGGTATTCTTGCCAACGTTCTGCATTGGCTGTCAATGCCGGTTGCGGGTTTTGCAGGAGGGCAATACTTCGCTGAGTACCAGAGGCAAGTTCTTCATCGGTGAAGTAGAAGGACAAAGCGACATAAGTCTGCCGGCAGTCTGGTTGGGTGTGTGCCGTATAGTGTTTCCCATCGCAGCTTAGTGTCACATCGGGCATAAAAGTCAGTTGCACGATTTCCCCATTCGGGTGATATGCGGTGATGCTTTGGTTTTCTTGCTTCAATGTTACTTGGCTGTTCCATTCTTTGTCGTTGAAACTGAAACCGCAATCGGTATCGCCGGATACTTGCAGCAACGCTGTCGTGTTGTTTACGAAATTCATTCGCTGTTCGATGCTCCCCGAAGCCGAAGAAGATTTCATATAGATTTCACCGGGGAAGTAAGAGACAGAATCGGGTACCCATGCCTCTGTTTTGTCTGCGAAATGGACTTCTATGGCTGACAGGGCAAACCAGATACGATTGTCGATACTGAACGGACCGCAAAAGCCGTTTATCCATTTCTCTGCTTGTGGAAGGGTAAAGCCCATCCACGAACCTGCATCGGTAAAACAGCCGACACGGCGTACGGTAGAGTCGGGTGTGAGTGAAATATCCAGTATATTCCCGAAATTATAGCGTAAGGCATCTGTCTGTAACTTTTCCATTGTTGGGGTACAGGCATAGAATCCGGTTGTCAGGCTGGCGAATAGCCAGATTTTGAAAATTGTCTTTTTCAAGGTAAACATATTATTCGATTCTTTAATTTGTTAAAATGAACATCTCCCAATGTCGGTAGATAAAACAGGCAACTTCTTTTAACCCCTTATTGGTAAAATGCAAACATTCATGATTTTAGAACCATCTCTTATGTGCCAGTTCGGCTGCATCGGTCTGAGCATCGAGCGGTTGCAGGGTGAAACTGTAAGTCCAGTCGTGTGGAGTGATGGTATATTCCGAGTGCACTTGTGCACCCCAAGTATTATCTCCGCCTACACCCATCTGCCGGTGGTCGATGTTCAGCCATACCATATCTTTTTTCTCGATGCTTCCGCCATGGCGGGGGTCAATGTTGAACGGACGGTACATGATATCTTGCATCGGAAAGTTCCAAGCACTTACGCTCAATGGTTCTTCTCCGGTTACCAGCAAGCCTTCACCTGCCGTGTTTCGCAGCGCAGTCCAGCGTACATCGCATTTGTTGCCTGTCTCTTGCGCACGGACGTAGGCATGGTATTGTTCCCATACGCTTGCGCTATATAAGCCGATAGGTGCTCCACTCTTGCGGTCTGCATAGTTTTCGTGAGGACCTCTTCCCAGCCACGTCATCTGTTCGTACGCACCTGATAAAACCATACGCATACCCAAGCGAGGTATTTCCGGTAATTGCTTGTTGCCTGCGATGAATTGCAGCGTTACTTTCACGACCCCGTTCGGGCGGATATGGTAAATGATTTGCAGGGTAGATGCTTGTTCTTTCATGTCGTATATGGCGGTTACCGTAGCGAGTTTTTTATCGGTGCTTTCCTCGATGCGGATATCCTGTAATGCAGCGTTCTCGCCCGCGTGTTTCCAAGTCTGGCAACGTTCTTCCGTGCCGTTTGCCACGTCGTTATCGGTCAGCCCGCGCCAGAAGTTGGCTTGCAGTCCTTCTTTGATTAAATTCTTCCCCTTGTATTCCAAAACAGTCATTTCACCATTGCGTGTGTCGAAACGGATTCGGAAATCGGTATTGCCTGTCAGGGTGAGTGCCTCCGGAGTGCGTTCGCATTGCAGGGTGCCGTTGATGGATTCCATGGGTGGAATAATGTGTTCAGCAGGTAATTCCCATTGCTCCATAGCGACTACGTGTCCGGCTGGCACCAGCGCACTGGCTTGACGGGTCAGCGCTTCTACTTTCAAAAAATGTTCTTTCCCATCGCTCGGAAGCGCTTGTAGCGGCAATGTCATTTCACCTGTCTGACGGGCAGGAATAACCGGAAAGTCCATAATGCCTTCCTGTATGATTTTGCCGTCGACTTCTACCGTCCATTTTAGTTGGAAATCCGAAAGGTCGATGAAATCATGCCAGTTGGTTATCTGAATGCGGTTCGCCGAGAAAGGTGTCGGGCGGAAATGAATGTATTGATATACTTTTTTCACTTCCCAGATATGCGGGTGCAAACTTCGGTCGGAAGCTATGAGCCCGTTGGCACAGAAGTTTGAATCGTTGGGTACTCCTACAAATCCCATGTCGCCGCCGTATGCCCAAATATCGTGTCCTTTTTCATCTTTCTTGGCAAAGGTTTGGTCTATCCAGTCCCAAATGAATCCTCCTTGCAATTGGTCATATTTATAAATCATGTCCCAGTAGTCTTGCAGATTGCCTGTGCTGTTGCCCATCGAATGTGCATATTCGCAGAGGATAAGCGGACGTGCCTCCCGTTGATTGGCGTGTTGGCGCAGACGCCAGATACGGGCATACATGGGACAGTATATATCCGAAAGGCTGTCGTAACCGCCACCTTCGTATTGAACAGGACGTGTCGGGTCGGTCTGCTTAGTCCAATGATAAAGTGTCTCGAAGTGCTTGCCATAGCCCGATTCGTTACCCAATGACCAAGTAACGATAGCCGTATAGTTGCGGTCTCGTTTCACCATGCGGCTCATACGTTGCAGGAAAGCGCTTTCCCACTCGGGATAATTGGCAAGTGTCCCGTCTTTGTGGAACATCATGCCGTGGCTTTCGAGGTTGGCTTCATCTATTAGGTATAAGCCATATTTATCACACAGGCTGTACCATTCATAATGGTTAGGATAATGACTGTTGCGTACGGCATTGATGTTGAACAGCTTCATCAGTCTGATGTCGTCTGCCATGCTTGCCACATCAATGCTGCGTCCGGTGAAACGGTTGTGTTCATGCCGGTTTACTCCTTTGAACAAAACAGCCCTACCGTTGATAAGCTGTTGTCCGTTCTTCATTTCTACTGTGCGGAAACCGAAGGGATGGGCGAATGATTCCAAGGGTTTTCCGTTGCGGTCGAATGTGTTTACAACGAGTGTATATAGATTCGGCGTTTCAGCGTTCCATGGCAATACTTTTTCAAACAGCTTATCACAGGTCATCAGTGTGTCGGTCGCATGGCTGATGATTTTTTTCTCCATGAACAGTTGTTTGCCTGCTGTATCCAGTACTTTGACTTCTACACGCTGTCCTTTCTGCGGTTGATTCAAAATGACCTCCAAGTCAAAATCGCCATTTTGATAATCATTTGCCAGTCCGGCTGTCAGCTTGAAGTCTTTTACGCGGCTTGCGGGGCGTGCATATAGGTAGACGTCCCGTTCGATGCCGCTGTATTTCCAATAGTCCTGTCCTTCCAAATAAGAGCCATCGCTGTAACGGAAAACTTTTACGGCAAGTTTGTTTTTCCCTTTCTTCAACAGTCTGGTAACATTGAAATGCGCCGGCAGGCGACTGTCTTCGCTATAACCGACAAATTTACCGTTTACCCAGCAGAAGAAAGCTGATTCTACCCCCTCAAAGTCGAGGTAGATATCCATGCCTTTCCAGTCTTCGGGTACGTTAAATTCACGCACATACGCACCTATCGGATTATAGTCGGCAGGAACAAAAGGCGGATTGGCGGGAAAGGGATAGCGGGTATCGGTGTAGATGGGCGCATCGAAGCCTTGCAGCTCCCAGCTGCCGGGTACCTTGATGTCTTTCCATTTCTTGGTATTGTATTCCGGCTCTTGGAAATTGTCGGGGCAGGCGTCGTTGTTTTTTGAATAAAGGAATTTCCATGTCCCGTTTAATGAGATGCGGCGTTCTGCGGCAGAGTTTACCTGAAAGCGTTCCGTATCAGGTAATGCCTGTTGGGCAAGTGCCGCTTGTTCGTTGATGAACGGCAGAAAATGTGCCGTCATGGGTTCACGGTTAATTTCATTGATGCGTGCATCTTGCCATGGCTGGCTGTTGTCGGCTCCGGCAGTCGCACTGCCAATGAGAAAACTAAACAAACCGATGCAAAGTATTTTGTTCATGGTTAAGTTTTAAGTTTTTAGACTTGTTGAGTGTCCTCTCTAAATCGAACAAAAAAAGGTTACTAAAAACGGCACGCTGAAATCTGTTACGAAACCGTGGAAGATGGATACTACGGCAAATTGTTGCCCTGCGCATTGGGTAATGACGGGCAGAGTAGTATCTGCCGTAGTAGCTCCTCCTGCGGATATCGGTGCCAGATTGCCGAACCAGCGGACCAACAAGGGCGCGCACAGTAGTGTGATAATTTCACGCAGAATGTTTGACAACAAGGCGATTGTGCCCAATTCGGGACCTTTGTATTCGGTGATGAAGATGCTTGACAGCGAATAGTAGCCGAAGCCGGCGCCTACTGCCATACATTCGGGAGCGCTGCGGTGCGGAAGCAATAAACTTACCAAGGCAGTTGCCGATAGTGTGCCTATAATCGTCATGATTGGCAAAAACACTAACCGTGGATTCAGCCTGCGGAAGTTTTTCAAGGTCTGAGGGTCATTGCCGATACTTAGACCTACGCAGAACATCAAAGCGCATAGGGTATAGAAGCTGATGTCGGTCTTTTCGATATCGAAAGGAATGGCGTGGAACAATCCGCAGATGCAGCCCAAGGCAAAGAAACCTACGATAATCAAACTGCCTTTCATGTTTCGTCTCCTTTCCTCTTATATAATATTTTCCATAAGAGCCACGCAGTCAGGCAGCTTCCGAGAACGGCGGCTATGGTAAGAGTCAAAGCCTCCACCCCTAATGTGGCAAGTCCTTCGATAATCTGTTTGTTATCCCCGACTTCTATGCCCAGCAAGAACAGCAGTACCCAGATCAATGCTGTGATAATGCCGTGTATTCTTGGCAACTGCCGCTTGCGGAGCAAGAAACCGATGCCCATACCTCCTAACATAAGTCCGATAACTGTAAACATAATCCTTTATTTTTGTCTTTTTCGGCAAAAATAATCAATCCCGTCCGAAATTTCTTTATTATTCGGACGGGGAAAGAGAATTATTGTTGAACAGACGGGTTCGCGTCAAGCTCCCATTTCGGTATCGGGTAGAACAACTTACTGTTGTCAAATCCCGTGCGCCCTGCCGCTTGCATTCGTTCGGCTGTTACCTGCCAACGGCGCATGTCATACCAACGGTAGCTTTCCAACGGAAATTCCAAGATACGTTCATGTTCTATTTGAGCTTTCACGGTTTCGTAGCTGCTGTTGTTAGGAATACCCTCCATGCCTCCGTGGGTGGTGCGTACTTCGTTGATGTAAGGAATGGCTTCACTGGTTTGACCTTGTTCGTTCAATGTTTCTGCCATCATCAGCAATACGTTGGCGTAACGCATGAGTGGAATGTTGAAGTCGCATGATTCCTGCATGTCTTCTGCTGTCGGGCTGATAAATTTGCGGAAAACGGGTTTGTCGATTGTGAAACGTTCATCGTAGTCTTGACCTAATACTTTGCCGGTTCCGTCATTATAATACGGACAACGGAAGAACAGGGTGTTGTACATACGGTTGTCATACAATCCGTCGGCTTTCTCTCCTTCTTTCATATATTCTTCCACGAGCATATCGCTGGGCAGTATTTCGTCCCAGCCTCCCAGTTCGGTTGCCCCCATCCATTGGTTGATGTAAGAATAGTGTCTCGAGCCGTTTGCTTTACTTGCCGAGTATTGCGCTTCAAAGATGGATTCGGGGCAATTCTTGTTGGTGCCATTGAACATACCGATAAGATTGTCGCCACTTACCAATGCATATTCGCCGCTATTGATGACTTGACGGAACGCATCGGCAGCTTCGGTCAGGTAAGTCGTTTTTTGTGCGGATTCTTCGTAAGCGCGGGTCAGATAAGCCAGACCTAAATAAGAGTAAGCTGTACCGCTTGTTGCGCGTCCCAGTTCATCAACGTTACGTGACAGAGGCAGATTGGTGGCTTGTTTCAGTTCTTCAATGATGAAGTCCCAACATACCGTACGTTCGGACAGCGGTTTGTTCAATTGGTCGGTTTCGGTAATGTATTCGTCACGGATGATGATTTTTTCCCAGTTCAGCAACAACATCAGGTGATAGTAGCCGCGTAGGAAATGTGCTTCATCTAAGATAATGTTACGGGTGTTTTCGTCGATTTGTTCTGCTGAAATGTTGGGAACATTGGCAATGACTTGGTTGGCGAAATTGATTCCCCGACAAAAATCTTGGTAGTAATACGAAAATTGTGTGTTGCCATTAGTATACGTGAAATTATACAAAGCCACCCATTGGTCGTAGTTTCCAGCATCGCTGCCCAAGTTTACAATGTCGGCACGATATTCTTCGGTTGGCCAACGTACTTCGCTGGTGGCGTAAGAGTCGCCATGATACAATTGCGAATAAACGGCAGCCAAACCGGCTTCGGCGTCTGATTGGTCTCTCCAATAATTGCCGGTGGTCAGTTCGTCCGGTGAGCTGACTGTCAGGAAGTCCTCGCATGAAGTGAATGACAAGGCGAGGCATATACTTGTTAATGATAAAAACGTTTTCATATGTATGTGTTTTTATAAAGGTTAGAAAATCAGTTGAGCACCTACGGTGAACGAACGGGTGAAGGGATAGATGTAGCTGTCGATGCCGGTATCCAGCGGGCTGCTGCGGGCAAACTCGGGATCGGTGCCCGAATACTTTGTAATTGTGAACAGATTTTCTCCACTGATGTAGAAACGCAATCTTTCGATGTGTATCTTTTGCAGCAGCAAGGTCGGTAGGCTATATCCTAATTGTGCTTGACGCAGGCGTACGAAATTCCCCTTTTCCAAAAAACGATCTGATTCACGAGCGTTGCGGTTCGGGTCGTTTAATACGGCGCGAGGTGTGTCGGTATTTGTATTGCTCGGTGTCCATGCGTCCAGTACACTGGTCAGCATATTGCCCGGTGTCTGCATACTTTCGTAATAGTAGCGGTTGCCGTTGAACAACTTGTGTCCCCATGCGCTGCCGAAGTCCAAGGACAGGTCGAAACCTTTGTAACTTGCCGAGAAGTTGAAGTTGGCTTCCACTTTCGGAATACCTGTACCACAATATTCCCGGTCGCTTTCATCTAATACGCCGTCTCCGTTGATGTCTTTGAAGCGAATGTCTCCTGCTTTTGCATTGGGTTGCAGTGGTTCGCCTTGTGCGTTTACATAGGCGGCTGCTTCTGCATCGCTTTGGAAAATACCGTCGGTGCGATACAGGTAGAAAGCACTGATAGGTTTACCTTCCATGGCGTATGCCGGCGTATAGTCGGTGCCGTATATCAAACCGGTGCAATACAATGCTTGTCCTTCGTCGGCAAGATTTACTACTTCGTTGTGAGTGGTACTCAGGTTGAATCCGATGCTATAATTGAAGTCTTTTACTTTGTCTGCCCAAGTGATTTCCAATTCAAAACCACGGTTGCGGATTTTGCCGACATTCAGAATCGGGTTCTCATATCCGGCAGAAGGTGGAAGACGTTTGGTGATAAGCAAATCTTCTGTTTGGTTGATATAGTAGTTGAGGCTACCCGTCAGTCGCTTATGGAACATTGCATAGTCGAAGCCGATGTTTTTTGTATCGGTCGTTTCCCATTTCAGGTCGTTACGTGGC
Source organism: uncultured Bacteroidales bacterium (assembly GCA_947625885.1). Classification (GTDB taxonomy): domain Bacteria; phylum Bacteroidota; class Bacteroidia; order Bacteroidales; family UBA11471; genus Caccoplasma. The sequence continues at coordinate 34,128 of CANQQA010000021.1, forward strand.
ATATCCCAAGCGATGGAGCCTGCCCATGGGTTGCTTCCACTTCCTTGTACGTAGCCGCCATAATACGTGTTATAAGTAGAAATCAAGGCTTGGAAGTCGTAATAGCCCAAAGCGCTTTCGTTACCCAGACGTCCCCAGCTGACACGGAATTTCAAGTTGTCGACAAATGTATTTTTAGGGAAGAATTTTTCTTGACTGATTTGCCAGCCGAAAGCTACTGAGGGGAAACACCCCCAACGGTTGTCCTTGCCAAACTTGGAAGAACCATCGTAACGGATAGTCGCTTGTACCAAGTAGCGGTCATTGTAATTATAGTTGATACGACCGAAGAAAGAAGCCCGGTTGTAAGTCCATTCTGTTCCGTTGCCCGAATAGGTACCGCCTTTTCCGGCATTGATGGTTGGAAAGTTCGGGTCGAGGAAGCCCGCAGGAACATTTGTGGAAACAAGGTTTCCGTTACTATCTACGGTATATTGGGTAGCAAACCCTTCTACACCTACACCGTTGTTACGTTGCTTGGTTGCCGTGATTGATGAACCGACCATGACATTCAAGCTGTTTTTCCTGAACTCTTTGTTGAAATTCAACACATTATCGAAAGTTTGTTCTTCCCAGTAATAAGTCGATTCCGAACTGTACGGATACAAATTGGGCTGGTTGCCATTGGATATGTAATCGGGATAGTGCTCATTCTGGCGATAGTGTGTGCCGCGGTAAGCATAACTGGTCTTAAAGTTCAGCCACGGGGCGAAGCGGATACCGAGTGCGGCATTCGCCGTCATATAATAATAACGTTCTGTTTCTTTATGGTAATAATAGTCTGCCATCGGGTTGTTATTCACCGGAAGTCCTTGAGAAGCAGTCAGACCGAAACCATATTTTTCATTTTCATCATATACAGGGACCAACGGTGAGATGTTGTACATCTCGCGCAGAGAATAGGTCGGTTGGAGGTTTTTCGTATAACGGAAGCCCAAATTGGCGTCTATGTCAAAGATGTATTTGCTCATGTGCATCTTCATGCGGGCATTGTCTTGACGGAAATCATTGCCCAGAAAGATTCCTCTTTCATCTGCGTGGTTGTAAGAAGCCGAGTACTGTGCTGTTTCACCGCCTCCACGTACGCTGAGCATGTAATTTTGCGCGAAACCGTTACGCATCATTTCGTCTTGCCAATCGGTATCTATGCCTGTATCGCCGGTGCAGTAAGCCGGAATATCTGCTGCTCGTCCTGCGTTTTCATACATGGTCTTAATCATGGACTTGTATTGTTCCGCATTGACAAACTTTTGTTTCTTGGCTGCATTGGTAAAACTCAAATACGTATTGAAGTCGATATGTGTTTTTCCTTTCTTACCGTTTTTGGTCGTGATGATGATGACGCCGTTGGCGGCAACTGAGCCGTAGATGGCTGCGGCTGCACCGTCTTTCAGGATTTCCATAGATTGAATATCTACGGGGTTAATGCCGTTGATGTCGCCGGGGAACCCATCAATGATGTACAGCGGTTCATTGTTGCCGAATGACTTTACACCACGGATTTTAACCGAAACGCCTGCACCGGCATTACCGCCCGAACGCATGATATTCACACCGGCCACTTTCCCTTGCAGGGCTTCAGCCGGATTGGTTGTCGTACGTTTGATTAGTTCGTCGGTATCTACCGATGAAATCGCACCCGTCATGTCGCTTTTTTTCATCGTACCGTAGCCGATAACGACGATTTCGTCCAACATTTCAGTGTCCTCTTTCAACATAATCTTAAAAGAGGTCTTGTTGTTGACCGGAATCTCTTGTGTTTCTAAGCCTACATAAGAGATGACCAGTGTGCCTTGGGGAGACACCTTCAAGGTGAAGTTGCCGTCAGTGTCTGTAAAGGCACCGTTGGTAGTCCCTTTTTCCAATACGCTTGCTCCGATAATTGTCATACCGGAGGGATCTAATACTGTTCCTTTTACTTGGATTGTCTGTGCAAGTCCCGAAGCCGGAAGCAGTAAAGCCAGCAAGAATGTCCATTGCCATGCTTTCACTCGAATCTTGTTTTTCATTGTTTTTTTAGTAAAGGTTTGTTTGCTTTTTGACATGAGCAAATATGTGAAAAAGAAAAAGGAATGAATGTTTTTATTTGCTACAAACTATCTACACAGTGAACTTTGTAGTATATTTAATATCTACAATAAGAAATGTATTTATCTGATAATAATATTATTACTTTTATTTATTGTATCTACAAAAAGATGTTTTACTCCTCTTGCAAAAAGACGGAGCTTCAAGTGCCATGGAAGTCTGTGTCAGAAAGTTTTTCAGAGGCTTTGTATGTATGCGATAAGGTCTGTTTTGCCCGAAAGCCCCAGCGATTTACGCAGACGGTAACGGTTCATGTTGATGGTCTTGGGCGTGTTGCCGGTCAGCATGGCGATTTCTTTGGTCGAGAGATTGACGCGCAAAAGGCTTGCCAAGTGCTTTTCACCTTGTGTCAGGTTGGGGTGGCGTTTCGTCAGGTGGGCAAGAAATTCGTTGGTCTTTTCGTTGATGGTATTAAGAGTCGTGCTGTTGTGCTTGTTCGTGGTCTGGTATTGGCGTATGAACGCATTGATGGTTTTTATGTGGCTTATCAGTTCGGCGTGTTCCATTCGATAGCCTTTGCGCACCTGTTCTTGTATCTTGTCGAGCAACTCGTTGCGGCTTTGCAGGAATACGGCAAAGTTCATCGTCTCTTCCTTGTTGGTTGCCAGAGCCTGCTGCACGGTTTCCAGCTCGGTTTTTTGCTGTTGCATTTTCAGCTTGGCTATTTCGTGCTCCGATTGTTCGATACGGTATTGGGCGTTGAGCAGTTGGATTTTCTTTTTGCGTTTGTAATGCAGGAACAACAATGTGCCGATGATGGCAAGCAGAATGCCGGCGATGAGAAGGGTGATGATGTTGCGGCGTAACAATTCGATTTTATAAGTCTGTTTTTGCAATTCTTCCTTTTGCCGGTATGCCGCAAGTTTTTCTTGGTTGATGCGTTGTTCCACCGACCGCAGCTTATTGACGCTTTGGATTTCCTTGCTCAGGGCATACAGCGAATTTAGCTTTTGATAGGCGGTACGATAATCGCCGATGCCTTTGTAGGCGAGGGCGGCATATTCGTAGTTGTCGCAAATGATGCCTTTCGCCCCTACTTTTTTTGCCAGTTGATAGGCTTTCTCCAAAGCGGAAATGGCTTCGGTATAACGATGGGCATAGATATAGATTTTTCCTAAATTGTTATAGTTTTCGCTCAATGACCAGATAGCGTTCAAATGTTTGTTGATAACGATGGCTTCGTTTATCCATTTCAACTGTTCGTCGGTGTTCCCTTGATACAGGCAGAGGTTGTTCAGATTGGCAGCAATGTATTTCAAGTTTTTAGTAGAACGGTTGATGACCAATGCTTTTTTTAGGAAGTAGTCGGCTTGTTCAAATTCGTTGATATAGGTGTGGATAATTCCCCTGTTGTTGTAGCATTGGGCAAGGTGTACCGAATCGTTTTCGGTTTTGAAAAGCGAGATGGCATTGTTACTCAGGGCGATGGCGCGGTTATAGTCTTCCAGATTTGCATAGCCTAAACTCATCAAGTTGTAAATGTTTCCCCGCAAGATGTTGTTGCCCTTAGGCAGGATTTCTTCGGCTTCGTACAACGCTTGGATACTATTGTCAAAATTTCCTTGCAGGCGTTCCGCCATGGCATAGACGTAAAGCGCTTGTGCCTCTTTTACGGGAGATGGAGCTTTGTCTTTGGCTTGCAGGGCATAATAAACGCTTTGTTGCGGATAGATGTATAAATCTTGTTCCGCTTTTTTCAATAAAGAATCGGTTTTATCCGTAACAGGGGCTTCGGTAAAGGCAAAGCAGAAGAAAACAGACAAGAGCAGGCAGAGTGTGATGCAGCGTTTCATCATAATTACAAAGATAGGAAAATTCTTTTGTGTTGCCAAGCCGAAAGGAAAGATTCGGTCGGCATTACAAAAGAAAATTGAAAAGCCGCTCTTTGGGAGACATGAGGTTGAGTTTTTTCGGGGTGCTTGTGTTTAATAGTTTCTAATTATTCTTATCTTTCAAGTTTTTCCGACCTCAATTCTTTCGTTGTGCTCCGAGAATACGAATGGCGTTACCGATTTTTATTTGCCGAATGGTTTTGAGAATTCTCGACAGGAAAGAATCAGTACTGCGTGTCGGTGGAGAATTTTAGGCGGGTGGCGTCGAGTTGGCGGCTGACGTTGAAATAGAAACCGCGTGCAGTGCCGATAAGGTCGTACACGCCGATGTAGTCGCATTGCGGCGGACAAAATTCGTAAATGTCGGGCATGACGCCGAGCGTGTTTAACAGGTCGTAAGCGTGTTCGGGAGCGATGACGTACCATGCCGTTTCGGCGCTCTGCCCGTCGCCCGTCGAGAGTATGGCGTCGAGCAGGCGGTGCAGGCGTTCCCGCCAGAAAGCGGCGGCGTCGGCTTGCCCCGATAGGGTGTTTGCGTGAACCATTGCCGACATGCTCCGCAGGTCGAAAGGATTGTTGTCTAACGAGCGGCGGGCGCATTTCAGCAGGGCGGCACACGTCTCGGGCGGGTATTCGCCGCGCTTACAGAGCGAGTCGAGTTCTTCGGCGCAGGGCGACGTGCGGTAGGGGTCGTAGTCGTCTTGGAAAGAATATCCGAAGTAAAGATACCGGTAGTCGTCGGACGTCAGCGTGGTGTCGCCGTCGAGGTAGCGCTGCATCAATACGGGGAAGTAGTAGGGCGAGCCGATGTCGGCAACGCTCTTTTTTATCGCCTCCATGTCGGGTGCGGAAACAGTCAGAGTGTCGGGATATTCGTGCGGGTGTGCGTGTCCGTGCATCGCTGCGGGCAGGAAGAACAGGAGGAGTGAGAGTATCGTTTTCAATCTTTTGTACATGATGAATCGGGAAATAATGTTTCCAGCAGCCCCGCACAGGCATCTTCGAGCAGGTTGAGCACCAGCTCGAAGCCGTCGGCTCCGCTGTAATAAGGGTCGGGAACATGGTCGTGAGGGTAGTTTCGGCAATACTCCGTCATGCGGTGTATTTTTGACGAGGCGGCAAGGTCGGGTGCCAATTCGCGCAGGTCGTCGATGTTTGTGTCGTCCATGCCTATCACGAGATCGAAACGCTCGAAGTCGCCGGCACCTATGCAACGGGCGCGGTGTTCGAGCAGATAGCCCCGACGGGCGGCGTGCGCCCGCATACGCGGGTCGGGCAGACTGCCGGCGTGTCCGCCGTAGAATCCCGCCGAATCCACCTCCATGCGGTCGGTCAAGTCCCGTTCCCCCAGCAGGTGCCGCATGATGCCTTCGGCAGCCGGCGAGCGGCAGATGTTGCCGAGGCATACGAACAGCACCCGATAGTGCGGAGCGGTATCGTTTGTGTGTCTCTCCATATTCTCGTTTACGACTGTAAAGATAAGGATTTTTCCATTCTCTACCAAATCGTTCCGTGCCGGCAGCCGGAAAATTCGGCGGCTTACGCTTTTCGCGGAGGGCTTGGCGGCGAAAATCGTTTTTATTTTTTTTCGGGGAAGCGTTTGCAGGAATAAAAAAAATAGCTACTTTTGCGGCGGGTAAGTCCTACACGGCCAGCTCCCTGTCAATCCCCCAGGGCTTGACCGCAGCAAGGGCAGCAGGTCGTAGCGGCGCGATGTAGATCGCTTACCCTCTTGCCGATATAGCTCAGTTGGTAGAGCAACGGTTTTGTAAACCGTCGGTCGTGGGTTCGAGTCCCTCTATCGGCTCTTAGGAAACATCCTCGTATTCAAACGAATACGAGGATGTTTATTTATAAGAAATAATCTCTCGTTATTGAAGGGGCACCGTTTGCAGGTTGCGGACGATAGGGTAGCCTTGGTCGGGAGCGTTGGTCTGGCGCGGCACGCGCGATACGCGCAGGTTCGTTTCATACAGGAGCGCCTGTTCCGTGCCGGGCTCGATGACGCTCAACAGATTTTCATACCCGTCGAGCACTTCGCCCTGCGTGTTTTTGAATCGGGCGGGCAGACCGTCGGTCAGCAGCTTTTTCTGGTCGAACTGTATGGAGCTTGTGAGAGCCGAGTAGCCGAATGCCTCGTCGCGGCTCGTGCCGGCATCGGCTTTGCTGCCGGCAGCATTCGTAAGCGACACCTGCACGGGGTGGCGCATCACTATGGCGGAGGCTTCGCGGATAAATTCGCGGGAGGCGGGATTGTATTCGAGCGTGATGAGCATGTCTATGTCGCCGATGTTGGCAAGACGGCGCACGGTATAATTCACGTCGTCCGAAATCAAATCGACGCACACCAGCGGCAGGAAATTGCCGTAGCGGGTGCGGAACACGAACATCGTATCGGCAGGCGTCATGCCCTTGCCTTTGAGAATGGACGACTCGAATATGGAGGGGCGCAGTTTGTACCCGTTATATACGGTGTCGGGGAAGATGACGACCGAGCGCCCGTGCCGCTCGTTGTCGTAGAATGTGCCCGCGAGGATTATCGCCTCGTGTTCGGCGGCATAGCGGCGGAGGCGTTTCAGCAGCCGGCTGCGATCTTTTTTCGCCATTGCCATCGACAGCTCCGGAAAGATCAGTATCTGCGAACCGTTCAGTTCGGCGGTTGCCAGACATTTTTCGATTTTCTCCGCATGGGCTTTGGCGTCGGTGATGACGGGCAGCTGCGTCCCCTTATCGACGATGTAAGGAATATCTATCTGGAATTGGGCGATGCGCACGAACGGCACCCGCTCGCCTCCCAGCCGGTCGATGTATTTTACCTCCGGCAGTTGAGCCGCTGCCGAAAAGACGGCGCACACGATTGCCCCTAAAAATATCGCGAAAGTTTTGTGTCGGTAACAAACGTTTTTCATGACTGTTTCAGAATGAATTGACAAGTGCAAAAGTAGTTTTTTCTTTCGTATCGTTTTCTTAAAAAATACAAAAAACGTCGGCAAAAGCCGGCGTTTTTTGTTCCGTGACCCCGGAGGGGCTCGAACCCTCGACCCAATGATTAAGAGTCATTTGCTCTACCAGCTGAGCTACGGAGTCATTTTTCGGGGACAAAAGTAATGCTTTTTACCGAACCCGCAAAAATTATTCTTTCTTTTTTCGTTTGAAATTTTTTTTGAATCGTCCGTCGAGGCGGATATTGATTTTCGTTGAAAAAAATCTCGATTTTTGTATTGATATATTCAAATCAATAATTACCTTTGCAGTCGCAAAAGCCAATCGGGGTGTAGCACAGTTGGCAGCGCGCCACGTTCGGGACGTGGAGGTCGGAAGTTCGAGTCTTCTCACCCCGACAGAAAATCCGCTCGATTCATTCGGGCGGATTTTTTTGTTTTCTGTCCCGTGCGGTCGTGGGCAGCGGTTGGTCGTGTATGCAAAAAAAATCGGAAGCCGGCTTATGCAAGCCGGCTTCCGATGGTGACCCCGACGGGATTCAAACCCATAACCTTCTGATCCGTAGTCAGATGCTCTATTCAGTTAAGCTACGGGGCCGTTTTTCCGACGGCAAAGATACGAATAATTTTCTTCCTGCAACAAATTCGGCGGATTTTTTTTCGAGAAAAATTTATGGTGCAAAAATTCCTGTAAAAAATAACGGGCGGTAAATTTGTGGGAGAAAAAGATTTGTCGTACCTTTGCGCCGCTAATGCAAAATATTCACTAAACAAAATTTCAAATGGCAACAAAAATCAGATTACAAAGACACGGTCGCAAAGGCTATGCGTTCTATCACATTGTAATCGCCGATAGCAGGGCGCCACGTGATGGCAAGTTTATTGAAAGGGTAGGTTCTTATAATCCGAACACTAATCCTGCTACAATAAATTTGGATTTCGAGAGGGCTTTGTATTGGCTGCAAGTCGGTGCGCAACCTACCGATACCGTTCGCAACATTCTTTCGACGCAAGGCGTGCTGTTGAAGAAACACCTGCTTGGCGGTGTGAAAAAAGGTGCATTCTCGCTCGAAGAGGCAGAAAAACGTTTCAATGCGTGGCTGACGCAGAAACAATCGGCTGTCGAAGCCGTAAAGGCAAAAGTGAAAGATGCCAAAGCCGCTGACGCCAAGAAACGTCTTGAAGCCGAGAAAGAGGTTAATAAAAACATCGCAGAGGCTGTCGCCAAGAAGAAAGCCGAGAAAGCTGCCGCCGAGGCTGCCGCTGCTGCCGAAAAAGCCGCAGAAGCTGCGCCCGCCGAAGAGGCTCCCGCTGCTGAGGCTGCTCCCGAAGCTCCTGCCGCAGAAGCTCCCGCAGAGCAAAGTGCCGAATAAGAAGTTATCCGCACAACATATAAGCGCAACGACCGCAGGTCGTTGCGCTTTTGTTTTTTGTCGCCGTGAAATGCCTACACGCTGCGGCATTTCGTCTTCTCGTGTACCGGTGTCGGAGAGAGGGTTATAAGGAATCGTCTTTTTTCCGGCGGGCGGACGTTTTGCGAGGCGACGTTTCGCTCGCCACGCGCGAGGGGTGCTGGTTGATAAAATCTTTCCAGCTCGTATAAGCCTTTTCGAGATGCGGGCGGTTGGTCTGGTAGAAGTGGCACAGCGCGGCGGCAAGCCCGTCGGTAGCGTCGAGCTGCGGCAGCATATTTTCTTCGGGAATGTGCAGAATGCGGCGCAGCATATCCGCCACCTGTTCTTTGGCGGCGTTGCCGTTTCCCGTAATCGCCATTTTTATTTTCAGCGGAGCGTACTCGTGAATGGGAATGTCGCGATAGAGTGCGGCGGCCATGGCGATGCCCTGCGCCCGTCCGAGTTTCAGCATCGACTGTACGTTTTTTCCGAAAAAAGGAGCTTCGATAGCCAACTCGTCGGGGTGGTACTGTTCGATAAGCCCCAACACCCGCTCGAAGATGCGGCGCAGTTTCATGTAGTGGTCGCCCATTTTTCCGAGTTGCAGCACGCCCATCGTTATCAGTTGGGGCGTGTTGCCCACGATGCGCAGCAGTCCGTAGCCCATGATGGTCGTACCCGGGTCGATGCCGAGAATGATGCGTTCTTGTGTGGCGGGAGTGGCGGGTGTGCGCATATCAGTCCAGAATTTCGAGCAAGGTATTGAATCCGATGACGCGGTCGCCGAATTTCTCGCGCATTGTCCGGTCGAGGTCGGCGCCCTGCTTTTCGTACCACGATTCGAGGCTTGCACGGTCGGCAACGTGGAATTGCAGCGACAGGCTCTCACCGTCGGTCGTTTCGCCGGCGATGACGCGGCACAGCTGCGGGCGGCTCAGCGTCTCACCCGTTGCGGCGGCAGGAATGTACACGCGGCGCAGCCATTCCGTAAACAGCTTTTTTACAGAATCTTCCACATGATAAGTCGTGTTGAATATATACATCGGAAAAGCAGTTAATCGACGACAAAGATAAAAAAAAGTTCGCTCTTTATTGCAGAGTTTGGAAAAACGCCGTATCTTTGTCGCGCAACAAGGGGTATTAGCTCATCTGGCTAGAGCGCGACACTGGCAGTGTCGAGGTGAGGAGTTCGAGTCTCCTATACTCCACGCAGGCGGCTTTTGAAGCGATTCGGAAGCCGCTTCCCTTTTTTATAAACCGGTTCAGCTGCTGCCTAACCGATTGCCGGGTGAAAAATGTATATTAAATTTGCAGCAGAAAAAACAGATCGATTATGACAGAACAGGAATTTTTTGAATACGCATCGGCGGGCAATCCGATAGTCGCCGGTTCGGAAGCGCATCAGGCGATGCACCGCATGAGCCAGAATGCGTTGCGCATGACCGCCGAGATAAACGGCACCTACCACGCGCCGGACGAATTGCGCCGGCTTATGGAGCAGCTTACCGGCAAGCCGCTCGACAGCGGCTTCGGGCTCTTCCCGCCCTTCTATACCGACTGTGGGAAAGGCACCACGATAGGTAAACGCACCTTTATAAATATGGGCTGCACTTTTCAGGATTGGGGCGGCATTACCATCGGCGACGACTGCCTGATAGGGCATCACTGCACTATCTGCACCGTCAATCACGACAAAAATCCGGAGGCGCGCGGCAACATGGTCTGCCGTCCCGTTGCGATAGGCAGCAAGGTGTGGATAGGCGCCAACGTAACCATTCTTCCGGGCGTAACCATCGGCGACAGCGCCATTGTCGGGGCGGGCGCCGTAGTAACGAAATCCGTTCCTGCGGGCAGCATCGCCGCCGGAGTCCCCGCCAAGATAATCGGTAAAATCTGAAATAAGATGAAAATGTCGATATTCACCCTGTTTATGGTTGCGATGATGACGGTTACATCATATTCCTTTGTATGAAAACCGGATAACCTTTTGACAGCCGCCCTACGTGAAGCAGGGCGGCTTTTTTATTTTATTGCTGATAGCTTTCTGCCGATATTGATGCGGAAAAGTGCGGGGTGCGGGTTCGGGAGAATGCGGTGTCGGCACTGAATTTCACACAGGTGCAAGGCTTTTTTGCCATTGTTTTGCAAAATTCGGGCAAAATGTTTACCTTTGCAACCTGAAATAATCGGTAAATTCCGAAATAAAATATATCACTTATGAGTCTGAAAATTGTGGTACTTGCCAAGCAGGTGCCGGATACCCGAAACGTAGGGAAAGATGCCATGAAAGCCGACGGCACCGTCAATCGCGCCGCCCTTCCCGCCATCTTTAATCCCGAAGACTTGAACGCGCTCGAACAGGCGCTTCAACTCAAAGAAAAATATCCCGGAACGACGGTGAAACTGCTCACGATGGGGCCTCCCCGCGCAGCCGACATCATTCGCGAAGGTCTATTTCGCGGCGCCGACGGCGGCTATCTGCTCACCGACCGTGCTTTTGCCGGAGCCGACACGCTGGCTACCTCGTATGCACTGGCTTGCGCCGTGCGCAAAATCGGCGACTTCGACCTCGTAATCGGCGGTCGTCAGGCAATCGACGGCGATACGGCGCAGGTAGGTCCGCAAGTGGCTGAGAAACTCGGCATTCCGCAAATCACGTATGCCGAAGAAATCATTAGCGCCGAGCAGGGAAAAGTCGTGGTAAAACGCCGTCTCGAACGCGGTGTCGAAACCGTCGAGGCACCTTATCCCGCCGTCATCACCGTAAACGGCAGTGCCGACGAGTGCCGTCCCCGCAACGCCCGTGCCACCCAGAAATACAAATATGCCAAGACTCCGAGCGAACGGCAAGCCGACAACACCTCGTATTACGCTACGCTGTGCGAGGAGCGTCCCTATCTCAACCTGACCGAGTGGGGCGTTGCCGACGTCGATGCCGACCTCTCGCAGGTAGGTCTTGCAGGGTCGCCCACGAAAGTGAAACAAATCGAAAACGTCGTGTTCCAAGCCAAAGAGAGCAAGACGCTCACCGCGTCGGACACCGACATCGAGGAGTTGATAAAAGAACTGATCGTAAACCATACTATCGGATAATAACCCGTTGCGGCGCAGCCGCTACACAACACACAGAATTATGAATAATTTATTTGTATATTGCGAAATAGAAGACGGAGTTATTGCCGACGTCAGTCTCGAATTGCTCACCAAAGGGCGTTCGCTGGCAAATCAGCTCCATTGCAAACTCGAAGCCCTCGTCATCGGGCATCGCCTCGACGGGGTTGCCGCACAAGTATTCCCCTACGGTGTCGATACCCTCTATCTGGTCGATGACGCACGGCTCTATCCCTACACTTCGCAGCCCCATGCCGCCGTGTTGATCAATCTCTTCAAAGAGCAGAAACCCCAAGTGTGCCTCATGGGCGCCACCAGCATCGGACGCGACCTCGGACCCCGCGTATCGTCGGCGCTGCACAGCGGTCTGACCGCCGACTGCACCGCCCTCGAAATCGGCACTTTCGAAGATAAGAAAGAGAATAAGACTTACGAAAATCTGCTCTATCAGATACGTCCCGCATTCGGCGGAAACATCGTCGCCACGATTGTCAATCCCGAATGCCGCCCCCAGATGGCGACCGTGCGCGAGGGCGTCATGAAGAAAGAAATCGTCGATGCCGCCCACAAGGGCGAAATCGTGCGCCTCGACGTGAAGAAATATGTTTCCGATACCGACTTCGTCGTTTCGGTCATCGACCGTCAGATGGAGAAGTCGAAAATCAACATCAAGTCGTCGCCCATCATCGTGGCGGGCGGTTACGGCGTAGGCTCCAAAGAAAACTTCAAACTGCTTTTCGACCTCGCCGAAACCATCGGCGCACAGGTGGGTGCATCGCGCGCCGCCGTCGATGCCGGATTTACCGAACACGAACGCCAAATCGGACAGACCGGCGTTACCGTTCACCCCAAACTCTATATCGCTTGCGGCATATCGGGGCAAATACAGCACATCGCCGGTATGCAGGACAGTTCGATTATCATCTCTGTCAATAGCGACCCCAACGCGCCCATCAATACCATTGCCGATTACGTGATTACCGGAACGGTGGAGGAGGTGCTGCCCAAAATGATCAAGTATTACAAGAAAAACAGCAAATAATCGAGGAATATGGCAAATTTTTATACCGATAACAGTGATTTGAAACATCACTTGACACACCCGCTCATGCAGCGGATTGTGGCTCTGAAAGAGCGCGATTATGCCGATGCGAAAAAATACGATTATGCTCCGCTCGATTTCGAGGACGCCATGGACAGCTACGAGAAAGTGCTCGAAATAGCCGGCGAAATATGCGGCGACATCGTGGCTCCCAATGCCGAAGGCGTCGATCACGAAGGCCCCCGCGTCGTCGATGGTCATGTGGAATATGCCTCCGGTACGGTACGCAACCTCGATGCTCTGGTGAAAGCCGGTCTGATGGGCATTTCGCTGCCCCGCCGCTACAACGGCCTCAACTTTTCGCTCGTCCCCTACATCATGGCTGCCGATATGGTGAGCCGCGCCGATGCCGGATTTGTGAACATCTGGGGCTTGCAGGACTGCGCCGAAACCATTTACGAATTTGCCAGCGAAGACCAGAAGCAGCGTTTCCTGCCTCGCGTATGCGCCGGTGAAACCATGGCGATGGACTTGACCGAACCCGATGCCGGCTCCGACTTGCAATCGGTCATGCTCAAAGCCACGTACAGCGAAGCCGACGGCTGTTGGTATCTCAACGGCGTGAAGCGCTTCATCACCAACGGCGACGGACACATCGCCCTCGTCCTCGCCCGCTCCGAAGAGGGCACGCGCGACGGTCGCGGTCTGTCGATGTTCATCTACGACCGCAACAGCGGCGGCGTAACCGTGCGCCGCATCGAGAACAAGATGGGTATCAAAGGCTCGCCTACCTGCGAACTGGTGTTCCGCAATGCAAAAGCCGAACTTTGCGGCGACCGCAAAATGGGACTTATCAAATACGTCATGGCACTGATGAACGGCGCCCGTCTGGGCATCGCCGCCCAATCGGTCGGAATTTCCGAAGCCGCTTATCGCGAAGCCCTCGCATACGCCCGCGAACGCCGTCAGTTCGGGAAAGCCATTATCGAGTTCCCCGCCGTGTCGGAAATGCTCTCGCTGATGAAAGCCAAACTCGACGCCTCCCGTTCGCTCCTCTACGAAACCACCCGTTTCGTAGATATGTATAAGATTTACGAGGACATATCGAAAGAGCGCAAACTCGAAAAAGAGGAACGCGACGAAATGAAAAAATACCAGCGTCAGGCCGATGCCTACACCCCTATGTCGAAAGGTATGGGCAGCGAGTTCTGCAACCAGAACGCTTACGACTGCATACAGATACACGGCGGTTCGGGCTTCATGAAAGACTACGCCTGCGAACGCATCTACCGCGATGCCCGCATCACCTCCATTTACGAAGGCACCACGCAGTTGCAGGTCGTTGCCGCCATACGCCACGTAACCACCGGCACCTATCTCGGCATGATGCGCTTCTACGAGGAGCAGCCTGTTTCGGGCGACTTGCAGACCCTGCGCACCCGCCTCAAAGACCTTGCCGACCTCTACGAGGCGACCGTCGAAAAAGTAACCGCTACGAAAGACAACGATTACATCGACTTCCACGCCCGCCGCATGGTCGAAATGGCAGGACACATCATCATGGCGCACCTGCTCGTGCTCGACACCGAACGCACCGAGTCGTTCCGCACCTCTGCCGAAGTGTATATGCGCTATGCCGATGCCGAAGTGCGCAAGAACGCCGCGTTCATCGCTTCTTTCGACCTCAACGACATGACCTACTACCGGAAAGATTAAAATCCTTTTCGTCTTGTTGATAAACCGATTCCCGACCATTGGGTCGGAAATCGGTTTTTTTTATGAGAATATTATCAAAAAAAATTTTCATATCTGATTTTATTTTAATATTTTTACGAGCAAAATGTAAAACCTAAAAAATTGGATTATATGAAAAAACGTTTAGGATTATTGGTTTGGTTGTGCTGCATTGCGGTAGCCGTGCAGGCGCAGAATTATCAAGATGTCGTTTATCTGAAAAACGGGAGCATTGTACGGGGTGTGATTGTGGAGCAGCAGCCGAATGTCTTGCTGAAAGTAAAAACAGGCGACGGCAGCCTTTTCGTTTTTCAAATGGCAGAGGTCGAGAAAATGACGAAAGAGGAGATGGCGGGTCGTCGTTATCGAAACAGCGATGCTTTCGTAAACGATTCGCCTTATCCTTATAGCAAGAAAATCAATGCCAATATGCGCGGTTATCGTGGTTTTTTTGAAGTCGGGTCGATTATCAATTTCGGAGAAAGCGGAGCAGGTGGCAGAGGCGGATTTTCCGTAAATACTTCGCACGGCTACCGGTTCAATCCGCATCTGTTTTTGGGAGGCGGTTTGGCGTTCGATTACCATAGTACTGATGGCGGAATTTTTTGCATTCCCGTGTTTGTCGATTTTCGGACAGATTTTTTGGATAGGAACATTTCCCCTGTTTTTGACGTAAAAATCGGGTATGCCTTAGGTTCTACAACGTCCGAAAGGGTCAATCCCGGAGTCTATTTCAATCCTTCTTTCGGAGGTCGTTTTATGTTCAATCAACGTGTTTCGCTGACGATTACGGTGGGGTATAATATGCAACAGCAGGTTTATGAAAAAGAAGATTACTATCATTATAATGATGGTAAATATTATTAAGTAACTAATCAAAATTAGGCAGCATTATGTTTAAGTTTAATTCCCAAGGTATCCCCGACAGCCGCCAATGCCCTATTGACGGTGTAAAAGAGGTTATCGCTACTTACATAGTCCTGCGGTCTGATCCATTTGGTTTTCATTATCCTCCACAAGGTTTCTGCAAGATTCAGGTGCGGGGAATACGGCGGAAGATAAAAGAGGAAAAGGCCACGTTTCTTCCACAGTGCCCTCAGTTCCCGTACTTTCTTGTTTCGATGTACACTTGCATTGTCAAGCACGATGAAGGTGTCTTTCTTGATGTTTAAGGAAAAGGCATCGAGGCATTCAACGACCTTGTACGCGTCAATGCTTTCAGTCGTGGTGAACCCATGATAGTGGTTGTTCCGGTCAATCATGCCGAAGATGTTGACCCTTTGTGACTTCCCGGATGGGACATACACGTCTTCGTCACGGAATTGCCACCCGTAAGGCACATATCCTTCGGTGCATACATGACTTTCATCGGCGTAATAAAGGTCTATCTTGCCGTCCATGTTCAGGTGTTCAAGTTCTTGCAACTTCTCGGTCTTATACGCATAGAGTTGCGGCGAGGGTACTCCCCTTGGGCGTTTTCTTATTCGCTTATATCTTGCGCCAATGCTGATAAAAAACG
>CANQQA010000022.1 GCA_947625885.1 uncultured Bacteroidales bacterium
AAATCTCAAAAATATTTTACTCAAATCTTTCTCGAAATTTACTCAAATCTCATTTGAAATTTACTCAAATCTTACTTAGAATTTACTCAAATCTGTTTCCGATTTTACTCAAAAGTAAGTATGGGCAATCGTCTTTTACGTTCATTTTCTCTTTTATACATATATATCTTTCGTATTTGCAAGCGGCATTTACAGGAGGATTTTACGGAATTAACGGGACGGGAAGCGCGGGGAAACGGGAAAAAGTGTATTTTTGCGGCAACTTTTCGGATATGGCAGAACTGCAATCGCTACATACGCTTTTCTATACGCCGGCGCGGCAAGAGGCTGTGCGGCGCTTCCTCGCAGACAAACGGCTGCGGCGTATGCACCTCGCGGGGCTGCAAGGGTCGGCGGCGGCACTGCTGCTGGCAAGCCTCCCCGAAGCGGGCGCTACGACGCTGTTTATCGCCAACGACGCAGAGGAGGCGGGCTACCTCTACCACGACTTCATGCAGATACGCGGCGACGACAACGTACTGTTTTTTCCGTCGGGCTACAAACGCGCCCTGAAATACGGGCAAGCCGACCCCGCCGCCGAAATACTGCGTACCGACACGATAAACCGGCTGCGCCAAACCGACCGTCCGGCAATTGCAGTTACCTACCCCGAAGCGTTGTGCGAAAAGGTTGCCGACAACGAGGAGCTGCAAAAAAATACGTTGCGGATAGGGAAAAACGAAAAATGCGACCTGACTGCCATTGCCGACTTTCTGACGGAATACGGCTTCGAGCGGGTGGACTATGTGTATGAGCCCGGGCAGTTCGCGCTGCGCGGCAGTATCATCGACGTCTATTCTTTTTCGTCCGACCTGCCCTACCGCATCGACACCTTCGGCGACGAGATAGAGAGCATACGGACGTTCAACATCGACACGCAGCTTTCGCAGGAGAGCGTCAATGAAATATTCATCATTCCCGACCTGCAAACGAGCAACGGCATATCGCTGCTGCAATTCGTCGCCCCCGACACGCTGCTGGCGGTGAAAGACCTCGCGTGGGTATTGGAGCGTATGCGGGGTGTGGCGGCGGATTCGATTTCGCCGCAGCTGCTTATCTCGGAAGAGGGCGACCTGCATGCCAAAGAGCGGCTTATCGACGTGGAGGGGTTCGCCCGCATGATTCCCGCCTTCAAACGCATCGACTACGGCACGAAGCCGTTCGACAAAAATCCCGACTGCACGCTGACGCTCGACTGCGCCCCGCAGCCGATTTACCACAAAAATTTCGACCTCGTCGGGCAGTCGTTTACCGAGCTGCTGCAAAAGGGGTACAAACTTTACATACTGAGCGACAGCGAGAAACAGACGCAGCGCATCGCCAACATCTTCGAGGACAAGGGCGAGGACATACCGTTCACGCCCGTGAAGAAAACGATACACGAAGGATTCATCGACCGCGAGGGGGGCAACTGCTTCTTCACCGACCACCAGCTGTTCGACCGCTACCACAAATACCAGCTGCGCAGCGACAAGGCGCGCTCGGGCAAACTGGCGCTTTCGCTGAAAGAGCTGCGGCAGTTCGAGGTGGGCGACTACATCGTGCATGTAGACCACGGCGTGGGCAAGTTCGGCGGACTGTTCCGCACCGAACTCAACGGCACGATGCAGGAGGTCATCAAACTCATCTACGCCAACGACGACATACTGTTCGTGAGCATTCATGCGCTGCACAAATTGGCGAAATACCGCGCCAAAGAGGGCGAGCCGCCCCGCATCAACAAACTGGGGTCGGGCGCGTGGGAGCGCATGAAGGAGAAGACGAAGGGCAAGATGAAAGACATCGCCCGCGACCTCATCAAACTGTATGCCCGCCGGTGCGAGGAAAAGGGTTTTGCCTTTTCGCCCGACACTTTCATGCAGCACGAATTGGAGGCGTCGTTCATCTACGAAGATACGCCCGACCAACTGAAATCGACCGCCGAAGTAAAAGCCGACATGGAGCGCCCCCGCCCGATGGACCGCCTCATCTGCGGCGACGTGGGTTTCGGAAAAACCGAAATAGCCATACGGGCGGCGTTCAAGGCGGCGTGCGACAACAAGCAGGTTGCCGTATTGGTGCCCACCACCGTACTGGCATTCCAGCACTATAAGACGTTCAGCGAACGGCTGAAAGAATTTCCCGTGAAAATCGCCTACCTGAGCCGCGCCCGCAGCACGGCACAGATACGGGAGACACTGAACGGACTCGCCGACGGCAGCATCAACATCGTCATCGGCACGCACCGGCTGATAGGCAAAGATGTGAAATTCAAAGACCTCGGGCTGTTGATTATCGACGAGGAACAGAAATTCGGCGTGGCGGTGAAAGAGAAATTGAAACAACTGCGCACCAACATCGACACGCTTACCATGTCGGCAACCCCCATACCGCGCACGCTGCAATTTTCACTAATGGGCGCGCGCGACCTCTCCGCCATCACCACGCCGCCGCCCAACCGCTACCCGATACAGACCGAAGTGCACAGTTTCAACGAGGAAATCATACGCGAAGCCATCGAATTCGAGTTAAGCCGCAGCGGACAGGTATTCATCATCAACAACCGCATACCGCAGCTCTACGACCTCGAACAGCTCGTGCACAAATTAGTGCCCGACGCACGCACCGTCGTGGCGCACGGACAGATGAATCCCGAAGAGTTGGAACAAGCCATACTGGGATTCGCCGACTACGAATACGACATACTCATCGGCACGACTATCATCGAATCGGGTATCGACATGCCGAACACCAATACTATCATCATCAACAACGCCCAGAATTTCGGATTGAGCGAACTGCACCAACTGCGCGGTCGTGTGGGGCGCAGCAACAAAAAGGCGTTCTGCTACCTGCTCACGCCCCCGATGCGCTCGCTGACGGTCGATGCCCGCCGCCGGCTGCAAGCGATAGAGAGCTTTTCGGAGTTGGGCAGCGGCATACACATCGCCATGCAAGACCTCGACATACGGGGCGCGGGCAACCTGCTGGGCGCGGAACAGAGCGGATTCATCGCCGACCTCGGCTACGAAACTTACCAAAAGATTTTGCGGGAAGCCGTGCAAGAACTGAAAGAAGATGAATTTGCCGACCTCTACGCATCGGACGAAAGCGAAGAAAAAAATTTCACGAACGACTGCCAAATAGAATCGGATCTCGAACTCTTCTTCCCCGACGACTATATACCGGGAGCGTCGGAACGCATATCGCTCTATCAGGAACTCGACAACATGGAGAAAGAGAGCGACATACACGCTTTTGCCGAACGGCTGCGCGACCGCTTCGGACGCATTCCGCCCGAAGGCGAGGAGTTGATACGGGTCGTTACGCTGCGCCGCATGGCAAAACAGCTGGGCATGGAAAAAATCGTGCTGAAACAGGGCAAGATGATTCTCTATTTCGTTTCCGACGAACATACGCACTATTTCCGGTCGGCGACTTTCGGCAAGGTGCTCGCCTACCTGCAAAAATATCCTCGCCGCTGCCAGCTGCGCGAAATCAGGGGGAAGCGTTCGATGGTCGTCGCACAGGTGGATTCGGTGTTGCGGGGCGTCGAGGTGTTGCAGGAAATTCTCGACTCGGAAGCGGTATGATGCCACACTGCATTTTTACGCAAGAAATGCAAAAAAGAAAGAAAACGCCCGATTCATATCGACATTTCCAAAGTTTATCGTATTTTTGTGGAAAATGAATATTTCGGAAACACGCAAAAAATTCCATCACCATAAATATTGTCATATGAAAAAATTTCTGCTTTCACTCGTTTTCAGCGGTCTCGTATGCACTGCCATAGCACAGGAGCCTGCGAAAGAGGAAGAAAAAGGGTATCGGTTCACCGACCAAAAAGTGATACCGACCAACGCTATCAAAAACCAGTATCGCAGCGGTACGTGCTGGTGCTACTCCACGTGTTCGTTTCTCGAAGATGAAATACGTCGTGCAGGAGGTGGAGAAATCGACCTCGCCGAGATGTGGCTCGTGCGAAACATCTATTTCGAGAAAGCCGTAAAATACGTGCGTCTGCACGGGCATTTGAATTTCGCCGTAGGCGGCGCCGCCCACGATGTTACCAACGGCATACGCGATTACGGTATCGTGCCCGAAGAGGTATATCCGGGATTGAACTACGGAACGGAGCTTCCGGAGTTTAACGAAATCGACGCCGTGCTGAAAGCCTATGTCGATGCCGTCATCAACACGGCAGACCGCACGGGCGGAAAACTGACGACGGCGTGGCAGACGGGTCTGAACAGCATTCTCGATGCCTACTTCGGCGTGCGTCCCGAAAAATTCACCTATAACGGAAAAGAATACACGCCGCAATCGTTTGCCGCCTCACTGCCCATCAAAATGGACGACTACGTGGATATTACCTCCTACACGCACCACCCGTTTTACGCACCTTTCGTCTTAGAACTACCCGACAACTGGGCGTGGGGCGTAAGCTACAACGTGCCGCTGGACGAAATGATGACAATCATCGACTATGCGCTTGACAACGATTATACGATAGCATGGGGCAGCGACGTTACGGAAAAAGGATTCAGCCGCTCGCTCGCCGTCGCTATCGTGCCCGAAGTCGACTTGTCGAGCATGGAAGGCACCGACGCCGCCCGCTGGGGCGACCTCTCTCCTGCCGAACGGGACAAGATGCTCTACAAATTCGACAAACCCGGCAAAGAAAAAGTCATCACGCAGGAGATGCGACAAACGGCTTTCGACAACTATGAGACCACCGACGACCACGGCATGGTAATCATCGGTACGGCTACCGACCAAAACGGTACACCGTATTACAAGGTGAAAAATTCGTGGGGCGTAACGGCGTCGCCGTACGACGGTTATTACTACTTCTCCCGTCCGTTCGTGGCATACAAAACCATGTCGTTCATGGTAAACAAAAATGCCATTCCCAAAGATATACGGAAGAAACTCGGACTGAAATAATCCCGACACATCAAATAAAAAAGCTCCCGTTTTGCGGGAGCTTTTTTGTTGTCTTACGGAATCGGTCTTACCGGATAACCCCGTAATGTTTGAAACATTTTTCGATTTTTTCAAGGGCATAATCGACCTGTTTTTTCGTGTGGGTAGCCATCAGCGAGAACCGTATCAAGGTGTCTTCGGAGGGCACGGCGGGCGAAACGACGGGATTGACGAAAATACCTTCCTCAAACAAGTCGCGAGTTATCATGAAAGTGGTGGTGTTGTCGCGGATAAAGAGCGGAATGATAGGTGTCGAAGTGTTGCCTATCTCGCAGCCGATGCGACGGAAACCGTCGAGGGCGTAGCGGGTAACGTCCCAAAGATTCTGAATGCGCTCGGGTTCGCTCTCGATAATGTCGAGCGCAGCCCCTACGGCGGCGGTGGAAGCCGGCGTGATGCTTGCACTGAATATGTAGGAACGGGAGTTGTGCCGCAGGTAGTTGGCGGTAACGGAATCGGTGGCGATGAAACCGCCGAGCGATGCAAACGATTTGCTGAACGTACCCATGATGCAATCGACATCATCGGTTACGCCGAGCTGGTTGCACACCCCGCGCCCCTGCTTGCCGAATACGCCGAGCCCGTGTGCCTCATCGACATATACCGACGCATTGTATTTTTTCGCCAGTGCCGTAATGGCAGGAAGGTCGGCTACGTCGCCCTCCATGCTGTACACGCTCTCTACGACTATCAGTTTGATGGCGTCTTCTTTACACGATTTCAGCACTTTTTCGAGCGACTCCATATCGTTGTGTTTGAATTTCAACGGATTGGAGAAACTGAGCCGCCGACCCTCGATGATGGATGCATGGTCGCGTTCGTCCCATATCAAACAATCGTCCCGACCGGTAAGGCACGAGACGACTCCCATATTCACCTGAAAGCCGGTGGAATATATAATGGCTTCTTCCTTTCCGATGAAACGCGCCAAGCGGTTTTCCAGCTCGACATGAATATCGAGCGTACCGTTGAGAAAACGGGAACCGGCACAACCGGTACCGTATTTCTTTATGGCGGCAATGGCGGCTTCTTTGATTTTGGGGTGATTGGTAAGTCCCAAATAACTGTTCGATCCGAACATGAGGACTTTTTTTCCGTTAATCAGCACTTCCGTGTCCTGATCGCTTTCTATCTTACGAAAATAAGGATATACCCCCATGGCTTTCGCTTTCTGCGGAGCATCATATTTCGCAAGTTTTTCCTGCAAAGGTTTCATCATATTGCACAATACTTTTTTAGTATTTCTATCAGAAAGGGCAAAAGTAGACATTTTATTTCAAACAAATGACTTTTTTTTATGATTTCTTTCAACAATCGTGAAATTCTTTACCGGAAAAACGGCAAGCGTAAATTAACCGTCATATTATTTCTCCGTTTGAAAAAAAAGTGCGTACTTTGTAACTTTTAAGAGCGACTTTTGTCTTTACGAAACCGAAAAAACAGTTATGGAGTTTTCCGCCAAAGAGATAGCACAATTCCTACACGGCAAGGTGATAGGCAATGAAAATGTACGCGTAAGCAACCTGTCGAAGATAGAAGAAGGTGCGCCCGACTCGCTGACGTTTCTCGCCAATCCCAAATATACGCCGCATATCTATACGACCCGTGCAGGCATCGTTTTGGTAAACCGTGGCTTCAAACCCGAAGGCGAAATAAAAGCGACGCTTATCGAGGTCGATGACGCCTATGCCTGTCTGGCTTTGCTGCTGAATATGGTAGAACAAGCCCGCCCCGAAAAAAAAGGCATCGAAAAAAATGTGCATATTGCTGCGTCGGCAAAACTTTCCGAATCGGTATATATAGGAGAATTTGCCTACATCGACGAACATGCTGTGCTGGGCGAAGGGTGTAAAATCTATCCCCAAGCCTACATCGGCGAGAACGTAAAAATCGGCACCGACACCATTATCTACCCGGGTGTAAAAATATACCGCGACTGCGTGATAGGCGCACATTGCATCATACACGCAGGAGCAGTGATAGGCGCCGACGGATTCGGATTTGCCCCTCACGACGGGAGATATGAAAAGATAGCCCAAATCGGAAACGTAGTTATCGAAGACGACGTGGAAGTGGGCGCCAATACGACCATCGACCGTGCGACCATGGGTTCGACCGTCGTACATCGGGGAACAAAACTCGACAACCTCATACAGATAGCCCACAACGTAGAAGTGGGCGAACATACTGTCATGGCGGCACAAGTGGGCGTGGCAGGCTCCACAAAAATAGGAAGCCACTGCATGGTAGGCGGACAGGTGGGTTTTGCCGGACACATCACCGTGGGCGACCGATCGAATTTCGGAGCGCAATCGGGCGTACCCAATCATGTCGAAGCGGGCAGCAACCTGCTGGGCACTCCGGCAATACCGGCACGGGAATTTGCCCGCATGAGCGTATTGATGCGAAGATTGCCCGAATTGAACCAGACTATCAAAGAGCTGCAAAAAGAGGTGGCAGCCCTCAAACAACAATTATCGAAAAAAACAGGAAACGACAACGCATAAAGCAAACGAAATGAAACAACAGACACTCAAAGGGAGCTTCACCCTGCAAGGCAAGGGATTGCATACCGGACTCGATATAGAAATCACCTTTCTGCCTGCACCCGAAAATCACGGATACAAAATACAACGCATCGACCTCGAAGGACAGCCCGTCATCGACGCCGTAGCCGAAAACGTAACGGCAACGCAGCGCGGCACCGTACTGGGAAAACAGAACGTATCGGTAAGCACTATCGAACACGCCATGGCGGCTCTCTACGCTTTGGAAATAGACAACTGCCTGATACAGGTGAATGCGCCCGAATTTCCCATTCTCGACGGCAGCGCCCGCATCTATGTGGAAAATATCGAACGGGTGGGCATCGAAGAACAAAACGCCGAAAAAGATTACTACATTATCCGCAACAAGATAGAGGTAACCGACGAAGAGACGGGCGCCACCATTATGGCACTGCCCGACGACCATTTCAGCGTCAGCACCATGGTGCTTTTCGATTCGCCCATTCTCAATTACCAATATGCAAGTCTGGAAGATATGAAATGCTTTGCCGATGAAATAGCGTCGGCGCGCACATTCGTATTCGTCCGCGAAATAGAACAATTGCTGAAAAACAACCTGATAAAGGGCGGCGACCTCGACAACGCCATTGTCATCTACGACCAAAAAATCGAACAGCCGGAGTTTGACCGCATTGCCGACCTGATGGGGGCACAGCATCGCGATGCCAATAAGCTGGGCTTCATCAGCAACCGTCCGCTGGCATTCAAAAACGAGCCGGCACGCCACAAACTGCTCGATGTACTCGGCGATATGGCACTCATCGGACGACCGATAAAGGGTCGCATCATCGCCACCCGTCCGGGACATAAAATCAACAGCCGATTTACGCACTTGATTCGCAAAGAGATAAAACGGCAGGAAATACAAGCTCCGCTGTACGACCCCAACAAGGCGCCGGTGATGGACGTAAACCGCATCAAAGAGCTGCTCCCGCACCGCTACCCGATGCTGTTGGTGGACAAAATCATCGAAATGGGGAAAAATCATATCGTCGGCATCAAAAACTTTACCAGCAACGAGCCGTTTTTCCAAGGACACTTCCCGCAGGAACCGGTCGTGCCGGGCGTGCTGCTCATCGAAGCCATGGCACAGACGGGCGGTCTGCTGACCCTCAACTCGGTCGACGACCCCGCTTCCTACTCGACCTATTTCCTGAAAATAGACAATGTAAAATTCCGCCAGAAAGTGGTGCCGGGCGATACCGCCATATTCCACGTATCGTACATGACGGAAATGCGACGCGGCTGCGCCTATATGAAAGGGTACGCTTTCGTGGGCGACAAGATAACGACCGAAGTAGAGTTCATGGCACAAATCGTCAAAAACAAATAAAACGCACAAAACCTAAACTGATATGCAACACCCATCAGCTTGTATCCACCCCGAAGCCCGCATCGGAAAAAATGTAGAAATAGGACCTTTCGTTACCATAGATAAAAACGTCGTCATCGGCGACGGCACGTGCATCATGTCGAACGCCACGATATTGAGCGGAGCACGCATCGGGAAAAATTGCAAGATATTCCCGGGTGCCGTCGTTTCCGCCATACCGCAAGATCTCAAATTCAAAGGCGAAGAAACGACTGCCGAGATAGGCGACAACACCACCCTGCGCGAGTGCGTAACGGTGAATCGCGGCACGGCATCAAAAGGGAAAACCGTCATCGGCAGCAACTGCCTGCTTATGGCATACGTGCATATAGCTCACGATTGCGTGCTGGGCAACAATATCATCATATCGAACGCCACGCAGATTGGCGGCGAAGTGGTCATCGACGACTACGCCATCATCAGCGGCGGGGTGCTGTGCCACCAGTTCACCCGCATCGGCAAACACGTCATGGTGCAGGGCGGCTCGCAAATCAACAAAGACATTCCGCCATACGCCACGATAGGGCACACGCCCATCACCTTTGCCGGCATCAACGTCGTGGGATTGCGCCGCCGCAATTTCAGCGAGGAAACCATCGCTCTGATACAGGAGGTGTACCGCTGCATCTATATGAAGGGCATGAACACGACAGATGCCCTGAAATATATCGAAGAAAACATTCCCGCCACCCCCGAACGCGACGAAATTCTGCAATTCGTCCGCGCGTCGGAGCGGGGTATCGTCAAGGGTAAATAAATCCATAAAAACAGAAAAACATGGTATATAAATTTCTGATTCTTTCCGATGAAGTCGATCATTTCGCCCGCGAAATTTCCATCGACTCCGAAGCGACGTTTCTCGAACTCAACAACGCCATTCTCGATTCGGTAAACTACACGCACGACCAGCTCACCTCGTTTTTCATCTGCGAGGACAACTGGGAAAAGAAAACCGAAGTTACCCTTATGGATATGGAGACGGGCTACGAGGAGGATTCGTGGATTATGGCGGACACGCGCCTGAGCGAACTGCTCGAAGAGGAAAAACAGCGTATGCTGTTCGTATTCGACAACATGACCGAGCGGTCGTTCTTCATGGAACTGCGCGAAATCATCACGGGAAAGAATTTGGACAAACCGCTCTGCTCCAAATCTATGGGCACGCCTCCGCCCCAAACCATCGACTTCGACGAGTTGGAAAAGAAAAATGCCGTTACCGACGATTTGGGCATCGACGACGACTTCTACGGTGATGCCGGTTTCGACCCCGACGAACTCGACCCGGAAGGTTTCGACGACCTCGACATGAGCGACGACAAAGACCTCTATTGATTTTTTTACTGCAAGATAAACACAAAGCGCACCCTGTCGGGTGCGCTTTGTGTTCGAGCGATATATTTTTTATTTCGTCGATTTGAGAGCCGCCATGATGAGGGCTTCCAATTCGTCTGCCAACTCGGGATTGTCCTGAATACATTTCTTGGTGGCGTCGCGTCCCTGTCCCAGTTTGGTATCGTTGTAGCTGAACCACGAACCGCTCTTTTTGATAATGCCTTTTTCGACACCGAGATCGACAATTTCGCCGGCACGGGAAATGCCCTCGCCGAACATGATGTCGAATTCCGCACGGCGGAAAGGAGGCGCCACTTTGTTTTTCACCACTTTTACACGCGTCTGGTTGCCGATGACCTCTTCGCCGTCTTTGATTTGGCTGATGCGACGAATATCGAGGCGCACGGAGGCATAGAATTTCAGGGCGTTGCCGCCGGTGGTGGTTTCGGGGTTGCCGAACATGACGCCGAGTTTGTCACGCAGTTGGTTGATGAAGATGCAGGTGGTGTTGGTCTTGCTTATGGTCGCCGTGAGTTTGCGCAGCGCCTGCGACATGAGGCGCGCCTGCAAGCCCATTTTGGAGTCGCCCATATCGCCTTCGAGTTCGGCTTTCGGCGTGAGAGCGGCAACGGAGTCGATGACGATAATATCGACTGCCGACGAACGGATAAGCTGCTCGGCTATTTCCAAAGCCTGCTCGCCGCTGTCGGGCTGCGAAATCCAAAGGTTTTCGACATCGACGCCCAACTTCTCGGCATAGAAGCGGTCGAATGCGTGTTCGGCGTCGATAATGGCGGCGATGCCGCCCGCTTTCTGCGCTTCGGCAATGGCGTGTATGGCGAGCGTCGTTTTACCGGACGACTCGGGACCGTATATTTCGATGACGCGCCCGCGCGGGTAGCCGCCTACGCCGAGTGCGGCGTTAAGCCCTATCGAGCCGGTGGGTATGACGGCAATTTCTTCCACTTGGTCGTCGCCCAATTTCATAATGGCACCTTTGCCGTAATTTTTTTCGATTTTATCCATAGCGGCGCGCAGGGCGTTGAGTTTCTCCGCCGGTATCGCCGCTTTTGCGGTTTCTTTTTTTTCTTCTTCCATATCGGGTGTATTTATTGTTTCATTACAATTCGAGGTCGCCGTCGAAGATTTCGTGCCACGGCAGACCCTGTTTGTTCAACTGCTCCATGAAGGGGTCGGGGTCAAACTCCTCGACGTTGAACACGCCGGCTTTGCGCCAGATGCCTTTGAGGAACATCATCGCTCCAATCATGGCAGGTACGCCCGTCGTGTAGCTTACGCCCTGCATGCCGGTCTCCTCGTAGGCGGCACGGTGCGAACAGTTGTTATAGACGTAGTAAGTACGTTCTTTGCCGTCTTTGACACCCCGAATGCGGCAGCCGATAGAGGTCTCGCCGTCGTAGTTTTCGCCCAGTTCCTGCGGGTTGGGCAGCACGGCTTTGAGAAATTGCAGCGGCACGATTTGCATGCCGTTATAGTCAATCGGCACGATGCTCGCCATGCCGATGTTCTGTATCACGCGCAGATGCGTCAGGTACTCCTGTCCGAAAGTCATCCAGAAACGAGCGCGCTTGATAGTGGGATAGTTTTTCACCAGACTCTCCAACTCCTCGTGGTGCAGCAGATAGCTTTCACGGGCGCCGACGCGGGGATAGGTGAGCGGGCGGTGTATTTCGAGCGGCTCCGTTTCTATCCATTTGCCGTTTTCCCAATAGAGCCCTTTTTGGGTGATTTCGCGGATATTGATTTCGGGGTTGAAGTTGGTGGCGAAAGCCTTGTGGTGGTTTCCGGCGTTGCAGTCCACGATGTCGAGATAGTGTATCTCGTCGAAGTGATGCTTGGCGGCATACGCGGTGTACACGCTCGTAACGCCCGGGTCGAAACCGCAGCCGAGAATGGCGGTAAGCCCCGCCTGCTCGAAACGCTCTTTGTAAGCCCACTGCCAACTATACTCGAAGTGCGCTTCGTCTTTCGGCTCGTAATTCGCCGTATCGAGGTAATTGACGCCGGTGCGCAGGCAGGCGTCCATGATGGTAAGGTCTTGATAGGGCAGTGCCAGATTCATGACAATGTCGGGGCGGAAACTTTCAAAAAGTGCAACGAGCTGCTCCACGTCGTCGGCATCGACCTGCGCGGTCTTTATGGTCGGGTTTCCGATAGCTTTCACTATGGCGTCGCACTTGGAGAGGGTGCGGCTGGCTATCATGATGTCGGTAAAGACGTCGGCGTTTTGCGCCACTTTGTGGGCAGCTACGGTGGCTACGCCGCCGGCGCCGATGATAAGGACTTTTCCCATTTTTCTGTTCTTCGTTTTTTCGGTTGTCTATGAAAGGACAAAGATAATTTTTTCCGACGAAAATCATTACCTTTGCCTACGAAAAATTTATAAAAAAGATGTCTATTCATACACGCGAAGAGAAGTGCGCGGCATTCGGGCGCTTTCTCGACATACTCGACGAGCTGCGGGTGAAATGCCCGTGGGACCGCAAACAGACCAACGAATCGCTCCGCTCCAACACGATAGAGGAAACCTACGAATTGTGCGAAGCGATAATCCAAAACGACAACGCCGCCATCAAAAAAGAGCTGGGCGACGTACTGCTGCACGTGGCTTTCTACGCCAAAATCGGTGAGGAAAAGGGGCTTTTCGACATGGCGGACGTGTGCAACGCGCTGTGTGAAAAGCTGATTTACCGACACCCGCACGTGTTCGGCACGGCGGCTGCCGAGACCGCCGGACAGGTGGAACAGAACTGGGAGGCGCTGAAACTGAAAGAGAAAGGGGGCAACAAAACCGTGCTGGCAGGTGTTCCCGCCTCGCTGCCCGCCCTCATCAAGGCTTACCGCATACAGGAGAAAGCGCGCAACGCCGGTTTCGACTGGGAGGAGCGCGAACAGGTATGGAACAAGGTGAAAGAGGAAATCGCGGAGTTCCAGAACGAAATCGGCGGCATGGACGCCGACAAGGCGGAAATGGAGTGCGGCGACCTCTTTTTCAGTCTGATAAATGCGGCGCGGCTTTACAAAATCAATCCCGAAAATGCGTTGGAACGCACCAACCAAAAATTTATCCGCCGCTTCAACTATGTGGAGGAGCAAGCAGGCAAGCAGGGCAAACCGCTGAACGAAATGACGCTGGGCGAGATGGACGCCCTTTGGAACGAAGCCAAAGCGCAGGGATTATAGCACGAAGGCACAAGCGTTTCCGACCAATTTTTTTTCAAAAAAAACTGCTATTTGGGGCGACGAAATTCGGCGCACGCCACTGCCGTTGCCACCGCGACATTCAGCGACTCCGATGCCGCCCGCCCCTCCGGATAGTCGGGCAGGAAAAGGCGGCGGGTGATGTACGGCTCCGTATCGGAGGAAATGCCGCGCCCCTCGTTTCCCATGACCAGTACCGCCCGCTCGGCAAGGGGCTGCGTGTAGATGCTCTCGCCGTCGAGAAATGTTCCGTAAACGGGAACGCGCACCTGCGACAGAAATTCGGGCAACGACATATAATGTACGCGCACGCGCGACAGCGCGCCCATCGTGGCTTGCACGGTCTTGGGGTTGTAGAGGTCGGCGCAGGCGGGCGAACAAACGATGTCGTCGATGCCGTACCAGTCGGCAATGCGCACGATGGTACCCAGATTGCCCGGGTCTTGCACCGTATCGAGTGCGAGGGTGAGCCGCTCCTCCATTGCCGCCACATCGAGGGTATGATGCGGTATGCGATAGACCGCCAGCACCTCTTGCGGCGTTGTCAGCAGCGAGGCGCGGGCTATCTCCTCCGGAGCGGCTTCCACGATTTCGGCAGCCCGAACATCGCGGTGCGCCTGCAACCACGCAGGCGTGGCGACCAGCAGTTCGCACACGAATGCACCGAGCGTGTCGCCCACGAGCTTGCCGCCTTCGGCAAGGAAGCAACCGCTTTCGCGCCGCTCCTTTTTCCGTTCGAGCGACCGTATGAATTTTATTTTGTTTTTACCCAGCATCTTATAAAGCGAGTTCGTAAATGCGGCGACTGCGGGAGCGGTCGAGCGGCAGGTAAGCCCCTACCCGTTCGCCCTTGTTTTCGTGCAGCTTATTCACCAACAGGTCGATGTCGGGCTGCTCTATGCCCAAGCCCTTGAAATCGACGGGCAGACCGAGAGAGGTGAAAAACTCTTTCAGTTTGCGCACGGCGCGCAGAGCCGCCGTCTTGCGGTCGTCGGATTCGGGAATATCCCATACGCGCACGGCAAACTGGTAGAGCTTATCGACATGATGCTCCGCCATGTAGGTGAGCCAAGCCGGAAAGATGACCGCCAGCCCCGCCCCGTGCGCCACGTTATACACGGCACTGATTTCGTGCTCCATGAAGTGCGACGACCAGTCTTCGTCGCGTCCGACGCCGCACAATCCGTTGTGTGCCAGCGTGCCGCTCCACATCAGGTTGGCGCGGGCATCGTAGTCGTCCGGCGTCTGCATGGCGATGCGCGCCTGCCCGACAATCGCTTTCAGCAGCCCCTCGCACAGGCGGTCGGTAACCTCTACGCCCGTCGTGTTGGAGAAATAGCGCTCCATGATGTGCGCCATCATGTCGGCAATGCCGCACGCCGTCTGGAACGGCGGCAGCGTGTAGGTAAGTTCGGGATTCATCACGGCAAAGACGGGTCGCAGCGCCGTCGGCGCACGCAGGCTTATCTTGTGCAGTCCGTCGAGTTTGGTGATGACGCTATTGCCAGACCCTTCGCTGCCCGCAGCGGGAATGGTGAGTACGACGCCCACTTTCAACGCTTTTCCCACGACGGCTTTCTGCGCGAAGAAATCCCAAAAGTCGCCGTCGTACAACACGCCGGCGGCAATGGCTTTGGCGGTGTCGATGACCGAACCGCCGCCTACGGCAAGCAGCATATCCGCCCCTTCGGCGCGGGCAAGGGCGATGCCTTCATACACTTTGGGGTCGGTAGGGTTGGGCTGTATGCCGCCGAGCGCGACACTCGCCACGCCTGCACGGCGCAGGGAATCTTCGACGCGAGCCAGCAGCCCGCTTTTCACCGCCGAACCGCCGCCGTAAACGAGCAATACTTTGGACGCGCCGTATTTGCGGCACAACTCGCCGCATCGGGTTTCCGTGTCGCGTCCGAACACAAATTCGGTAGGAGTGCAAAAAGAAAAGTTGTTCATGTTTTCAGAGGTTGTCGTTATCGTCGATACAAATATACGGTTATTCGCCCGACGACAAAAATAATCGAAAAATTTTCGTCCGCTTTCACTTTTTTGCCGGTAAATTTGTTTTTCTCGAAAGAGATGAGTATATTTGTATTGTTGAAACGGTAACCCATAAGATTGCGTCGTATTGGATTGGGAAACTCTTCAAATCTTATGAAATACCGAGACAAGCTTTTTTCTCCAATGGCGGGCCACGCCCTCGGGTATGCTTAGCACGGTGGATTACAACGGGGAGAAAGCACTCAAATCCTGTCATTCGGAGTTTCATCGCATCATACGACGCAATCCCATTATAAAAGATGCCGCCTTTCGGGTGGCATCTTTTTTTACATTACACCGCATTGCCGAATGAAAGTAAAAATTTTTAGCGGAAAGTTTTGAAAATTTATTTTGTGGAATTATTTTTGCGGGAAATTCAAATAACCATCAAAATAGTTATGAAAAAGAAGTTTTTACTTTTAGGATTGTCCGCGCTCTTGTGGGGCGTGGGCACAAGGGTGCAAGCCGAAATTAAAAACGGCGAATGCGGTGCCGAAGGCACCGATGTTTCTTGGACGCTCAACACCGAGACGGGTGTACTCGAAATTTCCGGTACGGGCGCAATGAAAGATTTTACGAGCTACGATGAGGCTCCTTGGGTCGATTACAGCACTGTCATCACTTCGGTAACGGTAGGCAGCGGGATTACCGCTATCGGCGACTATGCTTTTTCCGATTGTACGAAACTAACGAATTTACGGATAGAGGACTGTGCGGATACCTTGAATATAAAACAGGAGGTATTTACGAATTGTCCGTTGAATACGGTGTATTTGGGTCGGGATATCAATGCCATACAAAGAACTGGACGCCTTACCATATTCACCGTGCCGTTCCAAGCGAAAACAAGTCTTGTTTCATTGATCATCGGCAACCGAGTTACCGCTATTGCCGAGGGAATTTTTAAAGATTGCACGGGTTTGACGTCGGTAACGATACCCGAGAGTGTTACCACTATCAGCGGCGGTGCATTTGAGGGTTGCACCGGCTTGACGTCGATAACGATAGGCAATAGTGTTACCACTATCGACGGAGGTGCATTTTGGGGTTGCACGGGCTTGACATCGGTAACGATACCCGAGAGTGTTACCACTATCGGCAGTGAAGCTTTTCACAGTTGCAGCGGCTTGACAGAAATTTGGTTTAATGCCGACTCCTGTATAAGCGGTGGCTTTAACCACTGTGAGGCATTGACCACGGTGCATATCGGAGAGAATGTAAAGCGGATTCCCGACAATGCTTTTCAGGGTTGCACGGGCTTGACATCGGTAACGATACCCGAGAGTGTTACCACTATCGGCTTTCAGGCTTTTCACAATTGCACGGGTTTGAAAGAGATAACGATACCAAAGAGTGTTACCACTATTGACTACAATGCTTTTCACAATTGCACGGGTTTGACATCGGTAACGATAGGCAATAGTGTTACCACTATCGGCGGAGGTGTTTTTTCCGGTTGCCGCGGTTTGACAGAATTTAAGGGAAAATTTGCAACAGACGATCATTGCAGCCTTATCGTAAACGATACCTTGTTTATAGCCTTTGCACCGAAATGCGGAGTGGCTGATTATACCATACCTAATACGGTTACGATTATTGACGAGGAGGCTTTTCGCGTTTGCACGGGCTTGACGTCGATAACGATAGGCAAGAATGTTACCTCTATCGGCAGATATGCTTTTTACTATTGCACGGGCTTGACATCGGTAACAGCTTATAATCCGACACCGGTAAATTTAAACCTTGCTTTTGGAGATGTAGATTGTGCCAACTGTACGCTCTACGTGCCTGCCGAATCGGTAGAAAAGTATCAAAACACCGAAGGGTGGAAAGAGTTCGGAACGATATTGCCGATAGACGAATCCTCCGCCATTACGGAGACACAACAAGAACAAGAAGGCATAACCGTGTATAATCTGCAAGGCGTATTGGTGCTCGAAGCCGATGATGCCTCTGCCCTCGGCACGCTGTCTGCCGGAGCCTACATCGTGAACGGCAAGACGATGATTATCGCCCGATAACGCAAGAGAATAGAATGAAAAGAGAATTTCCTGAATAAATAATCCGGACGCGCCGTCCCTGCCGTGTGAATGGCGGGGACGGCTTTTTTATTTCATCGGAAAAGCGCGGGCAGCCGGTGTCGTGTTTACGCCGGTCAAGCGAAACGTTTTTATTTTTTGAAGAAAAAAACGGGATAAGATTTGCACAAATAAAATAACCGCCGTATATTTGCAACCGCAAATGCGAAAATAGCTCAGTTGGTAGAGCATAACCTTGCCAAGGTTAGGGTCGCGGGTTCGAGTCCCGTTTTTCGCTCTCGATAAAGGACTTTGTGCCACAGCGGCTTGCGAAAATAGCTCAGGTGGTAGAGCATAACTTTCCCAAAGTTAGGGTCGCGGGTTCGAGTCCCGTTTTTCGCTCTCGATAGAGAAACTCTTTGACATAGTGAAATGCGAAAATAGCTCAGTTGGTAGAGCATAACCTTGCCAAGGTTAGGGTCGCGGGTTCGAGTCCCGTTTTTCGCTCCAATCGCCCTCGCGAA
This sequence comes from uncultured Bacteroidales bacterium, assembly GCA_947625885.1. Taxonomy (GTDB): domain Bacteria; phylum Bacteroidota; class Bacteroidia; order Bacteroidales; family UBA11471; genus Caccoplasma. The sequence goes on from CANQQA010000022.1 coordinate 18,074, forward strand.
GTGAAATCGAGCCCAAATGGCGGAATTGGTAGACGCGTTAGTTTCAGGGACTAATGTTCATTAGGACGTGCAGGTTCGAGTCCTGTTTTGGGCACGCTTTTCGAGTGCGGAGATTGTCCGGGTGGTGAAATTGGTAGACACGCTACTTTGAGGGGGTAGTGATCTTAGATCGTGTGAGTTCGAATCTCATCTCGGACACGAGACAAAAGGAAAAGGCATTGTGGTTACAATGCCTTTTTCCGTATTATACCTTTTAATCTGTTGTCTATGACGATACTGCGATTTCTTTACCAATGGCTCGTAATCGTGCCGGTGATGGCGGTGGTAACGGTGCTTGCCGCCGTAACGACCATCGTGGGCTGCTTTGCGGGCAGCCACCGCATCTGGGGATATTATCCGGGTCTTATCTGGTCGCGAATTTTCTGCATCGTGTCGCTGGTGCGGGTGAAAGTGCGCGGACGTGAAAATCTCGACAAACATACGTCGTACGTGTTCGTTGCCAACCATCAGGGTGCCTACGATATATTTCTCGTGTACGGCTATCTGGGACACAAATTCAAATGGATGATGAAAGCGTCGCTGCGGAAGATTCCTTTCGTGGGGGCTGCGTGCGCCGCAGCGGGTTTCATTTTCGTAGACCGGTCGGGAAAAGGATTGCGCGAAACGCTGGCTGCCGCCGAAAAGATTCTGGTAAAAGGTATGTCGCTCGTGGTCTTTCCCGAAGGGTCGCGCACGCCCGACGGCAGCGTGCAGCGCTTCAAAAGAGGGGCTTATCAGATAGCCGAAGACTTGTCGCTGCCGGTGGTGCCGCTTACGATAGACGGCTCTTACCGCGTACTGCCGAAAGAGGGCAAACTGATACGCCCGGGCAAAATAACGCTGACCATACATGCCCCCATATTCCCCGAAAACGACGGCAAGCACGACATGGAAACACTCATCGACAAAAGTCGCGAAGTCATCATATCGGGATTGCGATAGACAACGAAAGCGCGATACTCAAAAAAAATGTTAATGCGAAAGAGAAACCGACGGGATAGTAGGAAAAGATGAAAATAAATTTGCACCTTTGCAGTCGGAAAAATTGCCCTGTGGTGTAATGGTAGCACTTCGGATTCTGGTTCCGCCTGTGAGGGTTCGAATCCTTCCAGGGCAACAAGAGCCGCCAATCGCATGATTGGCGGCTCTCTTTTTGCCGTGAAAGCGGGAGGCGCTACTCCTCCACGGGCTCAAATTCGTCTTTGCCCACTCCGCACAACGGGCATACCCAATCGTCGGGAATATCCTCGAATGCGGTGCCCGGAGCGATGCCGCCTTCGGGGTCGCCTTTTGCCGGATCGTAAATCCAGTCGCATACGGTACATTTGTACTTTTTCATACCTTACATTTTTAATAATTATACAATGAAAACGTCCGACGCTTCCGCCGAGCCGCGTTCTTCATTAACAAAGGTACAATCTTTTTTGTTTATATTTTGTCGTATCTGCATTTTTATATATTTTTGCGGCAAAATATAAAAATACAACTATGAGTAAAAAGTATTTTCTTTTAATCGCGCTGGCAGCGATGTCGTTTGCCGGCGTTTCGGCACAAGAAGCAGCACAGGAAGAAGAAGCCCCTGCAAAACCTTGGACAAAAGCCGGTTTTATCGGACTCAAATTTACACAAGCAAGTTTTACGAACTGGGCTTCGGGCGGCGAAAACGCACTGGCGCTCGATGCACAATTCACCTATCAAGCCGATTTCAAAAAAGATGTCCACTTGTGGCAGAACCGTATAGAATTCGGTTTCGGCGGCAACCAAATGAGCGATGACCCCTTGAAAAAAACAACGGATAAAATCTACCTCAACTCCAACTACGGTTATCAAGTGCAGCGTGTTCTGTATGTCAGCGCGATGCTTACTTACGAATCGCAATTCGCCAACGGTTACAACTATTCGGGTGACATACGGACATACGTTTCGCGTTTCATGGCGCCGGGTTACCTGACAGCCGGTATCGGTATTACGTGGACACCTGCCAAAATGTTTTCTCTCGTGGTTACGCCGGTTACCTACAAAGGTACTTACGTGCTCGACCAATATTTGGCAGACCAACACTCTTTCGGCGTGAAAGACGGGCATAAAACACTCAACGAACTCGGTGCCAACGTGAAAGCCGAACTGAACTACGACATCATGAAAAACATCAACCTCTATTCCCGTCTGAATCTCTTTACCGACTACCTGCGCGGAAAAGAGGTAAAAAACATCGACGTGGCGTGGGACGTACAGATAAACATGACCATCAACAAATGGCTGTCGGCTTCGGTATCGACAAATCTCGTATATGACAACGATATAAAGCTGCTTGATAAAAAGAAAGGTCCCGACGGGGAAATCATCGAAAGCAAATGCCCCAAAATACAATTCAAGGAAATTCTTGCTATCGGACTGCAATACAATTTCTGATACGACAAGCGTAAAAACAGAAACGGGTCGGCTCCTTACGGCGCCGACCCGTTTTTCGTTGCCGCAAGCGGGGTGTTACCATGCCACCGGCTCGTTCAGCAGATCGCCGTCGGCAGCATCGGCTGCCGTAAAGGTGGCACCCTTATACTGCACGCAAAGCATGATGAGCGGTTCCGTGCCGTTGTTGCGCACAGAGCGTTTGCCCGCCGGCGCCACACGCACCACGCTGCCTTCGGACACGGGAAAAACCTTGCCGTCGACTTGAAATTCGCCCTTTCCGGCAAGGAAGAAATAGAGTTCTTCGTGCTCTTTGTGGCGATGCAGAAATCCCGTTTCGGTACCGGGCAGGAAAAGCTGGAAGGAAAATTCACCGCCGGTCGCCTGCAAAGCCGCCCCGCCAAACACTTTGCCCGGAATCTTCATTTCACCGAGCGACAGCACGTATTCGCCCAGTTCACTTAATTTGCCGAAATTCACGGCTGCAAAATTTTCGGCTGCCGCAATTTTTTCAATCTGTTTCATTTCGTTTAAAATTTTAATTGGTTATTTGAAATTGATTCTTTAACTTTACATCGCACTCTTAGTTTATTTCAGATAGCGCAAAAATAAGGATTAAAATTCCAATAAACAAGAGGTTACAAAAATCGTCCAAAGTAACCTACCGGTTACTTTTGTTGAAAAAGAAGAAATTACCATGCGGAAAAAAGATGAAAAAAATTCGATTATCGAAATTTGTCCCATACGCAACGTGGTGGCCCGTTTCGGCAATAAATGGGCGCTGCTGCTCATTCTCGTGCTGCACGAAAACGGGGCGGTACGATTCAACGGATTGAAAGCGTTGATTCCGGATATCTCGACCAAAGTATTGTCGGATACGCTGCGCGTGTTGGCGGCAGACGATTTGGTGAAGCGGACGGTATTTCCCGAAGTGCCGATACGGGTGGAATACGAATTGACCGACACCGGCAAGTCGCTTGTACCCATTATCATTTCGCTGACGGAGTGGGCGCAGAAAAACATGAAGTCGATTATGAAACATCGGGAAACAGCAGAGGGCAACGCATAGCCCGCCGAATGCCGACAGATGCGGCAAGAGCATCAAACCAGTTGGTCTATCTCCTTTTCCTCGATTTTTTTCTGTAATGAAAAGGGAGTCGTGTGGCAATGAATAGTGCAGGGCTGCGAAACGACATCGGGAAAGAAATTGCGCCCGAGCTGCTCGTAGTCATAATGGGGAGCATAATTGCCGAAACGTATTCGGCGGCGTTCTTCCGAGAGAAGGGTTTCTATATTTTCCATCGTATCCGTTTTTTTGAAATGCCGCTATTCATCACGCGCTTTATAGAAACCTTTTTTATGCCATTATTGTTCTTGAAAAGAAGAAATTAACATTAACAAAACCGTTCGACCGCCCGTGAAAACAAAACACGGCAAGGCTTGTTAATAGAAACGGGCTGTCAAAAAAAGCCGGTTGTTCAATTTCTAAATTTCACGGTCGATGCACGAACTGTCTATTGCGTTGAGTATTCTCGATATGGTCGCCCTCGAAGCGATAAAGAAACAGGCAAGAGAAGTAAAAGAAATCGAGTTGGAGGTGGGACGCCTTGCAGGAGTGGATATTTCCGCGCTGACATTTTCTTTGCAGACGGCACAACGGTACTCGCCGTTCGAGAAAGCCCACGTGCGCATCGTCGAGGTCGCTCCGCTATCGCGCTGCCGCCTATGCGGACGGGAATTTTCGCCGCAAAAAATTTTCGACCGCTGCCCCTACTGCCGGTCGGATAATACCGAACTGGTACAGGGACGGGAATTGCGGCTGAAATCCATTCTCGCCGGCTGAACAGAAACAAGATTCCGGCGGAGGGTTAATTTTTTTCTATCGAATAGTCTTCGATGCCCAGCGACTCGTAATACTTTTTCAACGCCTCTTCGTTGTCGCTTATCACCAGCAGTTTATCGCCGGTTTTGAGCTGGGTGTGTCCTTTGGGCACAAAGAAGTTGTTATCGCGTTTCACCATAACTGCCAGCGTATTGTCAGGCAAAGGCATATCCATCAAACGGTTTCCGTTCGCCAAAAATATATCGTTGATTTCGATTTCCGACATCGACGACTTTATCTCCTCCGGCAATTGCACGTCGAAATTCTTTTCGCCTTTGTTCGGAGCCACAAGCCCCAGCCACTTCGCCATGAAGCCCACCGTCGTTCCCTGTATCAACAAGGAAATGAGCGTGATGAGAAAAACGACATTGAAAATGACTTCTGCGTGTCCCACACCCGCCAACAGAGGATAAGTGGCAAAGATAATGGGAACGGCTCCGCGCAAACCGACCCACGACACATAGAGCCGCGCCCGCGTCGAGAACTTGCGGAACGGCAGCAGGCAGAGAAATACGCTGATGGGGCGCGCCAGAATAATGACGAAAAATCCGATGATAAGTCCGATACCGATGACGGGAGGCAATTCGCTCGGCGTAACCAGCAAGCCCAGCGTCAAGAACATGACAATCTGGAACAGCCATGTGAACCCGTCGAAGAATGTCGCCATACTGCGGCGGTGCACCACTTTGGCATTGCCTACGACCAATCCTGCCAAATAAACCGCCAGATAACCGTTGCCTTTCAACATATCGGTAAAGGAGAATATGAAGAAAATAAATGCCAGCAACAGAATGGAATAGAGTGACTGATTTTGGACATTCAGACGGTTGAGCGTAGCAATCGCCAGCCTGCCGAACAAATATCCCGACAGAGCGCCGATGCCCATCTGCAAAACGAAAGTGAGAATAAATTTTCCGAAAGAAAATTCACCCATCTGTACGATTTGTATCAACATGATAGTAAGCATATACGCCATGGGGTCGTTACTTCCGCTCTCCAATTCCAGCGTAGGACGCAACCGCTCTTTCAGACTTAACCCTTTCGAGCGCAATATGGAAAAGACCGATGCCGAGTCGGTAGAAGACATGACGGCAGCCAGCAGCATCGACTCCCAAATGTTGAGCTGAAAATCGGGTATGAATCCGCATACGAAATAAATGAAAACTCCGGCAATGCACGTCGTAAGCAATACGCCGAGCGTAGCCAAAACGACACCCGGACCGATAACCGGCTTTATATCCTGAAACTTCGTATCCATACCGCCGGAGAAGAGTATGATGCTCAACGCTATGACACCTATGAATTGCGTCGTCTTCGCGCTCTCGAACTGTATCTGCAAAAACGGTATGGGACCGTCGCAGCCGAAAAACATTCCCACGCCCAAAAACAACAGCAACACAGGAAGACCGAATTTATAACCCGTTCTGCCCGCCAATACGCTGAAAAAAAGGAGAATGGCTCCGACAAACACGAAATTCTCAGGATTCAGATTCATAATGTTTTCTATATATAATTTATAACAACCATTTTTTCAATCGAGTTCGAGCAAATCGGGACGCAGGCGCTGTGTCCGCTCCACCGACTGCTCATGCTGCCATTCGTCGATTTTGCGCTGATGTCCCGACAGCAATACGTCGGGCACACGCCACCCATTGTATTCCGCCGGTCGGGTATAGACAGGCGGCGCCAGCAAACCGTCTTGAAAGGAGTCGGAAAGCGCCGACTGCTCGTCGCCCAAGGCTCCCGGAATGAGCCGCACGATGGCGTCGCACATGACAGCAGCGGGCAATTCGCCACCGGTCAATACATAATCGCCGACGGAAATTTCGCGGGTAATCAGGTGTTCGCGCACCCGATAGTCGATGCCCTTGTAATGTCCGCAGAGAATGATGATGTTGTCGAGCAGCGACAGCGTGTTGGCAACGGACTGACTGAACATCTCGCCGTCGGGCGAGGTATAAATCACTTCGTCGTAGGTACGTTCGCTCTTCAAGTGCGATATGGCGCGGTCGATAGGCTCTATCTGCATCACCATGCCCGCCGTGCCGCCGAAAGGATAATCATCGACCCGACGGTGCTTGTCGACGGAGTAGTCGCGCAGGTTGTGCACGACGATTTCCACAAGCCCCTTGTCTTGTGCCCGTTTCAATATCGAATGGTTGAGCGGACTGTCGAGCAACTCCGGCAATACGGTGATAATGTCTATACGCATGGCACGTTCTCGAAATTATTTGCAAAAGTAAGAAAAAAACGCCATTCTTACAGCAATATCTTCCATATTATTCAGGAAAAACAAGCGCACGGTAAAATTTATTTCCACGAGCAGCGGCAATCCCGATTTTTTTGTAGATTTGCATATTCCAAAAAGAAAACGATGACCGAAATCGAAGCCCGCATCATACACCTGCGCAAAGAGCTGGACGAACATAACTACAACTATTATGTGCTGAACGCCCCGACAATAAGCGACCGCGAGTTCGACCGCATGATGGAGGAGTTGTCGCAACTCGAAGCGCAACACCCCGAATATGCCGACCCCGACTCGCCGACCCGCCGCGTGGGCAGCGACATCAATCAGGCTTTTACGCAGGTGGAGCACCGCTACCCCATGCTGTCGTTAGGCAATACCTACACGCGGGAGGAGGTCGCCGCTTTCTACGAGCGGGTGCGATCGTCGCTCCACGACCCGTTCACCATCGTGGGAGAATTGAAATACGATGGTACGTCCATCTCGCTCACCTACGAGGAGGGACGGCTCGTGCAAGCCGTTACGCGGGGCGACGGCGTACGTGGCGACGACGTTACCGAAAATGTGAAAACCATACGCACCATTCCGTTGAAATTGCGGGGCGAGGGCTATCCGCGCCTGTTCGAGATACGCGGCGAAATACTGATGCCGTGGACCGTGTTCGAGAAACTGAATGCCGAACGGGAACGGGAGGAAGAACCTCTTTTCGCCAATCCCCGCAATGCAGCCTCGGGTACGCTGAAACTGCAAAACTCCGCGGTGGTGGCGACGCGCCAGCTCGATGCCTACCTCTATTATCTGCTGGGCGAGGAGTTGCCGGGCGACGACCACTACGACAACTTGCAGACCGCCCGCACATGGGGATTCAAAATTTCGGACGCCATGACGCGCTGCCGCACGCTCGACGATATGTATGCCTTCATCGACTATTGGGACGTGAACCGGAAAAACCTGCCGGTGGCAACCGACGGCATCGTGTTCAAGGTGGCGTCGCTAAGCCAGCAGCGGGCGTTGGGTTATACGGCAAAATCGCCCCGATGGGCTATCGCCTACAAATTTCAGGCAGAACAGGCGGTTACCCGCCTCAACTCGGTATCGTACCAAGTGGGTCGCACCGGCACGATAACGCCGGTCGCCAACCTCGACCCCGTACAGCTGTCGGGCACCATCGTGAAACGCGCCTCGCTGCACAACGACGACATCATACAATCGCTCGACCTCCATATCGGCGATATGGTTTTCGTGGAAAAGGGCGGTGAAATCATTCCGAAAATAACGGGTGTCGATACCGACGCCCGCATATTGATAGGCGAAAAAGTGCGCTTCATCGACCGCTGCCCCGAATGCGGCACGCCCTTGATACGCTATGAAGGAGAGGCGGCATGGTACTGTCCGAACGACAAAACCTGCCCGCCGCAAATCAAAGGACGCATCGAACACTTCATCAGCCGGCGGGCGATGAACATCGACGGCTTGGGAACGGAAACGGTCGACCTCTTTTACCGACTGGGACTGGTACACGACGTCGCCGACCTCTACACCCTGTGCGAAAGCGACATTGCTTCACTCGAACGGCAAGGCGACAAATCGGCGCGCAACATCATCGAAGCCATCGCCGCCTCGCGTGCAGTTCCGTTCGAGCGAGTACTCTTTGCCTTGGGCATACGCTTTGTGGGTGAAACGGTGGCGAAGAAACTGGCAAACGCTTTCGGCAGCATCGACCGGCTGGCAGCCGCCACCGAAGAAGAAATGATGCAGGTCGATGAAATCGGGGCGCGCATCGCCGGCAGTGTGCGTGCCTATTTCGCCCACCCCTCGACAGCGCCTCTGATAGAGCGGCTGCGCGCCGCCGGCGTGCAAATGGAGCTGTCGGCAGAACGGCAAGCCGACCGCAGCGACAAACTGCAAGGGGCGACCATCGTCATCAGCGGCACATTCGCCCGACACTCCCGCGACGAATACAAAGAGCTTATCGAACGGCACGGCGGAAAAAATACCGGCTCCGTGTCGGCAAAGACGACCTACCTGCTTGCCGGCGAAAACATGGGTCCCGCCAAATTGGAGAAAGCCACGAAATTGGGAATCCGGATTATTTCAGAAGAAGAGTTCCTTCACCTTATAGAGTAATATTATTATGTGGAAATCACTGACCATACATTCCATAAAATGGATTGCCGCCCGCAGCCGCAAACGCCGCGTCAAACGTTTCGTACCGTTCGAGAGCGCACGCTCCATCGTCGTTTTCGCCGAACCGCAGGGGGCGCAGCGCATTCTGCCGCAATTGCAGGCACTGGCTGCTGCCGGCAAGAAAATCACGCTTTACCATTTCACGCTGGCATTGAAGCAGACCGGCATTCTGTTTCCGGGCATCGACACGGTGGAGATAGCCCTGCCCGACCTCTGTTGGGGACACACGCGCCCCAAAAACGCTATTTGCAACGAATTTCTTTCGCTCAACGCCGACGTGCTCATAGACTTGACACTCAACGAGCAGCTGCCTGTCGTTTACCTTTCCGCTCTGTCGCAGGCGCCGATGCAACTGGGATTGAAAAAAGAGACGCCGGTTCCTGCCGACATGATGATACAACAAGAAGCGGATAAACTGACGTCTGAAAGTCTGTTGCAAAATTTACTGTTTTATTGGAAGAATATTGCAGTGAAAAATAATAATTCGTAATTTTGTCGCCCGAAATATACAGGTTCAAAAGTTATGGCAAAAATCAATCTCAAAGGCATGGGCGTCGCTCTCATCACGCCGTTTTGCGACGATGAGACAGTCGATTTTCCGGCATTAGCCCGCCTTATCGAGTATCAGATACAGAACGGCATTGATTATCTGGTGGTTTTGGGCACGACGGCAGAAACCCCGACCCTCACCGAGGAAGAGAAACGACAAATCCGTACGTTCGTCATCGAACAAGTCAAAGGGCGCGTGCCTATCGTACTGGGATTGGGAGGAAACAATACCCGTGCCATTGTCGAAAGTTTGAAGACGATGAATTTCGACGGCGTAGATGCCATACTTTCGGTCGTACCTTATTATAACAAGCCTTCGCAAGAGGGTATCTACCAGCACTATAAAGCCATTGCATCAGCAACGAAACTGCCGGTCATTCTCTATAACGTACCCGGACGCACAGGCGTGAACATGACGGCGGAAACGACACTGCGGCTGGCACGCGACTTCGACAACATCGTCGCTATCAAAGAGGCGTCGGGCAACATCACGCAGATGGACGACATCATCAAGAACAAACCTGCCGACTTCATGGTTATTTCGGGAGACGACGGCATCACCTTTCCGCTTATCACGCTGGGGGCTGTCGGTGTCATTTCGGTCATCGGCAACGCCTTTCCGCGCGAATTCAGCCGCATGGTGCGTCTGGCGCTGCAAGGCGACTATACGTCGGCACTCACGATACACCACCGCTTTACGGAACTGTTCGGATTGCTCTTTGTCGATGGCAACCCCGCCGGCGTGAAATGCCTGCTCCACGCTATGGGTTACATACAAAACCGTTTGAGGCTGCCGCTGGTGCCCACTCGCATCACCACTTACGAAAAGATACGAGAGGTGTTGCAGAAACTCAACATCACCTGCTGACCGCTCTTGTTTTCACAAAATCAAAAACGTTTTCCCATGATACAACGCATACAAACGATTTATCTTTTTCTCGCCGCCGCCCTGACGGCAACGTTCGTATTTCTGCCGGCAGCCACGCTGTTTACTCCGTCGGCTCCGGTAATCTTCTCGCCCATGGGATTTTATGAAGCCGGTACGCATCACGAAGTGGCTGCCACCGTACCGCTCGCTATCGTTACGGTATTGTCGGCGTTGCTGCCGTTGATAAACATATTTCTCTATCGCAACCGTCCGTTGCAGATGCGGGTATGCCGCACCACCACGCTGCTGCTGCTCGCCGTATATATCGTTTTCGGCATTTACGTGCACACGATGTCGGTAACGCTGCAATCGGAGAGTACGCAGTGGGGCGCCTCGCTGACGATGCCTGTCGTAGCGTTGATAATGAACGAAATAGCCCTGCGTCGCGTGCGCGCCGATGAACGGCTTGTACGCTCCGCCGACCGGTTGAGATAACTCCCCACCCCTACACATTTTTTCTCCTCTGTTGCAGCTCGGTAACGGAATAAACTTCCATTTCCTCCGAATGTAAAAAAAACGTCTCCCCACTATATGGAGTGGAGAGACGTACAAGCAAGGAGTATATTGTTTTTATTTATTAATCAATATCCATGCGTCCGAAAACTCAGGAGAGTATTTCATTTTCACGGCATCGCGCAAATCCGTTGCTTCGGATCGGGTATCGAAACTGCCCACCACCACGCGATACATCATTTGGGCGTTGCGCGCGATGAAAGCGTCATATCCGTCGGCTATCATTCTCTCTTTCAAAGAAGAAGCGTTTGTCTTCACCGAAAAACTTCCCACGATGACATTGTACATTTTGAGTTTGGCAGCATCGTCATCGACAACGGATATACGTTCGTTGCTTACACGTTCCTGCACGGGTGCCGGTGTGGAAATAACTTCATTCTCGACAGCGACATTTTCGACAGAGTCTTTTTCCTGAGCTTTCATATAGGCAGCCTTGTATGCACTCTCTTTCGATTTGCAACCGCTTGCGCCTATAAACAGAGCCAATGTAATTCCTAAAATCAAATGCTTTTTCATAAAAAATAAATTTAGATACGAGGCAAATGTAGAAAGAATATTCGATATTGGTATCGCTTTTGCAAAAAAATTATATCCGAAAAATAACCAAGTACAAAAACATTTGTTCGGCATCTTTTTTTTTACGATTTTTGTAATCTGTCATTACCGTGAAAAACAATCACATGAAGAAAAACATACTTTTATTCTTGCCGCTTCTATGCTTATGTGCGACCGCCTGTTCTTCCTCTTACCGAAAGACGGACGACGGTGTAATCGTCACGCTCCCGCAGCACAGCGGGAACGATGCGCGTCTGCTGCGCCTGCGCGTAGTCGATGACAAAATCATACGGGTAACTGCCGTGCCGGCGGGAAGACTGCCGAAAGACAAAAGTTTGGTCGTGCTGTCGTCGGCATACGCCGATACGCCGTTTACGATAGAAGAACGAAACGACACCCTGCTGCTCTCGACGGCGGCAGTGCAGGCGGCAGTCGATTTGCAAACCGGTGAGCTCGCTTTTTCGGACAGCGGAGGCAAGGTACGCCTGCGTGAACGACAAGGCGGAGGAAAAACATTTTCGCCGATAACGGTCGACGACGTCTCGGCATACAGCTATCGGGTGCAGTTCGATTCGCCCGACGACGAGGCTTTCTACGGGTTGGGACAGCACCAGTCCGACGAGTTCAATTACAAGGGCAAAAACGAATCGCTGTTCCAATACAATACCAAAGTCTCCGTGCCGTTCGTTCTCTCCAACAAAAACTACGGGCTGCTGTTCGACACCTATTCGCTTTGCAAGTGGGGAGACAGCCGAGAGTATGCCCAACTGCACGAACTGTTCGACCTGTACGATGCCGACGGCGAGGCGGGTGCGCTGACGGCAGTCTACACGCCCGACGCCAAAAAGAAAAAAGCCACTCCCCTCACCCGACGGGAAAACCGCATCTGCTACGAAGACCAAAAGACGATAACCGACCTGCCGAAAGATTTTCCGCTCGACGGCGCCGTCGTAACCTATACGGGCGAAATTGCCGCCCGCGAAACGGGCGATTACCGTTTTCATCTTTACTATGCGGGGTATGTCGACGTGTATATCGACGGTAAATTAACGGTGCCCGAACGTTGGCGCACGGCATGGAATCCGAACGGCTACAAGTTCACGGTGCCGCTCTCGGCGGGACAGCGGGTGCCGCTGCGCATCGAATGGCGACCCGACGGGGGCGTATCGTATCTGGGACTGCGGGCGCTCAGCCCCGTCGCTGCCGACGAGCAGGGCAGGCTGTCGTGGTACAGCGAAATGAGCGACGCACTCGATTATTATTACATCGCAGGCGATGATGCCGACGACGTGATAGCGGGCTACCGCCGCCTCACGGGAAAAGCGCCGGTGATGCCCCGCTGGGCGATGGGCTTCTGGCAGAGCCGCGAACGCTACAAGACGCAAGCCGAAATTTGGGAGGCGATGAACGAGTTTCGCCGACGGCGCATTCCCATCGACAACATCGTTCTCGATTGGAATTACTGGAAAGAAGATGCGTGGGGCAGCCACGAGTTCGACCCTGCACGTTTTCCCGACCCTGCCGGCATGGTGGATTCGCTGCACGCCCTGCACGGGCACATGATGATTTCGGTATGGCCTAAGTTCTACATGACGACCGAACACTTCAAGGAGTTCGACCGCAAGGGGTTGATGTACCGACAAGCGATAAAAGACAGTATCCGCGACTGGATAGGACACGGGTATATCGGTTCGTTCTACGACGCCTACTCCGCCGAAGGACGAAAAATATTCTGGCGGCAAATGCGCGAACACCTCTACCCGCTGGGCATCGACGCGTGGTGGATGGACGCCAGCGAACCAAACATACGCGACTGCACCGATATGGACTACCGCAAGGCACTGTGCGGACCGACGGCGCTGGGACCCTCCACGCAATACTTCAACGCCTACTCGCTGATGAATGCCGAAGCCATATACGACGGACAGCGGGAAGCCGACCCCGACCGCAGGGTGTTCCTGCTCACCCGCTCGGGATTCGCCGGACTGCAACGCTACTCCACCGCCACATGGAGCGGCGACATCGGCACGCGCTGGGAGGATATGAAGGCGCAGATTTCCGCCGGTCTCAATTTTTCGATTTGCGGCATACCCTACTGGTCGATGGACATCGGCGGATTCTGCGTGGAAAAACGGTATGAATCGGGATTCAAACACTTCATCAAGACAGGTGAGGAAAATGCCGACCTGCGGGAGTGGCGCGAATTGAACACCCGCTGGTATCAGTTCGGTGCTTTCGTGCCCATATTCCGCGCGCACGGACAATATCCCTATCGGGAGATTTACCACATCGCCCCCGAAGGGCACCCCGCCTACGCCTCGATTGCCTACTACATCGGACTGCGCTACCGGCTCATGCCCTATATCTACACGCTCGCGGGCATGACGTGGCACAACGACTACACCCTCATGCGCCCGTTGGTCATGGATTTTCCCGACGACGAACGGGTGTTGAATACCGGCGACCAATATATGTTCGGTACCGCCTTCATGGTATGCCCCGTCTACACCTATGGGGCGCGCAGCCGCGAAGTCTGCTTCCCCGCCGGTTCGGGGTGGTACGACTTCTATACGGGGCAACATATCGCCGGCGGGCAGACAGCAACTGTCGCCGCACCCTACGAGCGTATGCCGCTTTTCGTGCGCGAAGGCTCTATCGTGCCTTTCGGACGGGCAATGCAGTACAGCGACGAATATCCCGCCGACACGCTGACGCTCTACGTCTACACGGGTCGCGACGCCGCGTTCTCGCTTTACGAAGACGAGAATGTGAATTACAACTACGAACACGGAGCGTTCCTGCGCATACCGATTGCTTATGACGAGGCGTCGGGCACGCTCACTGTCGGTGCGCAGCAGGGGGCTTATGCCGGTATGCCCGCACGGCGCACGCTGCATATCGTGCGGGTGTCGCCCCACCGTGCCGTGCCTTACGACCCGACGCGCACGCCCGACCATACGGTCGATTACACCGGCGAAGAAATAAAAATATCTCTCAACTAATTCTATCACAAACGAATATGAAAAACACCTTTTCCCTTTTGCTCGCTCTGCTGTTGTGTCCGCTCTTTGGCAAGGCGCAGCCGATACCCGTGTATCTCGACGACACGCAGCCCATAGAGGCACGCGTGCAAGACGCACTCGCCCGCATGACGCTCGAAGAGAAAGTGCGTCTGTGTACGGCACAAAGCAAATTCAGTTCGCACGGCGTACCCCGTCTCGGCATACCCGAAATATGGATGAGCGACGGACCGCACGGGGTGCGGGAGGAAATTTCGTGGGACAGCTGGAACGTCGCCGGCTTCACCAACGACTCCTGCACGGCATTTCCAGCGCTGACCTGTCTGGCGGCGACGTGGAATCCCGAAATGGCGGCGCTGTACGGGAAAAGCGTGGGTGAAGAGGCGCGATACCGTCGCAAGGACATTTTGCTGGGTCCGGGCTGCAACATCTACCGCACGCCGCTCAACGGACGCAACTTCGAGTATTTGGGCGAAGACCCCTATCTGGCATCGACCCTCATCGTGCCTTACGTACGCGAATTGCAGAAAAACGGAGTGGCAGCCTGCGTGAAGCATTTCGCCCTCAACAATCAGGAAAAGTGGCGCGGACACATCGACGTGGAGGTGAGCGACCGCGCGCTGTACGAGATATACCTGCCCGCTTTCAAAGCGGCGGTGCAGAAGGGCGGCGCATGGAGCGTCATGGGCTCGTACAACCGAGTGCGCGGCGAACACGCCTGCCACAACGACCTGCTGCTGAATCGCATACTCAAAGGGGAATGGGCGTTCGACGGTTGCGTAGTAACCGATTGGGGCGGCGCCCACGACACGCGCGAAGCCGTGTTCAACGGCTTGGATATAGAGATGGGCACCTACACCGACGGGCTGTCGAAAAATCGCGACTTCGCTTACGACAACTATCATTTGGCAAAAAAATATTTGCAGGGGCTGCAAGACGGCACCTACCCCCTCGCAACAGTCGAGGATAAAGCGGCGCGCGTACTGCGCCTCATCTTCCGCACGGCGATGAACCGCCAACGCCCGTGGGGAACGTTCACTTCGCAAGCGCACTACGACGCTGCCCGCCGCATCGGCGAAGAGGGCATCGTGCTGCTCAAAAACGAAACGCCGCACCGCGCCCGTGCCGCGCTGCTCCCGATAGATACGACGGTATACCGCCACATACTCGTGGTGGGCGACAACGCCGTGCGACGGCTTACCGAAGGGGGCGGCTCTTCCGAGCTGAAAGTGCAGCACGAAATATCGCCGCTGCAAGGGCTCACGGAACGCTACGGCGACAAAATAACCTATACGCAGGGATATGCCGCCGGTCGTCCGCGCTACGGGAAAACGGAGGAACCGACCGTCGATACCGACTCGCTGCGACGAGTGGCATTGGAGCTGGCACGCGAAGCGGACTTGGTGATATTCATCGGCGGTCTCAACAAGAATCACCAACAGGACTGCGAGGCGGGCGACCGCATACAGTACAGCCTGCCGTTCGGACAGGACGAGTTGATTCCGGCGCTGGCGGAAGTCAATCCCCGCATGGTGCTGGTGCTGTTGAGCGGCAATGCGGTAGAAATGAAATGGGTAAAGAAAATTCCCGCTATCGTACAAGGGTGGTACCTCGGCTCGGAGGCGGGGCATGCCCTCTCTGCCGTATTGAGCGGCGAGGTATGCCCGAGCGGCAAACTGCCGTTCTCGTTTCCGGTGCAGCTCGCCGATAACGGAGCACACGCCTTCGACGCACTTTGCTATCCGGGCGACAGCATTCACGAAGTGTATAAAGAAGACATCTTCGTAGGCTACCGCTGGCACGACACGAAGAACATTCCCGCGCTCTTTCCTTTCGGACACGGATTGAGCTATACGACTTTCGACTACGGGAAAGCGACCCTCTCCGCCGAAACGATGCAAGAGGGCGACACCTTAACATTGACCGTGCCGGTGAAAAACAGCGGTGTCGTTGCCGGCAAAGAGGTGGTGCAACTCTACATCGGCGATGTGGAATCGTCGTTGCCCCGCCCGACGAAAGAGTTGAAAGCCTTTCACAAAATCGCGCTGAAAGCGGGCGAAACCCAAGAGGTTATTTTCACCATTACCGCCGACGACCTGCGCTATTTCGACGACACCCGCCACGCATGGGTGGCAGAGGCGGGAAAATTCGTTCTCTACGTCGGCAGCTCCTCCACCGACATACGCGCCCGCAAAACCATTATTCTGAAATAAACGAGACAAAACAAAGGGGCAGCACTGCTTCGTTCCTTCAAAAAACAAAGGCGTCCGACAAAAAATCGGACGCCTCCCCTTTTTTTAAGGTCTGTATTATGAATGAAATCAGAAAGTGTAGCCTACACTAAGGCTGAAATTACGATTCTTGGGGCGATAGTCCTCATAGTCTTCATGCTCCATATTGACAAATCCCCAGTCGTATTGCAGACCGACATAGATGCGATCGAACGTTACGCCGGCACCCAAACTCCAACCGATATCGAATCGTTTCCAGCCCCAATTGCCTCCATCGTAAATTTCATTGTCGTCATCGGACTTCTTTTCGTTATATTCAGATTCTACGAACTCTTTACCGAATAATTTATATACATCTTTATAATGATATTTTTCTCCATATCCCGATGAATACCTCTCCCGTGAATCACTTTCATCTTTATATTTTCCGGCAATACCCACCGCTATATAAGGTCCGGTAAACGCCGATACCGCCACAGAACCGAAATCGTATTTGTAATTCCAATATATGGGAATCTGAAAATAATGGGAGACTATTTTTTCCGCGCCTTTATCATATACGATAGACTCATCTTTTTCTTCATACGGGCATTTTGCTCCCCGCATGGTGTAGAAAAGCCCCGATTGCACACTGAATCCACTGACGGAAAATTGCACGGGAATATCGACAAGCACGCCGATATGGAAACCGGCTTTCGCTTTAAAGTCCATATCGTCTTCATCGAGGTTGGAGATATTCGACACGTTCAACCCCGTACGCACACTCCAAGTAATTTCTTGTGAAGCGTTGTTCGTTTTTTGTTTCGGCGCGATGAAAGTCGTTTTGTCCGACCGTGCCATTTGTGCCGCAGCATCAGCGGCAAAACCTGCGACCAGCAGGGTTGTCAAAAGAAAAATTTTGTATCTCATTGCAAAAGTTTTTATGTAATTAATTTTCTTTTATCTATTCACTTTCAATGTAAGGTATTAGGGAGATTGAAATTCATTTTCCATACATTGTATTTGCCCTCGACATTGCCCCGCTGCGAAAGGAAATAGATGCTTTTTCCGTCGGGCGCCCACACCGCCGAGATATCGTTGCCCGGGTGATAGGTCAATTGCGTGAGGTTGTTACCGTCGGTACCGATGACGAAAATATCGGTATTGTCGCCGGTGCTGCTGCCTGTACAAAGCAGCCATTTGCCGTCGGGCGAGAGTTTGGGCGTAGTGAAACTTTGCTCCGGACGCGATAATACCACCTCTTCGACTCCGGTTTTCGGATTTACTTTCCATATCTCGCACAGCCCCTTGTTCGTAAAACGGGAACAATAATAAGAATCCTTATCGGAAGGTATAGGGCAAGGTGTCATACCGCGCGAATAGTTGGAAAAAAGATTGGTTTTTCTATCGTATTCCCAAATGCTGTAATTATACAAACTGCCTTCTCCTCGATGAAAGAGTATTCTTTCCCCTTTCATATCGACAATTATGCCACTGTAATCGTTGGCATTCCCTGTAGAAATCTGGCTTACGACCGACCCTTGCTCGGCATTGACAAGCTGCACGCGATTCTGTCCGTTATAAAATTCCGAGTAGCAAAGCGTTTTTCCATCGGGCGACCAAGAAACATCTTGCACACTATTGCGGAAAGTCCGCTGCACCGATACGCCGCCTTGCGTAGCACTTTTCACCATGACATTCGACATATTGTTCTTTTGGTTGATGTAAGCAATCCGCGTACCGTCGGGCGATATGGCGATAAACGAATTAATCCACCATTCGAGCAGAGGTCTTTTTCTTACATTAGGGGTAACGACATCGTCAGATTCTTCTGTTATTTTCTCGAATTTTATACCGCCCTCCTGCGGTACGGATACCGTTCCATAATCTACTTTTTTCAAACTCGAACAGGACAATCCGAGTGCGCACAACAACAGACAAGCGCCTCCTCTTAAACATTGTTTTTTCATTGTCGAAAATTTTATTTACCAAAATTAAATCATTGAAAACGTATTTATTTCTGTTTTTGAAAATGAGAAAAACAGAAATGTATTTACTCAATACGATGCAAAGATAAAAAATAAAATAAATAGAAAATAATATTTTTCAATAATTTTTCCGCAAATAAATTCAACAAAAAAGCCGCGACTTTCACAAGCCGCGGCTTTCCATGAAAAACATTGTTTTTTATGCTGAGGTTGTTTATATCTCAATACGTTTGTATTTCGGCACGAGGGCTTTCATGATGCACCATGCGATAAGGTAAGCCACAGCGCAGATGCAGAAGATAATCATGTAGCCGGCGGGTTTGCCGTCGAATCCCAAGAAGCTGAACGCATCGCCCATCTTCTCGGAGTAGGTAAACAGCGCACCGGCGCCCTTGTTGATAAGGAACGAACCGATACCGCCCGCCATACCGCCGATACCCGTAATGGTGGCAATGGTGCTCTTGGGGAACATATCGCCGATTGTAGAGAAGAGGTTAGCACTCCATGCCTGATGTCCTGCACCGGCAAGACCGATGATGATGGCAGGCCACCATGCCGAAATGGCGCCGGCGCCTTGTGCGAACAGGGCGGGCAACGGCAGGAAGGCGAAGATGAGCATGGCGAGCATACGTCCCGCATAGGGATTCATGCCTTTTTTCTCCACGAAAAGACGAGGCAGATAGCCGCCGAAAATAGAGAGTATCGTCACAATGGCATAAAGCGTGATGATGAGAGCGATACCCATACCGGAGCTCGACGTATAGCCATATTGGTCGGAGAAATACGCGGGAGCCCAGAACAGGTAGAACCACCATACGCCATCGGTGAAGAATTTACCGACGATGAACGACCATGTCTGCCGATAGGTAAAACATTTCCAGAACGGAATCGTTTTTTCCTGCGCAGCAGCGGCTGCTGCGGCTGCGGCAGCAGCTTTTTCTTCTTCGTCGTCCTGATGTATGTATGCCAACTCGGCTTCATTGACGTGTTTCGATTTCTCGGGTTTATCGTACATGAAAAGCCAGAAGCCCATCCAGATGAATCCGAGCGCACCGATGATGACGAACGACATTTCCCAGCCGCCGCCGATGCCATGGTCTTTGAAGTATTGCGCCAGCAGAGGAATGGAGGCAGGTGCCACGAGTGCGCCTACCGATGCACCGGCGTTGAAAATGGAAGTGGCGAAAGCACGGTCTTTTTTCGGAAAGTATTCTGCCGTTACCTTAATGGCAGCGGGGAAGTTTCCCGCTTCACCGAGTGCGAGAATACAGCGCGCTGCAATGAAGAGCCAAACACTGGTGGTGGCAATGGCAAGAGCGGCGGTAGTGCCGGCTTCGACCGACGTCATGGCTTTTACGCTTTCAAAGCCTTCGACGTGCATGGTGAGCCAGCCGCATAAAGCGTGGGCGCAAGCTCCGAAGCTCCATACGCCGATAGCCCAAAGGTAGCCTTTTTTCGTACCCATCCAGTCTACGAATTTTCCGGCAAAAAGCATGCAGATAGCGTAGATAATGGAGAATACGGCGGTAATGGTACCGTAGTTGTCGTCCGTCCAGTGAAATTCGGGAGCGATAAAGTCTTTCCACGTCAGCGAAAGCACCTGACGGTCCATATAGTTCACGGTCGTTGCCACGAACAGCAGCGTACACATCCACCAACGCCAGTTGGTGGCGAGTTTTGTTGTTGTCGATGTTTTATCCATATAATCTTTCGTGTTTTTTATGATATTAGACAATAGAAAAGGCGTATAGGGAACGCCTTTTCTCTGTTTTTCTTATCGTACCTCCTTGATGATTTCGAGCGCACCTTTGCAGAGGTCGGTGATTTTGCTCCACTCTTTGGCTGCGATGACATCTTTGGGGAAGAGGTTGCTACCCATGCCTACGCAGGTAACGCCGGCTTTGAACCAACCTTCGAGGTTTTCTTTGGTGGGTTTCACACCGCCGGTAACCATGAGCTTGCTCCAAGGCATCGGGGCTTTCAGACCTTTTACGAAAGAGGGACCCAGCACGTCGCCCGGGAAGACTTTGCACAAGTCGCAGCCGCACTCCTGTGCGAAACCGACTTCGGACACCGAACCGCAACCCGGCGTATAGGGCACGAGACGACGGTTACAGATTTTTGCAATCTCGGGGTTGAACAAGGGACCTACGACGAAATTGGCGCCCAGCTGAATGTAGAGAGCTGCCGTAGCAGGATCGACAACGGAGCCGACACCCAAAATCATTTCGGGGCACTCTTTGGCGGCATACTTCACCACTTCGGCAAAAACTTCGTGAGCGAAGTCGCCGCGGTTGGTAAACTCAAATGCACGAACACCGCCGTCGTAACAAGCCTTTATCACTTGTTTGGCAACTTCGGCATCTTTGTGATAGAAAACGGGTACCATACCGGTGCAAGTCATTGCTTGCAGTACCTCGATTTTTGAAAACTTAGCCATAGCTGTTTATGTTTTTAAGGTAAATAATTATTTCGTATGAAAGCAGAGGCGGCGCAAAACCGCCTCTGCCCTTATGTTCCGATATATTCCGGATTATCTCGACACGCGACCGGAAGCGTCGCCGCTCATGAGTTTTTCGACTTCTTCGACGGTTACGAGGTTGTAGTCGGCATAGATGGTGTGTTTCAGGCACGATGCCGCTACGGCGAAGTCGAGCGCTTTCTGGTCGTCGCCCGTGTAGGTGAGCAGTCCGTAGATGAGTCCGCCCATGAACGAGTCGCCGCCGCCTACGCGGTCGACGATGTGCGTGATGTCGTAACGGCGCGATTGGTAGAGCTTGCCGCCGGCATAGAGCACGCCGCCCCACGTGTTGTGGTTGGCATTGATGGAGCCGCGCAGGGTGATGATGACTTTCTTGGCTCTCGGGAATTTCTTCATCAGCTGCGTGCATACCGATTCGAATTCGGCGGCATTGACTTCGCCGTTGGTCTTGGCTACGTCGAAGCCTTCGGGTTTGATGCCGAATACTTTTTCGGCGTCTTCTTCATTGCCCAGTATCACGTCGCACCCTTCGACCAGCGCCGGCATGATTTCCGATGCCGTCTTGCCGTATTTCCACAGGTTTTTCCGGTAATTGAGGTCGCACGATACGGTAACGCCCAGCCGGTTGGCTGCCTTGATGGCTTCGAGGCAGGCGTCGGCTGCGCCCTGCGAGAGCGCCGGCGTGATGCCCGTCCAGTGGAACCAATCGACGCCTTTGAACACGGTGTCCCAGTCTATCATGCCCGGTTTGATTTCTGCGATGGCGGAGTTGGCGCGGTCGTAAACCACTTTGCTGGCGCGTGCCACGGCTCCCGTTTCGAGGAAGTAGATGCCCAGACGGTCGCCGCCGTAGATGCAGTGGTCGGTCTTGACGCCGTATTTGTGCAAATCCATTTCGCACGCTTTGGCGATGTCGTTTTTAGGAAAACGGGTTACGAACTCGGCATCGACGCCGTAATTTGCCAAAGAGACTGCCACGTTGGCTTCACCGCCGCCGAAGGTTGCCGTGAACTCTTTTGCCTGACTGAACCGCAGATACCCGGGCGTGGCCAAGCGCAACATGATTTCTCCGAATGTTACTACTTTTTTGCTCATGATATTAAATATTGTGTTGTAAAACGATTTTTACGAATCATTCTACAAATGTAATATTTTTTTTCTTGAAAATAGTCTATCGGCATTATTTTTCATAAAAAATTTATGCTTCCGGTCGAAAAAACACGTCGGATTTTAGTCCGAAGACACCGGTAAAAAGAGAGAGCATTCCGTCGGATTCCATTTCTTATTCTTTTTTCATTCAAAAAAGAGTAAATTTTTTGATATAAAATTTGTTTTTCTTACTTTAATATAATATCTTTGCGAAGAAAAAAAAGAAAGATTGCAGATTTTGTAATGAAAATTTTCCATGCTTGAAAAATTCACACATAAATATATCTATAAAAACAAACGCAAAATTTCATACCCGAGCTATAAAAAGAACGAAAATTTTGATATAAAATTTTGATTTTATTACATTAATATAATATCTTTGCGAAAAAGATATTTGCAAAACCGAAAAAAGATAAGGATACGGATAAAAAACAAAGGGGAATATTTTTCGCAAGATGCTCTATTAGATCTTAGAATCGCTTTTATAAAAATTATGTTTCCCTGTTGATGAATGGCGCGAGGGGACGGATTTTCCGTTTCCTCATTTTTATTTTCAGGGGAAGGCATTCATCGCCGCTGTTTGAAAAAATCGGACATCAATCGGGCACACTCCTCTTGCAGAACACCGGCAACGACTTCGGTTTTGGGGTGCAGAGCTTCGGGGGCAAAACGGCGATAGCCACGCTTCTCATCGGCTGCACCGAAAACGAGCCGCCCCATCTGCGTCCACCCGATAGCGCCGGCACACATGACGCACGGTTCCACCGTAACATAGAGGGTGCAGGTCGGGAGGTATTTGCCGCCCAGCACGTCGGCGGCTGCGGTGAGCACCTGCATCTCGGCGTGAGCCGTAACGTCGTGCAGCGTTTCGGTAAGGTTGTGCCCGCGTGCCACGATTCGTCCTTTGCATACGACAACCGCACCGACCGGCACTTCACCTTGTTCGTATGCGAGCTGCGCTTCGGCGAGCGCAGCTCGCATACAGGTTTCGTCCTGTTTCCGAAGTGTATCGTCCACCGGTCAGTCTTTAAGGTAATAGTCGATAGTGGTTACCACGCGCACCTGTTTGATGTAGGGTGTGTTCTCGTCGCGATTGTTGATGACGAACTGCCCCTGATTGGCGCGGCGTATCTTGCCCAAACGGCTGTCGGAGTCCTTGGCGAACTTATCGGCGGCGCTGCGGGCGGCGCGGGTGGCTTCTTCTATCATCTCGGGCTTTATGGCATTGAGACCGGTAAACTCGTACTGCGTATTGTAACGGTAATCGCCATCGACAATGGCAACGCCGAGTTTCAACAGGTCTGCCTGCTGCTTAATCAATTCTCTCACCTTATCGACCTGCGAAGAGGTTACCGTAATGACTGCCGTAACATTGTAACGGTACGGGGTGTCGTTGTTGCTGTAACGTTCGGCGCGCAAGTCGAGAATCTGCGGGGCTGCGACGGAAATTTCGCCATCGGTGATGCCGTTCTCTTTCAGAAAGGCGCACACGATGTCGGTCTTTCGATTGACGCTGTTGTAAATCGTCGTCATGTCGTTTCCGATTTCCTTGAATACCAAGGGCCATATCACCCTGTCGGCAGCGACTTCGCGTTCGGCAAGTCCTTTGACCGTAACGATGCGGTCGCGGTCTTTGATTTTCACCAAACTGCCTCCGAGCGTTATGCCCAACGCCACCAAGCCGAGCGCTACCAGCAAACCGGCGAACACAATCTGTCTGCTTTTTCCCGTTTCCATATTCGAGTCATTAAATGTTATACAATAACACAAATGTAATCATTTTTTTGAAAAGATGATTCAACAGGTGCTTTTATTCACAAAAAAAGAGAGCCTTGTATGCAAGACTCTCTTCAAGCGGATATTCGCGAAATTTATTGGATACCGGAAGTTTCGACTTCTTTGTTTATCTTCTTTACCAAGCCTTGCAACACGGTGCCCGGACCGACTTCGGTGAACGAAGTGGTGCCGTCGGCAATCATGTGGAGCACCGTTTGCGTCCAGCGCACGGGGGCGGTCAGTTGGGCGATAAGATTTTTCTTTATGGCATCGGGGTCGGTTTCTGCCTGAGCCGTTACGTTTTGGTAAACGGGGCATTT
>CANQQA010000023.1 GCA_947625885.1 uncultured Bacteroidales bacterium
CCTTATCGAAGATAGAAGTTTACAATTATCGGAAGAACTCCAACCTCCGGTAATTGCGCATTCCGCTTGAACGCAAAGAAAGGAATGTATTGGGCTGTTAATCTTTAATTCCGTAATGGAAGAGATAATCATTTTCAACGAATGCTTCAATGCGGACGGCAAACATATTCATCTGTACCGAAATGGTGAAACGAACGTGTGGGCGGCATACGGTTACTCCGCATACAAAGTGGCAGCGATGGAATGCCGCGACGATATTTCGATAATAAAAAGCTATTCCCTAAAATTGCTGATGCCCGTCGTCATCTTGGGTAATGAAGCTCACGGACACATTGTAACCCTGTGCCATAAAGAAGAACAGACCCCGGATTATATTCGCTTGTCGGTGCCCGAAACGCTGTCGGTTGGCATAAACGGCTACCGCGACTGGGCACGGAAGATGCGCAAGCCCCTTTACTAACTTTTTTCTTTTCGATAAAATAAATCTTATTCCAATGGCTATCAATGCCCGGATTGCATCGACCGAACAGTCGAACAAGGGCGATAAAATATATCTGTATCATCTGCCGCAGGCACCGGCATGGTCGGCATACGGACAATCGGCGTACGCTTTGCGGCTGTACGTCAAAAACCACGGCTACGATAATCTGCGAGGATACTCCGAAGAATACCAGATGCCCTGCACGGTGGTGGGCGAAGAAACGGTCAAACGCATGCGCACGTCGGATTTGGTACTTGACGAACAGCAGGGCTGTTACCTCGCCCTGACCAGTCCGCTCTCGTTCGACTACAACGACTATATCCGCTGGACGGCAAAACTGCGCGCCGAATCCGCCGAACCGCATCCGCTCAATGTCGAAACGCCCGTCAGCGCTTTTGTCCCGAAAGACCGCTTCATCAAGGACAACATGTCGTCTTTCACCCGAAACGGCAAGCGGCTCTTGGACTGTTTCTTCTCCCTCCTGCTGCTGGTTGCATTCAGTCCGCTGTTCCTCGTTTGCTACATCGCCGTGCGCCGCGAAGACGGCGGTCCGGCAATCTTCCGGCAGGAACGCATCGGACGATTCGGCAAACCTTTCAATATATACAAATTCCGGACGATGCGCCTCGACGCCGAAGCCATGGGACCGCAACTGAGCCACAGCGGCGGCGATGAAGACCCGCGTTTGACAAAAGTGGGGCGTTTCCTGCGGGCACATCATCTGGACGAACTGCCCCAACTGTGGAACGTGTTCACCGGCGACATGGCATTCATCGGACCGCGACCGGAACGCAAATTCTACATCGACCAGATACTCGAATACGACAAGCGATACATCTACCTCTACCAGATACGTCCGGGCGTAACCTCGTATGCAACTCTCTACAACGGTTACACCGACACGATGGAGAAAATGCTGCGGCGTCTCGAATACGACCTCTACTACTTGGGGCACCGCTCGTGGTTGGTCGATTCCAAGGTGTTGATAAAAACATTTTTCAGCATCGTCTTCGGAAAAAAATTCTGAACGACATTACATAAATAAATATTACGGATATGACACTATTATGGGTTGCACTCGCCTTTGTCGCGGGCTGCCTGTTCGGAGCAGTGACGATGAGCCTCTTTGCAGCGGGAAACCGTGCCGAACAAGATTTTGAGGGGGGGGGGAAATTCCTCAAAACGAGCATAATACGACGATATGATCAGCTCGGGTTCGCTGCTATATATTGCAGCATCGTTTCTCGTCTCCTTCGCGACGGCGTGGTGGATATTCAAGTTCGTTCTGCAAATAGCCGTCGACAAGAACATCGTGGACAATCCGAATGCACGCAAACTGCAAAAGGAGCCAATACCGGTATTAGGCGGTGTCGCCGTGGCTTTCGGAATCATCGCCTCGACGGTCGTTGGCAGTATGTTCTGTGACATGTCGCAAGTTTATCCCCTGATATGCATTATGATGATTATGTTGTACGTGGGCGTCATGGATGATATATTGGAACTCTCCCCGCGTCTGCGGCTTGTCATCGAAATCCTCGTCGTGCTCGCCCTCATATATACTACCGGCTTCGCCATCGACGACTTTCACGGTCTGTGGGGCATCGGCAGATTGCCGAAATGGCTTGCCGTATCCCTGACCGTCTTTGCCGGAGTAGGCATCATCAACGCCATCAATATGGTGGACGGGGTGAACGGACTTTGCTCGGGCTATTGCATCTTCGTATGTACCGTCTTCGGTGTGTTTGCCTCTTACGGAGAAACGGCAGCTACGTTTCTTGCCGCAGCCTGCATCGGAGCCTTGATACCTTTCCTGTGCCACAACATCTTCGGGGCGAAGTCCAAAATGTTCATCGGCGACGGGGGAACGCTGCTGATGGGAACCGTCATGACCTATTTCGTCATCGACTGCCTGCACGGCGGCTCGCCGGCAGAAACGGCCCGGAACGAAAATCTGGGGCTCGTGCCCTTCGCGCTCTCGGTACTCGCCGTACCCGTGTTCGATACCGTCCGTGTAATGACCGTGCGGATGCTGCACGGCAAGTCGCCGTTCTCGTCCGACAAGTCGCACCTGCACCACCTGCTCTTCGAGTTCCACTTCTCGCATATCGGCACCACCTGCACGGAAATACTGCTCAATATGCTGGTTGTCGGCGTGTGGTGGACGGTCTATGCACTCGGAGCCTCCATCGACGTGCAACTCTATGCCGTGCTGCTTATGGGCTTCGGCGTTACCTTCGGACTATACGGCTACCTCACCTGTATCCGCAAACGCGACACCCGCTTCTACCACGCCCTGCTCCGCTTCGGCGACCGCACCCACGTCGGCCACTCCAAATGGTTCCTCAAATTCAGAGACCTGCTGGATAGAGAAACGCTTTCTGAAACGGATAACCGAAAAAGTTAATGGCATCGATCAAGCGCAATTTCGCATACAATGCACTGCTGAACGTGTCAAGGGTGATATTTCCCTTGATAACAGCGCCATATATTTCGCGAGTATTAGAGCCGGACGGTATCGGGTTGTTCAATTTTGCCAACACGTATGCCGGATATTTTGCGTTGTTTGCGGTGCTGGGTATTCCGACCTATGGCATTCGTGAGGTCGCCAAGCGACACGATGACAAAGAGGGATTGTCCAAACTCGTATCCGAACTGATATCTATTTCGTTCATCGCGACTTTCATCGTTACCCTGATTTATGTTGCGAGTATTTTTCTGGTAGGGCAATTAGATGAAAATCGCGTACTTTTCCTCGTGGCGGGATTCGTGCTGTACTTTGCGCCGTTCCGCATCGACTGGTTTTATTCCGGCCTCGAACAGTTCAAATATATCACTCTGCGTACTGTCGTTATCCGCACCGTTAGCATTATATGTATGTTCGTCTTCGTGCGGACAAAGTCGGATTTGCTCGTTTACATGATATTGAATGTCTGCGGAACAATCTGCGGCGATGTGTGGAATTATGTGAAATTGTTAAGGTCGGGCATCAGACCGAGATTGATATTTGTCGGGTTGAAAAAACATCTGTCTCCGTTGTTTATTCTTTTCGCTTCGACCATCGCTATATCTATATATACGGTACTCGATACGTTGATGCTCGGTTTCATGACCGATTATCAGCAGGTGGGATATTACAATAACGCGATGCATTTATCCAAAGCCGTGTTGACGATAGTAACGAGCCTTTCGGCAGTGGCGATACCCCAAATGTCGCAATACTACAAGGCGAAAGAATTCGATAAAATCAATGATTTGGCAAACAAGTCTTTTTTAATCATTTCGTTTATTGCTTTTCCGGCGGCAGTTGGCATAGCTTGCCTTGCTCCGACGTTTGTTCCTCTGTTTTTCGGAGCTGAGTTCAGCGGATCTGTTGTTCCGTTAATGATATTGAGTCTGCTGATTGTCGCTATCGGGCTGAACAATTTATCCGGCGTACAAATATTGATTGGAATAGGCTACGACAAATTGTTTCTCTATTCAGTTTTATGTGGTACAGTTTCCAATTTTCTGTTGAATTTGTTTCTAATCCCTGTTTGGGGAGCAAACGGAGCTTCCATAGCTTCTGTTTTTGCAGAATCTTTGATATTAGGTGTTACGATTGGGTTTGTTTACCGGAAGACGTCGGTGCGAATAACACAGTATAAAGAGATATTCAAATCATTGGGAGGGTCGATTCTTTTTATTCCGGCAATCATCATATTGAATCAATATCTGAATGGTTGGACACTTGTTTTTATTTTCATTTTTTGTGGATTTGGAATTTATCTTTTATCACAGAAGATTTTGAAAAATAAATCTCTCAATCTGATTCTGCCTATCGTACTTCGAAAACTTCATCTGCAATGAAAATTAGGTCAATCATAAAATCGGTCATACCCGCTTTTTTGTTGGATTACTGTCGTGAATATATACAACTATCTCAACGGAATCCAGCATTCACAAAGCGAAAGATCCTTTGTCGAGGAATAATTCTTCGTCCAAGAAAGGGCAACGACCAACGTGATGATTTTGTGCGTCAGTTTGCGCTAATGTGCAGCAAACAGCGGTTCGAAGTCGGGACGTACTATGTTTATCCTTTCGATACGATGACACTCCGCGTATTGCCGCGAGGAATAGCGGGGATATGCAGCATTACGGCGGACTTCGGGAAAATTCTCAAAAGCGACTTGCAGCAACTCCGTCAGACCTTGTGTCGGTGTTCGGATAAGGATTTCGCCACACGGGAAAATGGAATCATCGAATCCATCGAACGGCTGGCAAGCGGTATCGCTTCTCGCCTTGAATCGGAGCACACCGAGCGAGCGGAGGTATTGCGGACGTATTTTCCCTCCATGCTTTACCGCAAGCCGCAGACACTGGATGAGGCGATTCAAAAACAGCTGTTTTACAATGCGCTGTTCTGGCAGGTCGGTCATCGGCATATCGGGTTGGGACGATTGGACAAGATTCTGTACGAATATTATGAACGGGATATTCGGGAAAGTCGCATTACCGATACGGAAGCGAAAGAACTGTTGCGCCACATGATTCTTACGCTCGGTAAAGACACGCGGGCAAAAAGTGTCTCGCTCATCGGCGACACCGGACAATATATTTTGTTGGGTGGAATTGATGATGACGAACGAACGATACAGAATCGTCTGACCTTGCTGTTTTTAGAACTCTTTACGGAATTGAACATTCCCGACCCCAAATTGATATTGCGGGTTAATTCCGAAACGAATGACGAAGTGTGGAGCAGAGCGATTCGCTGCATTTCGACCAGTTGCGGTTCACCGCTGCTGATGAACGAGCGTCCGGTCATGGAGAATATGGTACGTTTCGGATACGATGCGAAAGACGTCGCGCAGGTCGGTACGTCCGCCTGCTGGGAGCCGCTGATTATCGGAAAATCGTTCGACCAGAACAACCCGTTCCGAAGTGCCTCTCCACTGAAAGTGTTGAACGACCTGCTGCTGGGCGACAACAAGACCTATGCCTCATTCGAGGAATTGCTTGCGGCATACAAAACGGTGTTTGCCGGAGAGTTGAGAAGCGTGGTACATGATATCGATTTCGACTGTTCGCCGTTGTTCACCCTGTTCTTCGACGACTGTATCCGGCGGGAAAAGGATTTTACGCAGGGCGGAGCGATTTATGCCTATCATGGAGCGCAGGTAGTAGGATTACCCAATGCGATCAATGCATTGTTGAACATCAAGGAGATTGTGTTCGAGCGTCATCTATACACGCTCGATGACTGCCGTGAAGCGATGCGGCGCAATTTTGCGGGATATGAAGATTTGTATTCCATGCTGCTTGCGACCGGCAAAAAATACGGCTCGACCGATGAAGAGGTCATAACGCTGACCAACGATTTAATGGAGTTTGTCGGAGAAATAATGTCCATCTGTATGTGCAACGGCGAAAAAATCAAAGTCGGTTTCAGTTCGCCGGCATACGTGGCTTTGGCTAAACAAGTCGGTGCCTCGCTTGACGGACGCAAGGCAGGAGAGCCTTTTGCCGTGCATATCTCACCCATATCGTCGGCAATCGACATCTCGAAGATTCTGGATTTCGCCTCGCGATTGAATTATACGGGGAACCGTATCAATGGCAACGTGGTCGATTTCATTCTGCCCTCGGCGTATGTCCGGCAGCCTGAAAAATTGAAGGCAATCTTGAAAGACGCCTGTGACAAGGGAATTTTCGAGTTGCAGCTCAACGTGCTGGACAAACAAACCCTTATCGACGCCAAGGCGCATCCCGACAAATATCCGAATCTGATTGTGCGGGTGTGGGGATTCAGTGCCTATTTCAATGACCTGCCCGAAGCCTTTCAGGACAATCTGATACGTCGTGCGGAAACTTATGCAACTGCTTAAAGTTACCTCCATACAGCGCGGCTGCGTTTACGACGGTCGCGGCGTACGTACCACGGTATTTCTGAAAGGTTGCAGTCTGCACTGCCCGTGGTGTTGCAACCCCGAAACGATTTCGACCGACAATGAAATTTTTATTGATGAAAGCAAGTGCCTGAAAAATCAGAGAATGCAGGGTCGGTTCTGCCGGTCGTGTGAACGCTGTGGCGGAGAAATGCCGATTACCGCGTGTCCTTTGGGTGTCGGAGAAAATACGGTAAAGTATCATACGCCGGAGGAATTGTATGAAATTCTGATTAAGGATATCGGATTGTTTGCCCAAACGGGCGGCGGAGTAACTTTTTCAGGAGGCGAGCCGTTATTACAGGCTGAAGAACTTATCCCGTTGTTACAGAAACTTAAACAGGAAAATATAGATGTCGTATTTGAAACAACGTTGGTCGCTCCGACAGACGCTCTGATCAGGGTCTTGCCGTACGCTGACGGATTTATCGTCGATTTCAAGTTGCAGCCGCAGATGAAACTGTACGATACAATATATCTCCGTCGAATCAAAGCGCATTATGCCTTGTTGAACGGAAAAAGGATTACCAATCGGCTGGTTTTCGTCAATGAATTGGCGGCACATCGGGAACAGGTTGTTTCTGTGCTGCGGGAATTGGGAATTGAACGGATAGAGCTGCTTCTCTGTCATGATCTCGGAGCGAAAAAGTACGAGAAACTCGGCTTGGCGCATACGGATTGCTCTGCCGACAAGAAACTTATTATTCAGTTCAATAATTATTTGAAATCTAAAAATATAAAAGCATCTTTATTGACTATATGAAATTGTACGATTACCTTATCGTCGGCTCGGGGCTGTTCGGGGCGACGTTCGCATGGCGGGCGCGGCAGGCGGGAAAGCGGTGCCTTGTCATCGACAAACGCCCCCACACGGGCGGCAACGTCTATTGCGAAAACATCGAGGGCATCAACGTACATAAATACGGCGCACACATATTCCATACCTCGAACAAGGAGATATGGGACTTTGTGAACTCCCTCGTGCCGTTCAACCGCTACACGAACAGTCCGGTGGCTGTGGCGCCCGACGGACGGCGCTACAACCTGCCGTTCAACATGAACACCTTTTACCGGATGTGGGGCGTGGCGACACCCGACGAGGCTCGTGCAAAAATCGAGGAGCAGCGTGCGGCATTTCTCGCCGACCTGCGGCGGCAAGGCGTGTCCGAGCCGCGCAACCTCGAAGAACAGGCTATATCGTTGATTGGTCGTGATATTTACGAGTTGTTGATAAAAGGCTACACCGAAAAGCAGTGGGGACGCCCCTGCTCGGAGCTGCCGGCATTCATCATCAAGCGGCTGCCCGTGCGGTTCGTGTACGACAACAACTATTTCAACGATGCCTATCAAGGAATCCCTATCGGCGGCTACAATGTACTGATTGAACGGCTGCTCGACGGCGTAGAGGTAAAGACCGGCACGGATTTCTTTGCCGGCCGAACGCATTGGGAATCGGTAGCGGAGAAAATCGTGTTCACGGGGAAAATCGACGAATATTACGACTATCGTTTCGGCCGATTGGAATACCGCACGGTACGGTTCGAGACCGAGACGCTCGACACGCCGAATTGGCAGGGCAATGCGGTCGTGAACTACACCTCGCGCGAAGTGCCCTACACGCGCATCATCGAACACAAACATTTCGAGATGTTCGGCGACGATGTTTACAAGACGCCCAAGACCGTGATTTCTCGGGAATACTCGACCGAATGGCGCGACGGCATGGAGCCGTTCTACCCGGTGAACGATGCCCGCAACACGGCGCTGTACGAGCAGTATCGCGCCCTTGCCGCACAGGAACCGAACGTCATCTTCGGCGGTCGCCTCGCCGAATACAAATACTACGATATGGCGCCTGTAATCGAGCTGGCATTAACGCAACAATTATAATAACCAATAACCATGGGACAAGAAAGCATTGCGGCAGTGGTCGTAACTTACAACCGTTCTGAATTATTGATGAAGTGTCTCGAAAGCATTGTTAATCAAACTTGTTTACCGGATGCACTTTATATCATAGATAACAGATCTACAGATGGTACACGGGATATATTACGAAATGCTGGATTCATCAAGGACCAGGAGCCGGTATCTTCAGACATAGGCGACACTTATCGAACGGACTATCGTGCGGCAAAAGGGATTATTTTCGTAAATTATGTTTATAAGAATGAAAATGATGGCGGTGCAGGAGGCTTTTATACGGGAATGGTCATGGCATATGAAGCTGGATATGATTGGTTGTGGATGATGGACGATGATGGATATGCAGATTCTAATCAATTATTGGAGCTGATTGATAAAAGTCACAAATACGGATTGGATTATGCCAATGCACTCGTTCTATGGAACCAAAATCCGACCTATTTGGCATTTAATTTGGGTAAATATAAAGCGGCGTCAGAATTAGCCGGAAAAGAATGTTGTGAGGGGGTCAATCCCTTTAATGGAACATTTATTCATCGACCTGTAATCGCTAAAGTTGGATTCGTAAAGAAAGAATTGTTCATCTGGGGGGATGAAATGGATTATCTTTATCGAGTGCAATCAAATCATTTTAAGTTGGGTACAATATGTACTGCTATCCACTATCACCCCTTACCTAAAGGTCGTTCTTTGAATGTAATACCATTTATCAAACAGTATCAGGTAGCTTTACCGGACATAAAATGGGCCCGTATTCTCTATCGAAATATTGGATATTTGTATAAAACATATTTCCCGACACAATATTGGAAGTTAGTATGTATGTATACGATAGCATATGTCTGGCATTTTAAATTTAAGGCGTTATACAAATTTTATATTTGGAGCACTCGTGGTAGGAAAAATGATTTTACATCAAAGTGCTTATAATGGAATTGTTACGAATAATTTATTTGCCTACATCTTATGATGCACATTACATGAAGATATCGTGCATATATCAAAAATAAATCATTAGATCATATATCATGAAATTCCCCAACAAATATCTGAGAAATCTGAGGTCATATAAATTGGCTTTGTATAAGATATTGGATAGAACGTACTTCGGAAAAATTTTGAAAAAAGGTTATTATGAAACTAAAGAACGTAATCACGGATATACTCCAAACGCACTTAAAATGGGGAGCGTATAAATATTATTCCTGCCAATTCAAACACTATTGTGCCATGCAGGGCATACATGCACCTGCGGAGGGAGAGAGAGAATACAAAAAGAAATGGAGTGTGCTTACATCGCGGGTAGAACCCTATTCGTACCGGCTCTTCAGCCGATATATGGGAAACGATGTATGTATAATTCCCGAAGACATAGGACATACCTATTTGGAAAATACGCTCAATCCGCGCCGCTATTGGGATTATTACTCGGACAAGAACATCTTCGATGATATGTTCAGCAAGGGAACAATGCCGGTTACGGTCTTTCGCCGGATAGATGGAAACTGTCTATTAGATGCAGATTATCAACCCGTAAACTTCACGGGAAGAGGAGGTATTTGTAGTTTGATTCCTTTCGACCGCATCGTGTTAAAACCCTCCGTAGATTCCGGTTCGGGACATGGGGTGATGCTCTTTGAAAAGGTTGGGTCTGACTATATAGCCAAAAAGGAACAGGTAAAACTCACACAAGATTTTCTCCTTTCTTATGGTGATGATTTCATCTTGCAGGAGGCCATAGAGCAGCATCCCGCACTTGCCCAATTCAATCCCACGTCGGTGAATACGCTTCGCCTGCTGACCTATCGGTCGGTAAAGGACGAGCGGGTGCGGGTAGTGGCTGGTATTCTGCGTATGGGGCGTAGCGGAGAGGTATGCGACAATGCCCATATGGGAGGACGAATTGTCGGCATAGATCTCCGGACGGGAGTACTCGGGAAATATACCTGCGACCAATACGGCACGCGCTCCGACACATGGAACGGAATAAATTTCAAAACGGGGACATTTGCGATTCCTAATTGGGAAAAAGCGGTGGCATTTGCCGAGTATGTGAGCGGCAGAATCCGTCATTGCCGATTGGTGCAGTTGGACGTAACCATAGATAAAACGGGAATTCCCAAATTGATAGAATTCAATGTAAGCGGTTGCGGATTCTGGCTTTACATGTTTTGCGGTCAACGAGTATTCGGCGACTACACTGATGAAGTCATCGAATATTGCTCGATGAGAAGAAACAAACCGTTGCATTTACGTATTGTATAAACAATTATCCTAATAACCAAACCCGATATGATGACAACAACTAAAATTCTGTATTTTCTTAAGTCTCCACGGAGGATACTGCTTGGCTTGCTTACCCACACTTCCGCTTTATGGTCCGACAGAATTTATTTGAAGTGGAAATTTCGTTTCTCCATGGGGAGAAAATTGGATTTGGAGAATCCGCAGACGCTCAATGAGAAACTTCAATGGTTGAAGCTCTATGATCGTAATCCTGAATATACGGTTATGGCGGATAAAGTAAAGGCAAAGGAATGGATTGCCAAAAGAATCGGCGCCGAATACATTATCCCTACTTTGGGGGTATGGGACAATCCGAATGAGATTGATTTCGAGGCACTCCCCAATCAGTTTGTATTGAAGTGCAATCACAATTCTGGCTTGGGTATGTACATTTGCAAGGACAAGAGCAAGATAGACATACCCAAAGTGAAAGCGGATCTCCGCAAGGGATTGAAACAAAATTATTTTTTAGATGGACGTGAGTGGTCCTACAAAAATATTCCGCCACGCATTATTGCCGAAAAATATATGACCGATGAATCTGGCATTGAGTTGAAAGATTATAAAATCTTTTGTTTTAATGGCAAGCCCGAGTATGTCGAAGTGGATTTTAATCGTCATATACAACACAAATTAAATCCATATGATTTTGATTGGAACCCACTTAATTTTTGCGATTCTTCCAAGAACGATTATGATGCTGATATAAAAAAACCTGTACGACTTGAAGATATGAGAAAGATAGCAGCAGAACTTTCAAAGAATATGAAATTCTTACGAGTGGACTTTTATAGCATCTATGACAAAATTTATGTTGGAGAATTGACTTTATACCCGGGTAGCGGATATATACAGTTCGAACCAAAAGAAGTGGATTTAAGGCTTGGAAGATTATTGGATTTAGGGAGGACTGAAAAATGAATATCTCAAAAAGATCGCTATGTATACCGCCATCGCTCACAAGAAGTTTGTTCAATAAAGCAAAAGAATATGACGATGTAATCGATTTAACTCTTGGAGATCCGGATTTCAATACCCCCGATGACATAAAAGAAGCCGGAATAAGAGCCATTAAGGAAAACAAGTCGCACTATTCCATGAATGCAGGAATATATGAGGCACGGTGTGCTGTTTCCGAAAGGGTGAAAAATGTATGGAATGTAGACTGTTGTCCAGATAAAAACGTCATATTGACAGTGGGTGGAATGGAAGCCTTATACCTCGCTCTACTGAGTCTTGTCGATGCGGAAGATGAGGTTATTCTGTTTGCCCCTTATTACGTGAATTATATGCACATGGTGCGGATGTGCGGAGGAAAGCCTGTCGTTATAGATTGTTATGACATCATTTCGGGATTAAGCATAGATGCGAAAAAATTAGAAAGTGTAATTACAGAAAAAACAGTTGCTATAATAATAAACTCGCCCAACAATCCTACAGGAGATATTATCGGCTATGAATCATTGAAGAGTATATCGGAAATAGCAAACAAATATGATTTAACTGTTATTTCCGATGAAGTCTATCGAACACTTATATATGACGGACTAAAACATCATAGTATTCTTGAACTTGATAATATGGCAGAGCGTACCATATTGATTGACAGCCTGTCGAAAGAATTTTGCATGACAGGGTGGAGATTGGGTTTCGCTTGTGGACCGGAGGAAGTAATTTCTTCTATGATAAAATTGCAGGAAAATGTCGCCGCTTGTGCAAATGTCCCGGCTCAATATGCGTTAATTCAGGCATATATGAGCAATGGTGACAACAATATGATAACAAAATTTTGTCAACGCAGGGACTGTCTTGTAAAAATATTGAGTGAGGTAACAGCAATCTGTTTTAATGTTCCTAAAGGAACGTTTTATATGTTTGTTGACATTTCTCGATTAAACATAGATTCTGAAGAATTTGCATATCGTCTTTTGGAAAAGAAACACATTGCGGTCGTGCCGGGAAAAGCATATGGAGAATCCTACGGGAGATATATTCGAATCGCTTTCACTAAAGATATTGAACAAATAAAAAAAGCGGCATACGGTATAAGAGATTTTATCTCAGAATTAATTGATGAATGAAAAAAATAGGTATATGGAATACGTGAAATTGAACAACGGCATCGAGATGCCGCAACTCGGGTTCGGCACCTACTTAATACCGGACGAAAATTTTGAAGATGCTCTGATAAAAGCCTACGATATGGGGTATCGACAATTCGATACGGCTTGGAAATACAACAACGAAGCCCGAATTGCGGAGATATTCAAAAAACATGGAATCAAGCGTGATAGTGTATTTATTACCACGAAATTAAGCGAGGATTCTCTGTATAGGGGGGGGTATAGGACCGGAATAAGAAGTGTACTGAATCGCCGGAATAATGTCAGCATCGAACAAGCGGTGCAGCAATCTTTCGACAATCTTAATACGGACTATATAGACCTGTTCCTTATCCATGCGCCATGCAAAGAGTCCATAGAAATATACAAGGTTTTGGAGAAATTCTACAAACAGGGAAGAATACGAGCTATCGGCGTTTCCAATTTTTTGCAGCCGCATATCGAATATCTGTGTGAGGTCTGTAAGGTTGTTCCCGCCGTAAACCAGATAGAAATCAGTCCGCTGAACGCCCAAATCCAATATACCGAATGGCTTCAGAAGAGAGGCATCGCCGTTGAAGCGATGTCCACATTCAGCCGTTTTCATTCGGTAGAACCGAGATTGGAGATTATTGAAAATCCCGGAATTGTGGAAGTGGCGAAAGCGCATAACAAAAGCAGCGTCCAAGTAGTTTTGCGCTGGCTCCTTCAAAGAGGGATAATATGTATCCCGAAAACATGGTACGAGCCGCACATAAAAGAAAATATCTCGATTTTCGATTTTGAATTGAGTGCCGAAGAGATGAACACCGTTGCCTCTTTGGATAAAGGAAAATTCTTAAACTACAACAATTTCAACCGGCAGCGTATGCTTCCCAAGAAATACAGGAACTGGGAGGGCTTCAAGAATCCCGACAATTACGGCGATGAATTCAATGCGCTGCCTTGGTGGAAAAAGCCGTTTTATATCTATTAAACTTCCAATGTATTTCGGAGAAATACGCTGCTGCATCACGGCGGAGGATTCGATGTATTTGTTCCGGAGAAATATGATTACATCTACGGAGAAAAATGTAACTTAAAACAATGAAGACCATTGCGGTTGCAAATAAACAAGTCAACTTTCACCGAATGTTTACGAAAATTTTTATTAGGAATGGAAAAGAATAAGGCTCTTGAGCTGTCTGTCCTGATGTGTGTCTATAAGGAACCGACAGAATGGATTGACGACGCCATTGGTTCAATTTTGAATCAAACTTTTCGAGATTTTGAATTTCTGATTATAAACGATAATCCAAATGACAGACGGCTCTCCGATTTTCTGAACGAAAAGTCTGCGTCAGATTCCAGAATACGCATAATAACCAACCCAGAGAATTTCGGGCTTACAAAATCGCTTAATATAGGTTTGGAATTTTGCAAAGGAGAATTTATTGCCCGGATGGATGCCGATGACATTTCTATGCCTACAAGATTTGAGAAACAGATTCGACTGTTGAAAAAAGATCAAAATATAGGGATTGTCGGTTGTCATATAAAATTTATCGGGAGAAAAAAAGGCTATGCAAGATTGCCTGTTTCAAATGACGATATCAAAGCATACGAGTATTTTTCTTCTCCGTTCGACCACCCGGCAACTATGATGCGCAGCAATGTTCTTGCGAAAAATGGGATTAGCTACGATGAAAGTCTCAGGTATGCACAGGATCAGAAATTATGGTATGAAATGTCAAAAGTATGCGATTTTGCGAATATTCCGGAGGTTCTATTTTATCATCGGTATAACAATCAGCAAATAACCATATTGCATAACAGTGAACAACTTTGTACAATAAAAAAAGTCCGTACTGAGATGGTTCATGATTTCCTTATTTGTCACGGGATTCACAATATTAATGTCCGAAATTTATCTGTGCGACAGATAAAAAGAATCTCCAAGCGTATAAGGTCGGGTAATCCATCCGATGCGGAAAGGAAAAAATGGGGTAAAATCTCGATTACACTATTGTTGTCACTGAATCATTATGACTTTTCATCGTTCACAGCTTTCCTTTTATCCGGACTATATCTACAGCCGGGGTGGTATTTTAAAGATTTTATCAAAGTAATTCTGAAACATTTTGACGGTTCTTTGTTCAATTGTGCCGGAATATCTTACTGAAGTTATGCTAGTTTTGAAAAAATCCCAAGAATGGAAAAGGACAATCATCGGGGAATTCCTTGTTTTTTGTTACCTCTTCTCATTTTACATAATCGGTAGTATAACCAGTTCGATGATGGCTACCGCACTCATTCTTCCATTCTATTGTTCCGGCAACAGCGGATACCGATTGAAAAATGCTTTCCGCCCTCAATATTTTGCCGTGCTGTTCGGATCGGTGGTCTTTATACTATGCATGAGCCTTGCGTTTTCATGTGTAATACATTCTACTTATGATCTTTCCTATACGAAGATCATTGTCGGTAATATCGTACAATTATTCTGCGGCATATTGATCGCCTATTATATGTACGATAGGTTGAAGATAGATTTTCGGGGAAT
The DNA here is from genome assembly GCA_947625885.1 of uncultured Bacteroidales bacterium. Lineage (GTDB taxonomy): Bacteria > Bacteroidota > Bacteroidia > Bacteroidales > UBA11471 > Caccoplasma. Next base: position 15,262 of record CANQQA010000023.1, read on the forward strand.
TATGAAATTAATCATACTGGCCTATGTCCTGCAAAGCATCATACAGTTGATAGCATCATTCAACCCGCAAGTGGCATCATTTGTATTGCATTTCAACGCATCCAATGATCTGTATGAGGGGTCTGCTGCAACCAGAGGTCTGGCTCTATCAGCTTCGACAGGGTGGAATCTTGCATTGTCGTACGGAATTGTTGGTATTCTGTACTGTTGTTTTTTTTTAATTAAAAAATATGACTACAAGTCAATAATAGTGTTGGTACTGCTAATCGTCGGTTGTTTTTTCGCGGGACGTACCGGATTGGTGGGAGTTCTCATCGGTTTATGCTATCTTATATTGAGTGGTCATCCTTTAAGGTTATTCAAGATAATATGGCGTATCACTATAATTTTTATCCTTGTGGTTATATTTGTTTGCACTTTTTTCCCGTCCTATGTTGAATATAGTGTACTGTATTTACTTCCTTTTGCTTTGGAACCAATAATAAATTTATTTGAAGGCTCCGGATTATCTAGTCGTTCTACGGACGTATTATTATTCGATATGTGGAACCGCCCGATGAATATATCCGAGTTTTTTATCGGAACGGGAAACTTTACTGCTCCGAATGGGGCATATTACCTCCATACTGACGTAGGAATATTGAGAAACCTTTTTTTCTGGGGTATAACCGGATACATCATGCTGATATTCTATCATATATATATAGCCTATCCGCTATTGAAAGAACGGAATACCCGACTAATGACCTTTACTATTCTGGGATGGCTGGCGCTTTGTGAGTGCAAGGCTATATCTATAGGCATAAATAAATTTTCCTTTTCGATTTTATTTCTGCTTTCTTCGATCTTGAATTTCAACCGTACAACACAACTCAATTATAAATAGGAATGCAAAAACACCAGATTGGCGTGGTTTCAATAATCATACCCATTTACAATGCAGGAGAATATCTGCACGAATGCCTCGAATCAATAGCACGGCAGAGCCACTCTGATTTCGAGTGTCTGTGTATAGACGATGGATCGTCGGATAAAAGTGGATCAATTTGTCTGGAATTCACGGAAAGAGACAGTCGGTTCAGATATTTCAGACAACCGAATGCTGGTGTATCCGCTGCTCGGAACAAGGGTCTGGAGGTAGCAAAAGGGAAATGGATATCTTTCGTGGACGCTGACGATATTGTCCATGCCGACTACCTGAGAACCTTGCTCAACATTAATGTTGCGAACGGTATATCAATGTGCGGATGGACGCGTGACATTTCATCGCTGGGATATCCTGCCAAAGGCATCAAGGCATTCGCTTCGTATGATTTCATTGGTAGGATAATCAATGGTCCCGAACGCAAGGTGAATATCTGTATGATGCTGTTCAGCAATAACATCATACAAGAGAACAATATAAGATTCACAGAAGGATGCGTTTGGGGTGAGGATACGGAATTCTACCTAAAATATATGGTACATATCTCCTCCATTGTCAAGACGGATTATATCGGTTATTACTATCGTGAAAACCCTCAGTCGGCTTGCCACACGTTAGATGAGAGGTCGTTAACGGCTATTGGGGCTGCTGAAAGAACAAAGGAGTATCTTCTTTCTAATGGTATAATCAGTAAAGATTGCCCGATTGTAGATGCCGTAGTGGAATATTTTATTTATAATACGGCTAGGCAAAAAAAACGACAAATATATGAATACATACACGACAAATATGTTGTGCGAGACACCATGAAAGCCATGCTTTCTTATCCGCGAATGGCACGAAAGGCGGTAGCCCTGTTTTATCTGATACTGGGCAAACAGGCATTTTTCCGCATTCTTTCCATGTTTTAAAAGGATAATAATATGTAAAATAAAGGTACTCCTGCCTGTATATGTGAGAGATGAGTTCAGACAAGTCTTGGATAGTGTTAAGCAAAAGGGGGGGCAAACCGACTGTATATGGACGGTCCGATTGGAGGAAACATACGCACAATGTCGCTACTTTTTACACTCTCAATACTTCCATTATACCATTGGGAAGGAACTATCCAGCCTCATGATATACTATCAAATCGGCTGGCATATACTTTCTTGGAAAGAAAACTCGCAAATGTGGCGCCCTATTATAAAACCATCAGAAACGGATATTTGTATTCTACGATTATTTTGATGCTTATGTCCTCTTTCGGCGACCTTGCTGGACGGCTAAGTACCATATTCGCCACTTTGAGGTATTCATGATTCCAGCATTTTTCGCGGCATTCAAACCGAAAGGAAAATTGGTGGCATTTCTTGGAATCGGCGTGATGGTTGCTGGTTTCTTTTATTTAAATATAACGGAATTATTATCAACAGTATAGTTTTTTTATTTGGCAAACGAGAAACATATTGTTTGTCATATAGAAATCCTCAAATATAATCTATGCCATTTTCCGTCTTACTCTCCTTATATTATAAGGAGAATCCATTGTTTTTACGTCAAAGTTTGGATAGTATTTTCAACCAAACGCTACTGCCTGATGAGGTGGTATTGGTTGAGGACGGACCTTTGACGGAGGCATTGTATGTGGTAGTGGAAGAGTATATACGCAAATATCCTGCGTTAAAAGTCGTTCCGCTGCCCGAGAATGTCGGGCTGGGGCGTGCTTTGAATGAGGGGTTGAAACACTGTTCTCATGAGTTGGTCGCTCGCATGGATACCGATGATATATCTGTTCCTAAGCGTTTTGAGCGGCAAATTGCGTTATTTTCTGAAAAGCCTGATGTAGATGTTTGTAGTGCTTGGATAGAAGAATTTGCCGATAATCCTTTGTGTGTGTTTTCCAGAAAAAAAGTTCCTGAAACACATTGGGAGATTATGCTATATGCCAGAAAAAGATGTCCTGTAAATCACCCTGTTGTCATGTACCGAAAGTCCGCATTGTTATCTGTCGGAGGTTATAGACATTTTCCCTTATTGGAAGACTACTATTTGTGGATTAGAATGTTGATAAATGGATCGAAATTCTACAATATACAAGAGAGTTTGCTCTATTTTCGAACATCGTCGGAAATGTATAGGCGCCGAGGAGGTTGGGCATATTTGAGAAATGAAATCCGATTTTGGAGCATAGTTTATCAAGGAAAATTTATTTCGTTAATTCGACTTTTAATAAATATTATTGTACGTGTTCCGACCAGACTCTGTCCCAATAAATTGCGTGCTATTTTATATATGAGCATACTAAGGAAGTGATAAGTTATAAGTGATAAATTATAAATTACAAATATGAAACTATTAGTAACGGGCGCTGCGGGGTTTATTGGCAGTGGGGTGTGCCGGCGGCTGCTTGACAGGGGCGACAGCGTCGTAGGACTCGACAACATCAACGACTACTACGACCCCGAACTGAAATACGGACGTCTTGCCTCGTTGGGCATCGGCAAGGGCGACGTCTCGTGGTACAAGTTCACGTCGGGTACGACCGATGCTCGCTTCCGCTTTATCCGCATGAATCTGGAAGATACGCAGGCGATGCGGATGCTCTTCGCCAATGAGGGGTTCGATGCCGTCATTCATTTGGGGGCGCAGGCAGGTGTGCGCTACTCCATCACCAATCCCCACGCCTACATCGAAAGCAACATCGACGGATTCATCAACGTGCTGGAAGGATGCCGCCACCACGGCGTGAAGCATCTTGTCTATGCCTCCTCGTCGAGCGTGTACGGACTGAACGGCAAGGTGCCGTTCTCGGAACACGACGGCATCGCACATCCGGTCAGTCTGTATGCTGCCACAAAAAAGAGCAACGAACTGATGGCGCACGCCTACTCCAAGCTGTACGACCTGCCGACGACGGGGCTGCGTTTCTTCACGGTGTACGGTCCGTGGGGACGCCCTGATATGTCGCCGTTTTTGTTCATAGATGCCATCCTGCACGACCGAGCCATCAAGGTATTCAACCACGGCGATATGTTGCGCGACTTTACCTACATCGACGATATTGTCGAGGGCGTGGTCCGCATCGTGGATGTCGTTCCCGCAGGCAATGCGACGTGGGACGACACGAATCCCGACCCGACCACCTCGCCGGCTCCCTATCGGGTCTACAACATCGGTAACCAGCATCCGACCAAACTGATGGATTATATCGAGTGCATCGAAAGGGCGGCGGGACGCAAGGCGAAAAAGGAGTTCCTGCCCATGCAGCCCGGCGACGTCTACCAGACCTACGCCGACTCCTCGGCATTGGGCGAGGCTACGGGATTCACGCCCTGCACACCGTTGCAGGAGGGCATCGACCGCACTGTCGCGTGGTTCAGAAAATATTATAATCTATAATCGAGAAGACAATGAAACAGTATAAAATCGCGGTGGCGGGCACGGGGTATGTCGGCATGAGCATCGCCGTGCTGCTGGCGCAGCACAACTGCGTTACGGCCGTAGACGTGCTGCCCGAGAAGGTGGAGAAGATCAACCGCCGCCAGTCGCCCATACAGGACGAATATATCGAAAAATACCTCGCCGAAAAGCCACTCGACCTTACGGCGACGCTCGACGGCACAGCGGCCTACCGCGACGCCGATTTCGTGGTCATCGCCGCCCCCACGAACTACGACCCCGTAAAGAATTTCTTCGACACGCACTGCATCGAGGAGGTTATCGACCTCGTGCTGCGCGTCAATCCTGATGCCGTATTGGTTATCAAATCGACCATACCGGTAGGCTACTGTCGCAGCCTGTATGTGAAATACGCTGCTGCAGGCGTCCGGCGCTTCCACCTGTTGTTCTTCCCCGAATTTCTGCGCGAGAGCAAGGCGTTATATGACAACCTCTATCCGAGCCGTATCATCGCCGGCGTGCCCAAAGTCATCGACCAACCCCGCTTTGCCGAGGAGAATGCGGCGATACGCGCCGTCTGCGACCTCGATGCACTCGACGCCGCGGCACACACCTTTGCCGCGCTGCTCCGGCAGGGAGCTGTCAAGGAGGATATTCCCACGCTCTATATGGGCATGAAGGAGGCGGAGGCGGTGAAACTCTTCGCCAACACCTATTTAGCCTTGCGCGTCAGCTATTTCAACGAACTCGACACCTATGCCGAGGTGAAAGGGCTGGACGCGCGGGCGATCATCGAGGGCGTGGGGTTGGACCCGCGCATCGGGACGCACTACAACAACCCGTCGTTCGGATACGGAGGCTACTGCCTGCCAAAGGACACGAAGCAGCTTTTGGCCAACTATGCCGAAGTGCCGCAAAACATGATGACGGCAATCGTGGAGAGCAACCGCACGCGCAAGGACTTCATCGCCGAACAGATTCTCGCAATGGCGGGCTACTACACGACCAACGGGCAGTACGATGCAACAAACGAACGACCCTGCACCATCGGTGTTTACCGCCTGACGATGAAATCGAATTCGGACAATTTCCGGCAGTCGTCGATACAGGGCGTGATGAAACGCATCAAGGCGAAAGGTGCGCAGATCATCATCTACGAGCCGACGCTCGAAGACGGGAGTACGTTTTTCGGCAGCCGCGTAGTGAACGATTTTGCGGCGTTCAAGGCGCAATCCCGCGTTATCGTCGCCAACCGCTGCGATGCGTCGCTCGACGATGTCGCCGACAAAGTCTACACCCGTGACCTCTTCCGCAGAGACTGACATTATTTTGAGAACAGTATAAAAGGAGATAAAGCGTGTTTTTATAGCCAATATGGCAATTGAAAGAGGTAATCGAGTGGTTCTCGATTACCTCTTTGTTTTTTAATAAAATGATTAGCTATTCAACGATTTATTTTTTCATTCTATTATTCGGCAATGACGGTCTTTTTGCCGTTCACGATGTAGTCGCCCGCAGGCAGGGTTTTAAGCTCGGCAGCATCGTCGGCTTGCAGCATCAGAATCCCTTGCAGGTTATAGACGGTTATACCTGCGGCTTCGGCTTTCGGTGTCGGCACCGAACCGGCTTCCTGTTTCAACGTATAGATGTAGGAATATTCGGGATTGACGTGCTTGCCCGAAGTATCGCTCACCGTGCCGACGGGTATGTTCAACAGGTAAGTGCCTTCCGCTTTCAACTCGCCGTAACGCAGCGTGATTTCGAGCGTGTTGCCTTCGCCGATGGCAAGGAATGCCGGATAGAGTACGGTGCTGTCCGATTTTGCCAACATGACCCGATTGTCGAGAAGTACGGGTGCTTCCGTAAAGGTGAGGGTTGCGCGAGTGAAACTTATCTCTTCGCTGCCTGTTTCCGGCGCCATTACCGGCTCGAAGTCCTGTTCCGGCACTTCGGACTCATCGGGTTCTACGGGCTGCTGCTCCTTTATCGTATAAGTATAAGTAAGTGTGGGATTGCAGTGTCCGGTGGTCGGTGCGGCGGCAAAGGCGGCATCGCCGAATGCGCCTTCGGGTATCGTCAGCGTGTAGGTACCGGCGGCTGTCAGCGTGTCGCACTTCAACGTAACGACGAGCGTATTGCCTTCGCCGGCAGCAAGGTCGGCAAGATACGAAAGGGTGCCGGCTTCATTCAGCAGGGCTGCCGTTGTGTCTATAAGGTTCGGCGCTTCTGTAAAGGTAAGTATAAAAGTTTTCAACGCTGTTACTTCCGCTTTGTCGGCAGGTATTATTGTCGCCGGCTTGAAATCTTTTTTCACTTTTGAAACATATCCCTCTATCGGCAATATTTGATAAAATGAATTTTTCCAATCATCATGAGACTTATATTTTTCCTCCGAGCCGACGGGCACATAAAGCGTGCATTGGGTGGAGACAGCATCGAAAGTGTTATCATACATTTCCGGCGGTGTTGTATTATATACAGTTACCGATGTCAAGCCATCGCAAGCAGAAAAAGCGGAAGCGCCGATACTCGTAACACTTTCGCCTATCGTTACAGATGTCAAACTACCGCAACCAGTAAAAGCAATGCGTCCGATAGTAGTAACACTATTGGGTATCATTACCGACGTCAATCCCGTGCAACCATAAAAAGCAGCTGTGCCGATAGTGGTAACGCTATTGGGTATCGTTACCGATTTTAATCCCGTACAATCGTAAAAAGCATAGTTGCCTATCTTGATGATACTATTGGGTATCGTTACCGATGTCAATCCCGTGCAACCATAAAAAACATTCGGATTGATAACGGTAATTCCCTCAGGTATCGAATATTCAGTTAATTTACATTTCGGAGCAAAAGCGACTAATGTATCATTTACAATAAGAGAACACCCGTTGTCCTCTGCAAATCTTCCCTCGAATCTTTCCAAGTTTATATTACCACTAAAAGCATAGGTAGAGATTTTAATGATACTATTAGGTATAGTTAGCGATATCAATCCCGAGCAACCGTTAAAAGCAGAAGCACCAATAGAGGTAACTTGATATTCGGTTTCCTCGTATGCTACTGTTGCGGGAATGATTACATCGCCTGAATAGTCTTCATCACCAAACGTAACCTCGACCGTATTATCTATATACGAAAGAATGTTGTAATAGATACCGTCTGTCTCAAAGTCAGACGCCCACGCGGCAGGAGCAGACAGGCATACGGACAAAAGCATAAAAAACAACGTGCGTTTCATTTTTATGTGATTTTAATAGTAATATACCGCAAATATAATTTATATAAAACAAATTTACAAAACTTTCCGCTAAAAATTTTTTGGTTTATTCGCAAAATGCTCTCCGAATCGGAAGTGTACAATCGTTCTTTGTTTCGGCAAAGAGAAAAAAGTATCGGTATAGAGGCACATACTCTATTCCAAAACGCCCATTCGGAATTTACTGTAAAGTTGCACTAAATTCCGAATGACATTATTTTAGAATATCTTTATTCATCAAGAATTGGAACAATCCCATAAAAATGATTCCGTCATCATCGGTGTAAGTAGCAATATCATCGCCGACAATGACAATCTTTTGAAATGAATCGTCGATTTTTTTGAGGGCATTCAATTCTTGCCGGCGCTTCTCCTCTGTCGGAATGGCAAAAGCCGATTGGATATAGTATTTGTCAAAACCGTTTGTTGCAATAAAATCCACCTCATATTGACGGTATTGGGACTTGCCGTTCTCTCTTTTGCGAGATTCCACCATTCCGACATCTACCATATAATCCCGCGATTTGAGTTCATTGAAAATTACGTTTTCCATGATATGGCTAATTTCCTGCTGCCTGAAATTCAACCGTACATTTCTAAGTCCGATATCGGAACAGTAATATTTTTTGATGGATTGGTAATACTCTTTACCTTTGATATCGTATCGTTTTGCCCCTTCAAACAAATATGCGTCCTCCAAATATTCCAAATATTTTCCAACTGTCTCCTCGTCGAGTCTCACGTGTTGAAGCGTTTGCAGCGAATTTTTGATTTTTGTCGGATTGGAAAGTGAACCGATAGACGAACACAATCCATCGACAAGTGCCCCAAATGCGACGGTATTGGCAATATTATGCCTTTCGATAACATCATTGAGATAGGTGTCATTCCAAAGTTTTCTCAAATATTGCGCTTTGAGTTGCGGCGTGCGATAATTTCTAAGCGCCGGCAGACCTCCATAAGTGTAATACTCTTTCCACAACTCATTGACAGACTCACTGCGTCCCGTACAAAACTCTTTGAACGAGAATGGATAACAACGAATTTCATCGCTCCGTCCCCGAAAAATGGTGTTGATATCTTTCGATAGCATTTTGGAGTTGCTCCCTGTTATATACACATCGACATTGCTTTTGTTGTTGAGTCCGTTTACAACCTTTTCAAAGTCCTTCAACTCTTGCACCTCGTCCAAAAACACATAGTATTCTTCGTCCGGTCGGGTAATGCGTTCATAGAGGTAGTCTTTCAGTTTATCTTTGTCGGAGAGAGCGCTTTGGTTGGTTTCATCGTCTATATCGAAAGAAACGATAATAATGTTTTCTTCGGGAACGCCGTCTTGTATCAGATAATCCTTAAAAACGCGCGATAACAGCCATGATTTACCGCATCGGCGAGGTCCGGTAATTACTTTTACAGCTGAATTCTGTCTTCTGTCAATCAACTTTTGCAGATAAACATTTCTTCGTATATATTGCTCCATATCAAATAGTTTTTCTATTTTACAATCCGTCCATTCGGAATTTAGTGCAAATTTACAATAAATTCCGAATGGTGTATTGAAAGCACGAATTTTTTCGTTCACAAGAGCCTAAAAATCTATTTCTTGCGCGGAGGGGTACCGGGGAGAGTGTCGGCGGGGAAAAAGGGTGTCGGGTAAGGTCGAACCGGTGCGATGCGGCATTTCGTCGTCGGCGCGGACGGGGAGGTAGTCGATGCCGGCTTTGCGGGCTTGGGCGTGCTGCTCGCTGCGTGGCACGGCATAGGTGCGTCCCTCTTTCACGAAACACGCGCCCGTCTGTTTGAACACGAAAGGCACACCGGCTTCGATGCACTGCCGGCGCAGGTCGAGCACCCATTCATAGCGGCAGGGACGGGCATGCGACCCCGACTCGCCGCCCGCAATCACCTGTGTTATCGCCGGATAAGCGAGGTAGGGCGCAAGATTCAGCGCGCCGAGCAGCGGCTCGCAGACAATGATTTTACGCCGGACGGGAGCGGCAAGGTAAAGGGGCAGGCGGTAGTCGGCGCGGTCTTGATTTTCCACCGTGCAACAGAGCGTTACGTTCGGATAGCCGTCGCCCCAGTCGGCAGGAGCGACCTGCGCCAGACGGTCGATGCGCTTGGTGATGATGAAGAAATGCAGGTCGCTGCGGCGGCGTATCATCGCCCACGCTTCGGGGCGCCATTCGTCGGCGGCATCGAGCAGGAAATCGGACGAAAAGCAGGTATAGACGGTTTCGCCCGACGCGATTTTATAGCGTCCGTCGCGCCGGCGGCGAAGCGGCAGGTCGAAATCGCCCGTGCGGCACACCTCGCGGCTGTCGCGTCCGTGCCGGCTGTCGATGCGATAGACATAACAGTTGCGGCATCCTTCGCTTATCTTCGTACACCCGTGCCACGGGTTCCACTGCGCCATAGTCTGAAAAAGAAGCGACCTTTCCCCGAAAGAATCCGAAGAAAGGTCGGTTGTCCGGTTATCGGTTTTCTATCGACGGAGATGCCACTCCGTGCCCTCTTTCGTGTCTTTCAACTCGAAACCTATCTCGCCGAGCTTGTCGCGAATAAGGTCGGAGGTCGCCCAATCCTTGCGGCTCTTGGCTTCGCTGCGCAGGGAGAGCAGCAGCTCCACCGCCTTTTCGTAAGGTTCGAGCACGGTGTCCGAAGTCTCGGCGGCATCGAGGCGCAAGCCGAGAATGTCGAACATGAAAGTCGAGAACGTGCTGCGCAGCTCGTCGAGGTCGGCAGCCGAAATAGCTGCATTGCCCGCCAAAATCGTATTGATGGCGCGCACGCCGTCGAAGAGATGCGAAATGACGACAGGCGTGTTGAGGTCGTCGTTCATGGCTTCGTAACACTTCTCGCGCAAGCCTTTGACTTCGGCGGTCGTCTCGGCGGAGGGGACGATTTTCGACAAATTGTTCCAGCCGTCGCAGAGGCGTTTCCATGCCTTCTCCGCCGACTCCAAAGCATCGTTTCCGAAATCGAGCGTGCTGCGGTATTGCGCCTGCAAAATGAAAAAGCGTATGGTCATGGGCGAATAGGGGCGCGCTAACAGTGGGTGGTCGCCTGTGAAGAATTGTTCGAGGGTGATGAAGTTGCCCAGCGACTTGCCCATCTTCTGCCCGTTAATGGTAATCATGTTGTTGTGCAGCCAGTAATGCACCGCTTCTTTTCCCTGCGCGGCGACCGACTGGGCTATTTCGCACTCGTGGTGCGGGAAAAGCAGGTCCATGCCGCCGCCGTGTATGTCGAACGTCTCGCCCAGATACTTCGTGCTCATTGTCGAACATTCGAGATGCCAGCCGGGGAAACCGTCGCTCCACGGCGAGGGCCAGCGCATGATGTGTTCGGGAGCCGCCTTTTTCCACAAGGCGAAATCGAACGTATTGCGTTTCTCCTGCTGTCCGTCGAGCGCGCGGGTCGTACCCAGCAGCTCGTCGATGTTCCGTCCCGACAACTTGCCGTAGTGGTGGTCGCGGTTGTATTTCTCCACGTCGAAATACACGGAGCCTTCGCTTTCGTAGGCATAGCCGGCGGCGAGTATTTTTTTCACGTACTCGATTTGTTCGATGATGTGTCCCGACGCGTGCGGCTCGATGCTCGGCGACAGCACGTTGAGCGCCTCCATCGCCTTATGGTAACGGTTCAGGTAAAACTGCACCACCTCCATCGGTTCGAGCTGTTCGAGGCGCGCTTTCTTGGCGATTTTGTCCTCGCCCTCGTCGGCGTCGTTTTCGAGGTGCCCCACGTCGGTGATGTTGCGCACATAGCGCACTTTGTAACCGATATGCTGCAAGTAGCGGAAGAGCACGTCGAAAGTAATGGCAGGGCGTGCGTGTCCCAAATGGGCATCGCCGTAAACCGTCGGACCGCACACATACATACCCACATGCGGGGGATTGAGCGGTACAAACTCCTCTTTCTTGCGCGTCAGCGTATTATATACAAAAAGTTTCTGTTCCATAATCCTCAAAATATTGTCGTGCAAAAGTAACGATTATCACGGAATAAACAAGCAGCAGCCGTCCGCCGTCTGCCGCTCCGACATCAGGCTTCACCGCCCGGCAGGACGAAAGGCGGCTTGGGCGTGCCCTCGCCGACGTTGATTTTTCCGAATTGTTTTTCGTACTTCACGATGTTTTCTTCCAACGCGAAAAGCAGCCGTTTGGCGTGCTCGGGCGTCAGTACGATACGCGATTTCACGTGTGCTTTCGGCATTCCCGGAAGTATGCGTATGAAATCGGCGACAAATTCCGACGACGAGTGACTGATGACCGCCAGATTGGCGTAAATGCCCTCTGCCACTTCGGGCGTCAGTTCTATTTGCAATTCTTTCTTTTCCATATCATTATTTTAGAGTGAACACGAAATCATTTTCTCCGCCGAAATTCGACGTATTGATGCGCACGCGCACATTTGCGGGCAACGGCTCCGGCAAAAGAAACGACGCGTATCCCGAGCGGTAGTAGCCGGTTGTGTCACCGCCGCGGTCGTAATGCAGCCTCACGTCGAGCGTGTCGGAATGCCGCTGTGGGAGAGCCGCCACCATTTCCAGCGTGTGGAGGGCATGGTAATACTCTATCTGATAACGAAGGTTGATGCACCCGCCGCCGTACCACACCGACGCAAGGTATATCGGGTCGTCGGGCAAGAACGCCGCACTATCGGACGGCAGCGCCGTTATCGCGGCAAAAGGTATGGGGCGTATCGCCGTTTCCAGCGAAATTTTCATTTCTCCAACCTCCGACGCCGTCGTCGGAACGTATCCGATAATTGCCCGCTGCCCTGTCGAAAACAGGTCTGTCGGCAACTCTTTTTCGGGATAGAGCAGCACACCTTCATCGGTTCTGAATATCAACGCACCGTCGTCGTGCAGACACGAAACGAAGTCTTCCCTGAAATTGGTCAGGTCGATATCCGACGACATATCTTCGCCGCACGATACGACAAGCATCGCCAACACCACAAGAGCCGACAGTGCACGAAGTTTCATACGACACTCCTTTCGTCGGACGGCGATACGATGCGACCATCGCACAACACAATGGTGCGGTCGGAAAGTTTCGCCAGCGCCTCGTCGTGGGTAACGATGACAAACGTCTGCCCGAATTCCTTGCGCAAATCGAAAAAGAGGCGGTGCAGCTCGGTTTTGTTCTGCGTGTCGAGACTGCCCGACGGTTCATCTGCCAGCACCACATCGGGACGATTGATAAGCGCGCGCGCCACTGCCGCCCGCTGTTTTTCCCCGCCGGAAAGTTGCGCCGGTTTATGGTGCATACGTTCTTTCATGCCCAAAAAGTCGAGCAGCTCTGCTGCCTGACGCCGCGCCTCGCTCTCGCCGCGACGGGCAATGAGGGCAGGCAGCACAACATTCTCCAATGCCGTAAATTCCGGCAGCAGCCGGTGAAACTGAAACACAAAGCCGATGTGTCGGTTGCGGAAAGCCGACAAGGCTTTCTCTTTCATTCCGAATACGGAGCGACCGTCGATAAGCACCTCGCCGGCATCGGGCTTTTCGAGCGTGCCGACAATTTGCAGCAGCGTGGTTTTGCCCGCTCCGCTGGCACCCGTTATCGACACGATTTCACCTTTGTCGATAGCGGCGTCGATGCCTTTCAACACTTCGAGCGACCCGAATTTTTTATGTATGTCTTTTATCTCTATCATGCTTCCGTCAATTTGCGTATGACATAAGCCGCCAGATAACAACCGAAAACCGCCGGCAAATAAGATATGGTGCCTACGGTGGAACGTTTGTTGCGTTCGCCCGACGAAGGAAGAACAGCCGATGTCGACGGAGGTTCGGTCGAGAACACGACTTTCAGTCCCCGCCGAATGCCGGCAGCCCGCAGCCGCCGGCGCACTTCGCGCGCCAATCCGCAGTAACAGGTATCGGCAATGTCGCCGTAGGCAACCGCCGACGGGTCGAGCCGCGCGCCGGCGCCCATAGACGATACGACCGGAATGCGGCGCCGCAGGCAGGCAAGAAGCAATGCCGTCTTCGGAGCCACCGTGTCGATAGCATCGACGACGAATGAGAAATTTCCGTCGAGCAGGGCATCGGCGTTTTCGGGGTCGATATAGCGCTGTTCGGTATGCAGCTGCAACGCCGGAGCGATGTCGAGCAGACGTCGGGCAAGCACGTCGGTTTTCGCCTGCCCCACCGTCGAGTGCAGTGCTATCAGCTGCCGGTTGATATTGCTTTCGGCTACGCAATCGGCATCGACAAGGGTCATTGCGCCCACGCCGGCACGCACCAGCATTTCGGCGGCATAAGCTCCGACACCGCCCACTCCCACAACCAGCACGTGCGATTGTCGCAAGCGGGCTATCGACGATTCGCCGACAAGCAGAGCCGTGCGCGACAACCACTCCTCCATACTCCGAAAGCGTCCGATTTATTCGACGCTGAATTTGGTCTGCGCCATATCGCCCGACCGCATGAACTCCTCGTGGAAAGCGAATGCCGCTTCGAGGCAGTGAGGCGTATGCCCTTTCCCGCGCAGAGAGAGATACTCGCGCAGCAAGGGGCGGTACATCGGGTGTGCGCAGTTTTCGATAATCAGCTCGGCACGTTCGCGGGGAGCCTTGCCGCGCAAGTCGGCAACGCCCCATTCGGTAACGATGATGTTCACCGAATGTTCGCTGTGGTCGAGATGCGACACCATCGGCACGATAGCACTGATTTTTCCTCCCTTTGCCACCGACGGGCAGGTGAATATCGAAAGATAGGCGTTGCGGGTGAAGTCGCCCGAACCGCCGATACCGTTCATCATCTTCGTTCCCGTAACGTGCGTACTGTTCACGTTGCCGAATATGTCGGCTTCGAGCGCCGTGTTGATGGTGATAAGCCCCATACGGCGCACCAGTTCGGGATTGTTGCTTATTTCGCCCGGACGCAGCACGAGTTTGTCGCGGAAGAAATCGAGATCGCTGTAAACCTGCTGCATCACTTTGTCGCTTACGGTAAGCGAACAACTGCTGGCAAAGGTGCAGCGACCTTCGCGTATCAAGCCGATGACGGCATCTTGCACCACTTCGGTGTACATCTGGAACGGCGGTATATGCGGATTCTCACCCAAACAGCCCAGCACGGCATTGGCTATGTTGCCCACGCCCGACTGCAACGGAAGAAACTCGGGAGGAATAAGTCCCGCTTTGAGCTGCGACGTAAGGAAATCGCTCACATTCTGTCCGATTTTCATCGTTACCTCATCGACCGGAGCAAACTCTTTTACACCGTCGGAAAGGTTGGTTTCGACGATGCCGACAATTTTTTCCGGCTCTACTTGTATATAAGGCACTCCGATGCGGTCGGAGGGTTTGTATAGGGGAATTTCCCGACGACGAGGCGGGTCGGCAGGCTGGTAAATATCGTGGAATCCCGCCAGCTCTTTCGGGTTGTGGGCATTCAGCTCGATAATGATTTTCTTCGCCAAAGCGCACACGGTGGGGGCGATGCCCACACCCGGACCGAGATAGATTTTCCCGTCGTCGGTCACCGACGATGCCTCTACGATAGCGACATCTATGCCGCCTAAGAATCCGTAACGCAACATCTGCGCCAGCTCCGAAAGGTGTACGTCGCAGTAGGAAATCTCGCCGTTGTTGATAGCAGCACGCGAGTCGGGACACGACTGGTAAGGCGTGCGGAATTTCACGGCTTTGGCACGTGCCAAAACACCGTCGAGATTGTCGCTCGTAGAAGCGCCCGTGTAAATACTTATGCGGAAAGGACGTCCGGCGGCATGTTCCGCCTCCGCTTTCCGGGCTATTGCCTGCGAAACGGCTTTGGGCGTACCCGCTGCCGTAAAACCTCCGAAACCTACATGATCATCGTGATGAACGTACGATGCCGCTTCATCGGCTGAAATAATTTTGAAACTCATAATATGTACCTCTTTAATATTTTCGATTCAATATTTCCATAGTTATGATTGCCCGGCGCAACTCGTCCACATCGTCAGCGTGAAAAAGTTCTCCGGTACGGGTATAGGCATCGTCTTTGTCGTCTCCTATGCGGGCGGATATTTCCGAATCCGCTTCGAGAGCATCTAATTCCGGCACGTATTTTTCCAATTCGGGATTGAAAAAAGTATCCGGAATTTCGACCGGCTCCGCCTCCGGCGGTCTTTCCGGCATAAAAGATTTCGGCACTTTTTGCACACGCGGTGAAACAGAATAATTGTAAAATCCGACATCGCCGTTCGTTTCGGAACGCCTGCGCTCACGCTCCTCTTCATACGATTCGGTCTGCTTGCGCGCCCTCTTGACGAGCGCATTTCCCGCAAAAATGAAAATAAGCAGCAAATAAATCCACAGACTATCCATTACTTTTTGTACTTTTGTGTCGGAACAAACAAGAGCAAAACTGCGCCGCGAATCTGCCCGCTTTCGTTATCGAGCCGGATTCTTTTCGAACGCATTTTCTTTGCCCCGTAAAAATAGACATTTCTCTTGGATTATAAAAACCAATTTCATAAAAAAACTTCGGGCGGTTTCACAACCACCCGAAATCAATTTAACCTAAACCTTAACTATGAAAAAATTTCATATGAAGTATGGCAAAGGTACGCAAAAAATTTTTATTTGCAAATATTTTGGAAGTTTTTTTCTGGGAAAAACTACAAAAAGATAGAAATTGGGCTAAAATCTGAATAAATATTCACAAATATGGGCATACATACCGAAAAAACAGATACCGCAAACGGAGAAAAAAAACTCTTCATCGAAACGTATGGCTGCCAAATGAATGCGGCCGACAGCGAAGTTGTGGCTTCGATTATGAAAATGGAGGGCTACTCCCTGTGCGACGACCTCGAAGATGCCGACGCCATCTTCATCAATACCTGCTCGATACGCGACAATGCCGAGCAAAAAATCTTTTCCCGTCTGCAATATCTGCACTCCCTGCGCCGAAAAAAGCAGGGTCTGATAATCGGCATACTCGGCTGCATGGCGGAGCGGTTAAAGGAGGAACTGCTCGACACCTACCACGCCGACCTCGTGGTAGGACCCGATGCCTATCTCGACCTGCCGCATTTAGTGGCTGCCGCCGAACAGGGAGAGAAAGCTATCAACGTCGAACTCTCCGCTTCGGAAACCTATAAACAGATAATACCCATGCGCATCGGCGCCGGACGCATATCGGGATTCAT
>CANQQA010000024.1 GCA_947625885.1 uncultured Bacteroidales bacterium
GCGCAGAAAGCAGCTGTATCGAAAACCATGCGCACATCGCCACGCACCGGATAAACTTCTGTTTCATATCTCGAAAATCATCGCATCGAAAAAAACGACAACCGAACGGGTATGATGCCGTTCGGTTGTCGTCGATACAAATAAAATTATTTGCCTAACAAGGCTTTTACTTGATTGTAAACATTTTGCGCCGTAAAGCCCAATTTTTCATCGAGCACTTTGTAGGGGGCGGAATATCCGAACGATTCGAGTCCGAACACTTTGCCGTTAGCGCCTACCAACCCTTCGAGCGTAACTGGCAGCCCTGCCGTAAGTCCGAACACTTTTGCGCCGACAGGAATCACACTTTCCTGATACTCTTTGCTTTGGCTGCGGAACAATCCTTCAGAAGGAACGGAAACGATACGTATCTTGATGCCGTCGGCACGGAGCAGTTCGGCGCCGGCGACCAGCGTCGAGACTTCCGAGCCGGAAGCCACCAGCACCACATCGGGTGCGGCATCGGAACCGGCCACTACATAGGCGCCTTTGGCTGCCTGCGAATAGTCGTTTCCGGCAGGCAGGTCGGCGATGTTCTGACGGGAGAAAATCAGCGCGGTAGGCGTGGCGGTGTTTTCCATTGCCAGACGCCATGCCTCCGTCGTTTCCTGCGCATCGGCAGGACGAAGCACCAGCATGGAGTTGTGCCCCTTGTGGTTTTTGAGTTTCTCCATCAAACGGATTTGCGCTTCCTGTTCCACCGGCTCGTGGGTCGGACCGTCCTCGCCCACACGGAATGCGTCGTGCGTCCAAATGAATTTCACCGGCTGCTCCATGAGGGCAGCCATGCGCACGGCAGGTTTCATGTAATCGGAGAACACGAAGAACGTGGCGCAGGCGGGTATCACGCCGCCGTGCAGCGCCATACCGATGCAGCAGCACGCCATCGTCAGCTCCGAAACGCCGGCTTGCAGGAATGCGCCCGAAAAATCGTCGCGGGTGAATGCGTGGGTCTTTTTCAAGAATCCGTCGGTCTTGTCGGAATTAGACAGGTCGGCAGATGCCACAATCATGTTCTCGACCTGCGTCGCCAGCACGCCGAGTACGGCAGCGGAAGCGGCGCGGGTGGCAGAACCCGGTTTCTGTTCTACGGCGCTCCAATCTATGACAGGTGCTTTTCCCGAGAACCAGCACTTCATTTTGGCGGCAAGTTCGGGATTGGCTTTTGCCCATGCCGTTTCGGCGGCACGCCGTTCAGCCACGATTTTTTTCAACACTTCGGCGCGTTTGGCATACAGTGCTTTTACTTCGGGGAATATCCGGAACGGATTTTCGGGATTACCTCCGAGATTCTTAATCGTATTGATATAGGCATCACCACCGAGCGGAGCGCCATGCGTGGCGCAGTTGCGTTCGTAGCTGCTGCCGTCGGCTTTGCGGGCGCCTTTTCCCATCACGGTTTTTCCGATGATGAGAGTCGGACGACCTTTTACGCCTTTGGCTTTGTTCAGCGCGGCGCGTATGGCATCGGGGTCGTTCCCGTCGATAGAGAGCACTTCCCAGCCCCACGCTTCGTATTTTTTGGCGACATTCTCGCTGGTTACGGCACTTGTGGCGGTAGAGAGCTGTATATCGTTGGAATCGTAGAACATGATGAGATTGTCGAGACCGAGATGCCCTGCCAGCCGTCCCGTTCCCTGCGAAATTTCCTCCTGTACACCGCCGTCGGAGATATAGGCGTAAATGGTGTGATTCATCACCTCACCCAGACGGGCTTGCAGGAATTTGGCGGCAATGGCGGCGCCTACTGCATAGGTGTGTCCCTGTCCGAGCGGGCCGGAAGTGTTTTCGATGCCGCGCGCCACATTCACTTCGGGGTGTCCGGGCGTGGGGCTGCCCCACTGGCGGAATTGGCTCAACTCGTCCATCGTGAACTTGCCGGCAAGAGCAAGCACCGAATAGAGCATGGGCGACATATGTCCGGGGTCGAGAAAGAAGCGGTCGCGCCCTTCCCACTGCGGATTTTCTGGGTCATAAACCAAATATTCGGAAAAAAGCACATTTACGAAATCGGCTCCGCCCATGGCTCCGCCCGGGTGTCCCGAATTGGCTTTTTCCACCATCGACGCTGCCAAAATACGGATATTGTCGGCAGCAAGATTCGTTATTCTGTTATCCATTATGATTGATATTAAAAGTTTTACATCTCATTCTCCGAAAGCGACGCTTCGGTAAACGCTCCTAATTTACAATATTTTTTGTACAATTTAGCATATTCGGCGACATTTTTCGCATTCGGCGTATATTTGGCGGCATATCCCGAGTTCATGGCAGCTTGCGCCTCCTCCACCGAACGATAGATGCCGGCGGCTGTCGCGGCAAACATGGCGGCGCCGAGCGCACACGCCTGATCGGTGTTGCACACCTGTATGGGCATATCGAGCACATCGCTGAGCGTCTGCATGACAAACGGCGATTTCAAGGCAATACCTCCGATGCCGATGACCTTGTCGATGCGCACGCCCTCGCGGCGGAAACGCTCGACAATGGCGCGCGAGCCGAAAGCGGTGGCTTCGACCAGCGCACGGAAAATGCGGGGTGCATCGACCGCAAGCGACAAGCCGGCAATCGAACCCGTAAGCAGCTGGTTGGCATCGGGCGTGCGCCGTCCGTTTATCCAGTCGGTGGCGATGACGCCGCTCTCCGAAACGGGAATTTTTTCGGCTTCGGCTGTCAGTGCGGGAATGATGCGTTCGGCTGTTTCTTCGACAAGACGTTTTTTCGTTTCCTCATCGACAAGCGTCGAAGCGGAAAGAATTTTTCGCAGCGGAAATTCGAGCACGCGGCGAAACCACGCATAGACGTCGCCGAATCCCGACTGTCCCGCTTCGAGTCCTATCATGCCCGGTATCACCGAGCCGTCGACCTGTCCGCAAATGCCGCGAATCAGTTTGTCGCCTATTTCTTCATAAGGCGCCACCATGACATCGCACGTCGAAGTGCCGATGACCCGCACGAATGTATGCGGCGTGATGCCTGCACCCACTGCGCCCATGTGGCAGTCGAACGCGCCGCCTGCCACCACGACGTCGGTCGTCAGCCCCAGCCGCGCCGCCCATTCGGGGGTAAGTCTGCCGACGGGCTTGTCGGCAGTTTCGGTTTTTTCGAACAGTCTTTCCCGAAATCCTGCCAGCAGCGGGTCGAGCGTCGTCAGGAATTTTTCGTCGGGCAGTCCGCCCCAGCGCTCGTGCCACATGGCTTTGTGCCCGCAGGCGCAACGGCTGCGCACGATGTCGCGGCTTGCTTTTACGCCGGTAAGCAGCGCCGGCAGCCATTCGCAATGTTCCACGATGGAATAGGCTTTGCGGCGTACCTGTTCGTCTTCGCGCAGAATATGCAATGCCTTTGCCCAAAACCATTCCGAAGAGTATATGCCGCCCTCGTATGCCGTATAATCGGTATGCCACCGCCGGCTCAAATCGTTGATTTCGGCAGCCTCTTTCACGGCGGTGTGGTCTTTCCACAACACGAACATGGCATTCGGATTTTCCGCAAATTCGGGCAGGAGCGCCAGCGGCGTGCCCGTTTCGTCGGTAAATGCCGGCGTGCTGCCGGTCGTATCGAAAGCAATGCCCGCCACCTGTCGGGCTGTGCCCTCAGGACAGGCGGCAAGCGCCTCCCGCACGCTCGCCTCCAACACTTCGATGTAATCGAGCGGGTGCTGACGATAGCGGTTGGCAGAAGCATCGCAATACCTGCCTTCCGTCCAGCGCGGATAATATTTCACCGACGAGGCTATTTGTCTGCCCGTCGCCGCATCGACCACGATAGCCCGCGCCGAGTCGCTGCCGTAGTCGAGACCTATCACATATTGACTCATGGCGATACGATTTTAACAGAGCGCTTTGTTGAGGAGATAATACACCTCGTTCATGCGCAGCTCTTTTTTGAATTCCGGTATCGTAGTATTCTTGTCGATGACCACCATTTCTATGCCGGCAATCTCGGCGAAATCTTCGAGATATTCCGCCGTCAGGTCGTACGAGAACGACGTATGATGCGTGCCGCCGGCAAGAATCCAAGCCGCCGCACCCGTAGCGAAATCGGGTTGCGGAATCCACAACGCCGAAGCGACGGGAAGTTTCGGCAGTTTTTTCGACTTGATGCACTCCACCTCATTGACGATAAGGCGGAAGCGGTTGCCCAAATCCACAATGGTGGCAGCAACGCCGGCGCCCTGTTTCGAGGTGAAAACCAATCGGGCAGGGTCGTTCTTGCCACCGATGCCGAGCGGGTGCACCTCCAACTTGGGTTTGTGTTCGGCGATAAGCGGACATACTTCGAGCATATGCGCTTGCAGAATGGCGCTTTTCTTGCCGTCGAAATTGAGCGTATAATCTTCGAGGAACGAGCAGCCGCGCGGCAATCCCTGTCCCATGAACCACATGGTGCGATAGAGGGCAGCCGTCTTCCAATCGCCTTCGGCTCCGAATCCGTATCCCTCCGCCATAAGGCGCTGGCAGGCAAGTCCGGGCAACTGGTCGACGCCGGCAAGGTCGTCGAAGTTGGTGGTAAAGGCTTTCGCCCCTTTCGCATCGAGGAAGCGGCGCAGGGCAATTTCTTCGCGGGCGGCGTTGCGCACCTGTCCGTAGAATTTTCCGCCGGCTTTGCAGTCATCGGCTACGTCGTATGCCTTTTCATATTCCGACACGAGAGCATCTATTTCGGCATCGGTTACTTCACGTTGCACCGCCACGAGGTCGGCAATGGGATAGTAATCGACATGATAGCCGAGCCGCAGCTCCGCCTCCACCTTGTCGCCGTCGGTAACGGCGACGTTGTTCATCTGGTCGCCGAAGCGCACGATGCGCATATCCTGCGCGTCAGCCCAAGCGGCGGCAACCCGCATCCATACGGCGATTTTTGCCTGAGCCTCCGTGTCCTGCCAATGCCCGACAACCACTTTGCGGGGCTTGCGCATACGGGTTACGATGTGTCCGAATTCGCGGTCGCCGTGCGCCGACTGGTTGAGATTCATGAAATCCATATCCATCGTTTCCCAAGGAATTTCCTTGTTGTACTGCGTGTGGAAGTGAAGCAGCGGTTTGCGCAGTTCCTGCAAACCGTGTATCCACATTTTCGCGGGCGAGAACGTATGCATCCACGCGATGACGCCGATGCAGCGCGGCTCGTTGTTGGCGGCTTTCAGCGTTCTGGTTACCTCTTCGGCAGAGTTCACCGTACCTTTATAGACTATCTTTACGGGAAGGTTTCCCGATTCGTTCAGTCCTTTCACCATTTCGTTGGAATGACCATCGACGGCAATTACCGCGTCGCCTCCGTAAAGGAGCTGCGCACCGGTAACAAACCATACTTCAAAATTTTCAAATGCCATAGCGTTTTTATTTTTAGATTCTTATTTTTTCTTTTGTCCGTAATAGGCGTTGGCTCCGTGCTTGCGGTCGAAATGTTTTTCGACCAGCAGCGGATTCATCGTCAAGGCAGGATTGATGCCGTAAGCGATATACGCCATTTTGGCAACCTGTTCGAGTACGACGGCGTTGTGCACGGCATCGGCGGCATCGCGCCCCCATGCAAAGGGTCCGTGATTCTTAACCAATACGCCGGGCGTATGCACCGGATTCAATCCCGAAAATCTTTTGACAATGACGTTTCCCGTCTCCCGCTCGTAATCGCCTTCCACTTCGGCTCGGCTCATATCGGCGGTGCAGGGTATCGCGTCGTGGAAATAGTCGGCGTGCGTGGTGCCGATGTTCGGAATATCCCGCCCCGCCTGCGCCCATGCCGTAGCATAAGTCGAATGGGTATGCACGATGCCCCCCGCTTCGGGAAAGGCTTTATAGAGAACGATGTGCGTCGGCGTGTCCGACGAGGGGCGCAGCGACCCTTCGCGCACACGACCGTCGAGATCGACCACCACCATGTCGGCAGCCGTCATGGTGTCGTAGTCCACACCCGAAGGCTTGATGACGACCAACCCGCTTTCGCGGTCGATTGCCGAAACATTGCCCCACGTGAATATCACCAACCCGTGCGCCACCAAATCGAGATTGGCGCGGAGCACCTTTTCTTTCAATGCTTCCAACATACGTTTTATAATTTGAATTTCGTTTTTCTCCGGTTGTATGCCTCCATGTTGAATTTATAGAGCGATGCGCCCCGCTTCGACGAAACCTTATCGACCTTGTCGGTTTTTTCGATAAAATCCATCTCCGCCACCTTCTTGCGGAAATTGCGCTTGTCTATCGTTTCACCGTAAATGGCTTCGTAGAGGTTTTGCAGACGGGTGAGCGTAAAAAGTTCCGGCAGCAGGTTGAACCCGATAGGCTCGCGACCCGCTTTCTGTTTCATCTGTTCACGGGCAAGCGCCACCATCTCCTCGTGGTCGAAAATCAGGGGCGGAATCTCCTCTATTTTAATCCAATGGGCATTGTGGCGGCGGACAAGTTCCTTGTCGTAGGCGTCGATGTCGATCAGCGCATAATAGACGACCGAGACCACCCGTTCGCCCGGGTCGCGCTCCACCGCCCCGAACGTGTGCACCTGTTCCATGTAAACGTTTTCGAGACCGGTAAGTTCCGCCAATACCCGTTTGGCAGCATCATCGACACTTTCGTTCGCTTTCACAAATCCGCCCATAAGCGACCACCGCCCCCGCGCCGGCTCCATTTTGCGCTGGAGCAGGAGCAGGTTGAGGGCATCTTGGTGGAATCCGAAAATGACGCAATCCACCGAGACATACAATTTGGTTTCTGCCGAATAGTATTTGACCATAACTTTACCAGAAATACCAATAGAATGCCACCGTAATGGCAAGGATTATGCAGGTATGCACAATATCCCATTTATTCCAACTGGCACGGGTCTCGGCAAGCTGTTCGGGCGTCGAAGTGCCGAATACCAGTCCTTTGATTTTATCGGTGGAAGGCGCTTCGGTGCAATAGCTTACGACAATGACCACCACGAGGCAGAAGAGGAACATCCACCCGCAGAAGAAGAGCCAGTTGAGGTCGTAAAAGAGGTATTTGAACAGGGAGTCGCCTGCGGCGATGCCGACCGTCGAATAATAGACTTTCGCGCCGAGCCGCGTCAAGCCGATAATCATGCCGGTGAGCAAGCCCCACATACCGCCTTTCGCCGACGCCCGCTTCCAGCAGATACCCAGCAGGAAAGCGGCGGCGATACCCGGCGCGAGAACCGACTGCACGTCTTGCAGATAGGCATAGAGTACATCGCCCACGCTGCGCATGATAGGTATCCACAAGATACCCAGCAGCACGATGACCACCGTAGCCACTTGTCCGATAACCACGAGTTTTTTCTCCGAAGTCTGCGGACGGAAACGTTTGTAAAAGTCTATGGTAAAGAGCATCGACGAGGAGTTGAACAGCGAGGCGAGCGAACTCATCAGCGCCGCCAGTATTCCGCACACGACAACGCCCTTTATACCGGCAGGCAGCAGTTTTGCCACGAGCGTCGGAAATGCCGCATCGGCATTGTGTGCGCCTCCGGCAAGCAGGGGAAGGAAACCTTCACCGCCGACAGCCAGCGACTTTTGATGCAGGGCAAAAGCAATCATGCCCGGTATGAGGAAAAGAAAGACGGGCAGCAGTTTCAGGTATGCGCCGAATATTGTGCCCCGACGCGCCTCTTTCTGATTTTTGCCCGACAGTACGCGCTGCACGATGTACTGGTCGGTGCACCAATACCAGAATCCGATTATCGACGAGCCTATCAGCGCGCCCAGCCACGGGAAGTTCGGGTCGCTGTTGCTGCGTATCAGACTGGTCATCGAGTCGCCGTAGTCGTTCACCGTAACGCTGCCGCAGATGCGCATCATCTCGTCCCAGCCGCCGAGTTCGCGCAGACCGAGCACGAGAATCACTATCGAACCGAGCAGCAGGATAGGCGTTTGCAGCACCGACGTGTAGAGTACCGATTTCATACCGCCGAAAATGGTATAGAGGGCGGTGATGATTACCAGACCGATGGCGGCAATCCAGAAGAAGTCGATGCCCCACAGCGTTTCGATACCGAAAACCTGTTGGAATACCAGTCCGCCCGCATACACCGTTACCGCCACTTTGGTGAGTACATAGCTGATAAGGGAGATAAGCGACAGTATGGTACGCGATTGCGGGTTATAGCGGCGTTCGAGAAACTCGGGCATGGTATAGACCATGCTGCGCGAATAGAAGGGTACGAACACCCAGCCGAGCAGCAGAATCATCCACCCCTGTATTTCCCAATGCGCCATGGCCATACCGCTCGATGCGCCGGCGCCGGCAAGTCCTATCAAATGTTCCGAACCGATGTTCGAGGCGAAAATCGAGGCGCCTATGGCTATCCACGTGGCGTCGCGACCGCCCAAGAAGTAATCTTTCGAGTCGTCCTGTTTCTGGCGCACCACCCACACGATGATGCCCACGAGGGCGACGCAGAAAAGCGCGATGACAATCCAGTCGAGTAGTTCCATGATATTTTAATTAGAAGTTATTGTTCCGTGAAAAAGGTGTAAATGCAGAGGCTCTCGTATTTCTCGCCCGGGCGCAGCAGGGTCGAAGGGAAATTCGGCTTGTTGGGGCTGTCTGGGTAGTGCTGCGTTTCGAGGCACACGGCAGCACGGCTGTTATATACGATGTCGTTTTTCCCTTTCACCGTACCGTCGAGGAAATTGCCCGAATAAATCTGAATGCCCGGTTCGGTCGTGCGCACCGTCAAGCCGATGCCCGACTCCGGCGACACCAGCCGCACGGCTTCCCGTTCGGCATCGCCGGCGGCGGCGAGTACCCAGTTGTGGTCATAGCCGTTGCCGTTGGCGAGCTGTTCATCGTCGATATGCAGCCGTGCCCCGATGGCGGCAGGGGTGCGGAAATCCATCGGCGTACCCTCCACCGGAGCTATCTCGCCCGTAGTCATATAGGTGCTATCGACCGGCGTATAGCTGTCGGCATCTACGGTGAGGATATGGTCGAGAATCGTCCGGTGCGGATTGCCCGAAAGATTGAAGTAGGAATGGTTGGTCATGTTGATGACCGTCGGGGCGTCGGTCGTCGCTTCGTAGGCAATGACGAGGGCGTTGTCGTCGGTAAGCGTGTAGGTTACTTTGGCTTCGACGTTACCCGGAAAACCTTCGTCGCCGTCGGGCGAGTGCATCACGAGTACGAGGGTCTTTCGGTCGAGCTGGTCGGCATCATACACTTTGTACTGCCACCCGTTGGGACCTCCGTGCAGGCAATGTCCGAAATTGTTTTGCGGCAGTTGCAGCGTATCGCCTTCGATAGGCAGGCGGCCGCCGGCGATGCGGTTGGCGTAGCGACCTATCGACGCGCCGAAGTCCGACGGTATCGTGCGGTAGTCTTCGATGTTGTCGAATCCCAGCACCACGTCGCGCAGCGTGCCGGTACGGTCGGGCACCATAAGCGAAACGATGCGTCCGCCGAAGTTGGTGATGCACACTTCCATACCCGAGTCGTTGCTCAGCGTATAGAGGGCGACGGGCTTTCCGTCGATGACGGCAAGGAAATCGTCGGCATTCAATCCCGATTGCGTGATAGCCGTCCGCTGCGAGCAGCCGCCGCACAGCAGGGCTGCCGCAAGAAGTGTCGAAAAAAGAGGTTTCATATCGGTATGTTTTTGATGTTTTTACTCGTGAGCGCATTAAACAGTGTAAAAATAACACTTGTTTTTCTTGCGGCGACTTTTTTTAGATATGTTCTTTAACATAAAACTTGTTTTTGCCCCGAAAAAGAAGAAAATATCCACTGTTTCACTACCGGCAGACCCGACACGACAGGGGCATAAAGTACGCGGGGAAAAGAAAAAATTTTCTTTCCCCCGCGTCCGTGTCTGTATCAAACATCATTTTCTCGGATAGTCGATGGTGTAGTGCAGTCCGCGACTCTCTTTCCGCTCCATTGCCTGACGGGTAATCAGGTAGCCCACGTTTATCATGTTGCGCAGTTCGCAGATTTCGCGGGAGGCTTTGCTGCGCTTGAAGAGGCTCTCCGTCTCCTCGTAGAGTATGTCGAGGCGGTTCCACGCGCGGGTGAGGCGCACGTTGCTGCGCACGATGCCCACGTATGATTCCATGATTTGGTTCACCTCTTTCATGCTTTGAGTGATGAGTATGCGCTCCTCGTTGGTGATAGTGCCCTCGTCGTTCCATTCGGGAATATCGGTATTGAAGTCGTAGCGGTCGAGCACCGAGAGGGCGTGGCGGGCGGCAGCGTCGGCATATACGATGGCTTCGATGAGCGAGTTCGATGCCAGACGGTTTCCGCCGTGCAGACCCGTGCAGGAACATTCGCCGAGTGCGTAGAGGCGTTTGATGCTCGACTGCCCGTCGAGATCGACCTTGATGCCGCCGCACAGGTAGTGGGCGGCAGGAGCCACCGGTATGTAGTCGCGGGTGATGTCGATGCCTATGTCGAGGCAATGTTTGTAGATGTTGGGGAAGTGGCGTTTCGTCTCTTCGGCGTCTTTGTGGGTAACATCGAGATAGACGTGGTCGTCACCGCGCTGTTTCATTTCGTTGTCGATGGCGCGCGCCACGATGTCGCGCGGGGCGAGAGAGAGGCGCGGGTCGTATTTCTGCATGAACTCCGCCCCGTCGAGGGTGCGCAGCACGGCGCCGTAGCCGCGCATGGCTTCGGTGATGAGGAAGCTGGGGCGGTCGCCCGGGTGGAAAAGGGCGGTCGGGTGGAACTGGATAAACTCCATATCCTTCACGGCGCCTTTGGCGCGGTACACCATGGCTATGCCGTCGCCCGTCGCCACGAGCGGATTGGTGGTGTTGCGGTACACGGCTTCGCAGCCGCCCGTCGCCATGACGGTAACTTTCGACAGGAACGTATCGACGCGCCCCGTCGCCTCGTCGAGCACGTATGCGCCGAAGCATTTGATACCCGGCGTGTAGCGGGTTACGATGATGCCCAAGTGGTGCTGCGTGATGATTTCGACCGCGAAATGGTTTTTGAATACGGTGATGTTGGGGTGCGCCTCCACCGCCCGTATGAGGCTGGTTTGTATTTCGGCGCCGGTATTGTCTTTATGGTGCAGAATGCGAAATTCCGAATGTCCGCCTTCCTTGTGCAGGTCGTATTCGCCGTTTTCCGTTTTGTCGAATTGCACGCCCCACTCCACCAGCTGTTTGATTTGGGCGGGAGCTTCGCGCACCACTTTTTCCACCGCGCGAATGTCGTTGATGCGGTCGCCGGCAATGAGGGTGTCTTCGATATGTTTCTCGAAATTATCGACGACGGTATTGGTAACGGAAGCGATGCCGCCCTGCGCGAAATAGGTGTTCGCCTCCTCCATGCCTGCTTTGCAGATGAGGGCGACGCTTCCTTTGTGCGCCGTTTTCAGGGCGAAGCTCATGCCGGCGATGCCGGAACCTATAACCAAAAAATCGAATTTGCGTACCATTTTTTTCTCTTTCTCGGGGGCGGATATGCCGCTCCCCCGACGGCAAAGATACGATTTTATCTCGTATCTTGTTCTGCGGGCGGGCGGTTTTCGCGAATACCCTGCCGGACTGCCGAAAGAAAAAAGGAAAAAAAACTTTCCGATAATCGTTTTTTCGGAATATATTTGTACGGTTTCACTTCTAAACGGAACGTACCATGATAGACAAGATTCTCGAATACAACCGCCGTTTCGTGGCGGAAAAGGGGTATGAAAAATTCATCACCGACAAATACCCCGACAAGCGCATCGCCATCGTTACCTGCATGGACACGCGGCTGGTCGAGCTGCTGCCCGCCGCGCTCGGGCTGAAAAACGGCGATGTGAAAATCATCAAAAATGCCGGAGCCACCATTACCAACCCCTTCGACAGCACCATGCGCAGCCTGCTCGTGGCGATTTACGAATTGGGGGTAAACGAAGTGATGATTATCGGGCACACGCAGTGCGGTGTGCAGGGCATGGACAGCGCCGAGATGCAGCATCTCATGCGCGAGCGCGGCATTCCCGACCGCCACATCACGCTCATGAAGCACTGCGGCATCGACCTCGACAGCTGGCTGCACGGATTCGACGACACCGAAACCGCCGTGCTCGAAACCGTCGAATTGGTGCGCAACCACCCGCTCATGCCCGCCGACGTCGTCGTGCGCGGCTACATCATGGACTCCGTTACCGGCGCCCTCACCCCGCTCGGCGACAAGTAGGGCGCATCAGTTGCCGTCGGGTTTTTCTATCTCGGTAAAGGGGCTGAGGTCCCACACGAACGTGTCGGGGTTGTCGGGGTGCGACGGGTCGTACCTCGTAAAATCCTTTATTTCGCGGGCGATGCCCAATTTCAGGTCTTTCATGCCTTGCAGCACGCATTTGGCGATTTGGTAAGCCCCGTAGGGGTTGAAGTGCGTATTGTCTTCGAGCGCCTGTGTCTGACCCGGGTAGGTATTGGCAGGATAGTGCACGAATGCGCGTTTCGACCCCTCCGCGCCCAAGGTTTCGTAAAGCGTGCGCGTCATTTCGTTCAGTTCCACCACCGGCACGCCCTCTTCGGCGGCGAGGGCGCGCATGGCGGCAGGATAATCGCCGTGCGTGTCCTGTATCTTGCCGTCGTCGCCGAAGCTCCGGCGCTGTGTCGGCGTTACGAATACGATGTGTGCGCCTTTTGCCCGCGCCTGCACGATATAGGTTTTCAGGCTTTCGTAGTACGATGTCCACGGACCCTTGCCTTTGCCTTTCTGTTTCTCGTCGTTATGTCCGAACTCCACGAACACCCAGTCGCCCGCTTTCATCTGCGTCAGCGCCTTGTCGAAGCGGCGCGCGGCGAGAAACGTGTTTGCCGACTCCCCGCTCTCGGCATAATTGGCTATCGCCACCTTCTCCGAGAAAAAGCGCGGAATCATCTGTCCCCAGCTGCCCCACGGCTCGTTATCTTGATCTACCACCGTCGAGTTGCCGCAGAGGAACACCGTCGTGGCTTTCTCGGTCGGCTCGATGCGCACCTCCGCCACGCGCGGCGCCGGTCCGTTGAATTCCAGCGTCAGTTTGTCGTCCCAATTCAGTTTCTTGCGTTCGCGCGGTTTTATGCGCACCCGTTCCGTGTCCGAGATGCGCGTGGTGCGTTTGTTCACGATGAAAGTATGTTCCGAAAAACTTCCGGCGGCAGTGGCTTGACGTTCCACAAAAAGCCGGCGCGACTCGCCCCGCACCGTCGTTACGCCCGCCTTCGTCGGCGAACCCAGCCGCACCGTTACGCGGTAATTGCCGTCAGGCACCCGCACCGAGAAAAAGAACGGCGCATTGCTCCCCGCCTGCGGTGCCCCTTGCAGGTCGTAGCCGTAGCCCGTCGAATCGTTGTAGAGCGTCGCAGCCGTTACGGCGACATAGCCTTTGCGAGGCTTCCCGCCCGTGAAGTCGAACCGGTAAACCTCTTTTGCGCCCACGCTCGCGGCGCACATTCCCAATAGAAAAATGATGAGTTTCGTTTTCATGGCATAAAAAAACTTTCGGTTTCGGGCGGCGGAAAAAAGCAGTGCCGCCCGTTTCTGCAAAGATAAAAAAACTCCGCGACATACCGCGCGGCAGGGGTAAAAAAAGAGTCGGGTGCCGGAAGTGCGGGCGCCCGACTCACAACTTGGCGCGTTTTCGTTTCACAGTTTGGCGCATTTTCACTTCACAACTTGGCGCATTTTCAACTCTCAACTTGGCAAAATTTTCGACCTCCCGAAAGCGGTGCGGCGCACCGCCCGCGCCCGAAATCAATCTTTCAAGCAGCCTATCGGCACCACGAAAACGCCGTCTTTGCGGCGGTAGGCATACTTGGTCGTGCCCGTGAGCACCATCAGGAACGAAGGCGCGCGCATTTTGTCCGTATCAATTCGTTCCGCCAATGCCCGCAGCGTTTTCGCGCCCGCCTCCACCTGTTCGTCGCCGCCGAGTTTCACCTCCGCCAAGCCGTATTTTCCGTTGCGCAGATGTATCACGGCGTCGCACTCCGCACCCGACTTGTCGCGGTAGTGGTACACCGTTCCGCCCAGAGCGTCGGCATACACGCGGAGGTCGCGAACGCACAGTGTTTCAAAGAAAAGACCCATCGTCCGCAGGTCGCCCACCAAGTCGGCAGGACCGATGCCCAGTGCGGCGACACCTATCGACGGGTCTGAAAAATACCGCGTGTCCGACGTGCGTATAGCCGTTCGGCTCCGCAGGTTCGGGTTCCACGCCGGCGAATCTTCGAGGACGAAAATTTTTTTCAGAGCGGCGATATACGACGTTACCGTTTCGCGTATATCCGTTACGCCGTCGCATGCGGCGATATCGTCGCAAAGCGTGTTCACCGTTGCCGCCGTAGCTTGGTTTCGGGCAAGCGAGCGGAGTATGCGTTTGGCGCGTTCGGGGTCGCGTTCCACGCCGTCGGCGCGCGAGATGTCCGAGTTCACCACCCCGTCGAAGTAGTCGTAAGCCTGTTCGAGAGCATCGGTGCGGGCAAGCGTTACCGCGCGCGGCCACCCGCCGCGGCATATCAGGCGTGCAATAGCGTCGATGTCGAGACCGTTCGTCGCAAACACCTCCCCCGCCGCCTCGTCGAACAGCGCCCGCAGGCTCACCTCGCCCGTCGAGTCGCCCGACTCGTACAGGCTCATCGTACGCATCGTCAGCCACGCAAAACGACCCGTGCCCGTGTGATGTATCCGGCTCCTGTCCGCCGGAACAGCCGACCCCGTCAAGATAAAATGACCCATACCCTCGCGATGATCCACCTCGTAGCGCACCGTGTCCCACAGCTGCGGAGCCAGCTGCCATTCGTCTATCAGCCGCGGCGTAGCCCCTTCAAGCAGTTTTTTCGGCGACACGTCCGCAAGCTCCATGTTTTGGCGCATCGTCTCCGAGTCGTCCATATAAAGTATGCTGCGGGCTTGCTGCTCCGCCGTCGTCGTTTTGCCGCACCATTTCGGACCCTGTATCAGCACCGCGCCCATGCCCCTCAATTTTCGCCGTAATATCTCATCGGCAATGCGCGCTCTGTATTTTTTCATTTTAATTACATTACACTGATTAACAATATATTTTCACTCCGCAAATATAATATTTTTTTTTGAAACTCACAACTTGGCGCATTTTTAACTCACAGTTTGGCGTATTTTCGTTTCACAGTTTGGCGCGTTTTCACCTCTCAACTTGGCGCATTTTCAATTCACAACTTGGCAAAATTTCTCCTTGCCGCCTCCCCCCTCGCAGCAGCGTCCCCGCCGCGCGGGTGGCTTTCAAGTGCCGTGCGCGCCGTCGCCTCTCCTTGCGGGGAGAAGCGGCGCGGCGGGACACAAAAAAAGGGAAGCCGGCGGCGGTGCCGCGGCTTCCCCTGTTGTTGTACGGCAGGCGGCTCACAGGAGTCGGTGCTGCGCGTGTACGGTCGTCACGTTATTTCACTACTTGTATCTTTTCGGTGGTCGTCGTGCCGTCGCTGTAAACTTTCTTCACGAAGTTCACACCCGGCAGCAGCGTGCCCACTTCGGCGCCGCTTATCGAGTAAATGTAGGTAGCCACAACTTCTTTGGCTGCGTTCACTTCGTCGATGCCGGCGGCTCCGCCTTGTACTTTTATGTATCCCCAGACTGGCTCATTCTTCTGTCCGTCTTCATCTGTTACGGCACCTCCCAGCAGACCAAAGTAATAGAGCGTGCCATCGGCAGCCGAAATAGCTTCATTCAGGGTGATAACGACCTCTTTGGCAGTAGCGCCCGGTTTCAGCGTGCAAGGTATCTGAGTGACGAGATCTCCGGTGTAGAAGCGAGCCTCACCCGATATCGTAACATCGTTGTTGAACGTTACGGTGAACTCTTTCGTGCCTCTGGTTACCGTTGCGGGAGCTGCTTCGGTGCCCCAAGGAACTTGGGTAGTTTCCAAAGCGGCAAGAGCCTCACCCGGATTGTAAACGATGAAGTCGTAAACGATTACTTCCTTCGATTCGGTTGCCAGACGGAGATATACCTCTTCGTCGCCATAGTAGCGAACGGTGTCGGTACCCATCTTCTTTGCCTCGCACGATACCGTACCCAGTACCATTTCGTTGGAGCCCGTAGCTTCGTTGGCGGCGCAAACGTTTACGCTGGCTTCGGCTCCCGACTCATTGAATTTTTCTGCACCCGAGATATTGACTACCACGGCAAACGGACCTTTGAACGTTTCTTTCTCGGGACCGGCAGTAGCTTTCGGGGTGGCGTTGAAGATATAGAGTCCGCCGCCCGTAGCGCCTTCCACAGCGCCGTCTCTATTGACACTAAAGTTTTCCTGTACCAGTATACGACGGTATTTATCCGAACTCTTGGTAGGATCTTTGTAGAATACCCAGTCGTTGAAGTGGCGCCAGCCGCCTTGGTTATTATTTATGAAGATATTGGGACGCGGTTTCGTTTGGTTGTCATAGTAGACGCCGTCATTCAGCTCTTGTTCGGTCAGGAATTGATTTCCACCCGTAGGATCATGAGCGGCATTCGGCGTCTTAACCCACGGTTCTGCTGCATCGCCGGTCGGTATCCAGCGGAACCAGCCCCATTTATAACCCGTGCCC
Source organism: uncultured Bacteroidales bacterium (assembly GCA_947625885.1). Taxonomy (GTDB): domain Bacteria; phylum Bacteroidota; class Bacteroidia; order Bacteroidales; family UBA11471; genus Caccoplasma. The sequence goes on from CANQQA010000024.1 coordinate 16,529, forward strand.
TCATCCATTGTCGTGTCTTGCCTGCTCGGGTCGTTGAGGTTGAAGGTCGATTTGTAGCGCGGTTTTTGGAATACGGCGATAGCCTCGTTGGGCGTCACCTCTGCCGTAGCCATGGCTGCCGGTTTATAGCCTCTACCTGCGGCGATAGCCTTCACGGTTACTTTCTCGGTGCCTTTGAAGGTTACCTTCTTCGTGTATATCAAGCCGTTATCCTTATCCGTAGGCTCACTGCCGTCGATGGTATAATATATATCATAGTCTTCGGCAGCCACATCTTTCAGCGGCTCAATGGTGAACGATGCCCCCTCGACATTAATTACAGGCGTCGCAAGAGGGGTATATTCGCTGTTCTTTATCGTATCTATAACAACTTCCGAGTCGTAGCAGTATATTTTCTCGGCGTATGTCTGTATGATAGTCGAATCGAATACTTCCACTTCGAACGGAGCGGCATATTTGCTCGACGACGTGCTCGGCTCCGAACCGTCGGTCGTGTAATATATCGTAGCACCCTCGTCAGCCGCCAAGGTCACCGTGTATATAGCTTTCACTCCGCCGGTTCTCACACTCTTAACGTCCGGTTTGGCGGTTATCGGCATCACGGGGTTTTTCCACGAGCTGTCCGACACTGCCGAAGTCGTATGGAGATAGAGCGAAGCCACAGCTTTCACCCGCGTATCTTTCCACAACGTATCGGGAGCTTTGGCGTTGTATATTTTCGACGGGTCTTTTCCATCGAGGCTGTATTTGATCGTCGGGATAGAATCCCCGCCGTCCAACTTGTACGTCTTTTCTTCGAACGTCAGGACATAGCGCACCGTATCGCCCGCCGCCTTGTGAGCATCATCGTACACGCGTGTGAACACGGGTTCCGGCGCGGCAAGTTTGGTCAGATTCGGGTTCTTGAAGTCTATCTCCTTAGAAACGGACATGCACACAGGAGCCGTAACCTCCACCTTTATCTTCACCGGCTGCCACAACGTATCGGGAGCCTTGGCGTTGTACTCCTTGGCAGCCTCGCTGCCGATAGTTACCATTACCGTCGGATATATCAACTTCGTCGGATCATTAGCATCAAGCACGCTATCGCTCTCTATTTTCAGCACATAGCGCAGCGTATCGCTATCGTTATACTTGCCGTCGGCTTTAGGATTCAGATCTTTCACCATCTTCATTTCGGCTCTCAGCGTACACGTATCCACGAAAGAGGGAGCTTCCTGATGATGCGCATTAGCCAGATAATTTACCGCATTGGCAATCAGCTGCACGCCCGCTTCGGTAAGAACCGGTTTATTCTTAGCCGAAAGGTCGGCGCTGTTGATACCGATAAGCATATACGGTCTCTCGCGCGACCACGATTCGGCTATCGTATTGATACTCTTATTCGATATAGACACGCCGCCGGCAATAGTCGTATGCACCGGCACCGAGTCGGGACGATTGGATACGATGCTTGCCGGAACACCCTGCAGGAGGTTAGCTTTCTCGCTCGGGGCAACATCGGCGTGAGAAAATACGTCGATTTTGTCCGTAGCAAGAGTATTGGCATTTACCAAACCCGCAAATACGGGGTGTTTCTTATATTGCAACAGAGGAGCCACCTGATACGTCGTATCGCCGTCAGCAGGATTGGCACCGTTGTCGTTCGCCCATTTCAGACGCTTCTTACCATGCCAGAAAGCCTTCGTGTTGAGCACAGGCACCGTACCGATAAGCGAATCCAGCGAAGCATAGAACGCTTTGTCGTCGCCCGTAATCGTCGAACCTACCACCACCACGTCGTACTTCGACAAAGAGGTAAGCCCCTTCGTATCGGCAGTAGCGTCCACATAGATAACCTTCATTTGGTTGCCCTCGGCTTTGGAAATCTTATCCAAAGCATCGTACACCGGTTCATACTTCTTCGAGGCTTCGGGGTCGCCTATATAAGCCACTTGCAGCTCAGCCGGCGTCTCGAGGTCTTTCATACCTTTGATGACGATTTTTTCAAGCTCGATACCGTTATCGGTATTACCTTCTCCGGCGATATTGAAAATTACCGCTCCATCGTTCACCACTCTGTACACGAAAGTGGTATCGTGTCCACCCTCAGAATAGGCAGCATCAGCGATCTTGCGACATACGCCTTCGAGATTGCTGACACTCACGATACCGCGCTTCGCGGAAGCGGAAGCCGATTTGAAAGTAATTTCCACAATCTGACCGGCAAGAGGCAGCGAGTCGGTCGCGGCAATGACTATCTGCCCTTTCTTGTCGATACGCAGACGCGCTTTGGGATTTCCGTCGTTCACATACATGTGCAACTTGCCCGCAGCATAGTTTGAGCCATCTTTCACCCTGAATAGCAAGCCTTCAAGACATTCAACATTCTTACCGTTTGCCTGTGTGCTGATTGTACTATTATGGGCAGTAGTCGTTGTATACACGCCGGGTTTCTCAATCTTCCACTTGGTTTGTTTTTGAGCATCTTGGAAGAAAAGCATGGTATCCTCCGGAGATATATTGACAATATCCCAAACTTTTTCCCACGCTGTTACCGTTTTTTGTACGGCGGGAGCTTTCGCCGGCACCGCCTCTTGCGCATTCGCCCACGATGTTGCACCGAACAACAAAGCGACCGACGCAAGAAGCGTACCAATCTTTGTAATCTTTCTTTTCATGATAGAAAATTTTGGTTAATAATAAGTTGTTTATTTGTTGTTTTATTCTTTCAATTTCTTCGTTTATTTTGTCTTTTATCCCCATAAAGCCACTCACCTTGCAGCACCTCGTTATAAAGTTACCCGCCCTGCGAAGAAAAGAAACACCGCCGTATCGAACGAGTTTCTCACATCGACATTCGGCTGCTTCTCTCACTGCGCGACGTGCCGCCGCTTCTGCGGGTGAGCTGCCAGCCCTCGCGCAACAACTTGCGTCGCCTGCGCGGGCTTAGGTATTTCCCGCCGGCTCTTGCCACTCGCTTTTTTACCTCCGCTTTTTCGTTGGTTGCATACACACTTCTGCGCGACGTGCCGGCGACTCTGCGGGCTGGCTGCCTCCCCTCGCGCAACAACTTGCGCCGCCTGCGCGGGTTGGGGTATTTAAGCCCTCCGCCTTGCGGAGGAGAGCGGTACCGCACCGCAGAGCAGTGCGGAAAAGGGGACGAACCCTTATCGCCCGTTTAGCGAAGCCCCCACCGTGCGGAGAATATAGAGAATAGGACTGTCGGTGCTATCTCTACCCGTGCGGCGAACCGCCTCCACGCGGGAGCACTGCCTCGCCCCGCACGGCAACTTGTGCCGCCTCGCGGGCTTTTGGCTTTACCCTTGCGCACTCCGAGCCTTGCACTCCTTTATGAAGCCACCCACCGGTACAGGAGAGATTTTTTGTACTCTCTCTTTCTGTTGCGAGGCTTCTATTCTCTGCGCGACGTGCCAACGCTCTTGCGGGCTGGCTGCCTCTCCTCGCGCAGTAACTTGCGCCCTGCGCGGGCTTAGGTATTTCCCTCCGGTCTTGCAAGTCCCCGCCGTGCAACACCTCGTTATGAAGTTACCAGACTACGGAGAAAAGAAACACCGCCGTATCGAACGAATTTCTCGCATCGACATTCGGCTGCTTCTCTCTTGCGCGACGTGCCGAAATTCGCTCCACTTTGCGCAATGCCGGATTCGTTTTTTTTACGAAACAAATCGCACGGCTTTTTAATTTGCGCGACGTGCCGGCGTTTCTGCGGGCTGACTGCCTCCCCTCGCGCAACAACAAAGGTCGTTACGCGGGCTAGGGCATTTTAGATTCGTAGCCGTCAAGATTTCTCCGGCAACATCTACCACCGCCATTTGAGGCATCTCTCCACCCGTGCGGCGAACCGCCTCGATGCGGGAGCACTGCCCCACCCCGCACGGCAACATCGCCGCCGATGCGGGCTTTTGGCTTTACCCTTGCGCATCCGAGCCTTGCACTCCTTTATGAAGCCACCCACCGGTACAGGAGAGATTTTTGTACTCCCCTTGTCTGTTACGGGCATCTTCTATACCTGCGCGACGCGCCGAAATTCGCTCCACTTTGCGCAATGTCGGATTCGTTTTTTTACGAAACAAATCGCACGGCTTTTTAATTTGCGCGACGTGCTAACGCTCTTGCGGGCTGGCTGCCTCCCCTCGCGCAGTAACTTGCGTCGCCTGCGCGGGCTTAGGTATTTTCGCCGGTCTTGCAAGCCACTTGCCGTACAGCTGCCGCGCTTTGCTTCGCTTTGTCGCATATCGTAGGGCATCTCTTCCCTATTTGCGCGACGTGCCGGCGTTTCTGCGGGCTGGCTGCCTCCCCTCGCGCAACAACTTGCGTCGCCTGCGCGGGTCGGGCATTTAAGCCCTCCGCCTTGCGGAGGAGAGCGGTACCGCACCGCAGAGCAGTGCGGAAAAGGGGACGAACCCTTATCGCCCGTTTAGCGAAGCCCCCACCGTGCAGGAGAATATAGAGAATAGGACTGTTGGCGCTATCTCTACCCGTGCGGCGAACCGCCTCCACGCGGGAGCACTGCCTCGCCCCGCACGGCAACATCGCCGCCGATGCGGGTTTCAGCCTTTCCCCTTGCGCACTCCGAGCCTTGCACTCCTTTATGAAGCCACCCACCGGTACAGGAGAGATTTTTGTACTCTCTCTTTCTGTTGCGAGGCTTCTATTCTTGCGCGACGCGCCGAAATTCGCTCCACTTTGCGCAATGCCGGATTCGTTTTTTACGAAACAACTCGCACGGCATTTTTAATTTGCGCGACGTGCCGGCGTTTCTGCGGGCTGGCTGTCTCCCCTCGCGCAGTAACTTGCGTCGCCTGCGCGGGCTTAGGTATTTCCCGCCGGCTCTTGCCACTCGCTTTTTCACCTCCGCTTTCTCGTTGGTTGCATACACACTTCTGCGCGACGTGCCAACGCTCTTGCGGGCTGGCTGCCTCCCCTCGCGCAGTAACGAGGGCTTTGCGCGGGCTTAGGTATTTCCCGCCGGCTCTTGCAAGCCACTTGCCGTACAGCTGCCGCGCTTTGCTTCGCTTTGTCGCATATCGTAGGGCATCTCTTCCCTATTTGCGCGACGTGCCGGCGTTTCTGCGGGCTGGCTGCCTCCCCTCGCGCAACAACTTGCGTCGCCTGCGCGGGTCGGGCATTTAAGCCCTCCGCCTTGCGGAGGAGAGCGGTACCGCACCGCAGAGCAGTGCGGAAAAGGGGACGAACCCCTTACAGCCCGTTTAGCGAAGCCCCCACCGTGCAGGAGAATATAGAGAAAGGACTATTGTGCTATCTCTACCCGTGCGGCGCACCGCCTCCACGCGGGAGCACTGCCTCGCCCCGCACGGCAACTTGTGCCGCCTCGCGGGCTTTTGGCTTTACGCGTTCATCGGTTTCAAAGACCCCCGAAGCTGCCTTCGGGTACCCTCTCTCGGGATTTCGTATCGTGATTCGGCGACCGCCCCGTCAGCCGACGCCGACGCCGAAAATCGGATTTCAAATGCAGGAATCCGACGAATCGGATTCCCTTTCACATTCACTTTCTTTCATCTTAGAGACATCTTTTGCCGGACTCCTCCGTCAATTGGTGATAGGGCACAATGACACCTATACATTCAAGCACAAAAATAATGCCGTCGCCGCAACAGACGAATCATCGTTTTGATACAAATACTGCGTTTTTTGCTCCACTCGCCCGCACCTCTTTTATTCCCCGCGCGCGCGTGAATGCCCCCGCCGACAACATCGACCGCCGCGCGATGCACCGCCCCGATAAAAGAGCAACCACATCACCGCGCGGAAGCAAAGCAAAGCAAAACGAGCAAGGCAATTAAACCCTCCTCCTGCCGTCGGAGGAGAGCGGAACCGCACCGCAGAGCAGTGCGGAAAGGAGGAGAAATGGCGCGAGGCGGCTACCGGCGCGGTGGCGTGTGGACGTGAAATACTCTTTGTACCTCGCATATGGGACACATTTTCCTCTTTTAGAGTTATGTCGCAGTGTATTCATATCTGCGCGACGTGCCGCCGTTCCTGCGGGCTAGCTGCCTCCCCTCGCGCAACAACGAGGGCTTTGCGCGGGTCGGGCATTTAAGCCCTCCGCCTTGCGGAGGAGAGCGGTACCGCACCGCAGAGCAGTGCGGAAAGGAGGCGAACCCTTATCGCCCGTTTTTAGAAGCTACCCACCGTGCAAGAGAATATAGAGAATAGGACTGTCGGTGCTATCTCTACCCGTGCGGCGAACCGCCTCCACGCGGGAGCACTGCCTCGCCCCGCACGGCAACATCGCCGCCTCGCGGGCTTAGGTATTTCCCGCCGGCTCTTGCCACTCGCTTTTTCACCTCCGCTTTTTCGTTGGTTGCATACACACTTCTGCGGACATACCGGCGACTCTGCGGGCTGGCTGCCTCCCCTCGCGCAGTAACGAGGGCTTTGCGCGGGTCGGGCATTTAAGCCCTCCGCCTTGCGGAGGAGAGCGGCACCGCACCGCAGAGCAGTGCGGAAAAGGGGACGAACCCTTATCGCCCGTTTAGCGAAGTCCCCACCATGCGGGGAGCGTTACAAGGAGAGGTGAGCGAAAAAGAGAAAATAAGATATGCGAACGCACGGTTATAAAGACAAAAAAATCACCGCGAGCCAAGCGCGGTGAAAACGATATATCTCGACGGTTTATTTCTCACCGCCAAGCATTTTTCTTGTGTTATCGACGTATTTTCTGGGAGCATCGGACACACTCAACCGCACTCTGTTCAAACCAGCTTCCACCTCTTGGGAATGACCTTTGTACCACGCCAATTCGTAATGGGCGATGTTCCCGCTTTTCAACGGGAGCTGTTTATCTTCAAACAGAGAGGATTTCAACGCAATTACGGATTTTTCGGCGGTATGATGCACTACGATTCCGTAATACTGTACATCTTCTTCCAACAGATAGGCATCTATCAACGCTTGCCCGAAAAAAAAGCTGCTTCGACACATCGCAAGTGATTTCACCTTGCGCCAACGCTCCTTTGAGGGGTATGGGCTCCTCGCACGTAAGCGCCGCCCTTACGATGTCGCCCGCCGCTTTGGCAATAGTTTCCAAACTCTCGGACGAATCGTTTTGTGTGAACAAAATGATGCTGTCGGAAAATTGCGCCAATATGATTCCATTCGTTTCTTCACTGCTCGTCTCCAATTCGTCCTCGTAGTTCACGTTCTGTCCGGAAAGGTCGTCTTTCGACTCTTCAGGATTCATCGTGGCATTAACGATGTCGGTTATCTGCTTGTTGAACTCGGACAACTCTTTACACAATTTTTCGTGAGTATTTCGCGCTACACGCTCTTTGAAACCCATAATATCCAAAAAGACGACATAGCGGTTCCGAGATTGGGCGTATTCTTCCATTTATTTTATTCTGTGGTTGTAGGGGTTACGGCATAGCAATATACCATTTTTTTCATATTGTCGGCGACAGCAGTATTTCCGCGCATTCCTAAATCCAAATAATGTTTTTTGACTTCGCAAGCAATTTCCGGAGTTTCAGCCGCACGGTATATCCACCAGTCTCTGCGACCTACATGATGCTTTTTGGCAAGCTGCGTCGCCGCATTTTCCGATACACCGATGTAGAAATCGGAATAATACTTTCTGCCGCTTCTTTTCAAATGCTCATTGATAGCCTTCAAAATTTCTTCATAAGTTTGCGAATTTTCCATAATTTTTCCTCCTTTTGCGGACAACAAAAATAGCGTTTTTTTTCGTCATGGCAAATTTTCCCGAACAAAAATCGGCGTTTTTTACATTATTATAGCCGTTTAACAGTCTGAACATTCGCTTTTTGACAATACACCGCAAGGCACTCTGTCATATTGCGCCTCGCAGGAAGCGGGCTTCGACGTCGCGGAGGAGGTCGGAGAGCTGCGCATCTCGCCGAAAATCCACGTGCCGCCGTTCCTGCGGGCTCTCGACCACCCCTCGCGCAACAACTTGCGTCCCTGCGCGGACCGGGCATTTAAGCCCTCCGCCTTGCGGAGGAGAGCGGTACCGCACCGCAGAGCAGTGCGGAGGGGAGAGTGTCCCTCTTCACACAGAGAATGCATTTTTATAAGGGGGGGTAGCCGTCCAACCTATTCGGAGGCGCCTGCTTCCGAATCGTGCAAACCGAGCATGGCGGCGGGCGGAATGCCGAGTATGCGGCAAAGGGTGCCGGCAACGGGCAGGGTGGGCAAGGCGCGCGCCGCCACAAACGCACTGACGCGCGAGGGGGCGATGCCGGCACGGGCTGCCAACTCTTTCTGCGTCATGCCTTTCCGACGAAGGGCAGCGGCAATCAACACCGCAACGGCGGACGCCTCGACCGCACGGGCGGCTTTTCCGTAGACTTCGACGGCATCGGAGGCTGCAAAGGGCAGCGCCGTGTGCACCGACTCCGACGTCGGTCGGTATTTCGAGGGGACACGCTCGTGCGCGGCTGCCACGAATTCCTGCCCGAGCGCACCCACCTGCGCCATGATTTCGCGCTCGCGACGGCGGGAGGGCTTTTTGAAACCGTTGATGTAGTTGCGGAGCAGGGCGGCATTGATGCCGGCGCGCTTGGCAAACTCGGCGATGTTTATCTCTTTGTGCGTAAGGAAAAAACGTTGCAGGGGCGTCGGCTCGGCATCGTCGTAGGAGAAACTCTCGAAACTGATGTCTTCGTCGAGATTGCGCCAGTGTATGCCGACGGCACTCAGGGTGTATTGCGCCCGCTCCTCGGACGTGGCACGCCGCAAGCGGTCGTACCACAACAGCGACTGCCGGCGCTCGCCGCCGCTCTCGTCGATGAGGTATATATAGTCGTCGTCGAATCGTATCTGCTTGGTCATGGGGTTATTTGTTAAATATTTCGTTCCAGCGGTATATAATGATGTCGCTGTTTTCGTCGATTATCGCTTTTATCTTTTTCAGGTCGCCGGACTTTATGCCGCGCTGCCCGGAAAAGAGAAATTCTTTTCCGTTCCATACATATCGCGCCTCGCCGTCGTGCCCGACAACATGGATATGTATCGGCTCGTGCTCGCGGCTGAAAAACAAAAACGAATATCCGTATGCTCTGAATATCTCGGGCATGTTTATGGTTTTATTTTGCAAATATAGGAATTATTTTTGATTCCCAAAAAAATTTCAGAAAAAGAAAAATGGGCAATTTGGCGTTAAAATGATGGGTAATTTGGCGCGACGAAATGTTAAAATCGTTAATTTATGTAATAGGAATCAGAAGAAACGGGCTTCGACGTCGCGGAGGAGGTCGGAGAGCTGCGCTTCGGAGTCGGCGCGGAGGAGGGCGATGCGGGTGTCGCGGAAGGCGGGCAGCCCCTTGAACAGCGGGGTGGCGGCGAGGTGGCGGCGCACGTGGAGTATGCCGCGCCGCTCGCCCAGACGGGTGATACTGTCGCGGAGAAGGCGTCGGAGGACGTTCATTTTTTCGGCAGGGGAGAGGTCGGCGCGCCGCCCGTCGCGGAGGTAGCTGCGCATCTCGCCGAAAATCCACGGGGCGCCGATGGCGGCGCGTCCCACCATGACGGCATCGACACCGTAGCGGCGGAAGGCTTCGTCGGCGGCTTCGGGAGTGGCGATGTCGCCGTTGCCGATGACGGGAATGGTGATGCGGGGATTGGCGCGGACGGCGCCGATGAGCGACCAGTCGGCAGCGCCGGTGTACATCTGGCTGCGGGTGCGCCCGTGAATGGCAAGGGCGGCGATGCCGCAGTCTTGCAGCTGCTCGGCAAGGGTGGCGATGATGCGGCTGTCGGCGTCCCAACCCAGTCGGGTCTTGACGGTAACGGGCAGATGCACCGCCTGCACGACGGCGCGAGTGATGGCGAGCAGCAGGTCGGGGGTGCGCAGCAAGCCCGCGCCGGCGCCCTTGGCGGCGACTTTGCGCACGGGGCAGCCGAAATTGAGGTCGATGACGTCGGGGTGCGCCGCCTCGCAGAGCTGCGCCGCCTCGACCATGGAGGCGACGTCGCGCCCGTAAATCTGTATGGCAACGGGACGCTCGGCATCGGAAACGGAGAGCTTGACGCGCGTCTTCTCGACGGCGCGAATGAGGGCGTCGCTCGACACAAACTCGGTGGTTACCATGTCGGCGCCGAACTCCTTGCACAAGAGGCGGAAAGGGGCGTCGGTAACATCTTCCATCGGTGCCAGCAGCACCGGACGCTCGCCCAAGTCAATGGTTCCGATTTTCATCTGTTCGTCGTGTTTTGCCGGCGGAGCGGTCGGCGCGCGACCCCTCCGCTCCCGTCCCGCAAAGGTATGAAAAAAATTTTTCTCGTATTCTCTTTCCCTTTTTCCACAAAAAATATTACCTTTGTCCTCATTCAAAACAAAATAGATTGCAATGAAGACATCGAAAAATTTTGTTGAAAGCGTAAAAACCCTCTTGCGGGAGCATGGAATAGACAATCCGGAATATAGAGATATGCCCGAAAAAAAATCCGATTACAGCACGAGAAAAGTCATCGGAAATGTGAATCTTACCGAAGACCGTTTCAGAATAAAATCGGAAGTGGATGCCCGGGCGGAAAAATTCGCGTCTGTCACTTTACCGTAAAACCACTGGACAAAAGCGAATTATGGAAGAGAGCAAAGAGCGGGATTTGTGTTTTTTCAATCAATTGAAAGAGCTAAGCACCTTATACGAAAAAGTAAAGCTGGCTGTCATATTGACCGAAACGCTCGACAAAGAGCATAAAATGTACATCGCTCCGATAAACCAACTCCGTTGCGCTTTGGATCATGTATTCGTCGGAATAAACCAGACAAACGACGAACAAACCGCATACGAATTGAAAGAGGTCAAAGAACACCTGACACGAGCAGGTTATGACGCCCTCGAACTATTAACAACAATTATCGGAGAACAAATAATCGACTCTTTAAGTAGATGTTCATAATTAGTTTATATCATATAGATTTGTTACCTTTGCCTCATAAACTTCAAAGAAACACTTA
>CANQQA010000025.1 GCA_947625885.1 uncultured Bacteroidales bacterium
CAGCAGATTGACGGCTTTGGCGTAAACCGAAAACCGGCGTCCGAACCGTTTTTCCACCGAAGCGTCGAGCGAAAATACGGCGCCGTCCCAATAATCGGAATCGTAGTAATGCGACACCACTGCCATTTTTTCGCCCGTACAAGTAAATGCCAATTGAGCGTCCCAACCCGTCCTGCCGTCCTTGTAAAGGAGGGAAAGGTTGGCGACGTGCGGGGTTTGTTCCACCAACGGACGCGACTGCGGCACCGAAAGACGCTGCCATTCGCCGGAGACTTGTGTGTAAAGCGTTTTCGGCGTCGTGATGCGGGAGAACGTATAGGTATAATTCATCTTGATGCCGAAACAACGGAAATACTTAATAACATCAATTTCCACACCGGCATTGTCGGCGTTGCCCAGATTGGCAGGACCGTAGCCGAATTGCCGGTTATTGACAGAATAATAGGCATATTCGATAGGGTTTCGAAGGTGTTTGTAGAAAAGTCCGACCATCACTTCGTCGGTCGTATGCGGGAACCACTCCCAGCGCAAATCGACGTTGTCGATACGGGCGCGCTGCAAATCCTTGTTCCCGTATTCGGCATAATCTTCGGTGATAATCGAATACGGCACGATTTCAAAAAATCCCGGACGATTGAGCGAACGGAAATAGGAAAGACGCAAATTCATGTTCTTCGCCGGCGAATAGCGGAAATGCAGCGACGGAAGAATGTCCCAGTAACGTTGTCTGCCGTCGGGCGAATCGCCGTAGTTGGGGTAATACATATGATACCCCTGATCGGTATGCTCGGCACGGACACCGGCAATAAGCTGCCACCGCTCGCCACCCAAACGGCAAAGCAAATAAAGCGCGCCTATACATTCGTGCGCATCGTAGTCGAGAGGTCCCACGCTGCCGCGTGCGGTTTGCAGTTTCCACGCTATTTCATCGGGTGAATCGAAATCGTATCCGAGCAGTTGTTGATACTCCGTCGTGAAACGGTACGACACATAATCATTGGTGCGACGTTTGTCGCGATAGAGTCCGCCCCATTTCAGTTCTACGGGAATGCGACACGCCTTGAAGATGCGGGTAAAATCGGCTGTCGCCGACAAATCGCGGTCGCTGCTGCTCTCCCAGCGGCGCTCCATATTGTCGGCTCTCACCTTGTCGATAGAATCGTTACGGTCGTTTTCGAGCGAAATATAAGTATTGTCGGGCTGACTGTTGCGGGCATCGGCATAGACGAGCGACCATTCGGTCGTAAAATCGCGGGCAAAAGAATGTTCCCCGTGCAGGGTAACCGCCGCGATATGTTGGGCAACAAGGCGCGAACGGGTTTGCCACTCCTCCAACGCATTACCCTTGTCGGGCGCATAGTTAATGGCACGGGTGTCCCTCGTCTGCGCCGTATGGGTGCCGACGTACAGGAGATAGACCGAAAAGAGATTGCACCGATTCGGTCGCCAGTCGGCTTTGAGATGCGCCCCGTACTGTGTTCGGCTTTCGGAATAAAAACGTTTTTTCATTTGGGTAAGCCTCACCGTCGGCTCGGTCTGCGTCATGTTATCCTCGAAAAAGAGCGACGACACGCCCCGATTGAAATTCTGCAAACTCCCTGCCGCCACGATGCCAAGCCGGTCGTGGAGGAAACGGTCACCCCACGTCATGCCGAAAGTGAGGTCGGGCAGCGCCGCCCGCTCCGAAAATTGCTGCGTACCTTTTCCGAAATCGGAAAGCACTGCATCATACTCCTTGCCGTATGCTTCGCGAGGTGAAGTGCGGGTCGCCCCGTGCCGGTCGAACGTCTGAAAGCGATTACTGAAAAATAACGAATTGTACCCGATGGAGACATTGGCGTCGAACAGACGCGACGCAGGCGCCTCCTTCATCACCATATTCACCACGCCGCCGGAGGCATCGCCCTCCATATCGGCGGTGAGCGACTTGGTAACTTCGAGACGGTCGAGCATCTCGCTCGGGAAAATATCGAGCGGGATATATCGGTTCTTGTTATCGGGACTGGGAATCTTTACGCCATCGACCAGCGTATAGTTATAGCGTTTGTCCATGCCGCGCAATACGGCATATTCGCCTTCGCCTGTGCCGCTGCGCTCCATCGTTACGCCTGATATGCGCTGCAATACGCCGGCGACCGTAACATCGGGCGATATTTCAATGCTTCGTGCACTCATGATGTTCATCACGGTCGGAGCGCTGCGTTCGATATAGCGGGCGCCGAGTTCGGTCGAGCGGTCGTAGGCAGCCGCCACAACGACCTCGTTCAAAGCGTGCTCCGTCGGCATCAACTCTATTTTCAGCTGCTCGGTCGATGAAGATATTGCATACTCTTTCGGTGAATAACCCAAATAGGTGGCAACAAGCGTCAACGGCGAATCGTCGGGCAAGCCTTTCAAGAAAAACGAACCGTCAAGCCCTGCCGACGCCCCTGTCGCTGGTCGCTCCTTGACAACGACCACCGCGCCGACAAGGACATCGCCCGTAAGTTTATCGAGTACGACACCGTGCACGGAATACGCCGACACCATACAAGGAAACGCCAAACAAAAAAACAAAGCCGAAACAAAACGAAATTTTTTCATGCTGTCGAATCAATTTTTTGACAGCACAAAACTATTCCGTCGATATTACAATCGAGTAACAAAATTGTTACAATACGGTTAAATATAGGCTCGTACTCGTGTTTTTTTGTCGCGGTCGGTAGCGACAGTTGTTTGTCAAAATAGGTTTAATATACAAATCAACGGCGTGCTGTCGAATGGCAGCACGCCGTTGGAATCGGTGGAGGTGGAGAGATTCGAACTCTCGTCCAAACAGGGAAACAATGAGCTTTCTACATGCTTATCTCCGCTTCGGTTGTCGGACGTGCGCAAGACCGGAGCTACCAACGCACATCTTAGTCTCTTGATTTTCACGGTCGCCCCGAGACCGGACTTCCGCTATTTCCGATATTCTTGCACCACCTGTTCGGAACGCTTCGGAACAACAGCAACCGGGTGATGTCTCGTTCCGGCAACTATTGCCGGAATAAAGCCGATCTACTATACTTCAATCAGGCAGCGAGAGCGTAATTGTTTTCGCCAGTTAAGTTTTTGATGTCTGAGATTATAGAGCAAGCCATCTACGCTCTGCATGCTTACTTATCCTTTCGACCCGCTGTCAAAACCGGTCACCCCCGATAAGTATCGTTTGCCGCAACCGCCGTTACGACGGTGCAAAGATAGCATTTTTACCGAATTATCGTCTACCCTAAAAAATTAAATATTCAAAAGACTGGGCGACCGAATAAAAAATTTGCCTACCTTTACAAAAATTCACCGCCATGAAACACGTGTTTTTTCTTTGTATTTTATTTGTCTGTGCGCTGTCGAACGCCCAAAGCCAGCGCCCCGCAGGCAAGCTGCAAATATCGGACGAACACCGCTACCTGAAACAGGAAAACGGAAAACCGTTTTTCTATCTCGGCGATACGGGGTGGCTGCTGCCGGAACGGCTGACACGCGACGAAGCCGAATATTATCTCGACCGCTGCCGTGAAGCGGGCTTCAACGTGGTACAGGTGCAGACGGTGAACGGCGTACCGGCATACAACGCCTACGGAGCAAGCTCGCACCCCTGCGGCTACGACTTCGAGCAGGCTGCGCGCAAGGACGTGTACGGCTATTGGGAGCACATGGACTATATCGTGCAGACCGCCGAACGGAACGGCATATACATCGGCATGGTGTGCATCTGGGGCGGATTGGTGAAAGCGGGGCTTATGGACGAAGCGCAGGCGGTGAAGTACGGCACGTTTCTGGCAAACCGCTATAAAGATGCGCCGAACATCATTTGGATTATCGGCGGCGACATACAGGGCGACGTCAAGCCCGAAGTGTGGACGGCGCTGGCGCGCACCATCAAAAGCATCGACCCCGACCACCTGATGACGTTCCACCCGCGCGGACGGACGATGTCGACAACGTATTTCAACGACACCGAATGGCTCGACTTCAACATGTTCCAAAGCGGACACCGCCGGTACGGGCAGCGGAACGGCGAAAAAAATTATCCTATCGAGGAGAATACGGAGGAAGACAATTGGCGGTACGTGGAACGGTCGCTGGCAACCTCGCCGATGAAACCGGTATTGGACGGCGAACCGTCGTACGAAAAAATTCCGCAGGGGCTGCACGACGCGAACGAGCCGCGCTGGCAGGCGTGCGACTGCCGCCGATATGCCTATTGGTCGGTCTTTGCGGGCGCCTGCGGACACACCTACGGGCACAACTCCATCATGCAATTTTACCGTCCGGGCATACCGGCTGCCTACGGTGCGCGGACGGCATGGTACGATGCTCTGAACGACGACGGCTTCAACCAAATGAAATATCTCAAAAATCTGATGCTGGCTCTCCCCTACTTCGAGCGGGTGCCCGACCAAAGCATCATCGCCGGCGAAAACGGTGAAAAATACGACCGCCTTATCGCCACACGGGGCAAGAGCTATCTGCTGGTCTACGACTACACCGCCCGCCCCATGACGATACGCACGGACAAGATAAGCGGCGAGAAAAAACGGGCGTGGTGGTACGACCCGACCGACGGCTCGCTGTCGTATATCGGAATGGTAGAGAACGGCATCGCGACGTTCAAACCGAAAAAGAAAAAAGGTGCGGCAAGCGACTGCGTGCTGATAATCGTCGATGCCGAAAAAGAGTATATCAATCCCGCTTGGACGTCGATACCCGACGCCCTATAATCGGGACAAAAAACAAGCGCGGGCGGTTCTGCAACCGCCCGCGCTTATCTTGAAGGAAATCGGAATCAATTGTTTTCCGGACGCAGTTTGCGTACTACGGCACCGGTGCGCCACATTTCGCTGTCGCGCAGAGCAGCCAATTCTTTTTCCAGACCCTCGCGATAGTCGGGTTTGCTGTTGGTGTCGATAGAACGTTGTGCCTCGTTGCCGCAAGCCACCTCTTTGTAGAGTTTCTCGAACACGGGTTTCACGGCATCGTGGAACGGACCCATCCAGTCGAGCGCGCCGCGCTGTGCGGTAGTCGAGCAGTTGGCATACATCCAGTCCATACCCTTTTCGGCAAAGAGAGGCATGAGCGATTGGGTCAATTCTTCCACCGTTTCGTTGAAAGCCTCCGAAGGGTCATGTCCGTTTTCGCGCAGCACTTCGTACTGAGCGAGGAGCAGACCCTGAATGGCACCCATGAGCGTACCGCGTTCGCCGGTGAGGTCGGAATAAACCTCTTTCTTGAAAGTGGTTTCAAAAAGATAGCCCGACCCTACGCCGATACCCAATGCGATGACACGTTCTTTGGCACGACCGGTGGCATCTTGGAAAATGGCGTAGCTCGAATTGAGTCCGCGACCTTGCAGGAACATGCGGCGCAGGCTCGTGCCCGAACCTTTGGGAGCAATCATGATAACGTCGATGTCGGCGGGAGGAATGATGTGCGTGCGTTCTTTGTAGGTGATGCCGAATCCGTGCGAGAAATAGAGCGCCTTGCCTGCCGTGAGGTAGGGTTTGATGCGCGGCCACACTTCTATCTGGGCGGCATCGGAAAGCAGGTATTGCACGATGGTTGCCCGTTTGCAAGCCTCTTCGATTTCAAAGAGTGTTTCGCCCGGAACCCAGCCGTCGGCAACGGCTTTGTCCCACGTCTTGCCGCCTTTGCGCTGTCCGACGATGACGTTGAAACCGTTGTCGCGCAAGTTAAGGCTTTGACCCGGACCCTGCACACCGTAACCGATTACGGCGATAACCTCGTTTTTGAGGACTTCTCTCGCCTTCTCCAAAGGAAATTCTTCGCGGGTAACGACATTCTCGTCTACACCGCCAAAATTGATAACTGCCATCTTTGTTGGTTTTTAATATGAAACAAATCAAATAAATATCACTTTACTGCGGCAAACGACTTCGCCGCCGTCTTTTTTCTTAATCTCCACGTGGTACTCGCCGGCGCCCTTGTCGTCGCAGAGGAAAAGCAGGGTATCGCCGTAGTGGCATTCGTTGATGTAGGCAATCTCGAAACGTTTTACCCGCTTGCTCTTGTAGAGGTCGAGGGGGAAAAGGTCGAGTATGTGGTCGATATAGCGAATGCTGTTCACGTGTCCGTTGATGTCGATGTCGCTGTACCGCATCACCAGCTCGCGCACCGGCGTTTCCGACACGACTTTTATTTTTCCCGCCTTCTCGATAGGGCACTCCTTGTCGCAGATATAGGAGGTAATGCCGCCGCTATATACGTTGAGCAAATCGACGGGTTTGCGGGTATCAAGGTCGATCATCGCCCACACCGAACGGGCGTAGCCGATGTATTTGCCGTCCTTGTCGAGTACGGCGAAATTGCGGTCGGTAAAGAGGCGGTAAACGTTTTCGACCCATGTCTGTATGGTGAACCGTTCGGTCTGACGGGGCATGGCGTCGAACTCCAACACCAGCCGCGAGAGCACCCACGTGTAATGCCCTTCGTTGAGGGTGATGATGCCGAAGCCGCGATCGGAGGCATGAAACTCCGCCACGTTGAGCAGGAAATTGCCCAGCACGCCCAACGCTATGTGCCCGGTAAAATCGGAGCAGAAAGGCTCTGCCACGAACTCGTAGGAACCGACCGTGTTTTTTTCTGTCATGCTTTTTCTTTTTTGTGTTGAAGGTAACGGGCTTCGCGGTCGGCAAGGAACTCATTGACGCGCTCCACGCAACTCTTGGTGAGGGCTATTCTGCCCGACCGCACGAATTGCAGCACGCAGCCGAGTTTCTGCAACTCGTCGTGAAGCGAAATGATATCTTCGGTCGTACCGTCTTTTTCCAACGCCGAATAGGTGGGATTGACCTCAACGACACGGGCGTTGTACCGGCGTATGAGCGCCGACACGCGCGGGTCTTTCTCCAATATGGGGGTGGAGAGCTTGTAGAGGGCTATCTCGTGCGAAAATATTTCGTCGTCGGTAAAATAGTGCGCCTGCAAAACGTCGATTTTTTTCTCGATTTGCGACACGATTTTTTTGATGGTATCCTCGTCTATCCACGCGGTAATGGTGTATTTGTGCACGCCTTTTATCGACGATGCCGACACGTTCAGACTTTCGATGTTGATTTGCCGGCGGGTGAATACGGCGGTTATCTGGTTGAGCAGACCGGCGATATTTTCGGAATAGACGATGAGCGTATATAATGTTTTTTCCATAAAGGTAGAGGTTTTAGCATTCCAACAACATTTCATCGACAGAATTGCCCGGAGGAGTCATGGGCAGGACATTGCCCTCTTCGACGACGCAGGCTTCCAAGAAGAACGGACCGTCGGTCGCCAGCATCTCCGCTATGGCGGCGTGCAAGTCGGCACGGTCGATGACCCGTCGCGAAGGTATGCCGTAGGCTTCGGCAATTTTCATATAGTCGGGGTTGAGCATCGGGGTGAAAGAGTAGCGACGATGAAAGAACATCGCCTGCCACTGCCGCACGTTGCCGAGATAGTTGTTGTTCAGGAGAATCATTTTCACGGGAGCTTTCTGTTCCATGATGGTGCCCAGCTCCTGCAAATTCATCTGCAAGCCGCCGTCGCCCATGAATACGCACACGGTGCGGTCGGGTACGGCAAAAGTGGCGCCTACGGCAGCAGGCAGACCGAAACCCATCGTACCTAATCCGCCCGACGTTACGATGCTGCGGTTGCGGGTATATTTGAAGTAGCGCGCCGACATCATCTGATTCTGTCCCACGTCGGTTACCAACACGGCTTCGTGATGCGCGGCTTCGCTCACCGCCCGCACGACCTCACCCATATTGAGAGGTCCGGCAGCGGGGTGTATTTCGGGTTCGATGACCTTTTCCATTTCTTTCCGGCGATACGGCTCGAACGAGGCTATCCACTCCTTGTGGTCGGTCGGAACGAGCAGCTCGGTAACCGCCCGCAGCGTCTGCTTGCAATCGCCGAGCACGGCGACATCGGCTTTCACATTCTTGTTTATTTCCGACGGGTCGATGTCGAAGTGTATGACTTTCGCCTGTCGGGCATACGTGGCGAGATTTCCCGTTACACGGTCGTCGAAACGCATACCGACGGCTATCAACACATCGCATTCGTTGGTCTTGACGTTGGTCGCCAAATTGCCGTGCATACCGAGCATGCCCATGTTCAGCGGGTGTTCCGACGGCAATACCGACAGTCCCAACAAGGTGCAACCGACAGGCAGCTGCGCTTTCTCGATGAAGCGGCGCAATTCGTCTTGGGCACCGCCCAGCTCCACGCCCTGCCCAGCCAATACCAACGGTTTTTTGGCTTTATTGATATACTCCGCTGCGCGTATCACCGACATGGGGTCGGTATCGGGCACGGGAACGTAACTCCGCACGAAATCAATCGAGAGGGGTTCGTATTCGATTTTTTCAACCTGTGCATTTTTGGCGAAGTCGAGAACGACGGGGCCCGGACGTCCGCTGGCAGCGATGTAGAAAGCCCGCGCCACAGCATAGGGCACGTCTTCCGCCCGACGTATCTGATAACTCCATTTGGAGATAGGCTGCGTAATGCCTACCAAATCGACTTCCTGAAAAGCATCGGAGCCTAAGAATGTCGTGCCTACCTGACCGGCAATGACGACTATCGGCGTGCTGTCGATCATGGCATCGGCAATGCCGGTGATGGTATTGGTGGCGCCGGGTCCGCTGGTTACCAGACACACGCCCACCTGTCCCGACGTGCGGGCAAAGCCCTGTGCGGCATGGGTGGCTCCCTGTTCGTGGCGCACCAAAATATGATGCAGCGTGCTGCGGTGGTCGTAAAGCGCATCGAAAACGGGCATGATAGAACCGCCCGGATACCCGAAAAGCGTCTTCACTCCCTGATGTTCCAGCGAACGCATCAACGCCTCCGCCCCTGTTATCAATTCTTTCATTTGCTTTTTTACTTCTGTTTTCATTCGTTAATCGACAATACGGGTCGCCCCCTTGTCGGCAGAGCTTACCATGGCGGCATAAGCCCTGAGCGCTTTCGAGATTTGGCGGTCGCGCGCTGTCGGCGTAAAGGCTTTTTTACCCCGCGCCTCCTCTTGACTGCGGCGGGCAGCCAACTCGGCATCGCTCACTTTTACATTAATGGTGCGGGCGGGAATGTCTATTTCTATCAGGTCGCCGTCACGCACCAAGCCGATGTTTCCGCCGGCGGCAGCTTCGGGCGAGATGTGTCCGATAGAAAGTCCCGACGTACCGCCGGAAAAACGTCCGTCGGTGATGAGGGCGCATTCCTTGCCCAAATGGCGGGACTTGATATAGGAGGTCGGATAGAGCATTTCCTGCATACCGGGTCCGCCTTTCGGACCTTCGTAGATAATCACCACGACGTCGCCGCTTTCGACCTTGCCGCCGAGTATTCCTTCGCAGGCATCTTCCTGCGACTCGAAAACTTTGGCGGGACCGCAGAAGCGGAATATGCTTTCATCGACGCCGGCGGTCTTCACCACGCAGCCGTCGAGGGCGATGTTGCCGCGAAGCACAGCCAGTCCGCCGTCGCGTACGTAGGCGTGCTCGAAGTCGCGAATACAGCCGGCGGTGCGGTCGGTATCGAGGGTGTCGTAAACAGCGTTCTGCGAACCGAGCTGCAAGTTGAAGCAGTTGCCCGGAGCGCTTTTCCACAACGCTTCGGCTTCGGCAGAGAATCGTTTTCCGCCGATAGCGTAACGGTCGATGGCTTCGCCCAAAGAGAGGCGATCGACACGGCGAACGGAGGTTTCCACCAATCCTTTTTCGGCAAGCAGCCCCATAATGGAGAGTATGCCGCCGGCACGATTGACGTCCTGCACATGGTATGCCGAACTCGGCGCCACCTTGCACAGCACGGGCGACTTGCGCGAAAGGGCGTCGATATCTGCCATCGTGAAATCGACACCGGCTTCCTGCGCCACCGCCAGCAAGTGCAGCACCGTATTGGTGGAGCCGCCCATGGCGATGTCGAGCGTCATGGCATTGAGGAATGCCGCGCGCGTGGCGATGCTGCGGGGCAGCACGCTCTCGTCGCCGTCGCGATAGTAGGCGTAACAGTTTTCGACGATTTGCCGTGCGGCTTTCATGAAGAGTTCTTTCCGATTTTTATGGGTGGCGACAATCGTGCCGTTTCCGGGCAGCGCCATACCGATAGCCTCGTTGAGGCTGTTCATGGAATTGGCGGTGAACATACCCGAACAACACCCGCAGGTGGGACACGCGCTCCGCTCTACGGCAGCCACCTGCTCGTCGGAGACGGAGGTGTCGGCGCCTTCGACCATAGCGTCGATAAGGTCGAGCGCGCGGTTGCCGAGACGACCGGCTTCCATCGGTCCGCCCGACACGAAAATCGTGGGGATATTGAGGCGCATCGACGCCATCAGCATACCCGGCGTTATTTTGTCGCAGTTGCTGATGCACACCATGGCATCGGCTTTGTGGGCATTCACCATGTACTCCACACTGTCGGCAATCAGGTCGCGCGAAGGCAGCGAATAGAGCATACCGTCGTGCCCCATAGCGATACCGTCGTCGATAGCTATCGTATCGAACTCGGCGGCAAAACAGCCGAGCCGTTCGATTTCGGCTTTTACAATCTGCCCTATTTCATGCAGATGTACGTGCCCGGGTACAAATTGGGTAAACGAATTGACGATGGCGATAATGGGTCGTCCCATTTGTTCTTCTTTCATGCCGTTGGCGCGCCACAAGGCTCTCGCGCCCGCCATTCGGCGTCCCTGTGTGCTGGTGGCACTACGCAGTTCGTGTTTCATAAAATCGTTTTTCATTAAAAGGGAAACCTTTCTTCCGGTACTCGAAGAAAGGTTTCCACATCGTTATTTTATATTCCGCATAAAAACTTTGCATAGCCTTTCTTCTCATCACCGCACCACGACGACAATAATGACAGATAGCAAGTTAATGATATGCAGAATCGTGTTTATCATTATTTTCTTTTGGAAATAACGGTGCAAAGGTAAGCCTTTATACCGATATTCCAAAAGAAAAGACGGAAAAATAATCATACAGATAGAAAAATATTTTTCTTTTGCTCGTTTTTCTGTCAATTTATAAATAGGGCTGAGATAAAAAAGAAATTTATGCATATCATTTCCTAAACGGGAATTTGTGTATAAGGCAATAATTGTGTACGTTTGTATGCCCAACTCTAACTGGGCGCAACGTCCGTATTCCGACCCTATGAAATTTCGATACCTGCCGCTTGTTCTCCTGTTCGTCCCGCTGCTGTTTGCCTGTCGGGCGACCAAACATGTGGGCGAGGGCGAATACCTGCTCGACAGAATATCTCTATCGACCGACAACAAATCACTGAAAAACAGCGAACTGAAATCTTATATCCGACAAGAGCCCAATCACAAGACTTTCGGTATCATCGGACTGCCGCTCTTCTTCTACAACCTCTCCAACAACAAAGACAACGGCTGGAACCGCTGGCTGCGCCGCATCGGCACGCCGCCGGTCATCTACGACAGCGAACTCACCGAAAAGTCACGCAGCCAGATAGAAAAAGCACTCAACAACAAGGGTTATGAAGAAGCCGTCGTTACTGTCGATACAATAAAGCACAAGAAGCGTATCAAGGTCAAATACAAGGTGCAATCGGGCAAACCTTACCACATCGACCGCGTAGTCTATCGCATTCCCGACGATTCGATACGGAAAATAGTCATGGCGGATTCTGCGAACTTTCTCGTACAGACGGGAGGGCTTTTCGACCGCAACGTGCTCGACGAGGAGCGACAGCGCATCACCACCCAACTGCGCAATCGGGGGTATTACTCTTTCAACAAGGAGTTTATCACTTACACCGCCGATACCACCGTAGGCAACAAAGGAGTGGATTTGGAACTTCACCTGATAGAAAATCCTGCCGACACGACCACCCATCCGCTCGTAACATTCCGCAATTACAGCACCTACACGATACGCCGCGTCTATTTCGTTACCGACTACGACCCCATGAACCACAACAGCATAAACGTGAAGGATACGGTGTCGTACAAAGATTTTTACGTACTTTACGGGGAGAAAAAATATCTGCGACCCTCCATTCTGGCGGAGAATTGCTACATCATGCCCGGCGCGCTCTACTCCGCCCGAATGGTCGATAACACCTACTCGGCATTTTCGCGGCTGAAAGTATTGAAATACGTCAATATCGTTTTCACTCCCGTCATGGAAGACGGCAGACACATGCTCGACTGCCACATCATGCTGACGGAAGGAAAAACGCAGGTAGTATCGACCGAAGTGGAGGGTACCAACTCGGCTGGCAATTTCGGATTTTCGTTAGGAGTTACCTACCAGCACCGGAATATTTTCAAGGGGTCGCAGACGTTCAGCGCCAAATTCCGTGCGGCATACGAAAACATTACGGGCGATTTGGGAGGATTGCTTTCCAACAACTACCTCGAATTGAACGGCGAAATCGGCATTTCGTTTCCGAAATTCCTTTTCCCGTTTACAAGCAGCACTTTTGCCCGCCGCATGCGCTCCACGACCGATTTTGCCATAAACATCGACTATCAAAGACGCCCCGAATACGTACGCCTCATATCGGGCGCCGGGTGGACATACAAATGGAACAGCCGCAACAACCGGTTCCGGCACAATTTCGATTTGGTGGATATAAATTATGTGTATCTGCCCAAAATGACCGATGTGTTCAAACACAACCTCGACAGCATCGCTGCCGACAACCCGCTGCTGCGGTACAGCTACGAAGACCACTTCATCATGCGGTCGTCGTACGTATTCTACCTGAGTAACCTGCGGAACAGCACGATGATGTCGAAGCACAAACAGCGTAAAGTATATACGCTGCGCGCCGCCGGCGAAATTGCCGGCAACCTGCTCTATGCCATATCGTCGCTCTCGGCGATGAAACGCTCCGAAGGCGGAGAGTACGAAATATTCGGCATCAGCTATTCGCAATACGTGAAAGCCGACCTCGACTATACCCGCCTCATCAATTTCAACGAAAAGAATGCGCTGGCGCTACACGCCGGTGCAGGCGTCGTGTATCCCTACGGAAATTCCAGTATGGTACCTTTTGAAAAACGGTATTACTCCGGCGGCGCCAACAGCGTGCGGGGGTGGTCGGTACGTACATTGGGACCGGGCACCTATGCGGGAACGAATCCGATGGTCGATTTCATGAACCAGTGCGGCGACATACGGCTCGACCTCAACGCCGAATACCGAAGCAAATTGATTTGGAAACTGGAACTGGCGCTCTTCCTCGATGCAGGCAACATTTGGACAATCAAGGATTATTCGTCGCAACCCGGCGGCAAATTCAAATTCAATTCTTTCTACAAGGAGATAGCGCTGGCATACGGAGCAGGCATACGGCTCGACTTCAATTACTTCTTGTTACGGGTGGACATGGGATTGAAGATGTACGACCCCTCACGCATCGGAAACCGCCCGTGGGTGATAACCCACCACTCGTTCAAGCGCGACGCCACGTTCCACTTCGCCGTCGGCTATCCTTTCTGACAAAATATTCTGCGGCTTTCGCCACCGGACAAACGGGTACTTTCCCCTCCCCGACTACGGGCATTTGTGCGTCATCATGTCGAGCACCACGCGGTCGGTTTCATTCATGCCCTGCGTACCGATGCGGGTGAGGTTGCGTATGGTGCGATCGACATCATTTTCGACGATGCCTTCGACGGCGGTTACATATTTGTGCTCCATCGCCAGCATGGCGGAGAACATGGCGGTGGATACGCCGCTGGTGAGTTTCATGGCGCAGCTCGGCTTGGCGCCGTCGCAAATCATGCCGGTAAGGTTGGCGACCATGTTTTTCACGGCATAGGTTATTTCGTCGTAGCCGCCGCCCATAAGATAGGTGATGCCGCAGCTCGACCCCGTCGCCGCCACCACGCAGCCGCACAACGCCGACAGCCTGCCCAGACTTTGTTTGATGTATATGACGGTGAGGTGGCTCAACATCAATGCGCGTATCAACTCCTCCCGCGTCTTATGATTTTCTTCGGCATAGACGACCACCGGCATGGTGGCGGCGATGCCTTGATTGCCGCTGCCCGAGTTGCTCATGACCGGTATCATGGCGCCGCCCATACGGGCGTCGCAAGCACCGGAGGTATATGAAAGTACGCGCGTGTAGATGCTGTCGCCCATGATGCGTCGCTCGGTGGCGCCGCGCATCGTCTTGCCGAGCGAGTGCCCGTAGTCGCCTTTGAACGAGTATTCGGCGGCGGCTTTGTTCAGGCGTGCGGCTTCCGAAATAAATTCGATTTCCGCTATCGGAGCAGTCATGGCGAAGTCGTAGACTTTGCGCAGCGTGAGGTCGCAATCGTCTTCGTCGGCTTCTTCGCGGCTGTCGCTCCGGTCGTCGCGAAGCACTTCGCCGTTGCGTTCTTCATATACGAATCGGGTATGGTCGCCCGCGATTATCGCCACAGCCGAACGGTCGCCCGCTACGGCTTTCACTTCGATATAGAGTTTTTCGACGATATTTTCTTTCAGTCCGATTTGAATGCGGTTTTCGGCGATGAAGCGTTTGCCCGCCACCACCGATTCCGGCGTTACGTCTTTAAGCACTTCGAGGCGGTAATCGGGATTACCGACCAGCGCGCCCAGCGCCACCGCAATGGGCAAGCCTATCATGCCGGTGCCCGGTATACCCACGCCCATGGCGTTTTTCAGAATGTTCGCACTGAGGAGCACCTCTATTTTTTCGGGAGTTTCCGCCAACAAGCGGGCTGCTTGCGATACGCACAACGCTACGGCTACGGGTTCCGTACACCCGATGGCGGGAACGACCTCCCGCTGCACCAGCTCGATGATGCGCGCTCTTTCTTCTTTTTCCATATTTCAGGCAGGTTTTATTCTATTTTCTCGGACAAATATAGGAGAAAAAACGATACGAACGAAATTCGGGAAAAGCTATTTTGCCGCTTAACAAACATTAGGGCGGGACGCCGGCGCAGAGGTCGTTTGCGAGAATGGTCGCCGCGAATTACATATTGCCGATTTTGAAGATGTTATACGATACATGGTCGTCGTACACATCGGCGCCCGAACAGCGTTTGACCCAACGCACCACCCGCACGGTAACGGGCAGGGCGATGATTTCGTAAACCGATTTCAGTGCCGTCTGCGTCAGAATCATGGCGACGAGCGTGTCGGGCGGAAGTATGCCGCCGAATGCCAACGGGAAAAACAGGAGCGAATCGGCGCCCTCGCCGAGCAGGGTCGAAACGATGGCGCGCAGGGAGAAACGGCGTCCGCCCGAAGCGATTTTCATGCGGCTCATCACGTAGGCGTTGATGAACGAGCCTGCCAAAAACGCCACGAAACTGGCGGCGGCAATGCGGGGCGTCAGTCCGAACAGCGAAGCAAACGCCTCCTGCTGCGTCCACGCGGGCGAAGCCGGCAGCCAAATGGCGAGCTGTATGAATGCCACCGCGATAAAATTGACGATGAACCCCGTCCATATCAGCAGGCGCGCCTTGCGGTAGCCCCACACTTCGGCTACGCAGTCGTTGATGATGTAAGAGAGCGGAAAGACGATAAGCCCCGCCGTCAGGGTGAGCGGTCCGGCGGCTACGATTTTCACTTCCAAAATGTTGGCTAAGGTAAGGCATACGCAGAAAAGCATGCCCATCAAGGCAAATGTCAAATCGACGGTCTGTTTCATAATCTTGTTTTTAACGTGGTTGTCAAGTACACGAGCGGGTGCAAAGATAGCGCACTTCCGCCATATATGCAAATCGGCGTTTCCGGCGGAAAAGAAAGTCGGAGAAAAAACGGACGCAGCCACTAAGGAAGCGGCTGCGTCTGAAAAAATGTCTGCCGGTTATTCGGCGAGTTTGCGGAGTATCGCGGTGAGGTGGTTCCAGAATTTTTCGACGGCGGGAATGTGCATTTTCTCGTCGGGCGAGTGCACGCCGCGCAGCGTGGGACCGAACGAAATCATCTCCAAGTCGGGATTTTTTTGCAGGAAAAGTCCGCATTCGAGACCGGCGTGGATAGCCTTCACCGCCGGCGTGATGCCGTAGAGTTCTTCATATGATTTCACGGCGACGTCGAGGAGCGTCGATTTCAAGTTCGGCTTCCAGCCGGGATAGCCTTCGCCGTGCGTGGGCACGGCACTCGCAAGGGCAAACAGGTTTTCTATCCGGGCGGCGATGTCGTGTTTGAGCGACTCCACCGAGCTGCGCTGGCTGGTGGCGACGACTATCGTGTTCCCCTCTTTCATCTTCACCGACGCCAAATTGGTCGAGGTTTCCACTAATCCGGGAATATCGCGACTCATGCCCATGACACCGTGCGGGCAGGCATAGAGCGCCCGCAGCAATGCGGCGGCGGTAGTGTCGTCGATGCAGGTCGCCGGCGCGTCGCACGAGTCGAGCGACAGGGCGACGTCGGGGTCGGTGGCAGCCAGCTCCGCCTCTATCACGGCTTGGTAGAGATTGAGGTCGACGCGCAGGCGCTCCTTGTCGGCAGCGGGAACGGCAACGACCGCCCACGCTTCGCGCGGAATGGCGTTGTGCAGGTTGCCGCCGTCGATGGCGCAGAGGTGCATATCGTATTTTTTCAGACAGGCGCAGAGGAAACGGGCAAGTATTTTATTGGCGTTTCCACGCCCTTCGTTGATGTCGCTGCCGGAGTGTCCGCCCAACAGTTTCGACACGGCGACGCGCAATGCCGCGTAACCGGCGGGGAAGGGCTGCGGCGTGTAGGTGAACGTCGAAGTGGTATCGACGCCGCCGGCGCAGCCGATGAATATCTCGGCTTCGTCCTCCGAGTCGAGGTTGAGCAGGTATTTTCCCGTAATGAAACCCTCCTGCAAACCGAAAGCGCCGGTAAGCCCCGTTTCCTCATCGACGGTGAAAAGGGCTTCGAGAGCGGGGTGTCGCAGGTCGTCAGAGGCGAGCACCGCCAAGGCTGCCGCCATGCCGATGCCGTTGTCGGCACCGAGCGTCGTGCCTTTGGCGCGCACCCATTCGCCGTCGATGCAGGTTTCTATGGGGTCGTTCTCGAAGTCGTGCACGACGTCGGCATTTTTCTCGCACACCATATCCATGTGCGCTTGCAGCACGACGCCGGGGCGGGCTTCACACCCATGCGTCGCCGGTTTGCTGATGACGACATTGCCGGTGGCATCGGTCTTTGCCGATAGGTCGTGTTTTTTAGCGAAATCGAGCAGATAAGCCCGTATTTTTTCCTCTTTTTTCGAAGGGCGGGGCACTCGGGTTATTTCATCGAAATAACGCCAAATAGCTTGGGGTTGCAATTCTTTCAATTCCATAGTTCTTTAATTTTTTTGAAAAGACCGGCTTTTACCGCCCGAAAAGGGCTGCTTATATGTTAAAAAGATTTATAAATTAATATAAACAGCCAAATCGAACGATAAAAAGTTCCAAGTCGCGGTTTCTTCTTTTATATTTGCATACAAATATAGAAAATTTATGGGAAAAGTCGTCCTGCTTACCCTGATAATTGTCGCCGTTGCCGTGATGCTCTTGGGAATAAGAGTTTTTTTCGTGCGGGGAGGGCGCTTTCCGCAGACGCATATCGGAGACAACAAGGCATTGAAAAAGCGGGGCATTACCTGCGCTCTTTCGACCGACTATGCCGACCGGCATCGGCAGGGACTTCACCCGACAAACGATAACGGACAAAAAAATCTAAATTCATAAACAAATGCACAAATACATCATTCTCTCGTTCTGCGCGGCTGCCATGCTCACGGCGGCAAGCTGCCAACAACCTGCCCCTGCTGCCGCTCCCGACAATCAATCGGCGACACCGGTTTCTTACGGAAAAAATCTTCCCATTGCATACGTCGATATTGATTCGTTGCTCACCAACTACAACCTCGCCCGCGATCTGAACGAGGAAATGCTCACCCGTCAGGAAAACGCCCGCGCTTCCGTAAATGAGAAAGGGCGCAAGCTCGAAAAAGAGATGGCGGAGTTCGAGCGCAAAGTGAAAAACAACGCCTTCCTCTCGCAAGACCGTTTCGAGCAGGAACAGCAGCGACTGCTCAAACAGCAGCAGGAGTTGCAGACCTACGCCCAACAGCTCGAAAACGAACTGTTGCAGGAGCAGCAGAAAATGTTGGCGCAGGTTACCGACTCCATCACCAACTTCATCAAAGAGTACAACAAAGACGGCAAATACGAAGTCATCTTAAACAAAAACAGCACGCTTTTCATCAATCCGGCATATAATATCACGGGCGAAATCATCACCGTGCTCAACAAACGCTACTCCAAAATTCCGAAGAAATAATTTCTTTTTATCATGCGGCAGGCATCGGGAACGCCGTTTCCGATGCCTGCTTTTTTTGCGGGTTTACCGACCGAAACGAAATCTGTCGTTGCGCGCGTGTACGCACGTACATATAAAAGCGGCATTCCGAAAACTTGTTTTTTGAAAACTATTTGTAAAAATTTGCAGGCTACCCCGCAAGAGTGTTTGCAGGAACGTTTTTTTTCGTATCTTTGTGGCGATACGGGGGACGGCGGTTCTCCGCAACCTGTTGATTCGTAAAGCGTTTCGTTTTATCCTAGTTCTGAAATTTCGCCAAAGTTTTGCATACAAGGATAGACAGTGCAAACGCTCATGCAGCCGATATGCGCCGTGAGGTGTTCATATATGGCAGGCGTGGGGTAGCTGTTTATTTGTATGCGGGTGTTTGGCGATACCTCAGAACTGATGAACGGAAATTGTTCCCACGCTTTTTATATTCCTTATTAACGCCTTGTCGGGGAGCAGCGGGCACAAATTTTTGAAACATGAAAAAACAGTATGGTTTTTGTCGCATGGCGTTGCTGCTGTGCGCGTGGCTGTTCTCCACTGCGGCTTATGCCGACGAAACCGGCATTTGCGGGTCAGATCTTACATGGACGCTCGATACCGAAACGGGCGTGCTCGAAATCTCCGGAACGGGTGAAATGTTTAATTATTCAAACGAATACGGATCAGCTCCATGGTATAATAGACCTGTAAAAACGGTAATAATCGGTGATGGCGTTACCTCTATCGGCGACTATGCTTTTTACGATTGCCGCAACTTGACATCGGTAACGATACCCGAGAGTGTTACCACTATCGGCACCTCTGCTTTTGCCGGTTGCCGCAACTTGACATCGGTAACGATACCGGGAAGTGTTACCACTATCGGCAACGATGCTTTTTCCGATTGCATGGGCTTGACAGAGGTAACAATGAAAAATGGCGTTCAGACTATCGGCGACGGTGCTTTTTCGTGGTG
Source organism: uncultured Bacteroidales bacterium (assembly GCA_947625885.1). GTDB lineage: Bacteria > Bacteroidota > Bacteroidia > Bacteroidales > UBA11471 > Caccoplasma. The sequence continues at coordinate 19,255 of CANQQA010000025.1, forward strand.
TGAAGGCTTGACCTCGGTAACAATTCCTGAGAGTGTTCAGACTATCGGCGACGTTGCTTTTTACTATTGCACGGATTTGCAGTCGGTAACGATACAGGGTAATCTCCAACATCTCGGTCGGAAAGCGTTTCCATATAAAACTTTGGACATAATAACCGGCGATATCGTTCCAGACGGTCGTTGCATTATCATCGGCGATACGCTGAAGGCTTTTGCATCGAAAGGAGCAACCCAATATTCCATACCTGATGACGAGGGTATCGCTTTCATCGGCGATTATGCTTTCGAGGAATGCACGGATTTGCAGTCGGTAACGATACCCAATAGCGTTACCTTTATCGGTAACTATGCTTTTTACGATTGCACGGGATTGACTTCGGTAACGATACCCGAAAATGTTACGACTATCGGTAACAGCGCTTTTGAGTCTTGCCGTGGTTTGACGGCGGTAAAGATACCTGATAATGTGGAATCTATTGGCGACAGAGTTTTTTCCGGTTGTGCAGGTTTGGAAACGTTTGAGGGAAAATTTGCATCGGCGGATCATCGGTGCCTTGTCGTAAACGATACGCTTCGATTTTTAGCGCCGAGCGGAGTGGCAAGTTATTCTATACCCGACAATGTTAAGGTCATTGGACGGGACTTTTTTGAGAATGCAACTGATCTGGCGAAGATAACAATACCCCGCAGCGTTGTGTTCATCGAAAGCGACCACCGCAATTGCCCTCACTTAAAAGAGATATGGTTCAATGCCGATTCCTGCATAAGCGGAGGCTTTGAAAGCTGTCCATTAGAGACTGTACATATCGGGGAAAATGTAAAGCGGATTCCCTCTCGGGCTTTTTACGACTGTGATCAATTAAAATCGGTAACGATACCCGATAGCGTTGCCACTATGGGCTACTGGGCTTTTTTCAATTGCGATGGATTGACGTCGGTAACGATAGGACGTGGTGTTACGGATATTGGCGATGCATTTGACCGTTGTGATAATTTGAAAGAAGTATGGTTCAATGCCGATTCCTGCAGCGACATTTATTCCGGATGTTTTTCGGCAGTGACCACAGTGCATATCGGAGAGAATGTAAAACGGATTCCCGATGAGGCTTTTTGGGCTTCGAACTTGACATCGGTAACGATACCTAAGAGCGTTACTTCTATCGGCGACAATGCTTTTCGCAATTCTCGTAATTTGACAGAAGTATGGTTTAATGCCGATTCCTGTATAAGCGGTGGCTTTAACAGCTGTGTGGCATTGACCACGGTGCATATCGGAGAGAATGTAAAACGGATTCCCGACAGGGCTTTTTACGATTGCACGGGGTTGAAAGAGATAACGATACCCGATAATGTGGAATCTATTGGCAACAGAGCTTTTTACGGTTGCATGGGCTTAGAAAAGTTTGATGGAAAATTTGCAACAGACGATCATTGCAGCCTTATCGTAAACGATACTTTGTTTATAGCCTTTGCTCCGAAATGCGGAGTGGCTGATTATGCCATACCTAATACGGTTACGATTATTGACGATGAGGCTTTTTCCGGTTGCACGGGCTTGACATCGGTAACGATACCAAAGGGGGTTACAACCATTGGCAATTACGCTTTTTCCGGTTGCACGGACTTGACATCGGTAACGGTATATAATACAACACCGCCGGAAATTTACTATGACAGTTTTAGCAATATTGCCCGCGAGGACACACTTTATGTGCCCGCCGGCTCGGTGGATAAATATCGGTATGGTTATGCTTGGAATTATTCATTTTCTGAAATATTGCCGATAGAGGGATATGTTCCGGAAGCAGAAAAAGACTTCAAGCCGTCGGATATCACCCCCGACAACGGAGCGGAAGTAACGGCACTGAAAACCTTTACGCTCATCTTTACCGAAAAGCCGGCTCTTGCCGCCGAAGCGCAACCGATAACGCTTGCCGGCAATGACACGCTGCTCACCGCCACCCTCGCTGTCGGCGACGGCAATACGCTCGTGGTAACCCTTGCCGACACCTTGAAAGCTGCCGGCGAATACACGCTGACGATACCCGAAAGCACGTTCGGCGACGCCGCCTTTGCCGCCGACCCGACGACGGGACACTGCAACCCCGAACTCGTTTATACCTATACGATAACGGAGTCGGAGCCCGCAGAACCCGATGTGCCTGACGAGCCGGAAAATCCGGACGAACCTGATGTGCCGAGCGAACCCGAAAATCCGGATACTCCCGACACTCCTGACGTACCCGACGAGCCGGACGTTCCCGAAAATCCCGATGAACCCGATACGCCCGACACACCCGATGTTCCCGATGAGCCGGAAAATCCGGACAAACCCGATGAACCGGTCGTGCCGGACGAGCCCGCTTCGGTAACCGAGACGCCGACAGATGCCGAGCACATAGCGGTGTATAACTTGCAAGGTGTGTTGGTGCTCGAAACGAACGATGCCGCCGATCTCAAAACGTTGCAGAACGGCGCCTACATCGTGAACGGCAAAAAGATGATTATCGTCCGATAACGCGAATCGCAGCACAAAACAATAAAAGACACGGGGCGGAAAATTTCCGCCCCGTGTCCGTATGTTCCCGTTCGCTAATGTATGCGTTCGCACATCGCTTTTGTGCGGCGCTTTCTCGCAGACAACCGGCAACGTATGCACCTCGCAGGACTGCAAGGATCGGCATTCGGCTTGCCGTCAAAACAGTTCGCGGATATTCCACTGCAAAAACTCTTCGACAGGGACACCGTCCGAGCCGACCACAGTTCTTCTTTTATGAGCTGTTCTACGCGCCAGCGAAGAATCGGAGAGATGGCTCTGTTGCCGGGTGTGTGCCCTTTACGATGTTCGACCATATCCTGAGCCTTGCACCAGACATACTTGCCGTTTGCCGTTGAATTGCGTTTAATCTCTCGGCAAACGGTCGATTTACTGACACCTATGAGTTGAGCAATTACTTCTTGTGTCGTTTTTCTTTGCAGTTCCAGGTAGATTACATACCTTTGCTCACGGGTTAAATGTTTATACATAAGCAATACAAAAGTATTTAATCCGGGGGAGGAGGCAAAAATCCTCCCCGTTTTTTTGTATTGCCGATTGATACTATATCGTTCGTCAAGTTTTCTGCGCTCAATCCTTTTTGCTTTGCTTCAAGATGTGAAACAGATATTTTTCTCTCTCCTTTTGTTGCACTTCTATCTTGACTGAACACAAAGTAAAATTGCGCGCGTCGAGTATCTCAGGCAAAGCGGGAACGGTTTATTATTCAATAGCGATCTTCTCTGTCGGTCATTAGTGCCGGCATGGGGCATACGTCGGAACGGACGACGCTGATTTATCTGACAACGTTGGAAAAT
>CANQQA010000026.1 GCA_947625885.1 uncultured Bacteroidales bacterium
CGCTAATTGTTTGATGAATTCGTGGATATCCATGCTAAAAAGTCTTTTACAATGAGTCCTTTATATTGTTGTATTTTTCAAATGTGCGGCAAAGATAATATTTTTTACATTGTCAACAAAGAATAATAGTTATTTTTCACATTTTTATGGATTTCCCTCATATCGGGGGTGGAAGAAAAAAACAGCGGGGCGGGAATTTCCCGCCCCGCGTGTTATGCGGGTTCGACTCGTCGGATTATTGGGCGAGGGCGTCGGCAACGGTTTGTTTCAATACGTCGCCGCGCAGTCCGCGGGCAGCAATCGTACCGTCGGGAGCAAAGAGTATGAGTTCGGGAATGCCCGGAATGCCGTAGAGCTTGGTGGGAATTTCACCGGCATCAATGATTTGATTCCACGGCAGAGCCAATTCTTCGATGGCGTTGAGGGTGGCGGGGCGCGGGTCCCATACGGCAACGCTTACGATGTCGAAACGGTTGCCGTGGTGCCGGTTATATACTTCTTTGACGTTCGGTATTTCGGCACGGCAGGGACCACACCACGAAGCCCAGAAATCGACCAGAATGTATTTGCCTTTGCCCACGTAGTCGGAGAGCGATACGGCGGTGCTGTCGAGGTTGCCGTGTTCGATGGTGAAGTCGGTAAACATTTGCCCTTTGGCGGTGGCTTTGCGGGCATTATTTATTTCGATATATTTCTGAATATTGGGATATTGCAGGTCGGTTTCCGATGCGTATGCAACGGCTTTGTCGAGGAGATCTTCTTCAAATGCGAGCATGGGTAGCCACTTGATAAGGCAGTAGGTGACGACGCGGCTGCCGGGCATTGCCTCTATGTAGTCGGTGCATATTTTGCCGATGTCGTCGCTCATGGCGTTGCTTATCGCTTCGACTTGTTCGTTGTAATCGGCGGCATTGCGGTCGAGCGCTTTATAGGCTTCGACGTGCTGTGCGCGGGAATTTGTACATGCGTTGATGAAACTTCGTATGGAATCGTTTTGAGGGGTTCCGGAGGCATTTTCACCTTCGAAAACGATGTTGCCGCCTTCGAGCACGAACATATCCGAATATCCCGAAGCAGACGAAATGCAGCATAATTTGGCGTCGCCGTTGAGACTGCCCTTGAATACGATGTTTCCGTTGGTTGCGACGGTGCTGTCGATAGCTTCGTCGGTCATCAGGTCGTAGAGATAGGCTTGTGTGCCGTTGTCGCTTTCGTCACAGGTTAAGGTAATGGTGTACTTTTCGCCGCAGGCGGAGAGGAGTGCGGCGACTCCTGCGAGGAGTAAGAATTTTGTTTTCATTGTAGAAATTTTTAGAGGTTATATTTTCAGTTTCAATTTCAATTTCGGTTTCAGCATTCGGCTTTCGGGGAATCTTCGGCAAGCGAGTTCCACCCTTGTGCGCGCAGCGTTATTTCGGCGTTGTCGCGGGTTATCATGCAGCAGCCCAGCGACGGCGCCGTGATGTGTCCGATGATGTGTATGCCCGGCATGGCGGCGACGTCGTCGTGCCGTGTCAGCGGCACGGTGAAAAGCAGTTCGTAATCTTCGCCGCCGTTGAGTGCCGCCGTTACGAGGTTCATGTTGAACTCCTCCGCCATCATGGCGGTTTGGTAGTCGATAGGTATGCGCTCTTCGTAGATGCGGCAGCCCGTCCCGCTTTGGCGGCAGATGTGCAGCAGCTCCGACGAAAGTCCGTCGGAGACGTCCATCATGGCGGTGGGCACGATGTCGCGTTTGGCAAGTTCGGCGACGATGTCTTTGCGGGCTTCGGGTTTGAGCTGGCGTTCGAGCAGATACTCCCTGCCCTCGAAGGCGGGCGTGAAATCTTTCTCACCTGCGAATACGGCTTTTTCGCGTTCGAGCAGCTGCAAGCCCATGTAGGCTGCTCCCAAATCGCCGCTGACGCATATCAGGTCGTTCTCTTTCGTCCCGTTGCGGCAGACGGTTTTGTCGGCATCGCCTTCGCCGATGCAGGTGATGCTTATCGTCAATCCCGTCATGGAGGCAGAGGTGTCGCCGCCCACGAGATCGACGCCGTAGATGTCGCAGGCAAGACGTATGCCGGCGTACAACTCTTCCAAGTCTTCGACGGAAAAGCGTTTGGAAATGCCGAGCGATACGGTGATTTGGCGCGGCTGCCCGTTCATGGCGTAAATGTCGGAGAAATTGACCACTGCCGACTTGTACCCCAAATGTTTCAAGGGCACGTAGGTGAGGTCGAAATGTATGCCTTCGAGCAGGAGGTCGGTCGTAACGAGCACCCGTTTCTCTTTGTAGTCGAGTATGGCGGCGTCGTCGCCCACGCCTTTGAGGGTGGAGGCGTTTTTGAGCGGCAGGTTTTCCGTGAGCCGGTCTATCAGCCCGAATTCTCCTAATGCCGCTATTTCCGTACGTTTTTTTTCTTCCATAGATAAGGATAGGCAAAATTAAATTTCTTCGATGAGCTGCTGCATGATAAACGTCATGCGTGGCTGCGCCTCCGCAGCCGCTTTTTGCACTTCTTCGTGCGAACATTTGACGATGTTGCCGAAGCCGCCCAAGTCGGTGATGACCGAAATGGCGAAAACCTCCATGCCGGCGTGGTGGGCGACAATCACTTCGGGGACGGTGGACATACCTACGGCATCGCCCCCGATGGTGCGGAAGTAGCGGTATTCGGCAGGGGTCTCGAAGGTGGGACCCTGCGTGCCCACATATACGCCCTGCTTCACGTCGATGCGGTTGCGGGCGGCTATTTCGAGCGCTTTTGCGACGAGGCGCGGCGTGTAGGCTTCGCTCATGTCGGGAAAGCGCGGACCGAGCTCCTCGTAGTTTTTCCCGCGCAGCGGGTTGTCGGGAAAGGTGTTAATGTGGTCGGTGATAATCATGAGGTCGCCCACTTTGAATTGCGGGTTCATGCCGCCGGCGGCGTTCGACACGAAAAGCGTTTTCACGCCGAGTGCGTGCAGCACGCGCACCGGAAACGTTACCTGCTGCATGGAGTAACCCTCGTAGTAGTGGAAACGTCCCTGCATGGCGAGAATGCATTTGTTGCCTAATCTTCCCAAAATGAGTTTCCCGCTGTGCCCTTCGACGGTCGAAAGCGGAAAATGCGGTATTTCGGCATAGGGCAGCTCCTGCCGGTCGGTAATATGTCCGGCAAGCTCGCCCAGTCCCGTACCGAGTATAATGGCGATGTCGGGCGTCGCACCCCATTTCGAGCGAATGTATGTTGCCGATTCCTGTATGGCTTTTATCATGGCGGTATTATTTTTTCCGCTCCACCATGCGGCGGCGGAAGCGGGTAATCATGTCTTTAATTTGCGTATCGAAAGCCTCCTGCTGTTCGAGCATATAGTGGATATGCAAAGGCAGGTAATAGAGGTGTTCTTTCAACAGGTTAGGCACATCGGGGTTGTCGATGAGGCGGGCGGCATCTTTTTCGGTAACGATGATGTGGCTTTTGTGTCCCCGTTCATAGGAGGTATTCACCCACGCTTCCGCTTTTTTCAACTCCTGCGCCGAAAATTCGTGGTGGTCGCCGTATTTCCACACCTCCGGTTGCGAGACATACCGCTCGATGTATTCGATAAAGGGCTGCGGATAGGCGATGCCGCAGACAATCAGCGTGTCGCTTTGCGGCTCATTCAGTTGTTCCAGCGAAATATGTTTCGCTTTTCCGTTCGGGAAAACGGGCTTCAATTCTTCGTATTGCAGACCGGAAAAGTAGAGTGACTGATAGGGGTAGAGGTTGAGGTATTTCGATAACAGCCGATAGTCGATTGGCTTTAACGAATCCGGACATTTGGTAACGACAACGATGTTGGCGCGCGATTTTTCCGATACCTGCTCGCGCAGCCGACCTACGGGCAGCAGCTTGTCTTCGTAAATCATGCGGTTGTAACCGGTGAGCAAAATGGAAATGGCTGGCACGACGGAGCGGTGTTGGTAAGCGTCGTCGAGCAGTATTATGTCTATGTCGGGCGATTGTTGGAGCAGCCGCGATATGCCCCGCCGGCGGTTGGCATCGACGGCGACGATGACGGTCGGGAACTTCCTTTTTATCTGCAACGGCTCGTCGCCCGCGTCGGCTGCCGTCGAGGTCAGGGTTACAAGTCTGAACCCGTGCGTGTGGCGTTTGTAGCCGCGGCTGAGCACCGCCACGCGGTACGACGCCCCCGTGAGCATACGTATCAGGTACTCGATATGGGGCGTTTTCCCCGTGCCGCCGACAGTGAGATTTCCCACGCTTATCACCGGAATGTCGAAGCTCTCGCTCGGCAACAGACTCCAATCGAAAAGACGGTTGCGTATCCATACGGCTGCGCCGTACAGCCACGCTGCCGGCGCAAACAGGGGATATAGTTTTATATGCTCCCCGTGCGTAACCGATTCGCTTATCTTTTCTGTCATTTTACAAAATAATAGCAAAGATAGCTCTTTTTCCCGAAATGACAATTTTATTTCAGGAAAAACGAACATTCGGCTTTCACGATGAATCCCTTTGAAGTTGAAAAAGATACAAATTTCTCTTTACAATTTTTGTGAAAATAATTTGTTTTATTCTTTTTTATTTCGTTTCTTTGGGGGACGATTTCGGAAATGTACGAAATCGCGAGAATCTTTTTATCGTTGATAATGAATTTATCTTTATTCGTAGTCGTTTTTATTACAGGTATCGCACTGGTGGCTGCCGCGTTGGTGATAGCGAGTCTCATCGCACCCCGTTCGTATAACGCCCAGAAAGGCGAGGCTTATGAGTGCGGCATTCCCACGCACGGTACATCGTGGATGCAATTTAAGGTCGGCTATTATCTGTTCGCCATACTTTTTCTGATGTTTGATGTGGAGACGGTTTTGCTCTTTCCTTGGGCGGTTATCGTCCGCGACTTGGGTGTTGCCGGTCTGGTAAACATTCTGTTTTTCCTGCTGGTTCTGATTCTGGGACTGGCTTACGCATGGAAGAAAGGAGCATTGGAATGGAAGTAAAGGCGAAGATAAAGGCGATGAAATCGGAAGATTTCAAAGACAATGAAGCTCTCGAAAAAATGGTGGAAGAGCTTCGCGCCAACGGGACAAACGTGATTATCGGGTGTCTTGATGACGTAATCAATTGGGGGCGCTCCAATTCGCTTTGGCCCCTGACGTTCGCTACCAGCTGCTGCGGTATCGAATTTATGTCGGTGGGCGCTGCGCGCTATGACATGGCGCGATTCGGGTTCGAGGTAGCCCGCGCCAGTCCGCGTCAAGCCGATTTCATCATGGTCGCAGGAACGATAGTGCACAAAATGGCGCCCGTGCTCAAACGCCTGTACGACCAGATGGCAGAGCCGAAATATGTGATTGCCGTAGGCGGCTGCGCCGTTTCCGGCGGTCCGTTCAAAAATTCGTACCATGTGCTCAACGGTGTAGGCGAAATCCTGCCCGTCGATGTCTATATACCCGGGTGTCCGCCCCGTCCCGAAGCCATGCTTTACGGCATGATGCAGTTGCAGCGCAAAGTAAAAGTCGAGAACTTTTTCGGCGGTGTGAATCGGAAAGAACGGAAGCCTATTGAAGTGAAAGATTGATTTGATGACAGATATACAAGAGAAAATAAGCGCATTCATGCCCGAAGCCTCTGCGGAGGCGGGGCAGTACCCTACCTTTGCGGTGCCTCCCGAAAAGCTGCCCGCACTGGCGGCGTATCTGCACGACGATGCCGATTTGCAATTCGACAACCTCGTGGCGTTGGTGGGCAACGACTGGGGCGACTCGCTGGGTGTCGTTTATTATCTCAACTCCGTCAAATACAATCATTGGGTTATTCTCAAAACTTCTACGACCGACCGTGAAAATCCGCTGCTGTACAGCATAAGCCATATATGGACAAATGCTCTGCTCGAAGAGAGAGAAGTTTATGACTTCTTCGGCATACGCTTCATCGGACACCCCGATATGCGCCGTATCTTCCTGCGGGAAGACTGGTACGGCTACCCCCTTAGGAAAGACTACGACACCAGCCGCGAAAACAATCCGATACCGGAAACCAACGAGGAGTGCAGCGATACCACCGTATCGTGGTCGATGACCCCCGACGGCAAGCCGGAAAAGAAAATCGTCGAAATTTTCGGTAAAGACGACTATATCGTGAATATCGGACCGCAGCACCCCGCCACGCACGGTGTGTTGCGCTTCCGTACCGCACTTGACGGCGAAGTGATAAAGAAAATCGACGTTCACTGCGGATACATACACCGCGGTATCGAAAAACTGTGGGAGGGCATGACTTACCCGCAGACCCTGCACATGACCGACCGTCTCGACTACCTGTCGGCGCACCAGAACCGCCATGCCCTCTGCATGTGCATCGAAGATGCCCTGCAACTCGAAGTGCCGTTGCGGGCGCAGTACATTCGCACGATGATGGACGAGCTGATGCGCATTTCGTCGCACCTGCTTTTCTTCGCTACGATGGCGATGGACCTCGGCGCCTTGACGGCATTCTTCTACGGATTCAGAGAAAGAGAATTGGTACTCGATATATTCGAAGACACGTGCGGGGCGCGAATGTCGTTGAACTATAACACTATCGGCGGCGTCATGGCGGATATACACCCCGATTTCCGGCGCAAGGTCAAAGAGCTTATACGCATCATGCCCGACCGGCTGAAAGAGTATCACGAAGTATTTTCGGGCAACGTCATCGCCCGCAACCGTTTGATAGGTGTGGGGCATCTCTCGCTCGAAGATGCGGTGCGCTACAACACCACCGGACCATCGGGTCGTGCATCGGGTTGGGCGTGCGATGTGCGCAAACGCACCCCTTACGGCGTGTACGACAAAGTGGATTTCGACGAAGTGCTTGCGACCGAAGGCGACTCCTACGCGCGCTATATGGTACGTATGCACGAGATAGAGCAATCGCTCCGCATTCTCGAACAGCTCGTCGATAATATACCCGAAGGCGATTATGCCGTGAAGACGAAACCGATTATCAAACTGCCCGAAGGTCGCTACTTCAAACAGGTGGAGGCATCGCGCGGCGCATTCGGCATCTACCTCGAAAGCCGCGGCGACAAAACGCCTTACCGCCTTAAAGTCGTATCGCCCGGATATGCGCTGGTGGGCGCAATCGACCATTTGGCGCGCGGTGCGAAAATCGCCGACCTGATAGCTATCGGAGCCTCGCTCGATTACGTCGTTCCCGATATAGACCGATAAATAAAGAATAATAAAACAGCAAAACGATATGTTCGACTTCTCGATAGTAACACAATGGATAGACGCTTTCCTGAGAACGTACCTCCCCGAATGGGGTGCGCTTCTCATCGAATTTGTCCTGATAGGAGTCGCACTGCTGTTGCTGTATGCCCTCATTGCGTTGGCATTGATATACGGTGAGCGCAAGATTTGCGCTTTCTTCCAGTGCCGTCTCGGACCGAACAGGGTGGGACCGCTCGGGCTATTCCAGAGCGTAGCGGATATGGTGAAGATATTGATAAAAGAGCTTATCGACATCAAGCACAACGATAAATTCCTTTTCAATCTCGCCCCTTATCTTGTCATACTCTCTTCGATGCTCGCTTTCGGCTGTCTGCCTTTCGGACGCGGATTGCAGGTAATAGATTTCAATATCGGCGTCTTCTTCATCATGGCGGTTTCGTCGATAGGCGTACTGGGCATATTGTTGGCAGGGTGGTCGAGCAACAACAAATTTACCCTCGTGGGTGCCATGCGCAGCGGCGCGCAGATGATAAGCTATGAACTCTCTATCGGGTTGTCGATGCTTTCGGTCGTCGTCTTTGCCGGTACGATGCAGACCACGCAGCTGGTCGCCGCCCAACAGTCGGGCTGGTTCATTTTCACCGGACATATTCCCATGCTTATAGCCTTTGTCATTTATTTGATAGCCGGAACGGCGGAAACCAATCGCGGTCCGTTCGACCTGCCCGAAGCCGAATCGGAATTGACGGCGGGCTACCATACCGAATATTCCGGTATTCATTTCGGATTCTACTATTTGGCGGAGTATCTCAATCTGTTCATTGTGTCGGGCATCGCCAGCCTCCTGTTCTTGGGCGGGTGGGCGCCGTTGCACATCGGCAATTGGACGGCATTCAATACCGTCATGGACTATATACCTTCCGTCATTTGGTTCTTCGGCAAGACGGCAGTGGTGATGTTCATCATCATGTGGTTCAAATGGACATTCCCGCGTCTGCGTATCGACCAGCTGCTGCACCTTGAATGGAAATATCTCGTACCCATCGGATTCGTCAATCTGCTGCTAGTCGTATTAATAACGATTTTCAACCTTCATTTCTAATATATAACCATAGTTATATGAAAGACAATATTGGATATATCACACAAGTCATCGGTCCCGTGGTGGACGTTACGTTTGACGGTGAAGGCGCCTTGTTGCCGCCTATTTACAATGCGTTGGAGATAGAGCGTCCCAACGAAGCTCCGCTTATCGTGGAAGTGGAACAGCACATCGGCGAACAAACCGTGCGCTGCGTTGCCATGGATACGACCGACGGTCTTGTACGCGGCATGAAAGTCGTCGATTTGCAGCGACCCCTTTCCATGCCTACCGGCTCACAGGTAAAAGGTCGGTTGATGAACGTGTTGGGAAATGCTATCGACCACCTGACACCTCTCGATTACGAAAAATTGGAGTCGATACACCGACCGGCTCCTCGTTTTGAAGACTTGTCGATCAATGCCGAGTTTCTCTTTACGGGAATCAAGGTCATCGACTTGCTCGAACCCTATTCCAAAGGAGGTAAAATCGGATTGTTCGGCGGCGCCGGCGTGGGCAAGACCGTGCTCATCATGGAGATGATCAACAACATCGCCAAAGGACACAACGGATTCTCCGTATTCGCCGGCGTGGGCGAACGTACCCGCGAGGGCAACGACCTGTTGCGCGAAATGATAGAATCGGGGGTTATCAACTACGGCGACGAATTTAAGAAAGCGATGGAGGAGGGGCATTGGGATCTTTCCAAAGTCGATATGGACAAACTTGCCAAGTCGCAGGCAACCCTCGTGTTCGGGCAGATGAACGAACCGCCGGGAGCCCGTCTGCGTGTGGCGCTTTCCGGTCTGACGGTCGCCGAGCAGTTCCGTGACTCCGGCGACGGCGGCAAAGAGATATTGCTCTTCATCGACAATATATTCCGTTTCACGCAAGCCGGCTCCGAAGTTTCCGCCCTTTTGGGACGTATGCCTTCGGCAGTAGGTTACCAGCCGACGCTGGCGTCGGAAATGGGTACGTTGCAGGAGCGTATCGCTTCGACCAAATACGGCTCTATCACTTCGGTACAGGCTATCTACGTGCCCGCCGACGACTTGACTGACCCCGCACCCGCCACGACATTCAGCTTCCTCGACGCCACGACGGTGCTCAGCCGTAAAATCGCCGAGCTGGGTATCTATCCCGCCGTCGATCCGCTCGAATCGACTTCGCGTATCCTCGACCCGCTGATTATCGGCGAAGAACACTACAATACCGCACAAGCCGTAAAACAACTTCTGCAACACTACAACGAGCTGCAAGACATCATCGCCATCATGGGTGTCGATGAGCTTTCCGACGAAGACAAACTCGTCGTTGCCCGCGCCCGTCGTGCACAGCGATTCCTTTCGCAGCCGTTCCACGTGGCAGAGCAGTTCACCGGTCTACCCGGCGTCATGGTACCCCTCGAAGAGACGATTCGCGGTTTCAAGATGATTCTCAACGGCGAAATGGACAAATACCCCGAACAGGCATTCCTGAATGTCGGTACTATCGACGAAGCCATCGAAAGAGGCGAGAAGATGATACAACAGGCACAAGGTAAATAATCTTAAATCGTTCATGCCATGAATCTCGAAATCATATCTTCTACCGGAATCCTTTTCCAAGGCGAAGCCACACGGGTAACGCTGCCCGGTACGCTCGGCTCGTTTACCGTGTTGCAAGACCATGCCTCCCTGCTCTCCACCCTCCGCGCCGGAACGCTTGAATACGAAAGCGGCGGCGAAGTGAAAAGCGTGGAAATCGAAGGCGGTTTTGTCGATGTAAACAACAATCGGGTTGCCGTATGCTTGAAATGATATTCGACAGAAAAACGACACAGAGATGAAAAAAACGATATTCTATCGAATGCTTCTGCTTCTCGCCGTCATGGCGGCGTGCACTCTGCCGGCGCGTGCCGAAGAAGAGAGCGGGACTTTCGATGCCAAAGAAACCATTTTCGAGCACCTGCTCGACAATTACGGTTGGGAAGTGCCGTTTTCCCACACGATGCGCATACCGCTGCCCATCATCGTCCGCAACCACGAGGGCGAATGGAGCGTGTTCGGGTCGCACCGCGTCGCTCACGGGGAGACTTACAACGGCTATTTCATTCCGCAGGAAGGTGAGTTCAAAGGCAAGGTGGTAACCCTCGACGCCGACGGCAATGCCTATCGTCCGCTCGACCTGTCGATTACCAAAAACGTGATGGCGCTGTTCATCGCCACCGCGTTGCTCTGCCTCTGCTTCATTCCGATGGCACGCTGGTATCGCAAGCACCCGCATGGAGCGCCGCGCAAAGGCTACGGCTTTATGGAGCTGATTATCGACATGATATACCAAGACCTCGTGAAACCCGTATTGGGTCGCGATGCCAAACGGTATGCCCCCTATCTGCTGACGGTATTTTTCTTCATCTTCTTCATCAACATCTTGGGATTGATGGTCATATTCCCCGCCGGAGCCAACCTCTCGGGAAATATCGCCGTTACGATGGTGCTGGCACTCTGCACGTTCCTCGTGGTCAATCTTACCGGAACCAAACATTACTGGAAAGATATTTTCTGGCCGGAGGTGCCCATGTGGATGAAGTGTCCCATACCGTTGATGCCCGTCATCGAACTGTTCGGCGCCCTCACCAAACCGGTGGCGTTGATGATTCGTCTGTTTGCCAACATGATGGGCGGACACCTGATTGTGCTGGTACTCATATCGCTCATCTTCATCTTCGGAGCCATGGGCACGGCAGTACTGGCGGGAACCACCGTATTGGCGGTACTCTTTTCACTCTTTATGAACCTTCTCGACGTATTGATAAGTTTCATACAAGCCTACGTGTTCACTATCTTGTCCACGATATTCATCAGTCTGGCGAGAGTGCACGGCGAGGAAGCACATGAAGAAGCACCTGTAAAATAAAAAAACAAAATAAAATTATAAACCCTTAAAATTAAAAAGTTATGTTAGCAATGATTTTGTTACAAGCCGCAGCTGCTGGTGCAGCATTAGCAAAAGTGGGTGCCTGCATAGGCGCCGGTATCGCCGCTATCGGAGCCGGTCTGGGTATCGGTAAAATCGGTTCTTCGGCAATGGAATCCATCGCCCGTCAGCCCGAATCGTCGAACGACATTCGTGCCAATATGATTGTGATTGCCGCTCTCGTTGAAGGTGTGGCACTCTTCGCTATCATCGTTTGCTTGCTGGCTATCTTCCTATAATCGTCAAAAAAACGAGCTATGGAACTATTCACTCCCGAATTCGGACTGGTATTCTGGATGTTCCTCGTGTTTGCCATACTCTTCGTGATATTGGCGAAATACGCGTGGCCTGCCATCTTGAAAAGCGTGGACGAACGCGCCGACTTCATAGATAAAGGCGTAGCTTATGCGCAGGAAGCCAAGACCCAGCTCGAACACGCAACGGAAAACGCCCAAGCTCTCCTTGCCGAAGCACAGCAGAAGCAGCTCGAAATCTTGCGGGAAGCCGCACAGACCAAAGCGCAAATCATAGAAGATGCGCGCAAAGCCGCTTCGGTCGAAGCCAAGAAAGTAATGGACGCCGCTGCCGTAGCGATAGAAGAAGCCCGCAAGGAATCGGAAGCACAGTTCCGTCGACAGGTAAGCGAATTTGCCCTGCAAATCGCCGAAAAACTGATGCGGCAGGAGCTCTCCGATAATAAGAAGCAGAAAGAGTTGGTGGACAAACTATTAACAGACATCGAGAATAAAAACTAATCGAATATGAACGAAGGACTTATCGCCAGCCGATATGCGAAAGCCTTGCTCAAATATGCGCAAGACCAGAACGCTACGCAACGCCTCTACGACGTGGCGCGACAAGTGGAAAAAAGTTTTGTCGCACACCCCGATTTGCAGGAAGCGATGCTCAACCCTGTGCTGGAAGCCGCACGGAAAGAAACCCTGTTGCTCTCTGCTGCCGGTGTCGATGCCGATAGCTCGAAAGAATACCTTCGTTTTATCCGTCTGCTATTGGTCAAACGGCGTGAAGACTATATCCGCTCCATCATGCTCGCGTATCAGAAACTGTATCGCGAGTGCAACCGTATCGTCAAAGCGCATATCGTAACGGCGACCCCTCTCGACAGCAAAACGCTTGCCCGCATAGAGGCTGTCGTTGCCGCCCAATGCCAAGGTAAAACGTTGGAATTGGAACACACGATAGACCCCGAAATCATCGGCGGTTTTGTGCTCGATGTCGATGGGTTGCAGATGGACGCTTCTATCGAAAAAGAACTGAAACAATTGCGGTTAAAATTAATACACAGCAAAAGATTATGATTAAACCAGATGAGATTTCAGATATACTGAAACAACAACTCGAAGAGGTCGATTCGAAGGTCTCTTTTGAAGAAGTCGGTACCGTACTCGAAGTGGGCGACGGCGTTGCCCACGTCTTCGGTCTCGACAACGTTCGTTCGAGTGAGTTGGTAGAATTTGAAAACGGTGTACGCGGTGTCGCCATGAACCTCGAAGAGAGCAACGTCGGCGTCATTCTCATGGGTCAGAACAGCTCCGTCAAAGAGAACATGACGGTACGCCGCACCGGAAAAATCGCTTCCATTCCCGTAGGCGACGGTCTTGTAGGGCGTGTCATCAACACCTTGGGCGAGCCTATCGACGGGGCGGGAGCCATTGCCGGCGAGACCATAGACCTGCCGCTCGACCGGAAAGCGCCGGGCGTAATTTTCCGCCAGCCCGTGAACCAACCGTTGCAGACGGGTATCAAGCCCATCGATGCCATGGTGCCTATCGGTCGCGGACAGCGCGAGCTGATAATCGGCGACCGCCAGACCGGAAAAACCTCGATTGCCGTAGATACGATTCTCAACCAACGTCAGAATTTCCTCGACGGCGACCCCGTTTACTGCATCTATGTCGCTATCGGTCAGAAAGCCTCTTCGGTGGCTGCTTTGGTCAATACCCTGCGCGAACACGGCGCACTCGACTATACGATTGTATTGAGCGCCAACGCCTCCGACTCGGCGTCCATGCGCTATTACGCACCTTTTGCCGGTGCTGCTATCGGCGAATATTTCAGGGACAGCGGGCGTCATGCCCTCGTCGTTTACGACGACTTGTCGAAACAGGCTGTCGCCTATCGTGAAATTTCGTTGATTCTTCGCCGTCCTTCGGGTCGTGAAGCCTACCCGGGCGATATATTCTACCTGCATTCCCGTCTCTTGGAGCGTGCCGCCAAAATTATTGCTAACGACAGCGTGGCAGCTACCATGAACGACCTGCCCGAAGTCATGCGCCCCCTTGTAAAAGGCGGCGGCTCGCTGACGGCACTGCCTATCATCGAGACGCAGGCAGGCGACGTATCGGCTTACATTCCGACCAACGTCATCTCCATTACCGACGGTCAGATATTCCTCGAAACGGCGCTCTTCAACCAAGGTATGCGCCCCGCCATCAACGTCGGTATTTCGGTATCGCGTGTGGGCGGTAACGCTCAGGTGAAGTCGATGAAGAAAGTCGCCGGTACCTTGAAGATAGACCAAGCCCAGTACCGCGAGTTGGAATCGTTCTCGAAATTCGGCGGCGATCTCGACCCCGTAACGGCAATGGTCATCGACAAAGGTCGCAAAAACAGCCAGCTGCTCGTGCAGCCGCAATATTCCCCGATGCCCGTCGAAAACGAAATCGCCGTCATCTATTGCGGAACGAAAGGCTTGCTGCGCGATTTGCCTATCGAAAAAGTTTCCGCTTTTGAAAAACTTTTCCTCGAAGTGATGAATGCCCGTCATCGCAAAGACGTGCTCGACCCGCTGCGTGCCGGAAAACTCACGCCCGAAATGGAAGAGATTTTGAAGAAAGAAGCGGAAGAAGTTGTGGAACGATTTAAGAAATAAGCATTATGTCCACCATGCGCGAGTTGAAGGGAAGAATCGGTTCGGTAGAATCTTCCCAAAAAATTACCGGAGCATTGAAGATGATTTCTTCGGCGAAGTTGCGGAAAGCCGAACAGGCTTTGTCGCACATGAAACCGTACAGGGAACAGCTGCAACAGACCATCAACAACCTGTTGGAGGCAGATGTCGAATACACCTCGCCGTTGAGCGAGGTGCGCCCGATGCGTCGGGTCGCCATTGTCGTATTCGCCTCCGACGACGGTCATTGCGGCGCATTCAATGCCAACCTC
Source organism: uncultured Bacteroidales bacterium (assembly GCA_947625885.1). Taxonomy (GTDB): domain Bacteria; phylum Bacteroidota; class Bacteroidia; order Bacteroidales; family UBA11471; genus Caccoplasma. Next base: position 14,409 of record CANQQA010000026.1, read on the forward strand.
TACAAAGCGTTGTTGTTCCGCGTGGAAACGCTGCGTGCCGATGCGGTAAATCAACTTGTCGTCGATGTATATCCCGTCGGTAAAAAGATATTCTCGTCGGTTACCAAAACCGATGGAATAAACGCTTGTTTCCGAGATTATTTCAATGCCAAAAGCTCTCCCGAAGAAATCAAGCGTTTCGTCGGCGAGATGACGACGGCGTTTCTCGCGAAAGAGTACGACGAAGTGGAGTGCATCTATGCTTATTACAAAAGCGTGGCGACGCAAATCGTGAAGACACGTACCATTCTGCCTGTAAGTGTGGAAGAGTTGCAGGTATCGGCGACAGGCGCTCCTGCGCGCGTTACACCCTACCTGTATGAACCCGACCGCATGGCGATTTTCGAGGCGCTGCTGCCACTGTTCGTTCTCTCCTCTTTTCAGGAAGCCTGCCTGCAAAGCCGCACTTCCGAACAGGGGGCGCGCATCATGGCGATGCAGACCGCCAGCGACAATGCCCGCAAACTGCTCGATGAGTTGCGCTTGGAATACAACAAGTTGCGGCAGCAGGGCATTACCAGCGAACTGCTCGACATCATAGGCGGATCTATCCGATAAAAACATAAGGCAGAGAGTTTCAGACTCTTTGCCTTATTTCATTCTAAAAAGAATACCCTATCCCCTTTATGGAAAGTATAAAAAACTATTTCATCGCATTTTGGAAAGGTCTTTGGAGCCTGCTCGTGGGTATGAAGGTAACGGGCAAGGAATTTGTTACCCCGAAAGTTACGGAAAAATATCCCGAAAACAGAGCGACCTTGAAAATCGCCGACCGGTTCAGAGCCACCCTGACGTTGAAATACGATGCCGACGGCAATCATAAGTGCGTCGCCTGCGGCATCTGCCAGATGAACTGTCCCAACCACACGATACAAATCGTTTCCAAAAAAGTTACCGACGAAGCGGGCAACACCAAACGTGTGCTCGACGATTATATCTACGACTTGGGCAGCTGCGTTTTCTGCCAGCTCTGCGTAACGTCGTGCCCGCACGGCGCTTTGGAATTTAGCAACGATTTCGAGCAAGCCGTGTTCACCCGCTCGAAACTGGTGAAACATCTTAATCGTAAACCTGAATCTTCAAATTGATATTTGCTATGGAGCAAATCGCCAATCATATCATCTTCTTTCTGCTCTCGGCTGTCATCGTCGTTTGTTCGATTATGGCGGTAACGAGCCGCCGTATTTTGCGGGCAGCCACGTACCTGCTTTTCGTGCTGTTTGCTACGGCGGGATTTTACTTTCAGCTCGATTACCATTTCTTGGGTGCCGTGCAGATTACCATTTATGCCGGCGGCATCGTCGTGCTTTTCGTTTTCGCCATACTGCTCACCAGCAAGCTGGGCGAAAAGTCCGACCGCATCTCCTCGACCAAACGGGCGTGGGGACTGGCGGCTGCCCTGCTCGGCGCGCTCATCTGCGGCTATACGCTGTGCACCCACGACTTTTTCCCGCAGTTCGCTGCCGGCGGCGAGGTCGATATGAAAACGCTCGGCCATGCCTTGATGGGAATGGACAAATACCAGTATCTGCTGCCTTTCGAAGCAGTCAGCATACTGTTGCTCGCTTGTATAATAGGAGGCATCATGATTGCCCGTAAACGATAGAGGATTATGGAAATACCTATGATTTATTACGTCGTGGTGAGCACCGTCATGTTTTTTGCCGGAGTGTACGGTTTCGTTACCCGCAAAAATCTGCTGGCGATTCTCATCTCGCTCGAATTGATGCTCAATGCCGTCGATATAAATTTTGTCGTGTTCAACCGCTATCTCTTTCCGCAGCAGCTCGAAGGTTTTTCCTTCACGCTTTTCGCCGTCGCCATCGCTGCTGCCGAAACGGCTATCGCCATTGCCATCATCATCAATATCTACCGGAATATCCGGAATATCAAAGTCGATGATTTGGATAAAATGAAGTATTGACGCCCGTAACAGAAAACGACTATGGAATATTCTCTCATCATATTGCTGCTCCCGATGCTGCTGTTTTTCGTGCTCGGCATCGGCGGGCATAAAATGTCGCACCGCACGGCGGGACTTTTGGGCACGGGAGGACTTTTCGTCATCACCGCCCTTTCGTATGCCGTTGCCACGCAGTATTTCACGCAGCCCCGTGTCGAAGGCATCTACCCGACGTTGATACCTTTTCATATCGAATGGCTGCGCTTTACCGAGTGGCTGCATATCGACCTCGGAATATTGCTCGACCCTATTTCGGTGATGATGCTCGTGGTCATCACCACCGTGTCGTGCATGGTGCATCTGTACAGTCTCGGCTATATGCACGGCGAGACAGGATTCCAGCGTTACTACGCTTTCCTTTCGCTCTTTACCTTCTCGATGCTCGGGCTGGTGGTCGCCACCAACATTTTCCAAATGTATATCTTTTGGGAACTGGTAGGCGTGTCGTCGTACCTGCTCATCGGTTTTTACTATACGAAGCCGGCTGCCGTCTCCGCCTCGAAAAAGGCGTTTATCGTTACGCGCTTTGCCGACCTCGGCTTCCTGTTAGGCATTCTGCTGCTCTCGTATTACACCAAGACGTTCGATTTCGCCGTGCTTACGAGCGGCGAAGTATCGTTGGCGGCAACGACCGCCGGAAAAACTTTTCTCGGCATATCCGTCGCTTCGTGGGCTATGGCGCTGGTGTTCATGGGCGGTGCGGGCAAATCCGCCATGTTCCCGCTGCATATCTGGCTGCCCGACGCCATGGAGGGTCCCACGCCGGTTTCCGCCCTTATCCATGCCGCGACGATGGTGGTCGCCGGCGTCTATTTGGTGGCGCGGCTGTTCCCTATCTATGTAACGACGCCCGAAGTGCTGACCATGATTACCGTCGTCGGTGCCGTTACCGCGCTTTATGCCGCCGTGGTGGCTTGCGTGCAGACCGATATCAAGCGGGTGCTCGCTTTCTCCACGATTTCGCAAATAGCCTTTATGATGGTTGCACTCGGCGTTACCACCGAAATGCAGGGACACGGCGCGCTCGGCTACATGGCGTCGATGTTCCACCTTTTCACGCACGCCATGTTCAAGGCACTGCTGTTTTTGGGAGCCGGCGCCATTATCCACTCGGTACATTCCAATGAAATGTCGGCGATGGGCGGTCTGCGCAAATATATGCCTTTCACGCACATCACTTTCCTGATAGCCTGTCTGGCAATATCGGGCATACCTCCTTTCTCCGGATTTTTCAGCAAAGACGAAATTTTGGCGGCAGCCTTTGAAAAGAGCGCATTTTGGGGCATTTGGCTCTCGCTCGTGGCAGGCTTGACGGCATTCTATATGTTCCGCCTCTACTACAATATTTTCTGGGGCGAAGAGGCGCATCACGAACATACGCCGCACGAGGCTCCGAAGACGATGACGATACCCCTGATGTTTCTCGCAGCGGTAACCTGTGTTGCCGGATTCATTCCTTTCGGGCACTTCGTGACCGCCGGCGGCTGCTCCTATGATATACACCTCGACTGGACGGTGGCTTCGGTGAGCATTGTTATCGCTTTGGCGGCTATCGCTCTTGCCACGTGGCTCTATATGCGTCCGAACGACAAGCCCGCCCGCATGGCGGACTCCATGCGCCGCCTGCACACGTGGGCTTATCACCGCTTCTACCTCGATGAGGTCTATATGTTCGTTACCCACAAAATCATATTCCGCCGCATTTGCGAGCCTATTGCGTGGTTCGACCGCCACGTGGTCGATGCTACGATGAATCTCATGGCTGCGCTCACGCAGTCGGCATCGTATCGTATCCGCACGTTGCAGTCGGGTCGCCTGCAAGCCTATGCGACGGTGTTCCTGCTGGGTGCGCTCTTCATCGCATTCGTTCTGCTTTGTGTGTGGTAATGGTGTATTTGTTGTCGTATAAAACGAATTTTGAGATATGAATTTCTTATCTTTATTTGTACTGATACCTCTGTTGATGATGGGCGGGCTGGCTCTTGCCCGAAACATGAAACAGATACGCGCCGTTGCGGCTGTCGGCTCGTCGCTGCAACTGCTGCTCGCTGCCGTCGTCATGGTGCTGTTCCTGCAAGAACGCGCCGCCGGCAACACGGTGGAAATGCTTTTTATCGCCGATACCGTGTGGTACGCTCCGCTCAATATCCACTATACGGTGGGCATCGACGGCGTTTCGGCTGCCATGCTGCTGCTCTCTGCCATTGTGGTTTTTGCCGGCGTGTTCGCTTCGTGGAAAATCGACCCGCTGCCCCGCGAATTTTTTCTGTGGCTCATACTCCTTTCGATAGGCGTGTTCGGATTTTTCATATCCATCAACCTCTTCACGATGTTCATGTTCTATGAAATCGCGTTGATACCCATGTACCTGCTTATCGGCGTGTGGGGGAGCGGCAACAAGACCTATTCCGCCATGAAGCTCACCTTGATGCTGATGGGCGGTTCGGCGCTGCTGTTGATAGGCATACTGGGCATTTATTTCCATTCTGCTGCCGACGGCAACCTTACGATGAACATACTCGAAATTGCCCGCAACAATGCCATTCCGCACGAAGCGCAATATTATCTGTTCCCCCTGACATTCGTGGGCTTCGGCGTGCTGGGCGCCATGTTCCCGTTCCACACGTGGTCGCCCGACGGTCATGCCTCTGCCCCGACAGCCGTGTCGATGCTGCACGCCGGCGTGTTGATGAAGCTCGGCGGTTACGGCTGTTTCCGGGTTGCCATGTTTCTGATGCCGTGGGCTGCGATGCAGCTCTCGTGGATATTCCTTATCCTTACGGGCATCAGCGTGGTATATGGGGCATTCAGTGCCTGCGTACAAAAAGACTTGAAATACATCAACGCCTATTCGTCGGTAAGCCACTGCGGCTTGGTGCTTTTCGCCCTGCTGATGTGGAACACCACCGCCATGACGGGCGCCGTGTTGCAGATGCTTTCGCACGGTCTGATGACGGCGCTTTTCTTCGCCCTTATCGGTATGATATACGGACGCACCCATACGCGCGACATACGCGAAATGGGCGGCTTGATGAAAATCATGCCGTTCCTTTCGGTGTGCTATGTGATAGCCGGTCTGGCTTCGCTGGGCTTGCCCGGCTTGAGCGGCTTCGTGGCGGAAATGACGGTATTCGTCGGCTTGTTCCAGTGGAGCGACACGTTCCACCGCGTCTTTACGATAATCGCCTGCACGTCGATTGTCATCACTGCCGTTTACATTCTGCGGGTGGTGGGCAAGCTGCTGTACGGCGCCGTGCAGGACGAACATCACCGTTCGCTCACCGATGCCGTATGGTTCGAGCGTCTGTCGGCCATCACGTTGATTGTGGCGGTGGCTGCCATAGGTATGGCGCCCGGGTGGATTTCCCGCCTTATCGGCGACAGCATGAGTGTAATCAGCGAACGTATTCTGCAATATATCTAAACAAGAAAAGAGACTATGGATTTTTCTAATTTCTTATGGATGCGCGATGAATTGACGCTTTTGGCGGTCATTCTTATATTGTTCCTTTACGATGTTTTCGGCACGGAAAAGAGCCGCCGCTTTTTCTCGGCGACAGCCTGCACGCTGCTGGCGGTGCAGACGGCTTTGCTCTTTCTGCCCGCCCTTGCCGGAGAGGCTTTCGGCGGAATGTACCGCACCTCGCCGGCTGTCAATACGGTAAAAATCGTGCTCAATGCCGGTACGCTGCTGGTGCTCATACAGGCGACGGCATGGATTCGGAGAGCCGACGTGGTGATACGGCGCGGCGAATTTTACATTCTCACGCTCATGACGCTGTTGGGAATGTATCTGATGATTTCGTCGGGAAACTTCCTGCTTTTCTTCATCGGACTCGAAACCGCCTCCCTGCCTTTGACGGCGTTGATTGCTATCGAAAAATATCATCATGATTCGTATGAATCGGCAGCCAAATACGTATTCATCGCCCTCTTTTCGTCGTCGCTGATGCTGATGGGTCTTTCGTTCATATACGGTGCAGTAGGCACGCTCTACTTCTCCGACATCGCGGCACGCCTCGCCGGTACGCCGCTGCTGTATGTGGGACTCGTCTTTTTCATGGCGGGCATGGGATTCAAAATCTCCATCGTGCCTTTCCACTTGTGGACGGCAGACGTATATCAAGGCGCCCCTACGTCGATTACCGCCTATCTCTCGGTCATCTCGAAAGGCGCTGCCGCCGCTGCACTTATGCTCATACTCTTTAAGGTGTTCGCTCCGGTGGCTGTCGTCTGGCAACCGGTGCTGTGGGGGTTGATTGTCGTAACGATTACCGTCGGCAACCTCTTTGCCGTGCGGCAGAAGAATCTGAAACGCTTTATGGCGTTCTCCTCCATTTCGCAAGCAGGCTACATACTGTTGGGCGTGATAGCCGGCAGTGCGACGGGCATGGCGTCGCTCATCTATTACGTGTTGGTCTATATCTTTTCCAATTTGGCAGTATTCGGGGTGATTTCCGTCATCGAAAACGCCACCGGAAAAGTCGGCATGGACGATTACAACGGGCTCTATCGCACCAATCCCAAGTTGAGCGTTGCCATGATGCTGGCGCTCTTTTCGCTGGCGGGCATACCTCCGTTCGCCGGATTTTTCAGCAAGTTCTTCATCTTCTATGCCGCCGTGCAGGAAGGATTTTATGTGCTGGTATTCATCGCCTTGCTCAATACCATCATTTCGCTATACTACTATCTGTTAGTGGTGAAAGCCATGTTTATCCGTCAGGACGACTGCCTGATACCCGCCGTGCAGAGCGACGGCGCGTCGCGCTTCTGCATTGCTCTGTGCGTGGCGGGCATTGTGATCATCGGCTTGTTGAGCTGCATCTACACCGCCATTTCCGGCGTCTCCTTCGGAATGTAACGGCAACCGCTTCCCACTAAAAAATATTCTCTCTCCGTGTGCTTGCTGCACGGAGAGAGTTTTGTTTTTATTAATCGGGTCTGAATCAGACGTGTGTAAAAATTTTGTTTCTTTTATGGTAAAATTACCATAAAAATATTGTATTATTACAATATTATTTCTACATTTG
>CANQQA010000027.1 GCA_947625885.1 uncultured Bacteroidales bacterium
CCGGTAAACGAAACCATGCGTTTCCCTATTTCAATATCTTTTCCGCCGAGAGCGGCAATTTCGGAAGCCAATACCTCTTCGAGTCCCTGAAAGGTTTTGGCGACAAGCGTAAATGTTTCGGGCTGCATGGATTACAAATTAGTTTGTAGGCGACGAATTTTAAGGCAAACAAAGGTAATGTTTTTTATTGATATACGACGCTTTCTTGCGAAAATGTCGGCATAAAACTTTTTCTGTCGATATTTCACGCACAAAGAGCGGAGAAAAAAACAGACCTGCGAAGCGATTTGCTTCGCAGGTCGTATTCAAAAGAGTATCGGCGTATCAATCTTTGAGTTTGGCTTTGATAAACTCGCGGTTGAGACGGGCGATGTTCGAAATGGAAACGTTTTTTGGGCACTCGGCTTCGCAGGCGCCGGTGTTGGTGCAGTTGCCGAATCCGAGTTCGTCCATCTTCGCCAGCATGGCTTTGGCGCGGCGGGCAGCCTCCACGCGACCTTGCGGCAGCAGGGCAAACTGGCTCACCTTTGCCGAAACGAAGAGCATGGCGGAACCGTTTTTGCAGGCAGCCACGCAGGCGCCGCAGCCGATGCAGCTGGCAGCGTCCATAGCTTCGTCGGCATTGGCTTTGGGAATGGGTATGGCATTGGCATCGGGCACACCGCCGGTATTGACCGATATGTATCCGCCGGCTTGAATGATTTTGTCGAACGCACCGCGATCGACCATCAAGTCGCGAATAACGGGGAATCCTGCCGAACGCCACGGCTCTACGGTGATGACATCGCCGTCGTTGAATTTACGCATATGCAGCTGGCAGGTGGTGATGTCTTCGTCAGGTCCGTGCGGGTGTCCGTTGATGTAGAGCGAACACATGCCGCAGATGCCTTCGCGGCAGTCGTGGTCGAAGACGACGGGTTCTTCACCCTTATTGATAAGCTGCTCGTTGAGAATGTCGAGCATTTCGAGGAACGAGCTGTCCACAGAGATGTTGCTGAGCGCATACTCTTTGAAAGCGCCTTTTTCTTTGGGACCTCTCTGGCGCCATATTCTGAGTGTTATATTAATGGTCTTTTCCATAATCTAAACCGTATTATTGTTTGTAATTGCGCTGTTGTACTTTGATATACTCGTAATCGAGCGGCTCTTTGTACATGACGGGGTCTTTGTCTTCGCCCTGATATTCCCAGCAGCTGACATACATATATTTATCGTCCTGACGCAGCGCTTCGCCGTCAGGGGTCTGGAACTCTTCGCGGAAGTGTCCGCCGCACGACTCGTTGCGGTTCAGGGCGTCGAGCGCCATGAGGTAGCCGATTTCGATGAAGTCGGCAAGGCGGAGCGCCTTTTCCAATTCCACGTTGAGCGTATCGGCTTCGCCCGGAATGCGGACATTCGACCAAAACTCTTTTTTCACGGCTTTGATTTTCTCCAAAGCGATTTCAAGCCCCTCTTTGGTGCGACCCATACCGACGAACTCCCACATGATAAGCCCCAGCTCCTTGTGAATGGAATCGACCGAACGGTTGCCTTTGATAGCCATAAGTTTGGCGATACGGGCATTGACGTCTTTTTCAGCTTGTACAAATTCCGGCAGGTCGGTGCTGAAACGGGGTACGGTGATTTGGTCGGAGAGATAATTCTGTATCGTATACGGGAGTACGAAATATCCGTCAGCCAATCCCTGCATCAAAGCCGACGCGCCCAAGCGGTTGGCACCGTGGTCGGAGAAGTTGGCTTCGCCGATAGCGAACAAGCCGGGTATGGAGGTGCTCAACTCGTAATCGACCCAGATGCCGCCCATCGTGTAGTGTATGGCGGGATAAATCATCATCGGGGTCTTGTACGGGTTTTCGTCGACGATTTTTTCGTACATCTGGAAGAGGTTGCCGTAACGGGCGCGCACCACGTCTTCGCCGAGCCGTTCGATAGCGGATGAGAAGTCGAGATATACGGCGAGTCCTGTCGAGCCTACGCCGTAGCCGGCGTCGCAGCGCTCTTTGGCGGCACGCGAAGCCACGTCGCGCGGCACGAGGTTGCCGAATGCGGGATAGCGGCGTTCGAGGTAATAGTCGCGGTCTTCTTCTTTAATATCGGTGGGGCGCAGTTTGCCGGCGCGAATGGCTTCGGCATCTTCTTTTTTCTTCGGCACCCAGATGCGTCCGTCGTTGCGGAGCGACTCCGACATAAGCGTCAGTTTCGACTGAAATTCTCCGTGTACGGGAATGCAGGTGGGGTGTATCTGGGCAAACGCGGGATTGGCGAAGTATGCGCCTTTTTTGTAGCATTGGAAAGCTGCCGAGCCGTTGGAACCCATGGCGTTGGTCGAGAGGAAGAAGGTATTTCCGTAACCGCCGGTGGCGATGACTACGGCATGGGCGGCGTAACGCTCGATTTTGCCTGTAACGAGGTTGCGGGCGATGATACCGCGTGCACGACCGTCGATGATGACGAGGTCGAGCATTTCGTGGCGCGGGAAGAGTTTCACCGTACCTTTTTTCACCTGACGGCTCAATGCCGAATAAGCGCCGAGCAGGAGCTGTTGTCCCGTCTGACCTTTGGCATAGAACGTACGCGATACCTGCGCGCCTCCGAACGAACGGTTGTCGAGCAATCCGCCGTATTCGCGAGCGAAAGGAACGCCTTGTGCCACGCACTGGTCGATGATGGAGTTGGAAACTTCCGCCAGACGATATACGTTGGCTTCACGGGCGCGATAGTCGCCGCCCTTTATCGTATCGTAGAAAAGACGATACACGCTGTCGCCGTCGTTCTGGTAATTCTTGGCGGCATTGATACCTCCCTGTGCAGCAATGGAGTGTGCGCGACGGGGAGAGTCTTGAATGCAGAAGTTGAGTACGTTGAATCCCAGTTCGCCGAGCGTAGCGGCAGCCGAGCCGCCTGCCAAACCCGTACCGACGACGATGATGTCGAGACGGCGCTTGTTGGCAGGATTCACCAGCTTTTGGTGGCTCTTGTAATTCGTCCACTTCTCCGCCAACGGACCTTCGGGAATTTTGGAATCGATTTTTTTCATTGCGGGTCGAGCGGCTTCATCGACGCTCTTTTGCGCCTGAACTTCTTTTGTTTCGGGGGTAATATCTTTTTTATCAGCCATAATCGAAATGTTTAGAGGTTGTTGTTATGCTATGAAACCGAAGTAAATGGCTACCGCAGCAAATCCGAGACAGATGACTGTCATGTAAATGCAGGAAATACATTTCCAACGGGAAAGCCATATTTTATTGTTCCAGCCCAGTGTCTGCAACGCACTCCAAAATCCGTGCGTCAGGTGAAACCAAATGGCAACGAACCATACCAGATAAGCAACGGCAATGGCGGGGTTGGCGAATTTCTCCGCTATCAGTCCGTATCCGTCGTGCGGATTTACATCGGGCAGTATGCCGGTAATTTCGTTGAACTGCATCTTGAACCAAAAATCATACAAGTGCAACAGCAAGCCCAACGCAATGATGATGCCCAGCACAAGCATATTCTGCGAAGCCCACTCCACACCTTGCGGCTTATCGACCACTTTGTAACGGTCGTTTCCGCGCGCACGGCGATTGATATAGGTCAGCCAGAAAGCATACAGGATATGCAACACGGCACCGCCGGCTATGACAAGCGTACCGACCAAAGCATACCAGTTCGCTCCCAAAAATTCACATATCATGTTGTAAGCCTCGCCCGAGAAAATAGCGACCACATTCATCGACATGTGAAAAGTCAGGAACAGGATAAGAAAAAGACCGGTGATACTCATCACCACCTTTTTCCCAATCGAGGAGTTTAATAACCACATAAGATTTGAGATTTTATTAGTGTATAAATATTCCTATCGAAATTCCGATACAAAATTAATGTAATGTGTCGGAGTATGCAAATATTCAGGGAAAATTTCGTTAATCGTCCGCATTCCATTGCAGCGTGGCGACGATAGGATAGTGGTCGGAATAGCGCTTGTGAATGATGCGGGCATCGACAGCGTGAAAGCTATCGTTGTAAAGTATGTGGTCTATCCGGAACCAAAGTCCGAAGGCATTGTACGTAATATCGGGACCGAAAGCCGTAGAGATATAGGCATCGCCGAAGCTGCCGCGTACCGTGTGGTAGGCATACGACTGTGCCGTATCGTTGAAATCGCCGCACACAATCACCGCCCCCGTAAGACGGTCGATAATCTCCCGCAACATACGGGCTTGGGCGGCTCGGGCTGCCGACGAACGAGCGACTTTACGCAAAAGCCTCTCTTTGGCTTGCGGCAGCAGTTCATTGGTGTGCGTCGGGTGCTTCGCCATATTTATGTACAGCTCTTTGTCCGACTTTTCAAGTTTGTTCGACTCCAAATGACAATTGACAAGCGAAAGTTTTCGACCTTTGACATCGAGCCGGTAAAGGCAGGCTCCGTTGTCGGTGTCGGGAAACCGGATAGGTTCGGCTTTGACTATCGGATATACGGAATAGCAAGCCAAGCCCTCCGATATATATTTATAAGGATAGTGCGAAAGAATCCTTCCGAATTTTTTCTGTTCGTTGACACCTAACGCCGGATACTCCTGTATGCAGACGATATCGGCGCTGCTCTCCTGCAACAACCGGAGTATGGGATTGGCTTTGGTTATTTCGCGCGCCCGCTCGAATTGCAGTACATTATACGAAATAATCGTAAGCTCCGGCTCGCCATTACCCGTTCCGGAAAAGTGTATCGGAAAATAATTGCGAGCCGCCGGAAATGCAAGCAGCAGGAAAAGAAGCGGCAGCAATATATATTTGCGCGGCGCGAGAAACAGATGCAGCAGCACCAACCCCCATTCCACGAAAAAGAACACAGGAAACGCCAAGGCAAAAAACAGCGGAAGACTCCATCTGTCGGGCGGTATCAGATAAGAGTATGCCGAGAAAAGCAATAACGCACCGGCAACGCCATGCACGCCCAACAGCAAAATTCGATATGTCTTCGTCAAAAAATTCATACGGAATCATTTTTTACCCGCGTCGAAAAGCCGTTTCTTCTCTTCGGCGGTAAGGGCTTCGTAACCCGACTGTCTTATTTTATCGAGAATCTTATCTATCTCCGTGATATTTTCCTGTCGCTGCCGGCGATATTCCTCATCGTTGAGCGGACGGCGGAAAGAGGCAGACTGCACTTTCTTGCGACGCGGACGGAACAGGGGGGCAAGATAGTCGATGAAGCGGTTGATGCCGCGCGTAATGTCCTTTCCGCTGCGCCAGCGGGAGGCAAACAGCCACCCCGTCAATGCCCCGCCGATATGGGCTACGTGCCCGCCCGCATTCAGGGAGGTTACGCTCAACAAATCGAGAACGACGGTTACCAATGCTATATATTTCAACGCTATGTTTCCGACAAGGAACAGGCGTATCTTGTAATCGGGAGCGTATGCCGACACAGCAAACACAATTGCCAACACAGATGCCGACGCTCCAAGCAACATGCCTTCTTTCCCGATGAAATAAGGCAGCAGATTATAGGCAGCCAGATAGAGCGCCGCCCCACCGAATCCCCCGAGAAAATAGAGCCCGCCGAATTGCTTGGCATTGAAAAAACGCAGGAACAACTGTCCGAACCAATAGAGCCACAGCATATTGAAAAGAAGATGCAACAGCCCGTATTGGAAAAACATATAGCTCACCACCGTGTAGGGGCGATAGAAAAGCAGTGTCAGGTCGGACGGCAGTTCGAGAAAAGAGGCGAGAGAAAAATTGAGGTCGAAAAGCGTACATATCACTTCGACGATGCGTACGAACAGAAACACCGCCACATTGATGAAAATGAATTTCACCGGCAATGTGCCAGCGGCATACTTACGACGAAGCTCCTTAAAAAATTCCATGACTTCCATTTCCTTTTTTACGCCAATAAAGAATAAGGATAAGCCCGAACAACATACCGCCCAAGTGGGCAAAATGGGCAACGTTGTCGCCGCTGCTGCTGCGTATGCCCAAGAGCAACTCTATGACACCGTAACCGATGACGAAATATTTCGCCTTGATAGGGATAGGCACGAACATGAGGAAAAGTTCGACGTTCGGGAACATCATGCCGAATGCCAACAATATGCCGAATACAGCGCCCGATGCCCCGATAGTGATGACATTGTTGAGCATGAGGCTCGTCTGCTCCCACCCGATTACTGCCTCCGTATGGGCAATGGCATCGCCCAGTGCGAGATACCAAGTAAGCTCCTGTACCAGTCCGGCGCCTATGCCCGTCGTCATGTAGAAAAAGAGAAAACGCCGGCTTCCCCACACCGACTCGATGGTACGACCGAACATATAGACCGAGAACATATTGAAAAACACGTGGGCAAAAGAGGTCGGGTCGTGCAGGAACATATAGGTTACGAATTGCACGGCATTGAAGCCTTCGGCTTGTATATAATGCAGCCCGAGATAGTCAATCAAATCTATTTGCAACGACTTTTTAAGGACTATCGTTGCCAACCACGCCAACAGGTTAATGATAATCAGGTTTTTAGTAACCGGAGGAATCGTATCGAGAAAATTTCTTCGTTCTTGAAACATAATAAAACTGCCACAGTTATACTTATTGTCCTTGCAAAAATAGAGAATATTTCGCTTCTGTAAAGATAAAAACAACTCCGAATGAAAAAAATAATGGCAAAAAAGTAAATTTTTTCCTCAATTCTTTGTTTGTTTGATTTTTAATAATACATTTGCAACAGTTTAGCGTTGAAACTCTTAAATAACCAATATTTAATACTAATACTTAAAGTCATGAACAAAACTGATTTGATCGCTGCCGTTGCAGCAAAAGCCGGCTTGGCAAAAACCGATGCAAAAAAAGCTCTCGATGCTTTCGTAGCTACTGTTTCTGAGGAATTGGCAAAAGGTGAAAAAATCGCATTGATCGGTTTCGGAACTTTCTCCGTAAATAAGAAAAGTGCAAGAACGGGTATCAATCCTGCCACCAAACAAACGATTACCATTCCCGCAAAGAAAGTCGTTAAATTCAAAGCCGGTGCTGAATTGGCAGACAAAGTAAAATAATATTTACCGTAAATTTCGGAAATTAAAAATGCGCTTTCCCGATAGGAAGCGCATTTTTAATATATACCTATTATATAGTAGTTATTCCGCCGGAGCTTCCAACAACTTGTCGTATTCTCCGGAGCGGATAACATCTATGCCTTTCAAATAAATCGTATTTACGGAATTATATATGCGGTAATATGCCGCCGCATCGTAGATATCGCGTGCCAGCAAGGCTTTGAGCTGTACGGCAATGAGCGGCATGGAAGCATCTCTTTCGGCAACACTGGCAGGGACGATACCCTCTTTTTCAGCCGCTTTTTCGAGTTGGTCGAGCAGTCGGGCATCAATTGGGTATTCATTGATGAACTTCGACGACTTCCGATACTTGGAAGCGATTTCTTTCCGATGAGTATCGAGGTAAAGATAGGCACACCGGTTGATAAGCCCCGACCGCATCAATTTCTGATGATACGGAGTAACAAGCGTCGTATCTATGCCCACAAAGCAGTCGGGCATGATGCCTCCGCCGCCGTAAACGACGCGGTTGTTTTTCAAGGTGCGGTACTGCAATGAATCGACAAAATGGGTGCTGTCGGCATAAAGCAGCTCTCCGCTGTGCAGGCGCTCCATCAAATCTTTTTCATAATCATCGACATCACCCTTGACGTAGGGGCGCTGTATACTGCGACCTGTGGGGGTGTGGTAGCGGGCTACGGTGAGACGCAGCAGCGAATTGTCGGGGAAAGGTATCGGACGCTGCACCAAACCTTTTCCGAACGTGCGGCGACCCACGATGACGCCACGGTCCCAATCCTGCAACGCTCCGGCTACGATTTCGCTTGCCGAAGCCGACGATTCATCGACCAAGACCACCACGCGACCGTCGGGAAACAGCGTGTTCGACGTGGCACGTTCCTCGGCACGACGCATATTGCGACCTTCGGTATAGACGATGAGCTGGTCGTCATCAAGGAACATATCGGCAATTTTCACGGCAACATTCAGATAACCGCCGCCATTCTGTTGTAGGTCGAGTATCAGATTTTTCATGCCGCTTTTCCGAAGCGATTTCACGGCTTTCGCCACTTCGTCGGCACTGCTCTCGGCAAAACGGCTCAACCGTATATAACCGGTAGTATCGTCAATCATATACGTGGCGTCGATGCTATATACCGGAATTTTATCGCGCGTAACGGTAAAATAGACAAGGTCGGGAACGCCCCGTCGGGAAATTCCCACTTTCACCTTACTGCCGCGCTTGCCGCGCAACATAGAGCCGATTTCGCCCACATCGAAATGTTTTCCCGCAACGACCGTCGTATCGACCGTTATGATGCGGTCGCCCGGTAAAATGCCGGCTTTCTCGGAAGGTCCGCCCACGACGGTCTGCACCACGTAAAGGGTGTCGTCGAGCATATTGAGCTGTATGCCTATACCGTCGAATTTTCCGGAAAGATTTTCCTGCGTCTGCCGGGCTTCTTTCGGAGGCAAATAGGTCGAATGCGGGTCGAGCTGTTTCAGCATGGTAGCTATCGTCTCTTCGGCTATCTCGTTTTCATTCAGCACATCGACATAGAAGCGGGAAATGTACATCGCCATCATGCCGACTTTGCTCAACGGACTGAACCTGCCTGTCGTCTGCGAAGAATTGTCTTTCCCCGACTCCTCTTTCGTCTGTGCAAACAGACCCGATACGCAAAGCGACAAACACAGAATCAAAATTTTTCTTTTCATAATCGTTTTATAAAACAGGAAGTTGTAATTTTTCAGGAACGAATCGACCGACGGGTTGTCCGTAACGTATCAATTCCCGTACGGCGGTCGATGTAATATGGGCATATGCCGGCTCCGTAAACAGCAACACCGTTTCGATGCCCGATAAATCGCGATTGAGGTCGGCGATGTTTTTTTCGTACTCGAAATCGGCTATCGAACGCACGCCGCGTAAAATGGCAGTTGCGCCGCACTTCTTGGCAGCGTCCACCGTAAGACCTTCATAGACGGAGACTTCCACGCGCGCCTCTTCTGCAAAAAGTTGCCGCAACATCGCCTCCCGCTGCTGCGGAGTATAAAGGCAGTGTTTGTTTTCATTGACACCGATAGCGACGACGATTTTGTCGAACAGCGACAGCGCTCGCCGCACCACCGAAAGGTGTCCGAGCGTAAAGGGGTCGAAAGACCCCGGAAAGAATGCGATTTTTTCAGAGATCTTCGTCATCGACAATCAGATTTTCAATAATGAAATTTTGACGTTCCATCGTGTTTTTGCCCATATAAAATTCGAGCAACTCCTTGACGGAATCTTCTTTGCGCAGATTTACGGGGCTGAGCCGAATGTCTTCGCCGATAAACTCCTTAAATTCATCGGGCGATATTTCACCCAACCCTTTGAAACGGGTTATCTCGGCATTCTCACCGAAGTAGCGGATTGCGTCGATGCGTTCTTGGTCGGTATAGCAGTATCGCGTCTCTTTCTTGTCGCGCACGCGGAACAGCGGTGTTTCGAGAATATAGACGTGTCCTTTCTTGATAAGGTCGGGGAAAAATTGCAACAGGAACGTAAGTACGAGCAGGCGTATGTGCATACCGTCGTCGTCGGCATCGGTGGCGATGATTACCTTGTTGTAGCGCAATCCCTCGATGCCTTCTTCGATGTTGAGGGCAGCTTGCAGGAGATTGAACTCCTCGTTTTCGTAAACGACTTCGCGCGTCTGTCCGTAACTGTTCAACGGCTTGCCCCGCAGACTGAAAATCGCCTGCGTGTCGGCATTGCGGCTTTTTCCGATGGAGCCGGAAGCCGAGTCGCCCTCCGTAATAAAAATGCACGTGTCGTCGCGCAAATCGCCTTTGGGGTCGTTGTAGTGTATGCGGCAGTCCTGCAATTTGCGGTTGTGCATATTGGCTTTTTTCGCGCGCTCGCGCGCCACTTTCGATACACCGGCTATCGCTTTGCGCTCTCTCTCGGAATCCTGTATTTTTTTGAGCAGAATATCTTTGGTTTCGCTGTTGCGATGCAAGTAATTGTCTAATTCCTTTTTGATAAAATCATTGACGAATTTATTGATGGTCGGACCGTCCGGACCCATGTCGCGGGAGCCGAGTTTGGTCTTGGTCTGCGACTCGAAAGTGGGTTCTTCTATCTTGATGCTGATAGCGGCGACCATACCGTTGCGTATGTCGGTATATTCAAAGTTTTTGGAGAAAAACTCCTTGATGGTGCGGGGCACGGCTTCGCGAAATGCCGACAGGTGCGTGCCGCCGAGTATGGTGTGCTGCCCGTTGACGAACGAATAAAATTCTTCGCCGTACTGGTCGTTGTGGGTGATGACCACTTCGATATCGTCGCCTTTGAGGTGTATCAGAGGATAGAGCGGCGTAGAGGTCATTTTTTCGTTGAGCAAATCGACGAGTCCGTTTTTGGAGGTATAGCGCACACCGTTGTACACGAACGTGAGACCGGTATTGAGATAGGTGTAGTTTTTGAGCAGCGCCACGACAAACTCGTCGCGATAGGCATAATCGACAAAGAGGGAGGCGTCGGGACGGAACGACACCCACGTGCCGTTTTCCTGTTCGGTGGGTTCGAGCCCGCTCTCGGAGGTAATGACGCCGCAGGAGTAAGTTACCTTTTTACTGGTACCGTCGCGGAACGACTGTATGGTAAATTCGGTAGAAAGGGCATTGACGGCTTTGATGCCGACACCGTTCAGTCCGACCGATTTTTTGAAGGTCTTGGAATCGTACTTCGCTCCCGTATTCATTTTGGAGGAGGCATCGACCACCTTGTCGAGGGGTATGCCGCGCCCGAAGTCGCGCACGGAAACATGACCGTCTTCTATCTCGACGATGACTTGCTTGCCGTATCCCATTGTAAACTCGTCAATCGTATTGTCGATGACCTCTTTCAAGAGCACATAAATACCGTCGTCGGCATGGGAACCGTCGCCCAGCTTGCCGATGTACATGCCCGG
This sequence comes from uncultured Bacteroidales bacterium, assembly GCA_947625885.1. Lineage (GTDB taxonomy): Bacteria > Bacteroidota > Bacteroidia > Bacteroidales > UBA11471 > Caccoplasma. The sequence goes on from CANQQA010000027.1 coordinate 10,989, forward strand.
ACGCAAACGTATGTGCTCGTTCCATTCGAGGGTGCGTATGCTGTCGGAGCCGTATTCCGTAGGTTGCTGCAATATATCTTCTGCCATAATGCGGTAGATTTTATAAACGGTGTTTTTTCTTGGCTTTCCGCAATCCGAATTCTTTGGGAGACAAAATGCGTTTGCCTCTGTTCGGTGCGGCAGGACGGCGGGCAGACATCATTCCCCTTTCTTCGGGAACGAAGTCAATCTGGCGCCGCTCTATATCGACCTTGGCGATGATGATGCGCATGGGGTCGCCGAGCCGGTAGATTCGGCGGCTGCGCCGTCCGCAAAGGCAATAGCTTGCCTCATCAAAAGTGTAATAATCGTCGTCCAAATCCCGCACGGATATGAATCCTTCGCACTTGTTTTCGTCGATTTCGACAAAAATACCGCGCTCGGAAATACCCGATATGGTGCCGTCGAAAGCCTGTCCCAATCGTTCGGAAAGGTATTCGGCTTGTTTGTATTTTATCGACGCACGCTCGGCGTTGGCGGCAAGCTGCTCCATATCGGAAGCGTGTACGCAACGGTCTTCGAGTTCGTCGGCATCGACGGCGCGCCCGTTGTCGATAAGATAACGTTCGAGCAGGCGGTGCACCATCATGTCGGGGTATCGCCGTATAGGTGAGGTAAAGTGCGTATAATAGTCGAACGCCAGCCCGTAGTGTCCGATGTTTCGGGTCGTATATACGGCTTTCGCCATGGTGCGTATGGTGAGCATCGAAACAAGGTTTTCTTCGGGCGCCCCGTGCACGTGCTTCAACATACTGTTAATGGAATCGGCTACTTCGGCGCGGGTGCCGGCGGATTGCAGGGTAAGCCCCAGCCGGCGCACGAAAGCCGAAAGCTCGGTCATCTTTTCGGGGTCGGGATTATCGTGCACCCGATAGACAAAAGGCTTGGGCGTTTCACGCTTTTGCACTTTGCCTATCCGCTCGGCGACGGTGCGGTTCGCCAACAGCATAAACTCCTCGATGAGTTTGTGGGCATCTTCGGAGACTTTATTGAATATACCGACAGGGTGTCCTTTTTCGTCGATGATGAATTTCATTTCCTGCCGGTCGAAATCAATAGCCCCTTTTTCAAAGCGACGACGGCGGAGAATGACGGCGAGGCGGTTGAGCGTCGTTATCTGTTCAGCACAATCGCCCGTACCGGTTTCGATGATTTCCTGCGCCTCCTCGTAGGTGAAACGGCGGTCGGAGCAGATAACCGTGCGGACGATGCGCGAATCGAGTACACAGGCATCGGCGTCCATCTCAAAGACGACCGAAAAGCAAAGTTTGTCTTCCTGCGGACGGAGGGAGCAGATGCCGTTACACAACCGTTCGGGTAGCATGGGCACGGTGCGATCGACCAGATAGACCGACGTACCGCGCCGATAGGCTTCGCGGTCGATAGGGGTGCCGGGCTTGATGTAATGCGTTACGTCGGCGATATGCACACCTATCTCCCAGCGGTTCTCCGAAAGCGGACGCAACGAAAGGGCGTCGTCGAAGTCTTTGGCATCGTATGGGTCTATCGTAAAGGTCGTTACGTTGCGGAAATCCTCACGACGGGCAATTTCTTCAGCGGATATTTCGTCACTGATTTTGTCGGCATCTTTTTCCAACTCCTCCGGATAACGGGTGGGCAATCCGAATTCGGCGAGAATGGCGTGCATCTCGGTGTCGTTTTCGCCGCCGGCACCCAATATCTCCACGACCTCGCCCGTCGGGCTGTCGTCGTACATCACCCAGTCGAGCAGTCGGGCGACGACTTTCTCACCGGCTTTCGCTCCGTGAAGATGCGTTGCCGACAGATAGACGCGGTTGTCGAATGCCCGATTATCGACCCGCAAAGCATATTCTTTTCTGCCGAGAGCTTCGACCGTGCCCACGACTTGCTGCTTGCCGCAACGTTCCACAACGTCGAGAATACGGGCTTCGCCCCGATATTTTCCATGCGAAATGACGGCATATTCCACGCGGTCGCCGTGAAGGGCATGGAGGGCATTCGTCTCGCTCACATAGAGCGGCGTGCCGTCGTTGTCGGGCTGCACGAGCAGGCGACCGTGCTGGCGGGTGAACGTACCTGCAAGCACCATGTCGGTGGGGTTGCGGCGGTAACGTCCGGGGGAATCCTGTTCGAGAAATCCCTCTTTGAGAAGCGATTCCAATATGGCGACCACCTCTTTTTTCTGCATCTCGTTTTTCGCGCCGATTTTACGGGCTATCTGCCGATGATTGAAAAAAGTCCGGAAATTGTCGTTGAAAATATCGCGTATCTGCTCCGCAAAGGGCTTGCGACTATTTCCCGACGGACGAAGTTTCCGATGTTTCACCATAAAGTCGTTTTTTGTACTTGTTGATTTTTGGGTCAAGCCCGACCGTCGAAAAGGCGGTCGGGCTTGTGGTATGCTGCCCCGACGGGGCGTGAAGCGCCGGTATCAGGCGTCGATGTTGGCGTAGGTGGCGTTTTGCTCGATGAACTCGCGGCGGGGACCTACGTCTTCGCCCATAAGTATCGAGAATATGTAATCGACGTTGGTGGCATCGTTTATGGTTACCTGCTTCAAGATGCGAGTTTCGGGATTCATGGTCGTCTCCCACAGCTGTTCGGGATTCATCTCGCCCAAACCTTTGTAGCGCTGGGTGTGAATGCCTTTTTCGGAACCGGCGCCGTATTTCTGTATGAAAGCCTGCCGCGCTTCATCGGTATAGCAATACTCCTTGATGTTGCCTTTGGAGCAGAGATAGAGAGGCGGGTTGGCGATATAGAGGTGTCCGCCCTCGATGACTTCGGGCATATAGCGGTAAAAGAGGGTCATAATAAGGGTGTCGATGTGGCTTCCGTCCACGTCGGCATCGGTCATGATGATGATTTTGTTGTAGCGCAGCTTGTCGATGTTGGCTTTCTTGCTGTCTTCTTCGCCGTCCACGCCGAAACGTATGCCGAGTGCGGTGATGATGTTGTTCACCTCGTCGCTCTCGAAGGCTTTGTGCCACATGGCTTTTTCGACGTTAAGGATTTTTCCCCGCAACGGCAGAATGGCTTGGGTGGCGCGGCTGCGTCCCTGCTTTGCCGAGCCGCCGGCGGAGTCGCCCTCGACGAGGAATATTTCACACTCTTCGGGGTTGCGCGAGGAGCAGTCCGCCAGTTTGCCGGGAAGTCCGCCGCCGCTCATCGGGCTTTTGCGCTGTACCGACTCGCGGGCTTTGCGGGCGGCGATGCGCGCAGTGGCTGCCAATATCACTTTATCGACGATGAGCTTCGCCTCTTTGGGGTGTTCTTCGAGATAGTTGGTAAGGGCTTCGCCTACGGCTTGATTGACGGCACCGCTCACTTCGTTGTTGCCGAGTTTCGTTTTGGTCTGCCCCTCGAACTGCGGCTCTGCCACTTTCACCGAGATAACGGCGATAAGTCCTTCGCGGAAGTCCTCGCCCGAAATTTCGATTTTTGCCTTTTCTATGGCTTTGGCATTCGTGTCTTCGGCGTATTTTTTGAGTATGCGGGTGAGCGCGGTGCGGAAACCGGCTTCGTGCGTTCCGCCCTCGACCGTATTGATGTTGTTCACATACGAATGGAGGTTCTCGCGGTAGCCGGTATTGTACATGACGGCACACTCGATAGGCACGCCCTGCTTCTCGGTGTTGAGGTAAATCACGTCATTGATAAGCGGCTCGTTGTTGCGGTTGAGGAATCGCACGAACTCTTTCACGCCTTCGTCGGAATGGAAAATTTCCTGCCGGAAAGTGCCGTCTTCTTTTTTCTCGCGCCGGTCGGTGAACGATATGGTGATGCCTTTGTTGAGGTAGGCGAGTTCACGCAGGCGGTTTTGGAGTATTTCGTATTGATAGACGGTTTCGATGAAGATGCTGTCGTCGGGTTTGAAAGTGATGGTGGTACCGGTTTCTTCCGTCGTGCCGATGACTTCGACGCCGTGCAGGGGTTTGCCGCAGGCATATTCCTGCATGTATATCTTGCCGTCGCGGCGCACTTCGGCGCGCAGATAGGTCGAGAGGGCATTGACGCACGACACGCCGACACCGTGCAGACCACCGGAAACTTTGTACGAACCTTTGTCGAACTTACCGCCGGCGTGCAATACCGTAAGCACCACTTCGAGCGCCGATTTATGCTCTTTTTCGTGCATATCGACGGGTATGCCTCGACCGTTGTCGATGACGGTTATGGAATTATCTTCGTTGATGAATACTTCGATGTGGGTGCAGTAGCCGGCAAGCGCTTCGTCGATGGAGTTGTCCACCACTTCATAGACCAAGTGGTGCAAGCCTTTGACGCTGATGTCGCCGATGTACATGGCGGGACGTTTGCGCACGGCTTCCAGCCCTTCGAGCACCTGAATGCTGTCGGCGGAATAATTGGCATTTTGTGCGTTGTTGAGTTCTTCTGACATATCTTTTTTATTGATTTCAACTGTTTCTTTCGGGCGACGCGGCAGGTTGTCCGCTTCCTCGCCGACCCTTTTCTTTTCGAGATTCCGACAGGGCATTTTCATGCGCCCGAAACCTCCCGACAAAGATAACGATTTTTCTCTCCGGCAAGAAATTTTTCAGCCTCTTTTGTGTCGCTGTAAGGAATATTTGTTATTAAAAAAGGTGAAAAGCCGCCGGTATAGCGTGCCGCTCCCAAACGGCTGCCGACGAATGCCGTAAAACAGCAAAAGCGTCAAGATTATATCTCAACGCTTTGTGTAGCCCATAGGGGAATCGAACCCCTCTTTCAAGAATGAAAATCTTGCGTCCTAGCCGATAGACGAATGGGCCTTCTGTGCCGCATTCGGCGGCTACGGCGCAACGTGGCGCGAATCAGAGTTTATTGACGTGCAAAGCCAGTTTCGATTTGAGGTTTCCGGCTTTGTTTTTGTGGATAATGTTGCGCTTTGCCAGCTTGTCGAGCATGGAAGCAACTTGGCGATAGAGTGCCGCAGCTTCGTCTTTCACCGTCGTGGCGCGCAGTTTGCGCACGGCGTTGCGAGCCGTTTTGGCATAGTATCTGTTACGCAACTTTCTCGCCTGCGTCTGTCTGATTCTTTTGATAGATGATTGATGATTTGCCATTCAATAAATCTCCTTATTGGTATTTTTTATGTTTTTTTGTGGTAGCCCATAGGGGAATCGAACCCCTCTTTCAAGAATGAAAATCTTGCGTCCTAGCCGATAGACGAATGGGCCATCGCGCAACCCGCACCCACCATCGGGAGGGGTGCCGAAAATTGCGAGTGCAAATATAGAGCGTTTTTTTTTATCGGCAAAATATTTGAATAAAAAATTGTCTGTCTCCGTAATTTGTAGCATTTTTGTGTCGGAAACGAGTTTGCCGACAGAGAAAAATGCAGGAAAAGACACGCGGAATAGTGCTCCACACGATTGCCTACAACGACAAGATGTCGATAGCGCAGGTCTATACCGAGCGCTTCGGGCTGGCTGCCTACCTGCTGCCGCAGCAGCAGGGTCGCCGCTCGCGCCTGCTGCGCCCGCTTTTCCGACCTTTCACCTATCTCGAAATCGATTCCGAGCGGCAGGCGGGGCAGGATATTTTCCGCATCAAAGAGGCGCGGCAGGTCGAAGTGTGGCAGCACCTGCACTACGACCCGGTGAAAAATGCCGTTACGCTGTTTTTGGCGGAAATGGTGTGGCGACTCTTTCGCGAGCCGGAGAGCAACCCCGCATTTTTCGATTTCCTCACGCAGTCGATTCGGCTGTTCGACCTGATGGAAGAGGGCAAAGCCAATTTTCACCTTTGGTTTCTGCTGCGGCTGTCGGGCTTCTTAGGCTTCCAGCCCAACGTGGAGCAGTATGCCGAAGGGCGCTTCTTCGACCTGCTCGAAGGGGTATTCGTCGCCGAAACGCCCCCGCACGGGTATGTGCTTCCGGCGCGCGAATCCGAGATATTCGCCCTGCTGATGCGCATGAACGCCCGCAACCTGCACCGCTTCCGCTTCACCCGCGACGACCGCCGACACATACTCGAACAAATCATCGGCTACTACCGCCTGCACCAGACCGAGCTGCCCGAGATACGTTCGCTCGAAATCATGCACACGCTGTTCGACTAAACGCCTTCGACGTCGGAAATTTGCATAAGTACGGCAAATTGTATAATTTTGCCGCCACGTTGCGGGGGCAATTCCCCTCCCCGCTCCCGCACAGGCTCTTGTAGTTCAATGGATAGAACGGAAGTTTCCTAAACTTTAAATCCGGGTTCGATTCCCGGCGAGAGTACCATCACTCCCTTTTACATACCGCAGGCTGCTCGTCCGAATATATGCACGACATTAATTGTAAATTGCATTAAAATTTTGTATCTTTGTTTCTCAATCTAAAAACAAAATACGACACAATGAATGGTATAGTCAAATTCGGAGAGGTGAGCGAAAAAGTGGTGCGCCTGCGCGACCAAGATGTGCTGCTCGACTTTTCCGTCGCCGAACTCTACGGAGTGGAAACTCGTGAAGTCAATCAAGCCGTAAAAAACAATCCCGACAAATTTCCGAAAGGATATGTTTTCGAGATTGACAAAACAGAATTTGAAAATTTGCAATCAAAATTTTTGATCGCAAATTTATCTCCGAAAACGCGCGTTCTCCCGAAAGCCTTTACGGAGAAAGGGCTGTATATGCTTGCCACGATTCTGAAAAGCGAACGGGCGGCACAAACCACCATTGCAATCATCGAAGCCTTTGCCAAGTTGCGCGAACTCTCCCGCACAATCGGCGAAATGTCTGCCAACCCCGACAAATTCCGCCAAAAGACGTTGATGCAGAAAAGCGGCGAAATCATGGCAGACCTGTTCGGCGAGGATATGCAGACCACCGACACGGAAACCGAAATAGAATTGAACTTTGCCGTGTTGAAGCTGAAACACACCGTCAAGCGGAAAAAGTAATTGAAAAAATACTGTGTATATATCGCAATGACGATGAAACAAGATAAAAAGAGATGACCCCAAAGTAAGCTATTCAATTATTCGAACAACGTAAGGTGCGTGTACCGTATGGGACGATGAAACGGAGAAATGGTACGTATCTATCGTGGACGTAGTCGAGGTATTGACCGACAGCCCGAATCCGCGAAAGTATTGGAGTGTACTGAAAAACCAATTAAAAAAAGAGGGTAGCGAGTTGGCTACAAATTGTAGTCAACTGAAAATGACTGCCGCAGACGGGAAGAAATACATGACCGATGTCGCAGATACAGAGCAACTTTTCCGATTGGTACAGTCTATTCCGTCGCCCAAAGCAGAGCCGTTCAAACAAATGTAGTCAGCCCATTGAATGCAAAAAAGATTCTTAAAAAGAAATGAATGCGTCCAACCGGCGTAGACGAAATGACCTCTTTCCATTGTAAATCATTTCCAAAATTGTATCTTTGTCATACTGAATACAGCAGTTGATTTAGCGTATGCTATAAAGAAGATTTTTCAATGATATTGAGGATTTAGAGAATCATCAATAAAAATAATGATAATATGAAAAGAATCTATTTCTTATTTTTAAGCCTTAGTGCCGAACTAATACTAATGGCTCAGAGTGGAAGAGTGATGCCAGAGGATTATATGGATTATCCCGATTACCATTATAGCTCTTCTGATGATAACTATGTGGGTCTATATATGAGTCTATTTATACTTATTGTTATGGGTATTGGGATATTATGGTTTAAGTATGCATTAAAAAACTCTCGAAATGAAGAAATAAGAAGTAAAACCCAATTCTTAACTAATAGAGAATTGTACGCTTATGAATCGGCTACTATGGCTGTGAATTACTCATTTTATAAGATTTAAGTAGATGTTCATAATTAGTTTATATCATATAGATTTGTTACCTTTGCCTCATAAACTTCAAAGAAACACTTA
>CANQQA010000028.1 GCA_947625885.1 uncultured Bacteroidales bacterium
TGTGTCGGAGAATGGCTTGTCCGACAAGTGCCGAATGCATATCGCTACAAAGAAGAATGGATGGAAGCCCATCATAAAGAAGTGAATACTCTTATCTTAGGAACTTCACACTCATACGCTGCGGTCAAACCCGACATGATGGATAAGGATACTTTCGGCATAACATTCAATCTCGCTAATTTCTGGCAAACACTCGACATGGATTATTTTCTGTGGCAAAAATTCGATTGTCCTCAATTAAAAATGCTGCTTATCCCGATATCTTATCCGACTTTTTTCTTCGAAAATGTAGAAGCTGATCCAAAAAAATTGATTTTTTACAAATTGTATATGGACTATCCAGCCAAACCATTTTACAGCAATTTTGAATTTTTCGACCTGCAAACTTTTGGCGGGAAGCTTCGTGCTTTCTTCTTTCCGCTCGAAGATGTAGGATACGACGAATACGGGTGGACAACATCTTACAAGTTGAAACATAAAGATCCGTTACAAATGCATAACGGACATGAAGCACGTACTCACACACGTAAGAAATGGAAAGAAGCGGTGGAAATCTCCGAAAAAAACTACGCTATACTGCAACACATTGCCGACGACTGCAAACAACGAGAAATAAAACTCGTGCTTTTTACGACGCCCGCATGGTATTCCTACCGAAATCTTATCGACAGCCGGCAATTTGCAAGAATGCATGAACTTATCACACGGTTTCTGCAACAAAACGAGGGGACAATGTATTTTGATTATTTGGACGATTCCCGATTTACAGACGAAGACTTTTGCAACAGTAATCATCTATCGGACATCGGAGCAGAAAAATTCACAAAAATTCTCTGTAATGACATAGAGGAACAAACCGACGCTCTCGCTCAATAATCCGACGAGTCGAAACCGCATAACATGCGGGGCGGGAAATTCCCGCCCCGTGTGTTTTTTACCCCTCGATACGCGCTTACTTCAATCCCGACAAATCCACCTTATAGTAAGACGGCGCGGCTTGATTTTTTTCGAGAAACATCACCATATAAATCGGGGCATACACGATTTTACCCGCCACGCGCAGGTTGTCGTTGTTGAAAACAATTGCCTCCGGCAGGTCGTATTCTTCGCACGCCATGATGTTCGACAAGGCGCGATGACTCTCGTAATCCTTGCCCGATTTCACTTCCAGTGGCAGCACCGCACCGCCGAGTTCAACGACAAAATCAAGCTCCCCGCGTTTTTTGTTGTTATAGTAGTAAGGCTCCAACCCGTGCGCCACCAACTCCTGCGCCACTGCATTCTCGTATATTGCACCGTAATTTATATTCTTGTCGCCCTTGATGATACGCAGTTGAATGCCCTCGGCGTATTGTGCCGCCAGCAATCCGACATCGTTCTGAAAAAGTTTGAACAGATTTCGTGAACGGGCAAGCAGCAAAGGCATCTTCGGTTCTTCCACGTTGTACACCGGCAATGCCACGTCGGCATTTTTCAGCCAAACGAAACCGGTCTCGCAACGGTCGAATTTCGCATTTTCATTCAACCGTTTCAAAATGAAGCGTTTGTTTTTCGCATTAAGTTCCGGCGGGATAAGTTCGAATATCTCTTCGAGATAGAGTTTGTCTTTCAAATCATATTGGGCAATATCGCGCTTATACAGCCGGATAATATCCTGCTGTATCGTCATGACTTCCTGCAAATTATTGTTTTCCAAATACTTGCTCACCACCGCAGGCATACCGCCCACCACCAGATAGAGGCGGAACAGTTCCATGATTTTCCGGTGGACGAACGCATCGACCGGCGTGCGATGCTCCCACGCCGAGCGCAACGCGGCGACGACCTGTCCGTCGATGCCCACACAAGTAATAAACTCCTCGAAATCGAGCGGATACATCTCCTTGACACCCATATACCCCACCGGCTCGGAACGCAGGTCGCGCAATTCCACCCCCAACAGCGAACCGCTCAAAATGTATCGGTAAGAGCCTTCATCGACCAAAAATTTAATGGCGGTTACTATATCCGGACACCGCTGCACCTCGTCGAAAAAAATCAATGTCCGACCTTTGACAAGCGGCGTTGCCGTCATTGCCGAAATGCGGAGCAGAATCTCGGCGGCACTCTTTGCCCCCTTGAATATTTCCACCGCATCGGGATTCTCCACAAAATTGATTTCGATAAAACTTTTGAACGTCTTGCCAAATTCCCGAATCGAAAATGTCTTGCCGGTTTGTCGGGCACCGGTAACCAACAAGGCACTGCGCGTGTGTGCGTAATAATTCCGGAGATAGACATCTATTTTTCTTCGAATCATAATTTATTTATACTTGATTTACAGCGAAATAATTATTTTCTTGCCGTTTTTCCATGACAAATATATACTGTTTTTGCCGCTTTTCCAAGAAAAATAATGGAATTTTTGCCGCTTTTCCAATATAAAATCGCCCCGTTTTTGCCGTTTTTCCATTTTTTACAAGGAAATAGCGGGCGATTATTATCCGCAGATTCGGGGTAAAAAATCCGGTAAACGTCGGCAACGGGAAGCATAAAAAAGCCGCCCCGCCATTCACATGGCAGGGCGGCGCGTCCGGATTATTTACAACGATTTTTTCTATGCTCTTTTGTTGTAATAGTCGTGCTATCGGACGATAATCATCTTTTTGCCGTTCACAATGTAGGCGCCGTTTTGCAGCGTTTTGAGGTCGGCGGCATCATCGGTTTCGAGCACCAACACGCCTTGCAGGTTATACACCGTTATGTGTTCGGCTTCTGCCTGCGTCTCCGTTACTGCCGACGGCTTGTCCGGCACGCTTGGTTTATCGGGTTCGTCCGGATTTTCCGGATTCTCCGGCTCGTCGGGTTCTGCGGGCTCCGGCTCCGTTATCGTGAAGGTATAAACGAGTTCGGGGTTGCAGCGTCCCACAGTCGGGTCGGCAGCAAAGTCGGCATCGCCGAAGGCGCCTTCGGGTATCGTCAGCGTGTATTCGCCGAGGACTTTCAACGTGTCGGCAAGGGTTACCACGAGGCGGTTGCCGCTGCCGGCGGAGAGGGTGGCGGTGAGCAGCGTGTCATTGCCGGCGAGCGTTATCGTTTGTGCTTCGGCGGCAAGAGCCGGCTTTTCGGTAAAGATGAGCGTAAAGGTTTTCAGCGCCTCTATTTCGCTGCTGTCGGCGGGCGATGTCGTTGCCGGCTTGAAGTCTTGCACTACCGGCGCTTTTCCGGTGGTGAAGCTCTCGGTGTTGCCGTAGGTCGTCTTTTTGGCGGTGGTGGCATAAGCACGGTAGTAATAGGTGGTGTTGTAGTCAAGCCCCGTAAGGGTTACGCTCATCAGCGAGCCGGAGGCTACGATGCGTTCGGGGTTGCTTGCCGTCGAACGGGTGGCAATGCTTTCCGTCGAACGAGAGGCGGGACTCTCCGCCCAATACTCGAAGCCTTGCGAGAGCAGCTCGTCGGAGCCTTCCACGATGTAGCCCGAAATCGTGCTGTTATTGCCGTGCACTTCGCCCGAGCGGGTGCTTACCGTCGGCTCGAAGTAGGCATATACGTCGAGTGTACCGAATGCCAGCCACTTCCCGTAGTAGTATTTCCCTTTCACGGTGCGGTAGAAAGGACGATATTTATAATACTTTTCTTGACTGAGGTTGCGCAGCGTTCCCGAGATTTTACCGTCGACAATGGGTGTTTCCGAGAGGGTGGAGGGAACGAGTTCGGGAGCGTCTTCGCGCCGCCACTCGAAGCCGGCGCCGATTACGGCATCGCACGCGATGTCCGCCGTAAGGGTGGCGGAGGTGTTGGATATGTTGATTGCCGGCAGGGTGGTGAGTTTTACGGTATCGGTGGTGAAGGAGGTTTCGCAGGTAAGCAGGTCGCCGTATTTTGTTTCCACGAAGAATTTAGCTTCGTACTTGGTTTGGGGTTCGAGGTCGGTAACGGTTACCGATGCCGATAACGGCGTGATGGTATAATTCGCATTTTCTGCATCGCAACGGACTGATGATACCGGAAATTCCATTCCGAATTTATCCCTTAGAGTACAGCTGTAGGTTGTTTCTCCCACTCGGTTTTCCACAAGTTCAAGATGCAAAAGACCATGTATAAAGTTTCCCCAAGAGCTATTCAGGTATGCAACCATAGACCCTTTCGGGCAATGAAGAATAGCATTTTTATATGTCCTGTCATCAAAAACCGATTCATAAGTAAATTCGGTAACAAAGGTCGGAGGAATAGGATTTAATGAAGTAACCGTATCCAATTTGTTGCAATACCTAAAAGCAGAAGTGCCGATAGTAGTAACCCTTTCGCCTATCGTTACTGACTTCAAGCCTGAGCAACCGTAAAAAGCAGAAGAGCCGATAGTGGTAACGTTGTTGGGTATCGTTACCTCCGTCAATCCCGAACAGCTGTAAAAAGCATAGCTGCCGATAGAGGTAACGCCGTTAGGTATCGTTACCGACTTCAAGCCTGCACAACCGGAAAAGGCATAGCCGCCGATAGAGATAACACTCTCCGGTATCGTTACCGATTTCAAGCCCGTACAACCTTCAAAAGCACTGCCACCGATAGCTCTAACGCTTTCCGGTATGTCGTATTCGGTCAGACCGTATGGAGCAAAAGCAACCAATCTATTGTTTACGATAAGGCAGCGATTATCCGACGAAGCAAATTTCCCTTCAATTTTGTTCAAATTATTACAGTTTGCAAAAGCCCCGTCCCCGATAGAAGTAACACTATTGGGTATCGTTACCTCCGTCAATCCCGAACAGCTGTAAAAAGCATGGTCGCCGATAGAGGTAACACCGTTAGGTATCGTTACCGACTTCAAGCCCGAACAGTTGTGAAAAGCATGGTCGCCGATAGAGGTAACTTTTTCGCCTATCGTTACCGACTTCAAGCCTGTACATTCGTAAAAAGCCTCGTTGCCGATAGAGGTAACACCGTTAGGTATCGTTACTTCCGTCAATCCCGAACAGCTGTAAAAAGCTTGGTTGCCGATAGAGGTAACTTGATTGCCGATAGTCAATAGAACAAGACTTCTCCCGAACGGTGAGTTGTACTTTGTATCGTTTCCACTCTTGTAACTATAGTCGATATTCCGCCCCAGATATACAGTGTCCAGCGGACAATAGTCAAACGGTGTCGAGGAAGATGATGTACTTAACGCCAACGTTTTCGTACCGTCCTCTATCCTCAAATTCTTCAATCCCGTACAATCGGAAAAAGCATTGTCGCCAATAGATGTAACACTTTCCGGTATCGTTAGCGATGTCAATCCCGTACAACTGGAAAAAAACTCGCTACCGATAGTGGTAACTTGCTTTCCAATAGTCAATGAAACAAGATTTGCGTTATTGTCGAACGGTGAATTATAATAGGTTTTGTAACCATTGCGATATACTGTGTAACTGTAATCAATATTTCGTCCCAGATATATTGTTTCCAATGGACAATTGTAAAACGGTGTCGAGGAAGATGATGTACTTAACGCCAACGTTTTCGTGCCGTCCTCTATCCGTAAATTCTTCAATCCTGTACAACCGGAAAAAGCCAGTTCGCCGATAGCGATAACACTTTTTGGTATCGTTAGCGATGTCAATCCCGTGCAGCCGGAAAAAGCCTGCTCGCCGATAGAGGTAACGCTCTCGGGTATGGTTACCGACGTTATGCTCGGGCAATTTCGAAAACGGTCGTCAATAGTCGTTATGTCTTTGGGTACTGACAATTCGGTTACAGGACTGTTGTTCAAATAGAGATTATGGGCATAATATAACGGATTGGAGGCGTAATTGCTAAATTCGATATGCCACCATGCATCCAAGTCCGAGATATGTATTTCTTTTAAGTCCGTGCAATTGTAAAAAGCATGGTCGCCGATAGAGGTAACTTGGTTGCCGATAGTCAATGAAACAAGGTTCGTTTTACCTTTGAACGGAGAATAAGAATTACTGTAAGAAACATTCCGTCCCAGATACGCCGTATCTAATGGGCAATTGTCAAACGGTGTCGATGAAGATGATGTACTTAACACCAACGTTTCCGTACCGTCTTCTATCCGTAAATTCTTCAATCCCGTACAATCGGAAAAAGCTTTCTCGTCAATAGAGGTAACTTGGTTTCCAATAGTCAATGAAACAAGGGTTGTTTTTTCTTTGAACACAGAATAAATATGGGTCCCACCTATATAAAGTCTATTACTGTAATAATGGATATTCCGTCCTAAATATACTGTCTCCAACGGACAATCGTCAAATTGCCTATCTTCGTATAACATCAATGTTTCCGCACCGTCCTCTATCCGTAAATTTTTCAAGCCTTTACAACCGGAAAAAGCCTGCTCGCCAATAGAGGTAACGCTCTCGGGTATCGTTAGCGATGTCAACCCCGTACAACCGGAAAAAGCACTGTCGTCGATAGTGGTAACACTCTCGGGTATGGTTACCGACATTATGCTTGTGCAATTTTGAAAACGGTCGTCAATAGTTGTTATGTCTGCGGGAACGGACAATTCGGTTACAGGGCTGTCATTCAAATAGAGATTGTGGGCATAGTATAACGGACTGTGGGTGTAGTAAAATCCGATATGCCACCATGCCTCCAAATCCGAGATATGTACTTCTTTTAAGCCTGTGCAATCGTCAAAAGCCTGATTGTCGATAAAGGTAACACTGTTGCCTATCGTTACCGATGTCAAGCCCGTGCAACCGCGAAAAGCACAGAAGCCGATAGTAGTAACGCTATTGGGTATCGTTACCGACGTCAAGCTCTTGCAACCGTCAAAAGCATAGTCGCCGATAGCGGTAACACTATATACCGTACCATTATAGGATACCGTTGCGGGAATGGTTACATCGCCCGAATAGCCTCTATCGGAATAAGATTTATACGTAACCTCGACCGTCTTGTCGTCCGACGAAAGAATGTCGTAATAGATGCCGTCTGTCTCAAAGTCATACGCCCATGCGGCAGAGGAGAGCAGCCACGCGCACAGCAGCAGCGCCATGCGACAAAAACCATACTGTTTTTTCATGTTTCAAAAAATTTGTGCCCGCTGTTCCCCGACAAGGCGTTGATAATAAATGGAATATAATAAAAGCGTGAGGAACAATTTCCGTTTATCTATCCAAAGGTATCGCCAAACACCCGCATACAAATAAACAGCTACCCCACGCCTGCCATATATGAACACCTCACGGCGCATATCGGCTGCATGAGCGTTTGCACTGTCTATCCTTGTATGCAAAATTTTGGCGAATTTTTCGGATAAGGATAAAACGAAACGCTTTACGAATCAATCGTTTGCGGAGAACCGCCGTTCCCCGTATCGCCACAAAGATACGAAAAAAAACGTTCCTGCAAACACTCTCGCGGGGTAGCCTGCAAATTTTCGTAAATTATTCGACACGACAATGCGTCCGAAAATCCGGCGTTACGATACGGTTACTGTTTTTCCGGCGCGATCGGTGGCGACAGTCGGAATAAGAAAATCAGGCTGTTTATTCGGCGGCGGAGTCTATAATGAAAAAACAAGCCTCGCAACGTAACGTTGCGAGGCTCTATTGTTTCGCCGGTACTTCCCGACACTATTTCAGTTTGTCGTACTGCTCGTCCGTCACGGGTTCGAGCCACTCGTTGGAGGCGTTTTCGCCCGGGAGCTCGAATGCCAGATGTGCGAACCAGCCGTCTGCCGCCGCACCGTGCCAGTGTTTCACGTTTGCGGGAATATGGATAACCGTACCCGGCAGAATCGCCTGTGCCGGCTTGCCCTCTTCCTGATACCAGCCGCGGCCTGCCACGCCGATGAGCATCTGCCCGCCGCCCCGCGTCGCACGATGAATGTGCCAGTTGTTGCGGCAGCGCGGCTCGAACGTAACGTTGGAGATTTTCACCTGCTCGGTCGATATGGGCGCGAGGTAGCTGTTCCCTATGAAATATTGGGCATACGCCGTGTTCGGTTCACCGATAGGGAAAATCATCTCGCGTTGGAAAGCCGCTTTCGCATCTTCTCCGGTCGTGTCTTCCGCCCACACGTCTTTGGCGAGGCGGAATGCCGCCCACGCCTTCGGCCAGCCCGCATAAAATCCTATATGCGTGATGATTTCCGCAATCTCGGTACGGGTGATGCCGTTGTTCTTTGCCGACTGCAAGTGATAGGTCAGCGAACTGTCAGTGATGCCCTGACTGATAAGTGAAGTGATGGTTACCAAACTGCGGTCGCGCAGACCGAGCTTGTCGGTCCGGCTCCACACTTCGCCGAAGAGCACGTCGTCGTTGAGTTCCGCAAATTTCGGTGCGAACTCGCCCAACTGATCGTGTCCGGCTGTTTGTACGATTTTTTTCTGTGCCATAACATTTGTCGTTAAAAAACTGATTGCCAAAAATAAAATTAATTGTTTCATGACGGTTTTTATTGAAGGGTATTGATAATCTTGCCGGCGGGATTCAACGGTTTCTGGTCGGACAGAACCAACGATTTGACCATGTGCAGCGTTCCCTGTTTGTACTTTTGAAAATGCGCCGATGCGATGTGCGACCTGTATGCCTCCGCGCCGGCGTAGGTTTCGAGAATCGTAATCCGGCAAGGGTTATCTTGTTCTGCCACAGCGTACATGGTCAGCACGCCCGGCTCGGTGCGCAGGGATATTTCGCCGACTTCGGTCGCATATTTCATGTATTCCTCCAAGTATTCGGGATAAACCTCTATCTTCGACAGACGCACGATGCCGTCCGATTGCATGGGTTGTTTGGGACACATTCCCTGTATTTTGTCTTTCATCGTTTCCGGATTGTTTATGTGAAGCAAAGTTGTTTGCGAAATAGAGCGGTCACCGAACAGAGAAACGCTTTTTCAGAAACAGATTTTGAGGAAACTTGAAATCCATTGATAGATAACGTGTTGGTAAATGGTACAAGTACGGAGAAAACCGTATAAACCATTATTTCGCAAAGAATCCTACTCTTTCCATGTAGGCTTCTATGTAGGTTAATTAAGACGACTTGATGCCTGCTCATGCGAAATAAAAGTACCATAAACCAACACGTTATCTATTTTTATGTACACGATTAACATCCGGGGCAAGCAGAACCCCAAAGACCGCAACATGGTCAAGTTGGAAATGATATTCTTCCGGACCGGCTATGCCCGTGTTCCCAAGGTGTTGAATATTACGGGTCTGTTGAAGGACTGGGATCCGAAATCCCAAAGTTTCCGCATCGGCAGTGCGGAATCGACAACCAAAAACAAACTGCTTTTCGACTTGCGTACCAAGTATCTGCACGTTGCCGATACATGGGAGACAGAGGAACGTAACTGGTCGCCGGTTCAACTGTCCCATTGTTTTGACGAAGTGAAACAGACTCAGCCGGAGGTCAAGGTCAAATCGGTGCTTCAAATGATTGAGTACCTCGAAACCCGTTTCAAGGAAAAGAAACGTATCAAGAACAACCAAATTATAGACAGTTCCAGCAACGCGAAACAATACGCCTCATTGCGCAGATGTATGCAGATGTTCACGAAAGAAAAATACGGCAAGGCGTTCTCTTCCTATTTTTTTACCGATATTACCGAACAGTTTCTGCTGGATTTCGCATTCTGGATTAAGGAGCAGGGCATCAAGGCGGGACACCGTGGTGGCTTGACAAGTAAACTCCGCCGTTTGCGGGCTGTTTGCAGCCATGCGAAAAAACAAGGTATGTATGGCGTAAATATGGATGCTTTCCTTTGTTTAGGAGATGACATCAAATGGCCGGAGACGACCTCCAAAGCCGTTTCCGACAAAGTCATCGAAAAAATCGCCCTGATAGACCGTACCTTGTTCACCAGAAAAGAGAATCTGCATATCGACCTGTTCCTGTTCAGTTATTACACGGGAGGTATGGCCAATGTGGATGTCTGCAACCTGACGTGGGATATGATTCAGGAAGATCGCATCGTCTATGAGCGTATCAAGTACCCGAAGACCGCCAAGCCCATCCTGCTGCAAAAAGCCAAAGACATCATAAACAAATATAAAGGTATGGGATACGACAATTATGTGTTCCCTATATTTACGTGGAAACACACCACTACCGTCAAGAAGATGTGTCGGGTAAGGCAACTGTCCGGACGTCTTTCAAGAACACTGGCCAAAGCCTGTAAGATGCTCCGTATAAAGGAAAAGATTACATGGTACTCCGCCCGAGGCTCGTTCATCTCAAAAATGGTCGATGCGGGGAACAATCCTTATGTTGTGGCGGAAATGGCAGGGAACAGCCCGTTGACCATCTACAAACATTATTACAAGAACACGAAACGTGATGAAATCAAGAAACAAATGGAACAAATGTTCTGATTTCGGACTATCTGCAAATCAGACATTCCGAGGCTCCGCGATAGACAAAATAAGGCATGAATCTGATTCATGCCTTATTGTTTATAAGATGCGCAAGGTCGCTAATCTTCGCTTCGGGACCGGCGTTTGCACAATTCGTCATATCGGGACAATGTCAGTGTGAAATCCGTAAGTCCGAGGTCGAGTTTTTTCTTTCGGTAGCGGAATGAATACCCTGTTTCCGTCGAGGGGCGTTTCGTGCGGCATTTTCTCACCCTTACAGCGTCCCCTGCGGAGTACTATCCGTTCTTGTACGATACGCATCGAAAGATTACTTTACCTTGTCAGCAAAACTCTTCGCGGGCTTGAATGCCGGAATGTCGTGTGCCGGAATGGTAATCGTCGTATTCTTGGAGATGTTTCTGGCTGTCTTTTCAGCCCGATGCTTGATGATGAAGCTGCCGAACCCGCGAAGATAAACCGCTTCGCCTTTTGTCAATGAGGACCGGACATTTGCCAGTATACCCTCGACTACTTGCAGGACAACCTGCTTCTCGATGCCGGTCCGCACGGCAATTGCATTGACGATATCCGCCTTTGTCATATTCGTATAATCTTAAAAATTAGACTTTGCTGTTCACGCACAAAGATATGATTTTTTATCGTATTTTCCCCATCTCCTCCATATTTTCCCAAACATACGGATACAGGGTCGCCTATTCTTTGAATAATAAAAATCTTCAATATGACCCTGACGCTGCAACGGAAATACAAAGGCCTCACATATACCATCGGCGACCTGTCGATTAACGGTATCCATTTTTGCCATACTCTCGAAGACCCGGTACGCTGTCTGCCTGCCGTTTGTCCGGATACTCCGCGAGGCAGGAGTTGCACTTGCCGGGAGAAAGTGCCCGGGCAGACAGCAATCCCCGTCGGCAGCTACCGTCTCACCCTCGAGTACAGTCCCAAATACAGACGCCGGATGCCCTGCCTGCACAATGTCCCCCATTTCCTCGGCATATTGATTCATTCGGGAAATACGGCACAGGATTCTGCCGGCTGCATCCTTGTCGGCGAGAATACGATCAAAGGACGTCTCGTCCGTTCGCGGGAGACATTCGACAAACTCTATGCCCTGCTGGAACAGGAAAGGGATATCACGGTGGAGATTCGATAGACCATGGCAGTAAACAGGTTGAAACCGCCCCGCAGCCTGCGCATCGATTTCCGACCCTCCTTGCGGCAATACGAGTTGTGGAAACTTCTGCAGCCCGACAGTTGTCCCCATTGCGGAGGTCAAATCGGGCAGGTGCTCGTAGGGCACGACTCACAGAACAATCCGCAATACGAACCGCGATGCCGCAGCTGCGGCTCCCGGAATCTTCCGCAGATGATACTGGGCGGCGGAGCTGCCGGTGGCGGAAAATCCTATATCGGCAGCGTATGGCTCGTCTCCTCGTGTCTGCGTTTCGAGAACATTCGGGCGGTCGTGGCGCGCAAGACGCTCAAATCGCTCAAGGAATCGACATGGAACACCATAAAAAGCATCCTGAAAGACTGGGGACTGAAAGAGGAACGCCATTACAAAATCAACAACCTTGAAGGAACGTTGACCTTCTGGAACGATTCGGTCATCATCATGAAAGAGATGGCGGACATTCCCTCCGACCCGAATTTCGAACGTTTCGGCTCTTCGGAATACACCATCGCCATGGTGGATGAGGTATCGGAAATTTCCGAACGCGCCGTCGAGGTGCTGTTCTCACGACTGCGCTGGCGCACGCACGAGACGTTCAAGACGCCTCGAATGCTGCTCACCACCAATCCCACCATCAACTGGGTGCGCTCCCGATTCGTGCAGGATGAGAATGGCGACAAGGTCGTGTGCCGCGAGGGAGAGGCGTATGTGCCGTTCTCGGTTTTCGACAATCCCGACATCGCTTTCCGGCAGGTTTACGAAGCGTCTTTGAATAAAATCCGCGATCAGGCGACCAAGGAACGGTTGCTATACGGAAACTGGGATTTCGTCGAAGCGAACGATATGGCTGTCTACAACCGTTTCGACGGTACGAAACATTTGGTAACAGGACTGAAAGAGCAGGTCTATGACCCAACCAAACCGCTCATCACCGTATGGGATTTCAATGTCGCCCCTCAGATGTCGGTACTCACGGCGCAAATCGACTACGACAACAGGACAGTATATATTCTGGAGGAGATTCTCGGCAAGCCCGAGGAGAAGGAGAACAACACACCGGCACTGGCACGCAAAGTCAGGCTGAAACTTTACCGGGACAAGCACATCGGCGGAGTGGACGTAACGGGCGACCCTGCCGGACTGCAACGCTCCACCGCCAACGAGGACGGCATTAACAACTACACCATCATTGCCGACATATTCGGGAAAGGAGTTCTCAGACCCCGAATCAAACTGTTGCGCAAACAGCCTCCGCAGGCGGCACGGTGCGAGTTCGTGAATGAGGTCTTCGACGGTTACAGCGGCTGGGAAATACGCATAGACATCAAATGCCGCAAACTCACGCAGGATTTGGTTTATCAACTACGCAACGAAGACGGCACCAAAAGCAAACGGAAAACGACCGACCCCAAAAGCGGTGTCAAGTACGAGCGTTACGGCCATCTGTCCGACTGCCTCGATTATCTGCTCTGCTACTACCTGCGGGAGAGCTGGCACAAATACAGGAACGGCAGTGAAAACGGATATGTGGTCTCGACATCGGTCATTCAAGAGGGGTTTTCGTATTGAAATGTAGAAATAAAAGGTAAGCTATGTATCGCAGATTTCTGAACAACAACGACTATCGGGGTATCATTACGGCAGAGGCTTTGGCACAATTGACACGAGGTGATGACGGACGTTTCATTCAGGCGGAAGAGGCGGCAGAAATCAGCATCGTGGAGTACCTCTCGGAGAACTATGAAATAGAGAAAGAACTCGCCAAAGGGAAATACATTACAGAATACGACCGGCGCATCACCTATCCCGTCGGGGTGCATATCTGTTTCGAGGGGCAGATTCATGAAGTGATTCGCGCCATAAGCGGATACCGCAAGCCGGCAGACAAAGTGTTTTGGGAAGAATACACGGGAAATGACCTCGGCGTGGAACAGCCGGTCGGCTATTCGCAGTTCGGCACCTACTATCCCGACGATAAAGTGTGTCGGAACGGCATCCTGTATCGGTGTCTTGTCGAGAACGGATACAAGTTCGGCGATATTCGAATTCCGGCAGTCGAGGGGTGGATAGAGGCGGAAACGACACGCTGGCAACCGCTCGATTATCCGTTATGGAGTGTCGTCGAATACGGTGGAGGATTCTATACGCTGATGACGCACGAAGGATTCGACAACAGCATCGACCCGCTGGCGTCTGACTGTTGGGGCGCGATTGCCGACTATGATGCGGCATACAACGGATATGAATTGTCCGAACATGAATACGTCGTGTACAACAGACACGTATTCTATCCCGAAACCGATGTGAACGCCGATATTCCACAAGTCGGCGTCCACCTCGCGCCGCATGACCCGCGCAATTACAACTTGAAAAAGCACATGACCCGGTTGGCGCTCTACGAACTGACGAAACTGATTGCTCCGAACAATGTGAGTGCCGTCCGTATGCGGGATTATGAAGATTCGATGAAGTGGCTCAACGATGCGGCGAAACTGCGCCTCAACCCGCAAATTCCCCGCAAGGTCGATGAAACGAAAAAGCCAATTGCCGACTGGCAACTGGCTACTTTCCAAACCGATTACGACCCGTACCGAAATCCGTGGTTAGTATAACAAACTCGGAAAAAATATTTCGTATCGCTACCTATTGACGGACTGACCTCTCTCCGACAGAATACAGGTCGATCTTTTCTTCTGACTATAAATCATATTGATCAAGAAAAAATCTTAAAGATATTATTATTCATTGCTATTAGTTTGCATATATCGTTGAAACTTTTTCAGCGATGAAGGTGCTTCTTCCAACGCAATACTTCTATGAATGATATAGAAAATTATCCGTTGATTATTGGTTATCCACATAAGTGTCAGCATCAAGAATACTTTTCCCAATAATGTAATATACGGAATGACATCATATAACAACCCAATAATACTTTGTAATTCGGGATAACAGGATTTTTTCTGTCCCACAAAATACATTTCATATATAGTTGATAATGGCTCATAGGCTTGGCTAATAGCATAAAAATACAATATTACAATGTAAGCTACCGGAATTTGTAAATAGGCACTATTAAGTTTTCCGATAATCAAAGTAAAACTTATGGCAGAGAAAATGCTTAAAAATAAAGATATGAAAATCATGCACATTGGGTACACATCACTGCTATAAGGCAGTGATACAGCGTATAATGAAGGCAGAGCGAACAAAAGGGCTAATACCATTAATAAAGTAAATCCATTCAGAATAAAACTTTTGCTTTTATTTCGGGCTCTTGTATGTACGGTCGCTTCAGTCAATATTAGATAAATTGTAAACAATACGGCGCTACTTAAAAAATTAAATACATTTCGATATAGTGGCATCAACACCTTTAGAAAATAGTCATTTTGAGGAACTAAACTCGAAAAACATACTCCGGAATAATATCCCAACCATAACAGCCAAATTACAATCCATGCGCAAAAAAACTGTTTTGCAGTACCTGACACAACCGCATGAGCGACATTGAGTGACGGCTCATTTTCATCTTTCAGATTAAAGTTGGTCCGTAAATATCGTTTTATCTGTTCACTTTGTCCAGCCTCTTTTTTCGTCCTATTCCAACAATTATTCAGTATAACCAAAGTCACTAAAACAAAAATGACCTGAAGAATTGAATTAAGGATAGGAAGAACGTTCTGTCCTTCCTGTTCTCCCTGTTCTCCCTGTCCACAATTAAAGATACCGGTTGTTTTATCTATTAAAATACCAATTAAACCTATTACTGCAGGTAATATTGTAATAATATACTCATTTAATTGAGTTGATTTCTTTTCTTTTGCGTCTCTCATAATGATCATTTTTTATTCCAATATTCATCCATCGAATGAACCGGAGCATCTTCAACAATATCTGAGTTTATGCAGTATTTCAACGTCAATACATCTTCCGGAGAATAACTGGTTCTGCATTCAAAAAGGTTTTTTACATCTTTTACTCTGCCACAATAAATTTTGCTCGGCGTTCTGTTGTATCCGGCGAACTTTTCAACATATAGCAGGAGCCGACCATCCTTATCTCGTTCTGTACATATTACATTATCAGCCAATGAACGCAGGGATTCTATCATTGAACCGTGCTTATCGCAGAGAATATATAAGGCGATTTTTTTCTTCTCTGCAGACGGTCATCAGTGCAGATAAAAAGAGGGAACTGTTTTTTAGTAACGGCGAGCAAAAGTCGATAACCTGCAAATCATCGAACACAATTCGACGAATCTTTTTTCCTTCTTTGTATTTAATGTCTATTTGTTGTTTGAGGTAATATATAAATTCATCAGGGGTTATGCATCCGATATTGATATTCATAAAATGAATATATTTATAACAATTTTCGCAGTGATTATGGCTCTTTTTGCTTGTAAGACATGCTGGACACAGCAGTCTGCGACGTGTAATTTCTTCATTTTTGTTCAATAACAAAATCAATGTATGCTCTTTCTGAATTGCTGTGCTGAAAATGCCTCCGAATGCCAAAAAACGCTTATAACAGTTTGCATCGCCGACAATACCGGTAACTCCATGGTCGCCATACAAAATTTCTTGCCTGGACAATCCTTTAGGATGGTCCGTAGAAGATGTCGACTTATCCTTATCAAATAGTATATGCTCCAAGAGCTCATCCGATGTGAATTCCAATGTTCTATTTGTTTGAAGAGCTTCCAAATATTTGTTACAAGTCTTATAATCAAAATAATCTAATGTCATTATAGAATCCGTATGAGATACTCCCAATTTAGAGACTGTACGACATGCTTCCAAATGTTGCTGGAATGTATCGGTTACCACATCTGAATGGGTATATACCATCGCTCTTTGCAAATATCGCCTTTTCTGAAAATAGGTATGCAGGCTTGGAAATACCTCAATACCGTAATCCCGTCTTTTATACTGATGCCACCCCAATGCGGCAGTTTGTGTTTCACATTTTTCAATACGCAAACGTTGTATCATATAATCGGACAGAATATTATTATCCAACACTATCACGATGTTCGCCAAATATTCCGGAACTTTACAATTGGAATCGACGATCAGAATAACCGCTTTCTTTGACGGTTTGGGGTTGGGTATTGATTTGGATTCCCGGGAATCAGCCATTCTAATCCGCAGCATAAGTTGTTCAAGGACTGAATATGATTTTTCCGTATAGTCTGATTGATAGGCAAGACCTATGATAGGATAGGCATTTGAATTTAGTTCATCACTAAGTTGCTGATAATTTTGTGCTATACGATCAATCTTAATACTACCAAAGTATTTCTTGAGAAACCCTTCGTTTTCACCAAATTTGTCAACAAAATTATTAACGGAATCTCCTGTTCTTCGAGACAGAAAATTACTGTTTCCATCGCTTTCATCTATTACTTTCAGATGTAAGGCGTTGGTCCTATTACTATAATGTATTATCTCCTCACAGAGGAATCTGTTAATGTCCGATTCTGTAATCGACTTCTCGCTTGATATAATAGAATTACAATTCGATACTATTTCTCCAATTGTGAAAACTTTATCGGCGAATTTCACATTATTGATACCATTATCATTTTCAATGTTTTGGGTAATCAATTCCCTTATACATGATGCAATGACAGTATCAAGCAATAAATCCTCCAAAAACGCTTTCGTATGGTAATTGGAATAAAATGCAGGGCATGTTCCCGTTGACAATCCAAGATTATAGGTGAGTTGCAATCCTAACAGTAGTTTCTCAGTATCCTCTCCTCCTTTAATTATGATAAGGATTGGTTGATTGTCCGGCAAGTCAAGTCCGTCAAAAAATAGTTTATTCAACCCTATTATGCGGGTATCTATTTTTCGATAATCGTATTGGTTCAATGCTTCTGCCATAATATTATTTTTTGAATTCACTCAATTTTATTTGGCTATTGTTTGTGGATTATCCGAATCAAATGATTGATGCAGGTTTGAAAATCATAATGTTCCGTGCTGTATCGTTTGCCGTTGTCGCCTTT
>CANQQA010000029.1 GCA_947625885.1 uncultured Bacteroidales bacterium
AATTGTTTTTGGTGGCTTATTGCGAAATCGTCGACGAATCCTTTCCCGTCGTGTACGGAAATCGTTGCCGGAGCGACGTGCCATACCGAATCGCCGATGATGATTTGCGTAGGAAGAAGGTCGACATCGTACCGAGTCTTTCGGTCAACCGTTTCGATACGGGTCGAAGCAGCTATTTCGCCGCAAAGCGTAGAGGTGCCGTTATTGCTCCAGTTCAGACGGGTCAGCACGTTATCGTCGGCAGCCTGTGCATTGACTGCCAATCCGATATATTTGTTTCGTTTGTTGTATGTAGCGGTATATGCCGAGAATTGCAACGTGGTATCGACTTTCCGCAGCCGTACTTCGTTATCGTGCAGAGTGCGATTGGAAACTACGACTTCGGGGGCATTCACATACAATTCCATATCTTGGTTCCGACTGTCGAAAAATCCCGACAGGGTGGCTCTGTTACTAAGGCGCACGGGCAAGTCGAATGCGTCGGACAATTTCGACGTTTCTTCTATTTCGAAGGCATAGCGGAAATCTGTATCAGCCTCATCGTCTGTCGATTCAGAGGCAGGAAGCAGCGACGGCAAAAACTCTGCCAGAAACGAGGTTATCTGTTTTTTCAACCGTTTGAAAGCATATTTTCCTTCGACCTCACCGTTGATGATGTCTGAGTCGATACGCAAGGTTCTGCTACTGTCGCGATTCTCTGCCAAAACGGAGAAGTTTCCGGTCGAAAACGAATGTCCGTCGTTTTCAAAATGCAAAGAGTCGATGAGTACAGTGCCTTCGACGTTGTCGATATTGCTGCCGACCAGATTGCTCGACAGGTCGAACTGCATCATCGAACCGGCATATCGCGGCAGCAGGTTAAGGCGGTCGAAACGAATATCCCGTCCTTTTGCCACCACTCTTAAAACCGGTTGTTCGTCAAAAAGGTCGAGGGCGCCGGTCAATTGAAAACGCCCGTTCTCATCGTCTATCTCCATGAAACCGTCGTAATAGGTATCGTTGTAATTTCCGCTCAAAGAGATATTCCGATAGGTATAATTCTTGAAATCGAAATGGGAAATATCGCCTTCGACATTACCCCACAATTCGCCACCGGCAAGGTGTTGGTTAAGATTAAGACGAATATCCAGTCCGATATAGCCCACCATCGGCTCGACAGCAAAAAACTTTCCTATGGCAAAATCGGAAGTCGACAGCTCTCCGGCAAGCGTGAATATATCGTCATCGTCGACCGTCATATTCACATCGCCGGCAAGCGTTCCCAATTCGCAAGAGAGAGAACCGTCAGCCTGTAAACCGGAAATATTACGGCTTACTTTACCGTAAAAATCCCACGAGCCTATCGACTCGGCTCTTTTCACAAGGGCTTCCCGTCCGGGCAGCAACTCGCCCAAAATAAGCGGGAGGGCATTTTCCGTCGCATAGAGTTCATCGACAACTCCGGAAATCTCCATACTGTCGCGCGAAAACAGATGTTGCGCCAACGCTTCCGCCGACAAGAAAAGATAGCCGTCGCCGTATTGCACCTGCAACTGCTCCAAGCGAAGGCTGTCGAGCGTACCGTCAAGAGAAGTGCTGATTTTCAATGGCGTATTCGCATCTTTCAAGCGCGGAACAAAAGCCTTGAAATCGGAAAGAGTAACAAGCGCCCGTTGCATTTTGAGATCAAGCAGACTTTGCCGACAGAAGTCCTCGAAACTCCCGTAAGAGAGTGCATCGGTCGTCATGCGGTTGAGCGCCAGCTCGGAATGGGGTAAGGATATTCTGAAATTGCTTACTATCAAACGATTGCTATTCCCGACAAGTTTCATTCCGAATTTTTGCAGCGAAAAACCGGACTTTTCGTCGAAAGCGATTTTCCGGATATTGACATTGACGGAATCGCGTTCAAACGATTTCAGCGAAACGGTTGCCAGAAAATTTTCGATGCCGATATGGTTGGGGTCGAACACGCCGGCACTCCGGCAACGCTCGGAGCGAACATCGTATGTTATACTTCCCCGCCGCACAAGTATGGTGTTTATCTGAGAATGAATATCAATGGACGGGTGGTCTTTTTTATGAATTTTGTCGATGATGAATTGCAGATTCAAAGGCGATTGCTTATCGTCTCGCGAGAGATTCGCCCGAAAATCGTACAACTGTATGGTGGTGAAAACCAATCGCCGATGAAGCAGTTTTTGCAAAGCGAATCCAGCCGTGAGTTCTTGGGCATAAAGCAGCGTATCGCCCTGCTTGTCATAGAGACAAAGGTCTTTCAATAAGATTTTATTGAACGGATATATCGTTCCTTCACCTATGGTTACACGGGTATCCAGCAGTTCCGACAGCTCTTTCTCTCCTACGCGGACTATCTGCCGCTGCACCGATTCGATGTTGAGCAACAAATACGATACCGTCAAAAGAGCGATAAACGCCGACAGTACACTGATAATCAATATTTTGAAAATTCTGAATAGATATTTCATATCGCTTTCGATACAAATTTATGATTTTTCGCAGAATAAAGCGGCAAATAATTCTTTTTTATTGTGTAATTTCGCGCATCGAAAAAGCAATTTATGAGCGTTACGATTTTGGGTATAGAGTCGTCGTGCGACGATACGTCGGCTGCCGTGATACGCGACCGAGTGATGCTGTCGAACGTCATTGCCTCGCAAGCCGTGCACGAAGCCTTCGGCGGCGTGGTGCCCGAACTTGCATCGCGCGCCCATCAACAGAACATCATACCGGTAGTGTCGGAGGCGATACGCCGCGCCGGCATCGACAAAAAAGAAATCGACGCGCTGGCTTTCACGCGCGGTCCCGGACTGATGGGCTCGCTGCTGGTAGGCACCTCTTTTGCAAAGGGTTTTGCCACAGCGTTAGGCATTCCGCTAATCGACGTCAATCACTTGCAGGCGCACGTGATGGCACATTTCATAAAAGTCGATGCCGACGACAACGCCCAACCCTCCTGCCCGTTTCTCTGCCTGTTGGTGTCGGGCGGCAATTCGCAAATCATCAAAGTAAAAAGCTACAAAGAGATGGAAGTGCTGGGACAAACCATCGACGATGCTGCCGGCGAGGCGTTCGACAAGTGCGCCAAAGTGATGGGATTGGGCTACCCGGGCGGTCCTGTAATAGACCGCCTTGCCAAAGAGGGCGATCCGAAGGCTTTTTCGTTCAACAAGCCGCACATAGCGGGATACGATTACAGTTTCAGCGGACTGAAAACGTCGTTTCTCTACCTGCTGCGCGACGAACTGAAAAAAAATCCCGATTTCATTTCCGAGCGGAAAAACGATTTGTGCGCCTCGCTGCAAGCCACCATTGTGGAAATATTGATGGACAAATTGCGGAAAGCCGTGAAAGACACGGGCATACGCGAAGTTGCCGTAGCGGGGGGCGTCTCTGCCAACTCTGCCGTGCGGCAGGCATTTGAAGACCATGCGGCACGGTACGGCTGGCGGGTGCATCTGCCGCGCTTTTCGTTCACGACCGATAACGCCGCCATGGTGGCTGTTACCGGTTATTACAAATATTTGGATAAAGATTTTTGTTCGCTCGATTTACCACCGTTTGCGCGAGTGGAATTGTAACACCATGAATGTCGAAATCATAGCCATAGGCGATGAATTGCTTATCGGACAGGTAACCGATACCAATTCGGGGTGGATAGCCCGCCAACTCAACCATATCGGTTGGGAACTCACGAAAGTAACCGTCGTCCGCGACCGCGGGGAAGAAATAAAAAATGCCGTCGTCGAAGCGTTCGGTCGGGTGTCTGTCGTACTGATGACGGGCGGTCTCGGTCCGACGAAAGACGATATTACCAAAAAGACGCTTTGCGAATTGTACGGGTGCGCCCTGCACCGCGATGAAAAGGTGCAGGCGATGAACGACGAGCGGTTTGCCCAAAAGGGATTTACGATGAATGCGCTCACGCGCGACCAAGCATTGGTGCCCGATGCGTGCGAGGTCATCTATAATCCGGTGGGCACGGCGCCGGTGATGTGGTTCGACCGCGACGGCAAGGTGCTGGTTTCGATGCCGGGCGTACCGTCGGAAATGCAGTATGCCGTTTCGCACGAAGTGCTTTCGCGGCTGCGGGAACGCTTCAACGACCATTCGGCGGTGCGCCACGCCACCTGTTTGGTGAAAGGCATCACGGAATCGGGGCTGGCGATACTGCTCAACGATTTCGAAAATGCCCTGCCGCCGTTCATACATTTAGCATATCTGCCGAAAACCGGAGTAATACGGCTGCGCCTTACGGCGACCGGCGACGACGAAGCTCGCGTGGAAACGGAGCTGAACCGACAATTCGACAAACTTACCTCGCTGACAAGCCGCTACCTGTTCTGCCGAGAAGACGCCTCACTGGCAGGCGCTTTGGGCGCGATACTGAAAGAACGGAAACTGACCATCTCGACCGCCGAGAGCTGCACGGGCGGAAACATCGCCCACGAAATCACGCTCGTAGCGGGCAGCTCCGCCTACTACAAAGGAAGCATCGTATCGTATGCCAACGAGGTGAAAACGGAACTGCTTGGCGTATCGGCTGCCACGATAGCAGAGCACGGAGTCGTAAGTCTGCCGGTGGTGGAACAAATGGCGAAGGGCGCGCAACGCGCCCTGCACACCGATTGCGCCATAGCCACTTCGGGCATCGCGGGTCCCGACGGAGGCAGCCCGCAAAAGCCGGTGGGCACGGTAGCCATTGCCGTCGCCTGCGGCGATAAGACGGTATCGAAAATGTGGCACTTCGGCAAAAATCGGGAAGCGAACATCGAACGCTTCACGCACCATGCCCTCTTGCAAATGCTCGACCTGCTCTGTCCGCAGGAATAAAAACAATTCAACCCTACAATTTTTCCGGAGATATTTCCACGAAAGCACAGTAATGCGTATCGGCATATACGGGCGAAAGCGACAGGTACCCGCTTTCGATTCTGCCGCCGGCAATACGCAGCGGAGCTGCCGCCAACCGTGCGGCATGATGCGCCGCAAGCTGTCGGCTGTCGGCAAAATATTCCACCCGATAAATGCCTTCGCGTCCCGCCGCCACGTAACGGTCGTAAAAAAGACGCGCTGCCATTCCCATATTCATGCGCAGATTGAGTTCGACACACGGGTGCAGCGCATAGCCGTGCGCCGTGTCGTATATCAACATATCGACGCCGAAGTTGCCGATATACAACGGAGCTATACGGTCGGTAAAACAGGTTGCCAACGCCTGCCGCACCCGATGCAGGCACTCTTGCCCGACATAAGCCGACAAGCGTTTTTCGATGACGGCATCTGCCGCCAACAGATTCCCTTTGTAGGCGCCTCTGCCGTCGGTCTCGAAAAAAGAGTAGCCCGCAAAATCGACCCGCTGCCCGTCGGAACGAAATTCCATAGCAAAATCGGCGACTTTCGGGAAACAGGATTCTCCGATGACCATGCCCTGCCGATGCAGCACGCCCTGCGCCCAGCGGCGGGTCGGCAGGTCGTAATCGCCGTGCGTCCAGCACAAACCTTTTCCGCTGCCCGACCAAGGTGCTTTGAGCACCGCCCGCTCATGCTGTCCGACAAAGCGCTGCACCGCCGCTTCGTCGGCAAGAGGTTCGGGCAGCTCGTCGGGCACGATAACGCCGTGTTCCGAAAGATAGAGCAGCACATCGCGCGTATGCAGACGATGCGCCGCCTCGCGCAGGCGGGCAAGCCGAGCGGCATCGGGCAACAGAGCGGCAGGAACGCCTGCCCGCTCCAAACGGGCAGCAACTTCGCAACTCCACCCCCAAACAGAACAGGCGGTTATCGGGTGCGGAAAAGCACCCGCGACCGTCGGTCGACCAGCGATGCCCAATGCCGAGAAAGCCGGTTGCAACGGTTCGGCAAAATCGAGCGTCGGCAGCCACACCGCCGCATCGGGCGCGTCATACCAGAAAGGCAGCGTGGAGAGGTCGTGCGCAATGGCGCGCGCCAAAGGCGGAGGCGTGTAGCTTTTGCCTCCGTGCGCCAGCGCCAAATCGTTTTCGGGATTGAAAAGCGCGAGCAGCGACATTATTGACGTTCGTTATCGAGAGCCGCCAACTCGTCCCAGAAAGAAGAAGGCAGTGCAATGTTTTCGACATCGACCGCCGCAGCAAACAGCGGTGCCACCTCTTTGTCGGTGAAGCCCGCAATACCGCACCCGATACGGGTTACAAGGAAACGGTATTTCCCGTGTTCACGGGCAAAGGCGATAAATTCATCGACATAGGGGCGTATCATTTCGACATTGGCGCGCATGGTAGGTATGGCATACGAGCGACCGGTAAGCCCGTTGCCTACGCCCCACTCCGCACCGAAATGCGCGCAAGCGATGCGGGCGGCTCCGCCGTAATGTTTTCCGGCAAGGTTGCTGCCGAATACGAAAATTTCATTTTCGCCCAATGTGCGGATATTGTCGGGTGCGATACGGCGTGCCGGTATACGGGGCGGATAGAGTTTGCGCTGCAAGAGCACCCGCCAGAAAGAGAGCGGCAGGGTAACATTTTCCATATCGGCAGCAGCAGCGAAAAGAGGGGCGATTTCCTCGTCGGTGAAACCGGCAACGCCGCACCCGACACGGGTTACCAAGAATCGTATTTCGGGGTGATTCCGTGCGAAAGTTATAAAAATATCGACATGCGGCGCTATCATCTCCACACCGGCACGCACCACCGGTATGGCGTAAGTCTGCCCCTTTACCCCTTCGGCAAGACCACCGCCCCCAAACGATTCATAAGCCATACGTGCAGCTTTTCCGTAATGCTTTCCCATGCGATTGCTGCCGAATACGAAAATTTCGTCCGGCTCCAACCGTTCTATCTGTTCGGGAGTGATTCTGTTCTGAGGTATTGTTTCCATAGTCGTCGTTCTTTTCTGTCATTTCGTAAAAAGGGAATCCGCATTTACCCACCCTGCCAAAAAGACGAATCGGAAAAACGGAAGATAATTTTTGTTCGTGTTTCTCCCGATTTTCCGACTGTCTTTTCCGTAAAAGACTTTTTTCAAGCGTTTGCTTCTTCAAGAATCTTCATCGCCATATCGTAGATGGTCGTA
Source organism: uncultured Bacteroidales bacterium (assembly GCA_947625885.1). Taxonomy (GTDB): domain Bacteria; phylum Bacteroidota; class Bacteroidia; order Bacteroidales; family UBA11471; genus Caccoplasma. The sequence goes on from CANQQA010000029.1 coordinate 7,054, forward strand.
TTGTCGAGTACGACAATGCCGCCGTCGGGACCCGGCTCGATATGCAGACCGCAATTTTTTCCAAATTCGTAATTGTTTCCGCCAAAATAGTTGCGAACGGTTTGAACAGTTATATTCAACTCATCGGCGATTCGGTGCATGGAGCCGTCGGGCAGGCTGTCTTTGATGCGGCGAAGTTCGTTGAAGGTGATTGTCTTTGTCATGGTTATATAATTTAGAGGTTAATATCGGTTTTGTTTTGTTCCGGCAATAAATTTAATTTCTATTTTCGGAAAAAACAAATAAATCGGAATCTTTTTTTATTCGGAAGCGGAAAGTCGACAGATAAGTAATTATTTTTTACCCTATTATAGCGAATTTCAAAAATTTCAACAGATTAAATTCTGCATCGGGGCAAGAATCAATATAGCGACAACGGTAAAAATCAAGACGAAAGGTATATATCGTATTTCTTTACTTTTCCGGTAAGGAAGCGGCGCGGAGCCGAAAAAAAGGCGGCGTCCGCCGGTGTAAAGCCCCCATACGGCAAAACCGGCTGCCGTTCCCCACAAAAGTCCGACCGCGATATCGCCCGGAAAATGCACGCCCAGATAGAGACGGGTATAACACGAAACGAGCGCCCACATCACGGCAACGACGGAATAGAATCTGTTGCGAAACAGGCACATCGTAAAAACGACGATACCGGCGGCATTGGAGGCGTGTTGGGAAAAGAAACTGTAAAGACCGCCCCGATAGCCATCGACGATGTGCACCAGTCCCGAAAGTTCGGGGTCGTGCGTCGGACGCAAACGGGCAAAAAAGGGTTTTATGTAATGCGAGGGCAGAAAGTCGCACACCACGACAAGCAGCGCCACACACAAAAGCGTCCACACCGTTTCACGCCAACCGGCAGAGCGAAACAGCACATACAGCAGTGTCAATACGGCGGGCAGCCATATCCACTTGCCGGTATAGAGATACATCACGGCGTCCCAATAAAGCGTATGATGACCGTTGAAAAAAAGGAGCAGCTCCTTGTCGAAATGTATAAGCGTATTCCACATGACGGGCAAAAATAATCATTTTGCCGCACAGCGACAACGCTTTTCCCGAAAATCAGATGACTTCGAGTTTTGCGGTGGGCACCCACCCGCGATTTCCGTCCTCCAAAAGAATTTCACTCCATGCGCCCACCTTGTCGAGCAACCGCACCTTCGTGCCTTCATGCAGTACGAAAAGGTCGGTGCCACTCTCCGACGGCGAGCTTTTCGCCGTAAGCGTCGGGGCAAAGACGATGGCACTGTCGTGGCGTGTCAGAATATCTTTCTGCACGGCTGCGAAACGGTTGGCACCGAGCGAAACGAGCAGCGCCAGCAAGCCGGCGAAAAATCCGAGTTTGCGTAGAGCGACATTTCCGCAAAAGAAATAGAGTACGACACCCGTCAAAAAAAGCAGGAAAGCGACGACGGCAATCACTGCCCACGTGTCGGACGAAAAGAGGTCGCGCACGCTGTTTACCCACCGGACGAGGAAGAAAGTGCCGACCGGCTCTATTTTGTCGGTAACATAAGCCCGCGCCATATCGAGGTTGAAGCGGGCGTCGTCGTTGGAGGGGTCGAGCAAAAGCGCACGTTCGTAATTGAGAATGGCATCGGGATAGCGTTTGTCCTTGTAGCAGGCGTTTCCCAGATTGTAATAGAATGCCGACGACACGCCGTCTTGCTCCGCCGACTGTTCGTACAAGGTTATCGCTTCGGCATAATCGCCTTTCTGGTAGGCTTCGGCGGCTTTTTCGGTCAAAGTCTGCGCCCGACCCGTCATGCCGCAGCCCAGCACGAAAACGAGGGCGATGCCGGTATTTTTATAAAAATTCATAATCATGCGTTTTTACGTTTCACATTTTCCATTTTGCCGATGACTTCGAGAGTTTCGGCATAGAGCGTATCCATAGCCTCGTCGGACTGCGACGGCGCATAACGGGCGAACTCGCAGGTATAGACGATGCGTATCGTGCGGTCGGTCAGATCGTCGTCGGCGCCGTATTTTTTCAATTCGGCGGCAACATTTTCGCGCGTCAGCTCCGAAAGCGGCAAGAGCAGCTTATCGCTCAGATAGCCCCACAGGGCTTTGAGTGTTTCGTCGTAGAAATGCTCGCTGTCGTGCCCTTGCAGGTATTTGCCGGCGACTTTGAGACGGCGGGTGGCGACTTTGTTGGCTTTCCGCGTCTTCATGCGGGCGACATCGGAATTGGCTTTTGCCCGTCGGTAATTGAACAGCACGAAGGCACCGAGCAACAGCACCGGAACGATATACCACGACCAATAGCCCCACGAGCCGTAGAAGAAGGTATTATCTTTCTTTTGACGCAAATCGCCCAGCTTAATGAAGTGAATATCCTGATTGAGGTGCTTTATCGCCTCCTTGTCGGAGAAGTTAGCCAGCACGGTGCCCGAGCCGGTCGATTCGCCTTTTTCCACCGTCAGGCGGTATTCCTGCGTGGCGAGGGTCTTGTATTTTCCGGTCGTCAGGTCGAAATAGGTAAATTCGACCGGCGGAACGACAAATTCGCCGGCGCTGCGCGGTATGGCGGTGTATTCGATTGTGCGCGTACCTTTTACGCCCGAAGGGGTATTTTGCAGGTCGGTGGCTATCTTGGGGTCGTAAACATCGAAATCGACGGGGAATTTCACCTCCGGATTTTTCATGTATTTGAGATTGCCCGTACCCGAGAGTTTCAAGGTCAATGTTACGGCTTCATTTGCCTTAACGGTTTCGTGGCTGAGGGTCGAAACGAGTTTCAATCCGGAGCCGACCGCATTCATATAGGTGGCGGGGCGCGGGGCGGGCAGCGGCTTCACCTTGACGGTGGCAGGACGGGTTTCGATGGTGCGGGTGATTTCCTGTGTGCCGCGCAGCAGCCCGCCGAATGGTCCCTGTATGGGTCGAACGACCAACAGCGAAAGGTCGAATTTTCCCTCGCTTATTTTTATCTCGCCCGTGCGCTGCGGATAGAGCAGCAACTGCCGCAAAACGATAGTCTGGTAATTGTATCCGTTGTAGTTGTCGAGTTCGATTTGGCGGTCGCCCAACTCTATTTCCTGCGATACGAATCCGTCGAAAGAGGGCATCTCCACTCCTTCGATGCCGCCGTAATCGGCACCCCGCAAATAGATTTTGAGGGTCGCCAAAATGGGTTCCTGCTCATACGCGGAAGTTTTGGAAAGAATCAGACGGGCAAAGAGGTCGACCTCATCGGCAGACGAGGGTTCCCGCACTCCTTGCGGGGCAGTATTGCCGCCCGACGCCGGAGCGGAATTTTTATCGGGAGGCAATATCCGCACCGAAAGGGTGTTCGACGAATACTGTTTCCCACCCGACTTGACAGTAGCGGCGGCAAACGTGTGCGTGCCCTCTTTCTCGGCTCGCAGCGTATAGGTGTAGGAATATTCGCTCGTGCGCGAAGTTTTTCCGTTTATGAACGACACCTGCGAACTTTGCGAAACCGCAGGACCGTACAGCACGGAGCAGCCCGGAAAATCGGGCGCATGAAAATCGCTTCCGCTGCCGTTCTGCAACGTAAAGACGACTTGGAACTGCTGCCCGCTTATCACCTGTTTCGGCGCCGACGCCGTAAACCGCACGTCATCGGCACGAAGGGCAGGAAATGCGGCGAAACAGAGTATCGTTATAAAAAATATGCGTCGTATCATGGTCGTTATTCTTTCTATTCGTATTTGTCGATTCGGGTGGCGAGTTACCACTCTTTATCGGTTTTCCGTTTTTGTCTTTGTTCGAGCAAGGCTTTCTGCGCTTTTTCCTGCGTCTCTTTTTCCTCCTGCTGCATCGCCTCTAAAATCTGCATGGCATTCTCGCGGGACATTCGGTCTTGTGTGCCTTCGCTGTTCTGTGGCTGGCGGTCTTCCTGTTGATTTTGATCTTGCGGCTTTTGCTGCTGTTGGTCTTGGGGCTGCTGGTTTTGGTCTTGCTCCTTCTTCTCGTCTTTCTTGTTTTGGTCCTTATTGTTCTGATTCTGATTTTGGTTTTGATTTTGAGTCTGTTCCTGATTTTGCTGCTGATTTTGCTGTTGTTCCTGCTGCTTTTTGAGCTTCAACTGTGCCATACGCAAGTTATAACGCGCATCGTCATCATCAGGGTTGCGGCGCAAGGCGTTTTTATAAGCCTCGATGCTCTCAGCATATTTTTCCTGCATATAGAGAGAATTTCCCAAATTGTACCAGTTTTCCGACGAAACAGCGCGGTCGGTACGGGGTGTTTCGCGAGAAAGAATATCGCCATACTGCGCGGCAGCCTCCGCGAATTTATTTTGACGGAAAAGCGTGTTACCGATGTTGTAACGCGCCATCGTCGAAGTGGAATCCATATCGAGCACGCGCCGATAAGCTATCTCGGCATCGGTGTAGCGCTCGTTTTCGTACTGCTCGTTACCACTGCGCAGCATACGCCGCTCGGCTTTGGTGTTCTGTGCTGTCGCCGTCGAAGCTCCTGCGGCAAGAAGCGAAACAAAAAATACCGTATAAATCCTACGCATCATATTCTCCTTTTATTTGTCGAAGAAATTGACTTTCTTCATCAACTTGCTCTTGGTGTCCAACACGAATACGTCGAGAAGCAACAATGCCAGCGCCATGGCGGCAAGCCACATAAATTGCTCGTCGTATGCCGAATAGACTTTGCTCTCGACATCGGACTTTTTCATCTTGCGCACTTCGGAAATCAACGCCCGCAGGGCAGCATTGGTATTGTCGGCAGTAACATAAAGTCCGTTGCCGGCACGGGCAATCTCCTGCCCCATCTGTTCGTTGAGTTTGGTAATGACAACATTGCCGCTGCGGTCTTTCCGGAACTCGCCGCTGCGTCCCATAGGTATAGGCGCCCCCTGCGGCAAGCCGATGCCTATGACATCGACTTTGACACCGCGCTCGGCAGCAGCACGGGCGGCAGCCACAGCATCGTCCTCGTGATTTTCGCCGTCGGTTATCACGATAATCGCCTTATCTGCCGATTCATCGGGCGTAAACGATTTCATCGCCAAATCAATGGCGCGACCTATTGCCGTGCCCTGCGTGGGCACCATTTCGGTCGAGATGTTCGACAGAAACATTTTCGCCGACACGAAGTCGGTGGTGATGGGCAGCTGCGTATAGGCATCGCCGGCAAAGACTATCAAGCCCACTTTGTCGTTGTCGAGCTCATCGAGCAGTTTCGCCAGCATGAGTTTCGAGCGTTCCAGTCGCGAAGGCGTGATGTCTTCTGCCAACATCGAATTGGATACGTCGAGGGCAATCATTATTTCGACACCCTGCCGTTTGACGGTTTCGATTTTGGAACCTAACTGCGGACGGGCTATCATCACGATAAGAAAGATTACCGCCAACTGCTGCACAAAAAACTTTACGCCGCGCTTGTAATGCGACACATTGGGCATAAGCGGCTCCAAAATTTCGACCCGCCCCATGCGGGCAAGATTCCGACGGTTTTTCCACGCACCGTAGAAATAAACGCCCCACAACAACGGCAGCACCAGCAGGAAATAGAAATATTCGGGATTGGCAAATCGGAACATGACAAAACGGTTTTAAGGAATGTTTCGCAACAGCGTGTGGCGCAAAAGTATTTCACACAACAGGAGCAGCAGGGCGGTTATGCCCCATTTCTCGAAAAGTTCGTCTTTCTTGCTGAACTCCTGCACGACAAGTTTGGTCTTCTCCATTTTGTCGATTTCGGCAAAAATATTTTTCAACACGTTCTTGCTGGTGGCGCGAAAATATTGTCCGCCGGTCGTATCGGCGATTTTCTGCAACGTCGCTTCGTCGATGACCACCGGCTGGTTTTGATAGATGATGCCGTAAGGCGTCTGCACCGGATAAGGGGCATTGCCTTGCGTACCCACGCCTATGGTATATACGCGAATGCCGAATGTCTCGGCTATCTGCGCGGCGGTTTCGGGGGTAACGTCGCCGGCATTGTTGGTACCGTCAGTCAGGAGGATTATCGTTTTCGACTTGGCGGGACCGTCTTTGATGCGGTTCACCGCCGTTGCCAATCCGTCGCCGATAGCCGTCATGTCGGCAATGATTCCGCACCGCACCTCTTTGAGCATATTGAGCAGGACGGCGCGGTCGGTAGTCATGGGACAGAGTGTAAAACTCTCGCCGGCAAAAACGACCAGTCCGATATTGTCGGTAGTGCGTCCGGCGATGAATTGCGAGGCGACGTCTTTGGCGGCTTCGATACGGTCGGGATTGAAATCGCGCGCCAGCATACTGCTCGAAACATCGAGGGCAATGACGATGTCGATGCCTTCGGTGGTCTGGCTGCTCCAATTGTCGGTCGATTGCGGACGCGCCAACACTACTATCAAACAGCCGGCTGCCGCCAACCGCAGAGCGAAAAGCAGGTAACGAAGGTATTTTTTATAGCTGTTTCCGATACGGTCGAACGCATACGTGGAAGAGACCTGCAAGGTAGCCTCCGCGTTTTTGCGTTTCCACACATACCAGCCTATTGCCGGAATGAACAACAGAAACAGCCACAAATATGAAGGATTTGCAAAATTCATAGTCTGTTTTTGTTTGAAGGTCCGTATTTTTCAAAATCGTCTTCCGGCGACGATTTCGGCTGCGCCTCGCCGTCGGACTGCCGGCTTTCCGTCGCAGGAGCTTCGGCTGCCGCCGGCACATTCTCTTGGGCGGGAGCTTGTTCCGGCTCGGGGCGGGTATTTTCCACAAAGGCAACGGCGTTGTGCATGACCGATTCGTTGTCTTCGGGCAGCGGGCGCATCTTGGCAAATTTCACAAAATCGGCAACTTCGAGAATCGCCCGTATCCGGCGGTCGTGTTCATGCCCTGCCTTGTCGGCGCGCAGGTGTTCCAATATCTGGGCGGACGTCATCTCCATTGCCTGTATGCCGAAACGTCCGTATAAATATTCCCGTAAAATGTCGATAAGCGCGGTATAATACTCTTTTTCCCGCCCCTCCTGCCACAATTTTTCTTCGCGCAAGCGCGACAGGGCAAGCAGAGCTTTCTCGTAGGGAGGCAGCAGCGTTTCCGGCTCCGTTTCGGGGAGTCTGCGTTCCCTCCACCAGTTATACACGCAGAAAGCAATACCGCCGCCAACGAGCACGACAGCCAGCAATATCCAAACGAAAAGCGGTATGCTGTCCCACAAAATCATCAGCCACGACGAAGAAGGCTTGCGTATCGCTTTTATGTCGACAATCAAATTCGAGGTATCGACCTCCATCGGCAATATTTTGATACTGAGCGATTCGGTATAAAGGGTATCGGTGCCCAGCAAATACTTGAACGGGGGTATGTAAAAAAATCCCGAATCGAAAGAGGTTATGAGCAGGCGACGGTCGATTTGCAACCGTCCGTTGCCCAAATCCGACGTATCGGGTCGAGAGACTTCGAGTACCTCGATGCCGGGCACAAGGGTTTCGGAAAAAGTAGGCAGAAGCCACACTTGCGCGTCCTTATCCTGCGCCAGCTCCAACCGAATGAGCGACTGCTCACCCATCCACAAAACCGTCGAATCAATAGAGGCATGCACCGAAACATCGGCAGCGAGAGCATTTGCCGAAAACATCGTCATCGACACGGCTGCCACCAACGCGCCTTTGCGCAATCGTTCACCTATCTTGTTTTTCATTTTCACACTTTCTTTTTACGAACGTCGCTTGAAAAGATTCATCAACGCCACAACGAAATCTTCGTCGGTCGCCACCGAAGCCACATCGACACGGCTTTTGCGCAGCGCCTCAACCATGTGCTGCTGCCGCTCGCTCCACCACGCGGCATAGCGTTCGCGCACCCGCCGCGAGGAGGTATCGACCCACACATCGGAACCGCGCTCGGCATCGAGCAGACGCACTAATCCGGCATCGGGCAGAGCGGTCTCGCGCTTGTCATACACCTGCACCGCCACGATATCGTGCTGGCGGTTGGCAATGGTGAGCGCGTCGGAAAAAGCATCGGGAGCGATGAAGTCGGATATAAGGAACGCCGTGCAGCGTTTCTTTATGGCGTTGGTCATGTAACGCAACACTGTCGATAACGACGTGCCGGTATGTTCGGGCGTAAACTCGATAAGTTCCCGAATGATGTAAAGCACATGTTTGCGCCCTTTTTTCGGTGGAATGAATTTTTCGATGCGGTCGGAAAAAAAGATGACTCCGATTTTATCGTTGTTCTGTATGGTGGAGAATGCCAGCGTGGCGGCAATCTCGGTAATCATCTCTTTTTTCATTTCGCCGACGGCGCCGAAATTGCGGCTTGCCGACACATCGACCAGCAGCATGACGGTAAGCTCACGCTCCTCCTCAAAGACTTTGATGTAGGCATTCCGATAACGTGCGGTAACATTCCAGTCGATGTCGCGCACATCGTCGCCGTACTGGTATTCCCGCACTTCGGAGAATGCCATACCCCGTCCTTTGAAAGCCGAATGGTATTGTCCGGCAAAAATATTCCGCGACAATCCGCGCGTCTTTATTTCTATGCGGCGTACTTTTTTCAGCAACTCGGTCGTTTCCATACGCAAAACTCGTTACGGCACAAGAATATACGATTAGGGCACTTCTACCTTGTTAAGTATCTCGCTGACGATTTCTTCGGCGGTGATGTTATTGGCTTCGGCTTCGTAGCTGAGACCGATACGGTGCCGCATGACATCGTGGCATACGGCGCGTACATCTTCGGGCACGACGTATCCCCGTTGTTTGAGGAACGCATACGAGCGGGCTGCCAATGCCAGATTGATAGAGGCACGCGGCGATGCGCCGAAAGCTATCATATTCTTCATCTCGCCGAGACCGTGTTCGTCGGGATAACGGGTGGCAAAGACGATATCGACGATATAGCGTTCTATCTTTTCATCGACATAGACCTGCTGCACGATTTTGCGCGCCTCGACAATATCTTCGGTTTTGAGTACCGGTTTTATTTCTGCCCGTGCACCGGCAATATTCTGCCGAATGATGAGCTTTTCCTCCTCTTTCTTGGGATAGTTGATGATGACTTTGAGGAGGAAACGATCGACCTGCGCTTCGGGCAGCGGATAGGTACCTTCCTGCTCTATGGGGTTCTGGGTAGCCATGACGAGGAACGGGTCGTCGAGTTTGTAGGTGTTCTCGCCGATGGTTACCTGCCGCTCCTGCATGGCTTCGAGCAAGGCGCTCTGCACTTTGGCGGGAGCACGGTTTATTTCATCTGCCAATACGAAGTTGGCGAACACGGGACCTTTCTTTACCTGAAACTGCTCTTTTGCCTGACTGTACACCATCGTACCCACGACGTCGGCGGGGAGCAG
>CANQQA010000030.1 GCA_947625885.1 uncultured Bacteroidales bacterium
ACGGGACCTTTCTTTACCTGAAACTGCTCTTTTGCCTGACTGTACACCATCGTACCCACGACGTCGGCGGGGAGCAGGTCGGGCGTAAACTGTATGCGGTTGTACTTGGCGTCGATGAGCGATGCCAACGTTTTAATGGCAAGCGTTTTTGCCAATCCGGGCACACCTTCGAGCAAAATGTGTCCGTTGGAAAGCAGACCTATCATCAGCGAATCGACCAGATGCTTCTGCCCGACGATGACTTGATCCATACCCATCGTAATCATATTGACAAAAGAACTTTTGCTCGCAATCAACTCGTTCAATTCCCGAATATCTACTGTCTGGCTCATAATTACAGAGTTTTCTTATGGTTATACAATTCTATCTTTCTTTTTGCAAATGTACACATGATTATTTTTGAATTTAACAATTAAAGTGTTAAATCATTAATACATTTCTATTAAAAAAAACTAAGTCGTCTTTCTTCATGGAACGACGACTTGATTTTAGAAGATTATTCGTATTTTTCTTTCAAACGGCGGGCAAGGTCTTTGGCTTTTTGCAAAGAAGCCTCGCTGCTTGCGTCGATGCCGTATTTGCGGGCATCGGGTATCGCCAAGGCAAAACCGACGGGTATGCGGTTGGGATTCGATATACGGGTTTTGTTTTCTTCGTATATATATACCCAAAAATCCTTGTGCCCGTAATATTTCAATGCCAGCAAGGTGAGACGCGAACCTTTGCCCATGCGTTCCGTCGCCACCGGCGGGAGTTTCGACACATCGACGTCCGCAGGTGAAGTCGTTTCCGGTGTAAAAACAAGCGACTCGCCGGAATTGTTCTCTGACAGCGAAAGTGCCGGCTGCGATTCGTCGCCGGAAGTTTGTTCCGACGGGAAATAATACGTCCATACGTCGTGCATCGACATGCCCTGCCGCTGCAACTGCCATGCAACACCGCCCGCCAGAAGCAGCAATATCACCAACACGGCACACAAGGTGGAGAGTACGGGACGGCGGCAGATTCTCTCCCAGAGGGTTTCGGCATCGCCGTAATCGTCGCTTTCGTCATCGTCATCATTTTCGACCACAGTGGGCGCATCGGGTATTTCCGCTTTCGGGGCGTCCGACTCTTCGACGGGAGTATCGGTCGGTTCCTGCACATCAACGGAAGCGGTAACGACAGGGGTATCTGCCATCGCGGATTTTGTTTTTTCTTCGGGCATTTGTTCCTGCGGTTTGGGCGCCTTCAATTTTTCTATGACGAAATCGGATAGTGCTTCAAGCTCTTTTTCCGAAAGTTTCGTTACAGGAGGCTCGACAGCAGCCGGTTGTTTCTCCGCTGCAGGAACATCAACGACAGGTTTGTTTTCCGACGCCGGCTGCGACGGCGTTTCATCTTCCGGCTCGTCGTCGGAAGCATCGGAGTCTTCCGGCATATCGAGAACGACATCGTCGGGCAGCACTTCGGGTATAAAAGCGGAAAACGGGGCATTGACAGCCTCACGCATCGACTTGTCGGGGGTGAACGAAAGTTTGTAGTGTCCGGGTATCTCCATAGGCTCGCCCGTATGGACATTGACACTGGTACGAGCGTCCACCCATATCTGACGGAATTGTCCCAATCCGTTAATTTTCAAACTTTCGCCTTGTACCAACGTATCGGAGAGCAACGAGAAAAATTCTTTCAGGAACTGTTCCGCTTCTTTCTTGGTGCAATCGCTTTTCCGACTCAACAGGTCGGTCAATTCAGATAATGATATTTTGGCGTTCATCGTGCGGAATTTTCTTTTATGCGATTTCTTAAAACGACACCCGGCTTGAAAGTCAATATGATGCGGGGCGGTATAAGCATACGTTTTCCCGTCGCAGGATTGACGGAAATACGTTCGAGTTTCTTGCGCGGCTCGAAAATGCCAAACCCTTGTATCGAAACAGAATCCATGGAAACGCTGCGTTCCTTGATGATTTGCAGCAATCCCGAATAAAGGGAATCGACGCTTTTTTTGTCTTTACCCAACCGTTCTTGCAAAATCGAAAAAAATTGTTTGTGCTCCACTTGCAAAATTTTTTATTTTCGAGCGGCTATATTACAATTTTTTTTTGACGTGGCAAAATCACTTTCAAAAAAAGTCGGACAAGAAGCCGCAATATCGAAAAAAGCCCCGACGCTACAAATACCGTCGGGGCTGATTATAATAAGGCAAGCGATTGTCAGTCGTTCATCGAGAGAAGTAATTCTTCGTTGGACATGGTATTTTCCATACGACCTTTGATAAAGTCCATCGCTTCTATGGAGTTCATATCGGAAAGGTATTTGCGAAGCACCCACATACGATTGAGGGTTTCTTGGTCGAGCAGCAAATCGTCGCGGCGAGTACTCGACGCCATGATATCGACGGCGGGGAATATACGCTTGTTGGAGAGTTTGCGGTCGAGTTGCAACTCCATGTTGCCGGTACCCTTAAACTCCTCGAAAATAACATCGTCCATTTTGGAGCCCGTCTCGGTGAGCGCCGTGGCGATAATCGTCAGACTGCCGCCGCCCTCGATGTTGCGGGCTGCGCCGAAGAAACGTTTGGGCTTGTGCAGGGCATTGGCATCGACACCGCCGGAAAGCACTTTCCCCGACGCGGGCGATACGGTGTTATAGGCACGGGCAAGGCGGGTGATGGAGTCGAGCAGTATCACGACGTCGTGTCCGCACTCGACCATACGTTTGGCTTTTTCGAGAACGATGCTGGCAACCTTGACGTGGCGCTCGGCAGGTTCGTCGAAAGTCGATGAAATGACTTCGGCTCTTACGCTCCGCGCCATATCGGTAACCTCCTCAGGACGTTCGTCGATGAGCAGTATCATCATGTAGACTTCGGGGTGATTGTCGGCAATAGCGTTCGCTATATCTTTGAGGAGCATCGTTTTACCTGTTTTCGGCTGTGCCACGATAAGTCCGCGCTGCCCTTTTCCGATAGGAGCGAACATATCGACTACGCGACACGAAAGGTTGTCGTCGGAGCGTCCGCGCGTAAGTTTGAATTTTTCTTCTGGGAAAAGCGGGGTCAAGTGGTCGAAAGGCACACGGTCGCGCACAAATTCGGGCGAGCGTCCGTTTATGCGGTCGACTTTCACCAGCGGGAAATATTTTTCACCCTCTTTCGGCGGGCGTATAGGACCCTCGACTACATCGCCGGTTTTGAGACCGAAGAGTTTGACCTGCGAGGGCGATACGTAAATATCGTCGGGCGAAGCCAGATAGTTGTAGTCGGAAGAACGGAGAAATCCGTAACCGTCGGGCATCATTTCGAGTACGCCTACGCCGTCGAGTATCCCGTCGAAATCGAAACTCTTTTCGGGAACGGGCTGGCGATAAGGCTGTATGGCTCCGGTATCGTTTCCGTTGTTCCGCAAACGGGGCATGAAGCGCTGGCGCTCGCCGCGTGGGAAAAAGTTGCGAAGGTGCACTTCCGGCTGTTCAGGCAGTATTTTCGCTGCCGGAGTTTCCTCTTTGGGAGTCTCTTCAACAGCAGCGGCAGCAGCATCGGACACCGGTTCTTCATCAACGACATCGTCGGCATCGGCTGCATCGTCGGCAGCCGCGTCAAAGTCTATTTCCATTTTATGTTTCGGACGTCGACCCCGCGCAGGTTTTTCTTCCGTACGGGCAGGCTCCGCTTTTTCGGATACCGGCGCTACAACGACAGACTCTTCGGGATAGGTGATTTCTATCTGCTCCGTCAAATCGGGGTGAGTGTAACGCACTTTATGCGTCGTACTTTCATTTTCAGAATGTGCTTCGGGGGAAACAACGACCTCTTGCGACGCCACCGGTGCCACGGCTGTACTTTCTTTTATCCGCGGACGACGTCCCCGATGCGGCTTTTCGTCCGATGCGGTATTTTCATCGGATTTCTCATCGGACGCATTTTCAAGCTGTTTCGTTTTCGGACGACCCGGACGTTTTTTTGCCGACTGATTTTCCGATTGAGTGTTCCGTTTTCCCGCCATATCAATAGCCTGTTGGTCGAGAATGGCATAAACCAACTCGTCTTTGTCGGAAAGATCGGCATCTTTTAAATTCATTTCCCGCGCAAGCGCATGTAATTCATCAAGACTTTTGTCTTTCAGTTCCAAAATATTATACATAAAATTCGATTTTCAACGCAGCTATCCATCATGTTGCCACACAGAAAGCCGCTTTCTCCACGAAGAGAAGATAAAAAAATTATTGTTTCAGATTAGTCGGAATAAAGAGAAAACTTATACCTTTTTTATTCCGCTGCAAATGTAAAGGATTTTTTTGACAAAACGGAAATTCGGGTGAAGAAGTTTTTTATGTTAATTATTTTTCACATTTTATTTCCAAAACCCGTCGGGTGTCGGACGATATTTTATAATTGTCGGAAGCCCGCTCGCCGATAATCCACACGATTTCTTCGCCCGAACAGAGGAGCCACGTATTTTGTTTGCGGGAGAGCGTGTATTTATGGTCGGTGAAATAGTCGCTCAGTTTCCGGTGCCCGTTCATGCCGAAAGGTTTGAAGCGGTCGCCCTCGCGCCACTGCCGTACCCGCAAGGGGAAAGGCAGGGCATCGGCATCGAAACAGGCAGTGTCGCTGCGACGGGGTATTTCGTAACCGTCGGCATCGTATTCGGCAAACGTGAGGCACACCGGCACTTCGACACGGGCAACTCCTTTTTCTATATAATACTCCCTGCTCTCCTCACGGCGAGGGTAAAGTATGAAATCATTCCGATCTTTGAGCAGGCGGTACAGGGGGGTATCGAAAAATTTTCCCGACGGGGCGTCGATTGCCGCCCAGATGTCGTCGAGTTGGGAGGAGAGAAAACCATAATCGCGTATCATCTCGAAAAGCAGCGTACGGGCACCGGCAAGCCCCCGCAGCACAGCGAGGTCGATATGCAGTCCGTCGCTCTCGCGGCGAAGCAGCTGCCGGCGGTAACGGGCGACAGCCTCCCGATAGATTTCTTCGACTTCGCGCAACTGCGTGCTCATGCGAGCAAGCGTATCGCTTACCGAAGGATTGATTTCACGCAGGAGTGGCAGGAGCTGCAACCGTATTTTGTTGCGGATATAGAGGGTTTCGCGATTGGTACTGTCGACAACGAATCCGAGCCGTCGGTCGGCAAGATAGCTTTCTATATCGGCACGGCTGAGCGAAAGCAGCGGACGTATGACCGTTCCGTTTACGGGCTGTATGCCGGTAAGTCCCGTCAATCCCGTACCGCGAATAAGGTTGAGCAAGAGAGTTTCGACCGAGTCGTCGCGGTGGTGCGCCACCGCCACATATGCCGCGCCCGCCTCGCGCCGCTGCTGCTCGAACCACGCATAGCGAAGCTCGCGGCAAGCCATCTCTACGGAGAGTTTGTTTTCGGCGGCATAGGCAAGCGTGTCGAATGCCGTTTCCCTGAAAGGCACACCTAAGCGCTCCGCCGTATCGGCAGCGAAACAGCGGTCGCGCAGCGACTCCTCGCCGCGCAGTCCGAAATTACAATGGCAGGCTTCGCAGCGATAGCCCAGCTCGACGAGTATGGAGAGCAGTGCCACCGAATCGGCGCCGCCGCTCAACCCCACCAGCACACTATCTCCCGCCGCAAGCGGAATATTCCGCCCGATATAGCGCCTTACGCGCTCGACCGTTGAAAGATGATTGTCCATGACGATTCGCCGTTTCTTCTGCAAACATACGATTTTTTTTCGTTTTTCTTCTTGTTTTAAGGGTTATCCGTTCCAATTTACTAAATTTGCATCGGAAAAACGGAAATTTTCATCAAGACATGATCGACAAAATAAATCAACTCAAAAAAGAGATCGAGTCCCTGACGGCATCGAAAGCCGAAGAAATAGAGGCTCTGCGTATCAAATACCTGAGCAAAAAAGGTGAAATATCGGCTCTTTTCAACGATTTCAGAAACGTGGCTGCCGAAAGCAAACGGGAAGTGGGACAACTGCTGAACGAACTGAAAAACAACGCCACCGAAAAAATAAACGCGCTGCGCGAAGCGTTGAGCGATGCCGCCGATGAAAACAACGGCATCGACCTCACCCGCACGGCTTACCCGCAGCCGCTGGGCACGCGCCACCCCCTTTCGATAGTGCGCGACGAGATATGCGACATCTTTGCCCGTCTGGGCTTCTCCATTGCCGAAGGTCCGGAGGTGGAGGACGACTGGCACGTGTTTTCTTCGCTGAACTTCGCCGAAGACCACCCCGCCCGCGATATGCAGGACACGTTTTTCATTCAGCGGTCGCCCGACGTGCTGCTGCGCACGCACACCTCATCGGTGCAGACGCGCGTAATGGAACACACGCAGCCGCCTATCCGCATCATCTGCCCGGGTCGCGTATATCGCAACGAAGCCATTTCGGCGCGGGCGCACTGCTTCTTCCACCAAATCGAAGGTCTGTACGTCGATAAAAACGTAACATTCGCCGACCTGAAACAGGCGCTGCTGTTCTTTGCCAAAGAGATGTTCGGCAGCGATACGAAAATACGGCTGCGCCCCTCCTACTTCCCTTTCACCGAGCCGAGCGCCGAAATGGACATTTCGTGCAACCTCTGCGGCGGAAAAGGCTGCTCGTTCTGCAAGCACACGGGGTGGGTGGAAATTCTCGGCTGCGGCATGGTCGATCCCAATGTGCTCGAAGCCTGCGGCATCGACAGCAAAATATATACGGGATATGCGTTGGGCATGGGCATAGAGCGCATCACCAACCTGAAATATCAGGTAAAAGACCTGCGGCTGTTCTCGGAAAACGACCAGCGTTTCCTCGAAGAATTTCAAGCGGCACACTAAGCACACCTTATTTATATAATGAAAACGGAAGAACGCTACCGCCGCATCATCGAATGGTTTTCGGTGAATATGCCGGTCGCCGAAACGGAGCTGCGGTATATGTCGCCGTTCCAGCTCATCATCGCCGTGATACTCTCGGCGCAGTGCACCGACAAGCGGGTGAACATGATTACGCCCGCGCTGTTCGAGAAATACCCCACGCCCGAAAGCCTTGCCGCCGCCACGCCCGAAGAGGTGTATGAATACATCAAAAGCGTTTCGTATCCCAACAACAAAGCCCGCCACTTGGTGGGCATGGCGCGTATGCTGATTTCCGATTTTGGAGGGGAGGTGCCTTCCGAAGTCGATGAATTGATAAAGCTGCCCGGCGTCGGTCGGAAGACGGCGAACGTCGTGGCATCGGTGGCATACAACAAGGAAGCAATGGCGGTGGATACGCACGTGTTCCGTGTGTCGAATCGCATCGGGCTGACCCGCAACTCCAAAACGCCGCTCGAAACCGAGCGCACGCTCGTCAAACACATTCCCGGACACCTGCTGCCCGTGGCGCACCACTGGCTCATTCTGCACGGACGCTACGTGTGCACCGCCCGCAATCCGAAATGCGCCGGCTGCGGCTTGCGCACCGCCTGCGCCTTCTTCGCCAAAAATCAAAAAGACAAAGCGTAATTTCCCGACCCATCAAACGGCAATGTCGGCAGGGGTGGCGGATATGAATCCGACCAGCGCCTGCGGGGCTATTTTTATCTGCAAGCCGCGCACGCCGGCACTCACGAATATGTAATCGTATTGCATCGCCGAAACGTGTATGTAGGTGGGGTACTGCTTTTTCATGCCGATGGGCGAGCAGCCGCCCCGTATGTATCCGGTCGCAGGCAGGAGTTCTTTCATCGGTATCATCTCGGCGCTTTTGTTTCCCGAAATTTTGGCGGCAGCTTTCAACTCGACTTCCTTGTCGCCCGGCACGACGCAGACGAAGATGCCGGTACGGTCGCCCCGTAGCACCAACGTTTTGAATACCTGCGCGATGTCCTCGCCCAACTGTTCGGCAACATGCGTGGCGGCGAGATTGTCGGGGTCGACTTCGTAAGGTATCAGCTCGTAAGGTATCGCGGCTTTGTCGAGCAGACGGGCGGCGTTGGTCTTATTGATTTTCATAACGGCATCTATTTTCGGGAAAAATTTTCATGCAAAGATACGGAGTATCAGGCATAATCCAAAGAACGGCGCAGCAAGAAAATACAGGGACCTCGACATCACGTCGAAGCCCCTGCGGGAGGGAATGTGTCTGAATGGAATTAAATTGCTTTTTCGATGCTCCACACGAACGCGCGCAAACCGAGTGCGGGTTTGGACTCGTCGAGCGTGTGCAAGGCTTTCAACACGAGGGGCACGCGGTCGTCCTCCACCATCGTGAGAATGGCGGAGTTCATGCTCGGCCACGCATGGCTGCCGTAATGAGGCTCGCCCGATTTGGAGCCGCGCCCCTGCACGTCCTGCCAATAGGTGAATCCACGACAGTTGTCATGGGTCAGAATGCTGTAAACATCTTCGTAGTGTGCCTGATCGAAGGCTATGAATATGGCTTTCATTGTTTTATCGGTTTATTGGTTTTTAGCACGTTTGCGACGGCTTATCAAGACGCCGTTTTTAGCGAATATCGTATAAGCCACCGGTACGATGAGCAGGGTGATAAGAGTCGAAACGGAAAGTCCCCACGCCACCGTCATACCCATAGGACGCCACATTTCGGAGCCTTCGCCCGTACCCATCGCCATAGGTATCATACCGAACACGGTGGTAAGGGTGGTCATAAGCACGGGGCGCAGACGGGAGCGTCCGGCGTGTATGACCGAGTGGGTAATGGAGTAGCCGCGCTCGCGGTTGAGGTTGGTGTAGTCGATGAGCACGATACCGTTTTTCACCACGATGCCCGCCAGCATAATCAGTCCGATAAGCGCCATGACGCTCAGCGGCGTGCCGGTTACCGCCAGTCCGAGAAATACGCCGGTGAAGGCGAACGGCAGCGAGAACATGATGATGAACGGGTAGGTAAGCGACTCGAACTGGGCTGCCAACACGATGAATACCAAGAGTATAATCATGGCGGCAAGGATATAAAGGTCGAAGAATATATCCTGCTGGTCTTCGAGCAGACCGGAGAGGGTAACGCTTACCTCGGAGGGTATTTCGATGTCTTTGAGTTTGGCGTTGATCTCCTCCGCCAACGTTCCCAACGCGGCACCCGGAGCGACGTATCCCGTAACGGTAACGACGCGCTCGCGGTTTTTACGTTCGATAGTAGGCGGGGTAAGCCGTTCGACCACCGTACCCAATTCGCGTATGCGTATGCCTTTGCCTTCGTTGTTATAGACGAGAACATTCTCCAAATCTTCAACCGACTGGCGGAATTCAGGAGCGTAGCGTACCGTAATGTCGTATTCATCGCCGTCTTCGCGGTAATACGAGGAGGTGGTACCGTTGATGCGGTTGCGCAGATACGAAGAGGCGGTAGCGACATTCAGTCCGTGCAGCGCCAATTTCTCGCGGTCGAAATCGACTTGATATTCCGGTATGTAATCTTCGCGGCTGATGTTTGCGCCCGAGCAGCTTTTCATCTGTTCCATAGCCAACTGTATCTCTTTTGCCACACGGTCGGTGGTCGCGAAATCGTAACCGTAAATCTCGACATCGACGGAGGCTTGCGAAGCCATGCCGCCCGTACCGCCGCCCGCCAATACCTTGAACGTCTTTATCTCGACGTATTTTTTGAGGTCTTGGCGCATCGACTCGCAAATTTCGAGCAACCCGCGCTCACGGTCGCCGACGCTCAACAGGTCGATGTTCATGGAAATGTAGTGGGTGCCGTTGGTCTGTATGGAGCCGAAGGTGTTATCGGTATCGGCTTGTCCCACCGTGAAGTTCAGCGTTTTTATTTCGGGATATTTTTCCTGAAACTCTTTGACTACGCGCAAAGCCACATCGCGGGAAATTTCGGTGCGCGTACCGATGGGCAGCTCGATATTGACGCCGATGCGGGCATTATCCTGCGTGGGGAAAAATTCCGTCGGAATGACTTTCGTCAGCATCACGCTGCCGCCGAAGATGAGTATCGCCGAAATAACGACCACGGCACGATGATGCACTGCCCACGTGAGCAAGCGGGCATATCCGCGGTCGAGGGCATCGAGGGCTTTTTCGATAGGGGTGAAAAAGATTTTGTGCAGACGCCCGTGTTTGGGGTTGAGCCGCAGCAGCTGCGAGCAGAGCATGGGGGTAAGCGAAAGGGCGGCAATGGTGGATATAATCATGATGATACTTACAATCCAGCCCAACTGCCTGAACAGAATACCCGCCATACCGGTGATGAGCGTCAAGGGCAGGAACACCGCCAACATGGTGAGCGTGGAGGCGATGACCGAAATAGCAACTTCGTTCGTACCGTGCACGGCAGCCTGCTTGGGGGCGCTGCCCCGCTCGATGTGGTTGGTTACGTTTTCGAGCACCACGATAGCATCGTCCACCACCATACCGATAGCGATACTCAGCGAACTGAGTGATATGATGTTAAGCGTATTTCCGGAGATAAGCAGATAGCAGAACGAAGCTATCAGCGAAATAGGAATGGTAATGATGATGATAATCGTCGCACGCCACCGTCCCAAGAACACCAAAACGACGAGCATGACGATGATAAAAGTGATGAGCACCGTCTCCACAAGGCTGTCGATTGTATTTTCGATGTTGGTGGAGGTATTGACGATGATGCCGAGTTTGACGTCGGAGGGCAGAGACGCCTGTATGGCGGGCAGCCTTTTCATCACCTCGTTGGAGATGTTCACCGAGTTGGCGCCCGACTGCTTCTGAATGATAATCATGCCGCCGCGCCGACCGTCGTTGTAGGCTTCCTGTTCGCGCTCTTTCACGGTATCGGTGATGCGGGCGACGTCGCGCAGGTAAATGGTGCGGCCGTTATACACGCCCACGACGATATCGTTGAGTTGCTTCGGGTCGGTAAATTCACCCTCGACACGCAGGTTATAGGTGTTGGAGCCGATGTCGAAGCTGCCGCCCGGCGTATTGAGGTTTTCCTGTGCGATAATAGCGGATATGGCTTCGACGGTCAGGTTGTAGGCTTCCAGTTTTTGCGGATCGCAATAGACTTGAATTTCGCGTTCGGGAGCACCCGAAATCGACACGGCGCCCACGCCCGAAATACGTTTGAGCGGGTTCGCCACTTTGTCGTCGAGAATCTTGTAGAGACCGGGCATACTCTCCTCTGCCGTTACCGAAAGAATAAGGATAGGAATATCGTCGGTACCGAATTTGAAAAGAACGGGGGTGTCGGAGTTGTCGGGCAAGACGGAGCGTATCATGTCTATCTTGTCGCGCACGTCGTTGGTCGCCACATCAATGTCGGTGCCATATTCAAATTCGAGCGTTACGATAGAAAGATTCTCTTTCGATTTGGAGGTAATGTCTTTGAGGTCGCTCACGGTGTTGAGCGTGTTCTCCATAATCTTGGTAACGTTGGTTTCTATATCGGCGGCACTTGCGCCCGGGTAGGCGGTGAGCACCATAATGGTATTGGTCTCTATGTCGGGGAGCAGGTCGATGGAAAGGCGCGTCAGAGAAAACAAACCGATGATGACGACAGCCACGAAACAGAGGGCTGTGGTAATCGGCTTCTTGACGGCAGTTGCATACAGACTCATGGCTTTTTCTTTTTAAGGATAAAACGAGTTTTTTCGAGGGTTAATCGACTACGGTTACTTCGGAGCCGTTGGTGAGGCGCGACTGTCCTGCCACGACGACGCGTGCGCCGTCGGGCACGCCCGAAATCACTTCGTATTTCGTGCCGGTGCGACGACCCAATTCCACTTTTACGAAATCGACTTTTCCGTCGTTATATACATACACATAACGGTCGCCCGAACCGGTCTGCTTCACGACAGCCAAATCGGGGAGCACCACGCGCTGTTCGGTGCCGAAGTTCACCGTTACGCGGGCGAACATTCCCGGACGCACCCGCATATCTTTGTTGGCGAGTTCTATCTCTACGGGGAAGGTGCGCGTACCGGCGTCGATGGTGGGATATACCAGACTTACTTTTCCGGTAAACTCTTCGTCCTTATATACGTCGAGACGGATTTTCACCTCCATGCCGGGCTTTACCTGCGTATAAAAACCTTCCGAAACATTGATCATGAGTTTCACGGGTTTTATTTTTTGCACGGTGAGTACGGGGTCGCCGCCGTACATATCGCCGTTGTCGTAGTTGCGGGCGGTAACGATACCGTCGATAGGACTGAGCAATTGGGTGTTTTCTTTGAGATTGTCGAAAGAGGTCATGGCGACATCGAGCTGGGTTTTCTGAGCATCGAGCGCCTGTTTCGAGGTTCCTCCCACTTCGTAAAGGGCGACCTGCCGGTCGTATTCGAGGCGGATATTGTCGAGCTGGGTTTTCGACTGTTTGAGGTTGGCGCTGTCCATCTGCACAAGCAGCTGACCGGCTTTCACTTCATCGCCCACTTCGACGTATATTTTTTCGATACGCAGCGGCATCGAAGGCAGAATGTTGTTCACGATGTCGGCTTCGACCGTCGCCGTAAATTCCTGCGTCTGGGGTACCGGCTGCACCATCACGGTTTCGAGCCGCACTTGCGGTTTTTCTTCTACGGTTGTCGTTCCGGCTTGTTTCTCGGTGCACGAGGCGGCTACGAGAAGCAGTGCCGCAAGCCCGATACTTTTTCTGTAATTTTTCATATTTCGAGTTATTATTTTTCTGAACGGTTTATTCTTTTTCGGTTTGCTCGTAACGACTCAAATCGACATTGCCCAGCACCTGTTCGAGGTCGGTCTGTGCGGTGAGATAGTCGTGTATCGCCTGATAGTACGAGAGGCGCGACGAAGCCAAAGCAACGTTGGCGTCGTCGAGTTCGATGACGGTGGCGGTGCCCACTTCAAAACGCTTCTGCATAATCTGATAGGCTTTTTCCGCCTGCCGCATGCTCTCTTTGCTCGACGCCACCTGTTTCACGGCGGCATTGATGTTGTCCATCGAAGCGGTGAGCTGCATACGGAGGTTGCGTTCGAGGTTGGTGCGCTGGAACTGCATTTCGTTGTAAGCCACCCGCGCCTGTTTTCCTTTATAAAAACGCGTACCGCCCGTGAAAATGGGTATGGAGAGCGACAATCCCACATAGGAATAGGGAGTCCAGCGGAATTTGTCGAACATGGGTCCGTTGCTCATCGACGACCACGTGTAAGATCCCACGAATGCCAACGTAGGCGCCCATGAGGTGTTTTGTGTTTTCAACGCCTGTTTCAGGTAAGCGGTCTGCAAATCCAACTGCCGCAAGCTCGTATTGTCGGACAAAGAGGTATCGACCTGCATTGTCTCGACATACATATCGTTTTCGTAGTCGGCGAGTTCCGTCGTCAACCCGATTTTCAGTTCGGCGTCCAAGCCCAGCAGCACTTTCAAATTGAGTTTCGCCAGCCGCAGCGCATTCTCAGCCTGCAACAAAGCCGGCTCGTAATTGTGTACGGCAACTTCGGCGCGCAGTACGTCGTATTCCGACGCGGTGCCCTGTTTGTATTTCTGGCGGTAGGTTTCGGCATTGATTTCGGCATTGTCGTGGCTCTGGCGTATCACGGCATACGAATCGTCCGCCATAAGTATGGCATAATAGGCTTTTTTCACCTGCGAAACCATGGAAAGGCGCGAGGCGCGCGCGCTTTCGAGCGTCTGCTCCAACTGGTTGCTCGAAAGTTTCAGGCTTTTCCAAAGCGTCGGCGCGATGATGGGGAGCGTCAACGAAAACCCCGTATTCCACGAATTGTCGAGTCCCACTTCCAAACCGTCTTCCATACCGGGCATTTCTATATTCATATACATGACCTGTTTTTTGAGGGTACGACTGTATGTACCCGAATAGTCGATTGTCGGGAACAGTCCGCCGATGGATTCTTTCCGCGAGTAATCGACCCGCTTGATTTCCATATCGGCGACCACGATGGTGGGGTTGTCGCTGAGGGCGATGGTGAGGGCTTGGTCGAGGGAGAGCGTTATCGAGTCGCTCTGTGCCGAAACAAATGCCGACCCGCCCCACAACATACCTATCGTACATACGATAAAACGAATGTTTATTTTCATTTTGTAACCAATTAATATTACAATTAAAAAAAGAGGCAAAAAACATTTTCACGCACTGCCGTTCTTTTCCGATGCAAAAAAAGGTCTTTTTCTCGTGATAATAAAAGGTATAAAGTCGAATGTTATATACGAAAAATCGTTTTTTCAATAAAAAAGTTTTTCTGTACATATTTTAATATTATAAAAATCGCAAAAACAGCGGATTTATCGGCATCTTTATCTTTAACGGAAACGGTTATCATTCAAGCGTATTTGGACGAATTTTTCAGTTAAAGCGATATTTCTTTGTCAATTTCCTACTTTTCGTATAGAAAATTAAAATAGTTTTGTAAAAAACATTTCCGTTTTTCAAACAATAATTCCTACATTTGCACAAATAAATTTTTATACAAAAAAAACGCAACGATAATGGCAAAAGTAACAAGAGAAGCCGCCTTGCTTTATCACAGTCAAGGACGTCCGGGAAAGATAGAGGTCGTTCCCACCAAGCCGTACAGCACGCAAATGGATTTGTCGCTCGCCTATTCTCCGGGGGTGGCAGAGCCTTGTCTCGAAATAGAAAAAGATGCACAAACGGCGTATGAATATACATCGAAAGGGAATCTCGTCGCCGTGATTTCCAACGGCACGGCAGTGTTGGGTCTCGGCGACATCGGCGCACTGGCAGGCAAGCCGGTCATGGAGGGAAAGGGTCTGCTTTTCAAGATTTTTGCCGGCATCGACGTTTTCGACATCGAGGTCGATGAGAAAGACCCCGAAAAATTCATACAGGCGGTGAAAGCCATCGCCCCGACTTTCGGAGGCATCAACCTCGAAGACATCAAGGCTCCCGAATGCTTCGAGATAGAAAACCGGCTGAAAGCGGAACTGAACATTCCCGTCATGCACGACGACCAGCACGGTACCGCCATTATCTCTGGTGCCGGTCTGCTGAACGCCCTCGAAATACAGAAAAAGAAAATAGAAGACATACACCTCGTCGTGAACGGCGCCGGCGCATCTGCCATATCGTGCACGAAACTCTACATCATGCTGGGCGTGAAACGGGAAAATGTGGTGATGGTCGATAGCAAGGGCGTCATCAACTCGAAGCGCACCGACCTGAACGAGTCGAAAAAACA
>CANQQA010000031.1 GCA_947625885.1 uncultured Bacteroidales bacterium
CAGTTTGCCGGATTTACCTACATCGAATCGTGGGGCAACAAACAGTATGTCGCCACGTCGGGGCTTATCGTACACCCCGACTATCGGGGACTGGGACTGGCAAAACGCATCAAACAGGCGTCGTTCCAACTCGCCCGCCTGCGTTGGCCGTGGGCAAAAATATTCTCCCTCACCAGCGGCGCGGCAGTCATGAAAATGAATACCGAGCTGGGCTACGTGCCGGTAACCTTCAACGAACTGACCGACGACGACGCTTTCTGGCGCGGCTGCGAAGGGTGCATCAACCACGACATATTAGTGGCGAAAAACCGCAAATTCTGCATCTGCACCGCCATGCTCTACGACCCGAAAGACCACGAAAAAGATAACAAATAAAACGATATAGTATGGAGAAAAAAAAGAAAGTCGTCGTAGCGTTCAGCGGCGGATTGGACACCTCTTTCACCGTCATGTATCTGGCAAAAGAGAAAGGGTATGAAGTGTATGCCGCCTGTGCCAACACGGGCGGGTTCAGC
Source organism: uncultured Bacteroidales bacterium (assembly GCA_947625885.1). GTDB lineage: Bacteria > Bacteroidota > Bacteroidia > Bacteroidales > UBA11471 > Caccoplasma. Next base: position 516 of record CANQQA010000031.1, read on the forward strand.
GCAGCCCAACTGAAACAGAACGAAGAAAACGCCTACAAACTCGGTGCCGTGAAATACGTAACGCTCGACGTTACCCGCGAATATTACGAAAAAAGTCTGAAATACATGATTTTCGGGAATGTGCTGCGCAACGGCACCTATCCCATTTCGGTAAGCTCGGAGCGCATCTTTCAGGCTCTCGCCATCGCCCGATACGCCAACGAAATAGGAGCCGACGCCATAGCGCACGGCTCTACGGGAGCAGGAAACGACCAAGTGCGTTTCGACATGACTTTTCTCGTACTTGCCCCCAACGTCGAAATCATCACGCTCACCCGCGACATGGCACTCTCCCGCCAGTATGAAATCGACTACCTGAACAAGCACGGTTTCGCCGCCGACTGGACGAAAATGAAATACTCCTACAACGTGGGACTGTGGGGCACCTCCATCTGCGGAGGCGAAATACTCGACTCGCGGGAGGGTCTGCCCGAATCGGCATACCTGAAACAGGTTACTAAAACCGGCAGCGAACAACTCCGCCTCCAATTCAAAGAGGGCGAACTCTGCGCCGTAAACGGCGAACATTTCGACGACCCCATCAAAGCCATACTCAAAGTGGAGTCGATAGGCGCCGCCTACGGCATCGGTCGCGACATGCACGTGGGCGACACCATCATCGGAATCAAAGGTCGGGTGGGATTCGAGGCTGCCGCACCCATGCTCATCATCGGCGCGCACCGCTTCCTCGAAAAATACACGCTCAGCAAGTGGCAGCAGTATTGGAAAGACCAAGTGGCAAACTGGTACGGCATGTTCCTGCACGAGAGCCAATACCTCGAACCGGTGATGCGCGATATCGAAGCCATGCTGCAAAAGTCGCAGCGCCACGTCAATGGCACCGCCATTCTCGAACTGCGCCCGCTGTCGTTCTCGACAGTAGGCGTCGATTCCGCCGACGACTTGGTGAAAACCAAATTCGGCGAATACGGTGAAATGCAGAAAGGCTGGACGGCAGAAGACGCCAAAGGCTTCATCAAAGTAACTTCCACCCCGCTGCGGGTATATTACACCAATCACAAAGACGAGGAGATATAAGCACCCTAACTTTATAGACGTATGATAAAAGTCGGAATCATAGGAGGAGCAGGCTACACGGCAGGCGAACTGCTGCGGCTGCTCGTGAATCACCCCGATGTGGAAATCGTATTCGTAAACAGCGCCAGCAACGCCGGAAACCGCGTTGCCGACGTGCATAGCGGACTGCTCGGCGACACCGAACTGGTATTCACCGACGAACTGCCGCTGACGGAAATAGACTGTCTTTTCTGCTGCACGGCGCACGGCGACACCCGCAAATTCATCGAGGCGCACACACTGCCCGAAGAGCTGCGGATTATCGACCTTTCGATGGACTATCGCATCGAAAGCGAAGAACACGACTTCGTTTACGGACTGCCGGAACTGAATCGCAAACGCATCATACGCGCCCGCCACGTGGCAAATCCGGGCTGCTTCGCCACCGCCATACAGCTCGGCTTGCTGCCGCTGGCTAAAAACCTGCTGCTCAACAAGCCGATACACATCACCGCCATCACCGGCAGCACGGGTGCGGGACAGAAGCCGTCGGCAACGTCGCATTTCAGCTGGCGCAACAACAACATTTCTGTATATAAGCCTTTTACGCACCAGCACCTGCCCGAAATACGGCAGAGCCTTACGCAGCTGCAAAACAGCTTCGCCGCCGAACTCGATTTCATTCCGATGCGGGGCGATTTTACACGGGGAATTTTCGCGGTGATATACACCGACTGTCCTATCGACCTCGACGAAATACGCCGCCTCTACGACGAATATTACGACGACCATTCGTTCACGTTCGTAACCGACGGCGAACTCGACCTGAAACAGGTCGTCAATACCAACAAATGCCTGCTGCACCTCGAAAAGCACGACGACAAGCTGCTCGTGCTTTCGGCTATCGACAACCTGCTGAAAGGGGCGTCGGGACAGGCGGTACACAATATGAATCTCTTGTTCGGGCTGACCGAAGTCGCCGGATTGAAACTGAAACCGTCGGCTTTCTAAGGCGCGAATGCAAAAACATAACATCGTGAAACTATTTGACGTATATCCCCTTTTCGACATAAACATCGTGCGAGGCAGAGGCTGCCGCGTGTACGACGACAAGGGTACGGAATATCTCGACCTCTACGGCGGACACGCCGTCATCTCGGTGGGACACACCCACCCCTATTATCTGGAACAAATCAGACGGCAGGCAGGCGAGCTCTCTTTCTACTCCAACTCGGTGGTGAACAAACTCCAAAGCGAATTGGCAGAGAAGCTCGGACGGCTGTCGGGTTACGACGATTACAGCCTCTTCTTGATAAATTCCGGTGCCGAGGCAAACGAAAATGCCCTGAAATTAGCCTCGTTCCACACCGGCAAGAAGAAGGTTGTATCGTTTTCGCACGCCTTTCACGGACGGACTTCGGCGGCGGTGAACGTTACCGACAACGCGAAAATCATCGCCCCGATAAACGGCACTTTCGAGGTCGTGCGCCTCGCGCTCGGCGACATCGACGCCGTGCGGCGCGAACTTGCGAAAGGCGACGTGTGCGCCGTCATCATCGAAGGCATACAGGGCGTGGGCGGCATACAGATTCCTACCGACGACTTTCTGCGGCAGCTGCGCGAAGTCTGCACCGAAACAGGCACGGTGCTGATACTCGACGAAGTGCAGTCGGGCTACGGGCGCAGCGGCAAATTCTTCGCCCACCAATACGCCGGCATACGCCCCGACATCATCACGGTGGCAAAAGGCATGGGCAACGGATTCCCGATAGGAGGCGTCCTGATAAGCCCCCTGTTCACCCCCGTTTACGGTATGCTGGGCACGACATTCGGCGGCAACCATTTGGCTTGCACCGCCGCCATCGCCGTGCTCGACATCATGGAGAAAGAGCGCCTCATCGAAAACGCCGCACGGGTGGGCGCATGGCTCATGGAGCAGTTGAAAGCGCTGCCGGGCATCAAGGAGGTGCGCGGTCGCGGTCTGATGATAGGCCTCGAATTCGAACAGCCGATTACCGACATACGCCGCGCACTGCTGTTCGACGAAAAAGTGTTCACGGGCGTGGCAGGCACGCAGGTGATACGGTTGCTGCCGCCTCTCGTGCTGACGCTCGACGATGCCGCCGAATTCATGGAACGATTCAAACGTGTCTTAAATCGAAAATAGTATGAAAATAGCCGTCATAGGAGCCGGAAACATGGGCGGTGCCATCGTGCGCGGACTGGCATCGGGCACGAAAGTCGCCGCCGAAAACATCTGGGTGTCGAACCCCTCGCAACCGAAACTGGACGCACTGAAAGCGTGCTGTCCCGCCCTATCCGTTACGACCGACAACCGGCAAGCCGCCGAAGCCGCCGACTACATCGTCTTGGCGGTAAAACCGTGGCTCGTGGGCGAAGTGCTCGGCGGTCTCTCCTTGCGAAAAGAGCAGGTACTCCTCTCGCTGGCGGCGGGGGTAACATTCGACCGGCTCGCCGAATATGCCGGAACGGAACGGACGCTCTTCCGCGTCATTCCGAACACCGCCGTTTCCGAGCGGGCAAGCATGACACTCATCGCCTCGCACAACGCCTCGCCGGAGCAGGAAAAGACGGTGCTTTCGCTGTTCGACGAATTGGGACTGGCAATGCTTATCCCCGAATCGAAAATGACGGCGGCAATGATACTCGCCTCCTGCGGCATCGCCTACGTGTTGAAATATATCCACGCCGCCACCGAAGCGGGCGTGGAAATGGGCATCGCCCCCAAAGACGCCATGAAAATGGTGGCGCAGTCGGTGGAGGGTGCCGCCCGACTGATACTCGATAACGACACGCACCCTGCCGCCGAAATCGACAAGGTTACCACGCCGGGCGGCGTAACGATAAAGGGGTTGAACGAACTCGAACACGCCGGATTCGCCTCCGCCGTGATTCGCGCCATGAAAGCCTGTCTGTAAACAAATTGTTCCGCTTTGCGATAAAAAATTTTTATCGTAAATCATAAAATTTTGCTTTACACGCACTTTGTATTATCTTTGTGTCGTGCAAAAAATCAACAACTATGTCTGTCAATAAAGTAATTTTGGTAGGAAACGTGGGCAAAGACCCCGAAGTAAGGTATATCGACAACAATGTATGCGTGGCTAATTTTCCGCTGGCGACGACCGAGCGCGGCTACACCACACGCGCCGGCGTGCAGGTGCCCGAACGCACGGAGTGGCACAATATCGTACTGTGGCGGGGGCTTGCCGAAACAGCGGAAAAATATGTCCGCAAAGGGTCGCAGCTCTACATCGAAGGACGCATACGCACCCGCAACTACGAAGCCGACGGCGTAACCCGTTACATTACAGAAATCTACGCCGACAATATGCAGATGCTCGGCAAAAGAGAACAGCAAGGCGATGCCGCTGCGCCGATAAACGCCGCTACGGGACAACCCGCTGCCGCTGCACCGGCTGCCGCTCCGAGCGCTCCCGCTTTCACGGCAAACGACGCTTCGGACGATCTGCCGTTCTAATGTCTAACCAATTTTCCCCGATTTGGACTCAGATAGTTTTTTATCCGGCTTTGCCGTAACATTCGGACAATTCGCCTTGACGTGGGGCGACCTGCTTGCCCTGTTTTTCCTGCTCGTATGCCTCGCCGTATCGGCATTCGCAACAGCGGCAAAAACAGCTTTTTTCTCGCTCTCGACCGCCGAACTGGTGGAAATGGAGGAGAACGGCGACGCCAAAGACAGCCGCATCGCTTCGCTCCTGTCGCAGCCCGATACCCTGAAAGCGACACTGCTCCTCATCGACAACATGGCAAACACGTGCGTCGCCGTGCTGGGCGTCGTGGTGGGGCTGCACCTGTTGCCCGACTGCTGCCCGCAATGGCTCGCCACGCTGTGCCTGTTTCTCGTACTCACCCTGCTGATACTCCTTGCCGGTGAAATAGCGCCGGCAGCCTGCGCTTGCAAAAACGCCGCGAAGACCGCCCGCAGAACAGCAGCAGCCGTCATGGCGGGCAAAAAACTTTTTTACGGCTTTTCCCAAGCGGCGGCACGTTCATTGACCGTTGCCAATCACGACGAGGAAGAGACCGACGATACCGAAACCGCCGCATCGGAAACCGAACCGAGCGAAGCCGATGAAGAAAAGGAGTTGATGCGCGGCGTGCTGCGGCTCGGCGACAAAACGGCGCAAGAGGTCATGACGGCACGGGTCGATTTGACCGACGTCGATATCCACACCGACTTCCGCACCCTGTTCCGCCTCTTTCTCGACAGCGGCTATTCCCGCATACCCGTGTACGACGGCACGCCTGACAACATCAAGGGCATCATCTACGTCAAAGACCTGCTGCCCTACCTCTCGCGGAAAAGCGATTTCGACTGGACGAAGTTGGTGCGTCCGGCATACTTCGTTCCCGAAACGAAAACCATCGACGAACTGTTGCGCGAATTTCGCCGTCAAAAAATACACATGGCTGTCGTGGTCGATGAATTCGGCGGCACATCGGGCATCGTAACGCTCGAAGACGTGCTCGAAGAAATAGTAGGCGAAATCAGCGACGAATACGACGAAGAAGAACCCCTCTACATCAGAGTGAATAACTCGCAATTCATCTTTCAGGGAAAAACCCCGCTGGAAGACTTCTTCGAGGCAGTGGAGGCTTCACCGGAAGAATTTAAGATGGACGACGAAGTGGAAACGCTGGCGGGGCTTATCCTGTCCATAAAAGACGAATTTCCGAAATCGAAAGAAAAATTCCGTTACGGACGCTTTGCGTTCCAGATTCTGAAAATCGACAAATACCGCATCGAGCGGGTGAAAGTTACGATAGAAGCGCCGGAAGCTACCGATGAAAAGAAAGCGTAGTCATACCGTTTGGCTCTTGTGCCTGCTGCTTGCCGTGTCGGGGTGTGGACGCCGCAAAAGCGGGATTCCTCGCCCCGAAGGATTTTTCCGCATAGAGCGCAGCGACACGAGCTACCGTATCGCCGAGCCGGCATTCCCGCTCTCCTTCGAGATACCCGCCTCGTCGCGCGACGTACAGCCGGACGGAAATCCCTCGTGGATAAATATCGTCTATCCCGCCTATCGGGCGACGATATGGTGCAGCTACCTGCCGCTCACACCCCAAAACAAAGAACGCCTGTTCCGCGAAAGCCGCGACCTCGTGTATCGGCACGCAGCAAAGACAAGCGCCATTACGGCGCAAGGCTATGCCGACGAAGCCGCAGGCAAATACGCCGTACTCTACACGCTCGCGGGCGATGCCGCCACGCCGCTGCAATTCGTCGCGACCGACAGTGCGACCTACCTGTTTCGCGGGGCGCTCTATTTCGACACGCCGGTACGCGCCGACTCGGTGGCGCCGGTCGTCGGGTATATCGCCGACGATATGCGCCACATTATAGAAACCCTCCATACACGACACTGATGTCTTTTCATGCTGTTTCGACTTTCGGAAATGTGCAGGTCGCTCTGTGGCGCTCGGACGAAACGAGCGAAATGCTCCTGTCGCAAGCCGCTCCCGTCCGTCGGGCGGAATACGAAGCCGCTATCGCCGGCATGTCGGAACACCGGCGGTGCGAACGACTGGCGGTACGCCTGCTGCTGGAACGTTTGGGCGTCGATGCCGCCATCGAATACCTGCCTTCGGGCAAACCCATACTGCGCGGCGACAGCCGCTGCATCTCCATTTCGCACACGAAAGGATGGGCAGCCGCAGCCGTAGCCGACACCCCCGTCGGACTCGACATAGAACGGTGGAGCGACCGGGCGTCGCGGGTGGTGCGCCGCTTCCTGAACGAAAAGGAGCTGCCGCTCCTGCAAGGCGGTGACCCCGACCGCACAGCAACATTGCTGTGGTCGGCAAAAGAGTCGCTGTTCAAACTGCTGGACGCACCGGCAGTCGATTTCGCCCGACACCTCTGCATCGAGCCGTTCCGATTTCTGCCGGAGAACAACAGCGGTACATTCGCCGCCCGGGAATGCCGCACCCCGCAGCAGCGGGAATGCTGCGTAACCTATGCCGTTTACCCCGATTTCGTATTGACACTCGCTGCTTTTTCCTAACGATTTTTCCCGTCAAGCGTTATGAAAGAATAAGTTTTTTCTAAAAATGACACTCAAAGCAAAAGGTTCTTTATACGGCATCATCGCCGCCGTGAGCTACGGCACCAACCCGCTGGGCGCACTATATCTGTTCAAAGCCGGATTGAACGTCGATTCGGTGATTTTTTACCGGTATATTCTGGCGGCTGCCATGCTGGCGCTCCTTATGAAAATCAAAAAAATTCCGTTCGGCATTTCATACAAGGAGCTGGGAATCATCGGCGGTCTGGGCGTCCTTTTCGCCACGTCGTCGATAACGCTCTATATGAGTTTTCTATACATGGACGCCGGCATCGCCTCGACGCTGCTTTTCGTCTACCCGATTATGGTCGCCGTCATCATGGCGATATTTTTCCACGAACGCATTACCCTGTCCGCCGTTCTTTCCATAGCGCTTGCCCTGAGCGGCATCGCCCTGCTCTACAAAGGCGGCGACGGCGCTACGCTCAACGGAACGGGCGTGCTGCTCGTCATGCTCTCCTCGCTCTCCTACGCACTCTACATCGTCATCGTCAATCGTTCGGGTATCGTCATGTCGTCGATAAAATTCTCTTTCTTCGTACTGTTGTTTTGCGTACTTTCAACTGTCGTCCACTCCGCTTTTTCCGAAAGCTATCGACTGCAACCGCTCACGACGCCGTATATGTGGTTTTTCGCACTGATACTCGCACTTTTCCCCACCGTCATATCGCTGGTTACGATGACGCTCGCCGTGCACGCCATAGGCTCCACGCCCACCGCCGTACTCGGAGCCTTGGAGCCGGTTACCGCCGTCGCCATAGGCATCATGGTATTCGGCGAATCGTTCACCCTGCGGCTGGCTTGCGGCATCGTGCTGATACTCGCCGCCGTGATACTCATCGTGGCAGGGAAATCGCTGCGACCGGTACATCTGACCCATTTCATCGCCAAAACCATCTCCCTCCGCAGAAACCAACGGGAAAAAGAATGTTGACCCGTGTCGCCGATTGAAAAACTTATGCAGCGGAACGGCATACGAAAAACGGAAATATTTTATACCTTTGTCCATCGAATTTTGAATAAAAACATAACCTCGTATTTTCTATGAGAGAAATCGTCGTAAGCGGTATCCGTTCCACCGGAAACCTGCACTTGGGCAATTACTACGGAGCGTTGCGCAATTTTGTGAAAATGCAGCACGAACACGATTGTTATTTCTTCATCGCCGACCTGCACTCCCTGACCACGCACCCCGACCCCAAGATGCTCCACACGAATGTAAAAAGTATTCTTGCCGAATATCTGGCTGCCGGTCTCGACCCCGAAGCCTGCGCGCTCTTTGTCCAAAGCGACGTGCCCGAAGTGGCAGAACTCTACCTGCTGCTGAATATGCACGTGTACATCGGCGAACTGGAACGCACCGTATCGTTCAAGGAGAAAGTGCGCAAACAGCCCGAAAACGTAAATGCCGGACTGCTCACCTACCCCACGCTCATGGCTGCCGACATTCTGCTGCACCGCGCCACCAAAGTGCCGGTGGGCAAAGATCAGGAGCAGCACCTCGAAATGACGCGCCGCTTCGCCCGCCGCTTCAACACGATATACGGCACGGAATTTTTCCCCGAACCCGCCAGCTACAACTTCGGCGCCGAGTCGATAAAAATTCCGGGTCTCGACGGCAGCGGCAAAATGGGCAAGTCGGAAGGGAACTGCATCTACCTGCTCGACGACGAAAAAACGCTGCGCAAAAAAGTGATGCGCGCCGTTACCGACGAGGGTCCGAAAACGCCCAACGCTCCGAAATCGGAGCCGGTGGAAAACCTCTTTACCATCATGCGCATCGTTTCGGAGCCGGACACCACCGCCTATTTCGAGGAAAAATACAACACGTGCGAAATACGCTACGGCGATATGAAAAAACAGCTTGCCGACGATATTCTGAAAGTTACCCTCCCGATACGCGAACGCATATTGGAGATACAAAACAATGACGAATATATGCGCAAAGTGGTGGCACAGGGCGCGGAAAAAGCCCGCGAAAGCGCAGCCAAGACCCTGAAAGAAGTGAAAAAAATCATGGGCTTCCGCTCGTTTTGATTTTTGCCATACCTTAAAAACAGACTGCCATGCCGCACGAACATGAACACGAACATCACGGGCACCACCACACACATGCCATCGACACTGCCCATCTGAACAAGGCTTTCCTTTGGGGCATCGGGCTGAACGTGGCGTTCGTCGCCGCCGAAGCCGGTGCGGGATTTTGGTACGACTCGGTGGGGCTGCTCTCCGATGCCGGACACAATCTGAGCGACGTGATAAGTCTCGTACTGGCGCTGCTGGCATTCCGCCTCTCCAAAATAAAACCGTCGGACGAATACACCTACGGATTCCGAAAAAGCACCGTCCTCGTATCGCTGCTCAACGCCCTCATTCTGTTGGCGGCAGTGGGGCTTATCATCGCCGAGAGTATCGAGAAACTGCGGTCGCCCCGCCCGCTGGAAGGCAGTGTCATCGCTTGGGTCGCCGGCATAGGAATCCTTATCAACGGCATTACCGCCTGTCTGTTTTTTACGGAAAGAAAACACGACCTCAACATCAGAGGGGCTTTCCTGCACATGGCTGCCGATACGTTGGTAAGCGTGGGCGTCGTCGTGTCGGGACTTGTCATCGCCGGCACCGGCTGGTATGTCATCGACCCGATAATCGGATTAGGCATCGCCGTCATCATACTCTTCTCGACGTGGGAGCTGCTGCGCGACAGCGTGCGCCTCTCGCTCGACGGCGTTCCTGCCGGCATCGACGCCCGCGAAATACAAAAGATTCTGCTCGACGACCCGCGTGTGGTATGTGTGCATCACCTCCATATATGGGCTATCAGCACCACGCAAAACGCACTGACCGTACACCTCGTGGTAAAAAATTTCGACGAATCGGAGAAGATAAAACACGACCTGCGCCACCGGCTGCAAGCCGAAAATATCCGCCACGCCACATTTGAATTGGAGCTGCCCGACGAACACTGCCCCGACAGCCATTGCGACACCTGCGGCGAGTGCGAGAATTAACCGCCTTCAAACGCGGTGTTGTATCAACAAAAGATATTATTTCCCGATACCTTGCGTCATCTGCTCCATTTGGGCAATAGCATACAGCGGACAAATGCGAATATGTCGGACTTCGGAACAATCCTCTTTATCTACATAATCGAACTTGCCGAAATTCTCCATCGAGCATCGAATGGCAAAATGCAGTTTCTTCTCCCGCATAAATAACCAAAGGCTTTTCATTCCGCCCTGCTTGTCCGCTTTCACTTCGATAGGCACGACTGTTTGTAAATAATTCGATATGTAATCTATTTCCGCTTGGGAATTTTTCTCGTGCCTTACCCAATAGAACAAATCGTGCCGAATATTCGGACTCATATGATGCAGCATTTCAAGCCCTACGAGTAATTCTGCCATCGGACCTTTATTTGCCAAATCAGCTGCGCTTGCAGTTAAAATTTGTTCCGTCAATTCCGATACATCGCCTAACGACATATTTAATACGCGCAATAACAGACCCGTATCGAGCAACAGCATCTTCTGATACGACTTATCTTCTTCGCTGCCTAACGGCAATCCGTTGGCATCGGTATGGGTTACGGGGTGCAGGATTCCGGCAAGAATCAACAATTCTACGGCTTTTTTGACTTCTGCGGTCTTATAATCCGAGCCGACCTTTGAATATACGAACTTCTTTGTGGCTTGAACCGCAGCACTGCGCAGGGTTTGACGCAGTAAAACCGGATCTGCATTTTTCTTGTATTTGGGGAAATCATCTTCGTATGTAACGACAATATCATCTTGCACTTCCTGACATCTTACATAATCGTGATACTCGACCCACGTCTTGACGGCTTCCGGCATTCCGCCCACCAGCATATAGGTGCGAAACAGTTCCACCAGTTTGTCATGCAGCGGTGCAGGCAGCGGATTATCTATCGAGGATTGGTTGCGGGCTTCGAGCAGCAGCTGCTGTCCATTCGCTTCGAGAAATTCATCAAAGGTCATCGGATACATGAACATGGAATGTATTCTTCCGACACCAAATGTGGGGAGCTCTTTCAGTGCGAATTCAAGGAGAGAACCGGCGGCAATTATATGCAGGTCGGGCATCTCCTCTTTGAAAAAGCGCAAAGCCATTATAGCTTGGGGGCACTCCTGTATTTCATCAAAGAACAAAAGCGTCTTGCCCGGCTTAATCGAGGTCCCATACATGGCGGCTATTTGCGGAACGATACGCTTTACATCTAAATCATCTTTGAACAGCGCTTTGTATTTAGGCTGCTTTTCAAAGTTTATCTCAACAAACGTTTCAAATTTCTTGGATAGTTCTTGAACAGCCGTCGATTTTCCTACCTGCCTTGCTCCTCTAAGCAACAGGGGTTTGTGGGTATCTCTCGATGCCCATTCCCATAGATATTTGTCGATAAATCTTTTACAATACATACAAGCCGTTTTATATCTGCCTGCAAAAATAGGAAAACGAAATTATCCAAACAAATAAATCGGCAGAAAATGAAAAAATCCAAAGAAATAAATTGCCGAAAATCGCAAAAATCCAAAGAAATAAATTGGCGGAAAATAAAAAAATCCAAAGAAATAACGTCGGGAAGCGACCATGCGCAGGTAGAAAAAAGCACGGGGCAGCAAAATCGCTGCCCCGTGTGTTTCAAAGGACGACCGTCGGAGTCGGCGGCTGTCCGGTATGCAAAAGCATCAATATACCCACTCGAACTTGTCGATCCACATTTCGTTCGTGCTGCACCCTGTCATGTAGTCTCCGCGATTGTTCGTCGCGCAGGATATCACGAGCGAGAAATTTCCGTCGGCAGGTTTCGCTGCGGTATCATACCAATAGAAAGGTATCTCCACTGTGGTGAAATCCTCCTGATTTTCCGTGATTGCCAGCGAAGCAAAGCCCAGTATGGCACCCTCCTCGACCGACGTTACGGCGCAGGGGTCCCACACTCCTGTCGGTGCACTACCGAGTCCCGTTGCAACGGTGTGTTGTGCATTCCAATCCACCACAGCAACGTATATACGCATCGTGTCCTGATTGCCGTTCAATGCCTGATTATCTGAGGAACCGACGCAATCAATCATACCGACTTTACCCTTGTAATCCACACGCAGGGCTTTCGGGCGCGCCGTCCACGCATACGATCTACCGAATTTCACGCCACCGGACATACCGTCCAAGTCGAAGTCCCCCGTAAACAAGTTCCCGGCAGCAAAGACTGCCATACCCATGGTGGTGGTGTATACGGTTTTCAGATGAGCCGCCACGTTTTCTTCCGATAAGGTGTCCGGGGTACACAATTCTTTCGTCGAACCATTGTTCCCGCAGCCCCAGAAAGGCTCCGCGTCCTCTTTATTCGGGTTATATATCTCACCAAACGGAGAACCGAACAAATAAGCTTGAACCATTGCCCAGTCGGTCATATCCCCGTTGGGTATTGCATCGCCTGCCTTACAAACCAGCTCTGCCGGGTACTCCTTTTCGCCAACCCGCAAGTCATATGTCTTGCCTGCAAACACGCCGGTACCGGCTTTCGGTTGATAGACTTCGTTGCCGTTCTTTGCCGGACTTGTCGCCGGTTTTTCCCACACAGGAGCTATCTTCCACGTTCCATCTTCCGATGCTTCGGCAGGAATCCATTCCTCGGTGCCCTGCTCGCGGTAGGAAACAGAAGTCACCGTGCTCGGAATCGTTACCGTCGCGCTGTTCGCCCAAAGATTCACGTCGGATACCGACGGTGTCGTCTCTGCCACTCTGCGGAACACGCAGCTTTGCGTAAA
>CANQQA010000032.1 GCA_947625885.1 uncultured Bacteroidales bacterium
ATACAGGAGAAGAAAGGCAAAAAAATCGTTACGGTCGATTTGACTAAAATCGAATCGTCGTCGGCGCAATATTTCATTATCTGTCAGGGCGGTTCGCCCATGCAGGTAGCAGCCGTTGCCGACTCGGTGCGCGAGACCGTGCTCGAAAAAATCGGCGTGAAGCCTTTCAATTACGACGGCTATCAAAATGCCCAGTGGATAGTTATTGATTACGGGCATATTTACGTGCATATATTCCAGCCCGAGCAACGCAATTACTACAAGCTCGAACAGTTGTGGAGCGATGCCAAATTGACAGAACTTTCCGATGTGGAATGATTTTTGCACGATATCGAAAAAGTCAAACATGAATTTGTTTTCGTTTTATGGGAAATAACAATCCGCAGAAAGGCAATAAAAAAATATTCCGTATCAACCTGTATTGGATGTACGCCCTGATAGCCCTTTCGCTTATCGGTGTCTATTATATGAACGACGGCTCCTCGTCGAAAAAAGTGAGTTGGACGGAGTTTGAACAAATGGTGCAGGAGGGAGGTACGGTGGAGCGCATCACCGTCTATACCAATAAAGATTATTTGGAAGTCGTGCTTTCCGACTCGACCGCCCGAAAAGTTTTCAAAACCGACGATGCCAAGAAGATAGGACGTTCGCCCAAACTTTTTGTGAACATTCCCGATGCCGCCACCTTCAACGAGGAGGTGAACACGTGGAAAGAGAAGTTCGGTTTTTCTACGCAGATTAATTACGAAAAGAGCAGCGATTTCAGCGATATGCTTTGGTCGTTCGGACCTATTATACTCCTGTTCGTCTTTTGGTTCTTCCTGATGCGGCGCATGTCCGGTGGCGGAGGAGGCGGGGGCGGCGTCTTCAATGTGGGCAAATCCAAGGCGCAGCTTTTCGACAAGGAAGGCTCCATAAAAGTCTCTTTCAAAGACGTGGCGGGACTTTCCGAAGCCAAAGAGGAGGTGGAGGAAATCGTCGAATTTCTGAAAAATCCGAAACGCTATAACGAGCTGGGCGGAAAAATACCCAAAGGCGCCCTGCTCGTAGGTCCTCCGGGTACGGGCAAAACCCTGCTCGCCAAAGCCGTTGCCGGTGAGGCGAATGTGCCGTTCTTTTCGCTTTCCGGTTCCGATTTCGTCGAAATGTTCGTCGGTGTCGGCGCCTCGCGGGTGCGCGACCTCTTTCGGCAGGCAAAGGAAAAATCGCCTTGCATCATCTTCATCGACGAAATAGATGCCGTAGGTCGGGCACGCGGTCGCAATCCGAATATGGGGGCGAACGATGAACGCGAAAACACGTTGAATCAGCTGCTTACCGAGATGGACGGTTTCGGTACGAACAGCGGTATCATCGTGCTGGCGGCGACCAACCGTGTGGATATTCTCGACAAAGCCCTCTTGCGGGCAGGTCGTTTCGACCGTCAGATTTATGTGGAATTGCCCGACCTCAACGACCGCAAGGAAATTTTCAAGGTTCATCTGCGCGGTGTGAAGATAGACGATTCGGTGGACATTGATTTGCTGGCGCGCCAGACTCCCGGATTTTCGGGTGCCGACATCGCCAACGTCTGTAACGAAGCTGCCCTCATCGCTGCGCGCAAGCGCAAGCAGTGGGTGCAGAAGCAGGACTTCATGGACGCTGTCGATCGCATTATCGGCGGTCTCGAAAAACGCACGAAGATTACCACGAACGAAGAAAAACGCTCCATTGCCATACACGAAGCGGGTCATGCCGCATTGAGCTGGTTCCTGCAATATGCCAATCCGTTGGTGAAAGTTACTATCGTCCCGCGCGGAAAAGCGCTCGGCGCCGCATGGTATTTGCCTGAGGAACGGCAGATTACGCCGAAGGAGGCGATGCTCGACGAAATGTGCGCCACGCTCGGCGGGCGCGCTGCCGAAGAGCTGTTCATCGGACATATATCCACCGGCGCGGCAAACGACCTCGAACGGGTTACCAAACAGGCTTACGCCATCGTGGCGTACTTCGGCATGAGCAGCGAGCTGCCCAATATTTCCTATTACGACTCGACGGGGCAGGACTACGGTTTCACCAAGCCGTACAGCGAGGAGACCGCCCGCACTATCGACAAGGAAGTAAGCCGCATCATCAGCGAGCAGTACGAGCGGGCTAAAAAATTGCTCTCCGAGCACGCCGAAGGACACGCGCAATTGACGCAGGTGCTTATCGAGCGCGAAGTCATCTTTACCGAAGACGTGGAGCGCATATTCGGCAAACGCCAATGGGCATCGCGAAGCGAAGAAATACTCCGCGACAACAAGGCGTTGGAAGAACAGAAAGCCGAAGTATCTGCCGCTCCCGCCGGCGATGCCGAACCGGCAAAGGTCGATGCGGAAAGTCCCGCAGCCGCCGAAACGCCGGCTGCCAAAACTCCCGCCGAAACCAAAGAAAAAGAATAATACATTGCCGCCGACGGTCGTCCGTCGGCGGCGTTATCGCATAGAACCATGAAAAATCTTCTTACCCGTTCCATTACCGGAATCTTGTTCGTTGCCGTCATCATCGCCGCCACGTGGTACAGTGCGGAATCTTTTCGCGGACTTGTACTCATCATCACCATACTCAGCCTCTCCGAGTTTTACCGCCTTGTCTGCCCGAATGCCTTTCGACGCACGCTCTATGCCGACATACTGGGCGGCACCTATTTAGTCGGCGTGCTGTTCATCATCTTCGCCTATCCGGGCGTGCTGCCGGTATCGGCAGTGATGCTCATGCTTATTCCCTATATGCTGTATCTGTTCTATACGTTCATCATACGCCTTTACCTCAAAGAAGAAAATCCCATTGTTTCGTGGGGTACCTCGCTGCTCGGACAGTTCTACATCGCCCTGCCGCTGGGCTTGCTTGCCCTTGTCGCCTATCCGCCGGTGGGAGCGGGGAGCGCCTACAATGCCCGACTGATGCTCGCATTTTTCTCTTTTATCTGGATTAACGACACCGGCGCCTATGCCGTGGGCTGCACGCTCGGTCGGCATCGCTTGTTCGAGCGCATATCTCCCAAAAAGTCGTGGGAAGGATTTTTCGGCGGATTCATTTTCTGCCTGCTCTTGGGGTGGGTATGGTCGCGCTATTGCCCGTTGATGCTCGACCTGTGGCGATGGTTGGGATTCGCCGTCGTGGTGTCGCTCTTTTCCACCTTCGGCGACCTGTGCGAATCGCTTCTGAAACGCACCCTGCAAGTCAAGGATTCCGGTTCGATACTGCCCGGACACGGCGGCATGCTCGACCGCTTCGACAGCGTATTTCTCGCCGCGCCCGCAGCCGCTGTCTACCTCACGCTCGTATTGTCGATATAAAAATTTCGGTCGGAAAAATTTTCCGACCGAAACAAGCAAGGACAAATAGTGTGCCTGTCGGAGCAGATTATTTCTTGCCCGGCTTCTCGCACGAAGATGATTTGCCACCCTTTTGCGCTTCATCGTTGCAGCATTTGCCCGATTTTTTTTCGTCCATTTTGTTCATGACTTAAAAATTAAAAAGTTAAACATAGCTATTCAGAAAATCCGACAGCTTTTATTTCTTCATTTCGTCGGCGAGGGAGTGAGCCTTGTCCTTCATCTCCTCCACCTTTTCGGCGGCTTTGTCGGCAACTTTCGTACCGGCGTCGAGCAGCCGCCTTTTCCATTCGGCAGCCTCTTTCGATTTCGCCAACACTTTGCAGCAGCACACCGCCATACCCAGTACGACACCCAGCCCTATGCCCAAACAGAAATTCATACTTTTCATAATCGTATTTTTTAGAATTGAACCCTATTGATTTACCGGTCTGCGTCTGAACAGCGAAACAATCCACAACAGCAGTACCGCTCCGATGAGCGATGTCAGCAAATTGCCCGCCAACCCTGCCGACGTAAAACCGAACAGTCCGAACAGCCAGCCGCCCAACACGCCGCCTGCAATTCCGAGCAGCAGATTCACGAGTAGTCCGAAACCGCCGCCCCGCATCAGTTTGCCCGCCAAAAATCCGGCAAGAATGCCGATGATGATGTACCATACAAATTCCATAATCCTTTTTTTTAGACCGATGAGTATTTTTTTGTTTACACCCTTACAACGCCTTGCCGCCCCGTTGGTTCGAGCCGTGTTTCCCGATTAACAACCTTTTCCCTTTCTTCCCGTTTTTTTCGATACGAAAAAAGGTCGCATACCGTGTATGCGACCTTTGATATAGATTGAAAGGACTCTACTTATTTTGCGAGAAATTCGTTCACTTTTTCGTTGGGAACCATTTCCGATTGGAATACATAAGCTCCGGTCTTGGGCGATTTCACCATTTTGATGACTTTGGAGTAGGTGCGACCTTCACCTTTTTGGAGCGATGCGACGGTTTTCTTTGCCATGGCTGCTTATTATTTGATTTCTTTGTGAATGGTTACTCTTCTCAGTATGGGGTTGTATTTTTTCAACTCCAAACGTTCGGTGGTATTTTTTCTGTTTTTGGTCGTGATGTAACGCGACATACCCGGCATACCACTCTCTTTCTGCTCGGTGCATTCGAGAATCACTTGAACTCTGTTGCCTTTTGCTTTCTTTGCCATATCCTCTTACATTAAGCGTTTAGATAACCTTTGCTGGCTGCCTGTTTCAGAGCGGCGTCCAGACCCATTTTGTTGATGGTGCGCAGACCTGCTGCCGAAATGCGCAAGCTGATCCAGCAATCCTGTTCTACCCAATAGAACTTTTTGGTAAATAAATTGACGTTGAATCTTCTCTTCGTACGTCTTTTCGAGTGGGATACGTTATTGCCAACCATGGCTTTCTTTCCCGTAATCTGACAAATTTTAGACATCTCGCTATCTATTTTATTATTTTATTCAAGGGTGTTTGCAAAACAGAGTGCAAAGTAAGCGATTTTCAACATACCTTCCAAATTTTCTTCCGAAATAATTACAAAATATTTTTCGCACCCGATGCAAACGACTTTTTCTCCGGATATATAAAAAGCCGCCCCGCCATTCACATGGCAGGACGGCACGTCAAAGATTATTTATTCAGGAAATTCTCTTTTCATTCTATTGCCTTTCGCAGTAATATATATTGTATGTATTATCGGGTGATAATCATCTTTTTGCCGTTCACGATGTAGGTGCCGGCAGGCAGTGTGCGGAGGGCGGCGGCATCGTTCGTTTCGAGCACCGGTACGCCATGCAGGGTATACACGGTTATGTGCTCGGCATCTGTCGGCGTCTCCGTTACCGAAGCGGGCTCGTCGGGCTCGTCGGGTACGACCGGATTTTCCGGCTCATCGGGTTCGTCCGGATTTTCCGGCTCATCGGGTACGTCGGGTACATCAGGTACATCGGGGGTGTCGGGAGTATCCGGATTTTCGGGTTCGCTCGGCACATCGGGTTCGTCCGGATTTTCCGGATTCTCCGGCGCATCAGGTATGTCGGGTACATCAGGTACGTCGGGTGTGTCGGGTTCATCGGGATTTTCGGGAACGTCCGGCTCGTCGGGTACGACCGGTTCATCGGGCACGATTGGCACGTCCGGCACATCGGGTTCTGCGGGCTGCGGTTCTTTTATCGTGAAGGTATAAACGAGTTCGGGATTGCAGCGTCCCGTCACGGGATCAGAGGCAAAGAGCGCGTTACCGAAACTGCCTTCGGGTATTGTCAGCGTGTATTCACCGGCGGTTTTTAACGTGTCGGCAAGGGTTACCACGAGCGTATTGCCGTCGCCGGCGGCGAGGGTTGCCGAATAGCTGTCTACCCCTTTTGTCAAGGTCGCCTCCGTTTTCACAAGACTCGGCGTTTCGTCAAAGGCGAGGACAAAGGTCTTCAATGCCTCCACTTCACTGTTGTCGGTAGGGATTACGTCAGTCGGTACGAAGTCTTGCACAGCCGGTTCTTTTACCGTGTAGGAATAAACGAGTTCGGGGTTTCCGTGTCCGGTATTCGGGTCGGCGGCAAAGGCGTCGTCGCCGAACGTACCTGCCGGAATAACAAGCAGATAAGTTCCCGCTTCGGTCAGGGTATATTCGGCGCTTCTTGTCTGTTTGTCTCCTTGCAGAACGATAATGAAACTTTTCCCGTCATCACTCTCCGTAATACGAGCGGGATAGAATGCCGAGCTGTCGGCTTTCATCACCGTTGCCGAGTCGTTTACGAGAACGGGTCTCTCGTCGAAAGTGAGGGTAAAGGTGGAGAGTGAGGTTACCGTCTTGTCATTTTCGACGGGAGTCATCGTCGGTGCGGCATCGAAGTCGTATGCCACAATCGGCAATATAGTATTCATATTGAACAGAAACGCTTTGTTAGCTTTACACGCTTCCACAGCCTCTTCGGGTACATAGAACGTGATATCAGTTATTTCACAGAAAGCGACATCATCAATCTTTATCTGTTTCGGATTATATATGGTTATTGACGTTATATTATTCGAGCACTCGAAGATTATTTTGCCGATAGCGGTAACGCCGGAGCCTATCGTAGCCGACTCCAAGCTATCACAGTACGAAAAAGCCCCGTCGCCGATAGCGGTAACGTTATCGGATACTGTTATCGACTTTATATCGCAACCGAGAAATGCCGAGTCGCCGATAGCGGTAATGTTGTCGGGTGTGGTATAGGAAGATAATCCGCTCAGGGCAAAAGCCACCAATGTATCGTTTACGACAAGACAACGCCCATTGTCCGATGCAAATTTTCCCTCAAACTTTTGCAATCCTGTGCAGCCGGAAAAAGTGCCACTTTTAATGGTCGTAATTCTTTCGGGAATCGTTACGGAAGTGATGCTCGTGCAATTCCAAAAACGGTTGTCGATAGTCGTTATGTCTTCGGGAATTGTCAATTCGGTTACAGGGCTGCCGTTCAGATAGAGATTATGGGCATAATATAGCGGATTGGAGTATGCATTCGCAAATTCGATATGCCACCATGCATCCAAGTCCGAGATATGTACTACGTTCAAGTCCCAACAATTCCAAAAGGCCCAGCTGCCGACAGAGGAAACACTACTGCCTATCGTTACAGAAGTCAGCTTTCGGCACGAATTAAATGCATCCTCCCCGATAGTAGTAACGCCATTGCCTATCGTTACAGAAGTTAGCTTGTCGCACGAATAAAATGCATCCTCCCCGATAGTGGTAACGCCATTGCCTATTGTAACCGATTTCAAGCTATCGCACTGATAAAAAGCTCGGTCGCAGATAGTGGTAACGTTTTCGGGAATCGTTACGGAAGAGATGTTCGTGCAACTGGAAAAAGCCTCGTAACCGATAACTTTAACATTGTCCGGTATGGTATATTCGATTAATCCGTCCGATGCAAAAGTTATTAATGTATCTCTTACAACAAGACAATGATGATCTTTCGATGTAAATTTTCCCATAAAACTTTTCAAATTATCACAGCTCGCAAAAGCGCATTCTCCGATAGCGGTAACACTCTCGGGTATCGTGATTTCAGTCAAACTTTTGCAGCCGTAAAAAGCGCGTTCGCCGATAGTCGTAACACCGGCACCAATTGTAACTTCGGTTAAATTTGTGCAACTCTGAAAAGTACTTTCGCCGATAGAGATAACACTTTCGGGTATGGTTACCGACGTCAGACCCGTGCAACGGTAAAAAGTACATAGACCAATAGCGGTAACACTATTGGGTATCGTTATCTCCGTCAAACCCGAGCAGCCCCAAAAGGCGTACATGTCAATAGCGGTAACACTCTCAGGTATCGTTACCGACGTCAATTCCGTGCAATTGTCAAAAGTAAAGGAGCCGATAGCTGTAACGCTATATACAGTACCGTTATAAGATACCGTTTCCGGAATGATTACATCGCCCGAATAGCCGCGATTATCGCTACTATAATATGTAACCTCGACAGTCTTGTCGCTCGATGGATATCGAAACTTGTAATAGATACCGTCTGCCACAAAGTCATACGCCCATGCGGCGGGGGCGAACAGCCATGCAGCCCACAATATAAAAAATAAGGTGCGTTTCATCTCGTCGGAATTTAATGGTTAATAAATATCTCGCAAAAATAATCTCAGGAAGCAAATTTACAAAACTTTCCGCTAAAAATTTTTGGTTTCATTCGCAAAACTCTCTCCGAATCGGAAAAGTACAATCGTTCTTTTTCCATGTTTCAAAAAATTTGTGCCTGCTGTTCCCCGAAAGGCGTTAATAATAAATGGAATATAATAAAAGCGTGAGGAACAATTTCCGTTTATCTTACAAGAGGTATCGCCAAACACCCACAAAGAAATAAACAGCTACCCCACGCCTGCCATATATGAACACCTCGCGGCGCATATCGGCTGCATGAGCGTTTGCACTGTCTATCCTTCTTTGTTGAAAATTTTGGCGAAATTCTTGTAAAGGATAAAACGAAACGCTTTACGAATCAATCGTTTTGCGGAGAACCGCCGTTCCCCGTATCGCCACAAAGATACGAAAAAAATCGTTCCTGCAAACATTCTCGCGGGGCAGTCTGCAAATTTTCGTAAAATAATCGGGAAATACGGCGTGTGCTTCGCTGTATCGGCGCACTGAAAGCGGATAAAGAGGGGAGGGGAATCGACCTTTTTATCGGTCGTGTCGTTATAGGAATAAATGTTTTGCAATAATTTACCGCCAAGTGTTGCGGTAATATGATGAATTATTTTAACTTTGTACCCGTAATCGAAAGAAACATGGAAGAAGTTTTGAAATCGGACGGAGTGGTCATCATTCCCACTTACAACGAAAAAGAGAATGTCGAGAACATTATTCGGGCGGTATTCGCCTTGCCGCACGCATTCGACGTGCTGATTATCGACGACGGATCGCCCGACGGCACTGCCGGTATCGTGAAGCGCTTGCAGGCAGACGAGTTTGCCGGACGCCTGCACCTTATCGAACGTTCGGGAAAACTCGGCTTGGGTACGGCATATATAGCCGGATTCAAATGGGCGATAACGCACCGGTACGATTATGTTTTCGAGATGGACGCCGATTTCTCGCATAATCCCAAAGACTTGCCGCGCCTCTACGAAGTCTGCGCCGCGCAGGGTGCCGACGTGGCAGTCGGTTCGCGCTACATATCGGGCGTGAATGTGGTCAATTGGCCTATGGGGCGCGTCGTCATGTCGTATTACGCCTCGAAATACGTGCGCTTCGTTACCGGCATGAAGATTGCCGACACCACTGCCGGATTCAAATGCTATCGCCGCGAGGTGCTCGAAACCATCGACCTCGACCGCATACACTTCAAAGGCTACGCCTTCCAGATAGAAATGAAATTCACTGCCTACAAATGCGGCTTCAAAATCGTGGAGGTGCCCATCATTTTCGTCAATCGCGAATTGGGTGTGAGCAAGATGAACGGCGGCATATTCGGCGAAGCCTTCTTCGGCGTGCTGCGTCTGCGCCTGTGGAGCTGGTTCCGTAAATATCCCCAAAAGAAAAAATAGGCGATGAAAACGCTCCTTATAAAAAATGCGCTTTTGATAAACGAAGGCGCGCGTGTCGATGCCTCCGTGTTGGTGGTGGGCGATACCATTTCCACGATTTACACCGACGACAGCTACGCCGATATAGAGAGTCACGTCGACGAAGTGGTCGATGCCACGGGCAAATGGCTTTTGCCCGGCGTCATCGACGATCAGGTGCATTTCCGCGAACCCGGACTTACCCATAAAGCCGACATCAATACCGAGTCGATGGCTGCCGTGGCAGGCGGCGTTACCTCTTTCATGGATATGCCCAATACGAAGCCGCCCACGACCACGCTCGAGACGCTGGAATGGAAATTTTCCCGCGCGGCACAGACCTCTCTCGCCAACTACTCTTTCTATATAGGTGCGACCGCCGACAATACCGACGTGCTGAAAAAAGCCGACTACACGCGCGTGTGCGGCGTGAAACTCTTTATGGGCTCCTCCACCGGCAACATGCTGGTCGATGACGAAAACGCCCTGTCGCGCATCTTCGCCGAGTCGCCCGCACTCATTGCCGTGCACTGCGAAAGCGAGGAGATAATCCGCGCCAACCGCGAAATGTATATCGAACGTTTCGGGAAAGAGCTGCCCGTAACCTATCAC
Source organism: uncultured Bacteroidales bacterium (assembly GCA_947625885.1). Taxonomy (GTDB): domain Bacteria; phylum Bacteroidota; class Bacteroidia; order Bacteroidales; family UBA11471; genus Caccoplasma. The sequence goes on from CANQQA010000032.1 coordinate 10,051, forward strand.
CCCCTGATACGCAGCGCCGAAGCCTGCTATGCCTCCTCGTCGCGCGCCGTCGAGTTGGCGACCCGTTACGATGCCCGCCTTCACCTGCTGCACCTCTCTACGGCGCAGGAGCTCGGCTTGCTCGACGACGGCGCCATAGAAGACAAGCGCATCACCGGCGAAGTGTGCGTGCATCACCTCTTTTTCGACGATGGCGATTACGAGCGTCTGGGTAACCTTATCAAATGGAATCCCGCCATAAAGACCGCCGAAGACCGGCAGGCACTGATGAATGCCGTGTGCACGGGGCGGCTCGACGTCGTAGCCACCGACCATGCGCCCCACCTGCTCGATGAAAAACAGGGCTCTTGCCTCGAAGCCGCCTCCGGCGGTCCGTTGATACAGCACTCCTTGCAGGTGATGCTCGAAAAATCGTTGGAGGGCGAAGTGCCTCTCGAAACCGTCGTGGAACGCATGTGCCACGCCCCCGCGAAACTTTTCCGCATAGAACGGCGCGGATTCATTCGCGCAGGCTACTACGCCGACATGGTGCTGGTCGATCCCGAGAAAACCTATACCGTTACCGAAGAAAACATCTTGACGAAATGCTGTTGGTCGCCCTTTATGGGGCACACTTTCCCCGTAACGATAGACATGACTTTCGTCAATGGCGTCATTGCCTACCGCGACGGAAAAGTGGTGAACTCCTGCCGCGGCAAGGAGCTGCGTTTCGCTCCGGTACGCTGAAATAAAAATACCTTATTATATAGAAAGCGCGTGTCCCCGATATCGGAGGCACGCGCTTTTTCGGTAAAGAGGGCGAATTATTTGTTGTCGATTTTCGCTTGCACGATAGCATCGACCACGGCGACGGTCGTCAGGTTTACGATGTCGCGCGGCGAGCTTTCTATATCGGTGAAGTGGATAGGCTTGTTCAGACCCATCTGTATCGGACCGATAGAGTTGCCCACACCCATTTCGAGGAGCAGCTTGTATGCCGAGTTGGCAGAGCTGAGGTTGGGGAAGATGAGCGTGTTCACATCTTTTCCCGCCAGCCGGCTGAACGGGAAAGTGCGGTCGCGCAGCTCTTTGTTGAGCGCGAAGTGCACCTGCATCTCGCCGTCGATAGCCAAGTCGGGATATTCGCGCTGCATGGCGGCGACGGCTTCGTGCACGAGTGCCGGGCTGCCCACGCGGTCGGCGCCGAAGTTGGAGTAGGAGAGCATGGCGATTTTCGGCTCTTGGGCGAAGAATTGCAGCGTTTCTCGCGCCAGTTTGGCAACGTCGATAAGCGTTTCGGTGTTCGGGTGGCGGTTAATCAGCGTGTCGGCGAGGAAGTAGGTGCCTTTCGGCGTGGTGATGATGTGCATGGCGCCGAAGTGGCTGTGCCCCTGCCGAATGCCTATCACGTCTTTGGCAATCTGTATCGTTTCGGTGTATTTCGTGTAGGTGCCGGTGATGAAAGCGTCGGCGTCGCCGCATTCCACCATCATCATGCCGAAATAATTGCGGTCGTACATCTTTTCGTATGCCTCGTCGGGCGTGATGCCTTCGCGCTGGCGTTTCTGCGAAAGTATTTGGGCGTAGTGTCTGCGGCGGTCGGCTTCTTCGGTGCTGCGCAGCGCTACGATTTCGATGCCTTCGAGGCTCAGCCCCATTTGGTCGGCAAGGTTCTTTATGTAATCGGGATTGCCCAGCAGTATCGGGTAGCAGATGCCCTCTTGGTATGCCGTAACGGCAGCCGAGAGCATATTGACGTGGTTGGCTTCGGCGAACACCACTCTCTTGGGCGACTGTTTCGCCATATCGGTGAAGCTGCGCAACATTTTGTTGTCGTAGCCCATCAAGGCTTCGAGTTTGTCTTGGTAAGCCACCCAGTCGTCGATTCTTATGCGGGCAACGCCCGATTCTATGGCGGCTTTTGCCACAGCGGGAGCTACGGTGGAGAGCAGGCGCGGGTCGAGCGCTTTCGGTATGATGTATTCGGGACCGAAGCTGATTTTATCCAGACCGTAAGCCGCATTCACCACATCGGGCACCCGTTTTTTCGCCAGTTCGGC
>CANQQA010000033.1 GCA_947625885.1 uncultured Bacteroidales bacterium
GGAAAAGCATTGCGGCTTTTCTTCTTCGCAGCGGCATCGGTCGATGAATCCGTCGCGACTTTGCGCCCATTTCAGAACGACGTAGGGTCGCTGCTGCGTGTGTGCCGTCATGAACGCGATGTTCAGGGCTCGGCACTCCTCTTCGAGAACGCCGGTTTTTACTTCGATGCCGGCAGATTGCAACAGGGCGATGCCTCGTCCCGAAACTTCCGGAAAGGGGTCGCGACACCCTACAACGACGCGCGGTATGCGGCTTTCGATAATCAAGCGGCTGCACGGGGGCGTCTTGCCGTAGTGCGAACAGGGTTCGAGCGACACGTAAAGCGTGGAGCGGGTGAGCAGCTCCCTGTCTGCCACCGAAGCAATGGCATTGACTTCGGCGTGGGCGCCGCCGTATTGACGGTGGAAGCCTTCGCCGATGATGTGCCCGTCGCATACCACGACGGCACCCACCATAGGGTTGGGCGACACCTGTCCGTAACCGGCTGCCGCTAATTGCAGGCATCGGCGCATATACAGTTCGTCGGTCTGTTGTTCTGTCATTTTCTTCGTTTTCGACGAAAAGAATCGTCGTTCAATATTTGATACTCTCCCCGCATTGTATTACTTTTGTTCCATGCAAGCAGCAGCGGAACATATACGGAACACTTTGCGCGGCAGATACACTGCGGGCGAAATAAGCGCGCTTTCCCGTCTGATATGGGAGGCGGTGTGCGGCTATTCTCCCGTCGATGCAATTCTGCACAAAGATACGGTTTTAGATACAGATAGGCGAAAAAAAATAGATTTTATCGTCGAGCGGCTGCTGCAAAACGAGCCGATACAGTATATTTTGGGATATGACGATTTCGACGGACTGCGTTTCACCGTTACGCCGGCAGTGTTGATTCCCCGCCCCGAAACAGCCGAGCTGGTCGCCCTTGTCGGAAAAGATTTCGCTGTCTGCCCGCCGCACCGTTTGGCAGATGCGGGTACAGGCAGCGGCTGCATCGCCGTGTCGCTGGCGCGTCGTTTTCCTGCGTGCGAAGTCGAGGGGTGGGACATCTCGCCGGAAGCGCTGCGCGTGGCGGAGGCGAACAACCGGCGCATCGGCACGAAAGTCTCTTTCGTCCAAAGAGATGTACTTACATATCGCCCGCAGCCCGGCGAGGCGGGACAGTACGACCTCATGGTGAGCAATCCGCCTTATATCGTACCGTCGGAAAAGCAGGCAATGGAAAGCCGCGTTCTCGATTACGAGCCGCACCTCGCCCTGTTCGTCCCCGAAGACGACCCGTTGCGGTTTTATCGGGCGATAGCACGCATCGCACTGACGCTTCTTGCGCCGCACGCGAAACTCTATTTTGAAATTAATCCTCTTTTTGCGCAGGAGTGTGCCGATATGCTGGCGCAGGCGGGCTATTCCGATGTTGCCTTGCATACCGACCTGTCCGGTCGCAACCGTTTCATTTCAGCCGTTCGATAACCGATGAAAAAAGAACTTTCACCCGAAGAAGCCCTGTTTCGTGCTGCCGCTCTCTGCTCCACCGGCGAGAGGTGCCGGCACGACATTTCCGAGAAGCTGACGCAGTGGGGCGTTGCACCTGCTGCTGCCGCGAAAATCGTGAAGCACCTTGTCGGGGAGGGGTATATCGACGAGGCGCGATATTGTCGCAGTTTCGTCAATGACAAATGGCGATTCGACCGCTGGGGTCGGGTAAAAATACGTTATGCCTTGAAACAGAAAGATCTGCCGGAGTTGCTGATACAATCTGCTCTCGACGCTCTCGACGAGAGCGAATATCGGGACTGTTTGCGCGAACTGTTGGATAAAAAACGGGCATCGCTCACCGGTGGCGAACGCGAAATTCGTGCCAAACTGCTGCGTTTTGCCGCCTCGCGCGGCTTTGAACCGGCAGCTGTCTTTGCCGTAATGGGAGCCGAAACGACGGAGGATTTATGGTGATGAATGCGCTGCTCGACCTACTCTATCCGCGCTTGTGCGTCGTGTGCGGCACGCGCCTGCATGAGGGCGAACAGCATCTGTGCCTGCATTGCCTGCAACACTTGCCGCGCACCCAATATCATCGCGAAGAAAGCCAGCCGATGGAGCAGCTCTTTCGCGGCAAGACGGAGGCGGCTTTTGCCATCGCCTTTTTCACCACGTCGCCCCGTTCGGAATATCGTAACGTACTGCATTACATCAAGTATCATGACGGAAAAGAGTGTGCCCGCTATCTCGGTCGCCTCTATGCCGAAGAGTTGTCGGCGAGCGGACTTTTGCAGGAAATCGACCTGCTTGTTCCCGTGCCGCTGCACCGCAGCCGGCTGCGCCGGCGCGGCTACAACCAAAGCGAATGGATAGCGCGCGGCATCGCCGACGCAACCGGCATACCTGTCGATACGACCTCGCTGCTGCGGCAGAAAGCCAACCCCTCGCAGACGCGCCTGTCGCTCTACGAACGCTGGCTCAACACCCGAAGTATTTTTGCCTTGCGGGAAGGGTGCGATTTGCGGGGACGCCGCCTTCTGCTCGTCGATGACATCGTAACTACCGGCGCAACACTACTCGCCTGTGCCGAAACTTTGCAGGCTGCCGCGCCGGAGAAAATAGCATTCCTTACCCTCTCGATTGCACGATAAATAAACGATTTTTTGCAATTTTTCTTCCGAAATATCATTCTTTTCGTTACCTTTGTTCTCCAATCCATGAAACATAAATTGTAAACAACAAAAAAATTATGAAAACCTTAGAGCGCTTAGTCGCTGAAAAATTATTGAAAATCAGTGCTGTGAAGTTGCAGCCGGCAATCCCTTTCACATGGGCGTCGGGCTGGAAATCGCCTATCTATACCGATAACCGCAAAACTCTTTCGTACCCTGCCATACGCAGTTTCATCAAAATAGAACTGTGCCGCCTTATCATGGAAAACTTCGAGAACATCGACGTCATAGCCGGTGTGGCTACCGGTGCTATTGCGCAGGGTGCACTGATAGCCGAACAGCTGGGGCTTCCGTATGTCTATGTGCGTTCCGCACCCAAAGACCACGGACTCGAAAATCTGATCGAAGGCAATCTCATTCCCGGACAGCGCGTCGTCGTGGTCGAAGACCTCATTTCGACGGGCGGCAGCAGCCTGAAAGCCGTGGAAGCCGTACGCAACGCCGGTTGCGAAGTGGTGGGCATGGCAGCCATTTTCTCCTACCGTTTCCCGATAGCGGAAGAACACTTCAAGGAGGCGAAAGTGAACCTTGTAACGCTCAGCCACTACGAAGCCGTGCTCGAAGCGGCGTTGAAAACCGGTTATATTACCGACAACGACCTCGAAACGCTGAAAGAGTGGCGCAAGAATCCGGCAGTGTGGAATCCGACCAAATAAAGACCTAAAAACAACCACTACAAGAATGACATCTTTTGAAAGCCCAGTAAAAACCATTCCGGCAGGAGTGAAAGCCGTTTTTGCAAAACTCTCCGACCTTTCCAATCTCAATTCTTTGAAAGACAGATTGCCCGACGATAAGATACAGAAGTTTTATTGCGATCGAGACAATTGTCGTTTTTCGGTGGGTTCGATGGGACAGATTGCCATTCGGGTGGTTGAACGCGAGCCGGAGAAAACCGTCAAATTCGAGTCGGTCGAATCGCCGATTCCTTTCACGGCATGGGTGCAGCTGCTCCCTACGCCGGAGGGCAATACGGCATTGAAACTGACCCTGCGGGCGGAGTTGAATCCGTTTATCAAAGGTATGGTGTCGAAGCCCATACAGGAGGGGGTCAATAAAATTGCCGAAACGATAGCGTTTATTCCTTTTGATTGAAAAATATGGCGCAGAAACTTTGGGAAAAGAGTGTGCAGGTCGATGCCGGTGTGGAGCGTTTTACGGTGGGACGCGACCGTGAGATGGACCTCTATCTTGCTCCTTACGACATACTCGGCTCGATGGCGCACATCTCAATGCTCGAAAGTATCGGGCTGTTGACCAAAGAGGAGCTGGCATCGCTCTTGCGCGAGCTGCGCGCTATATATGAAATAGCCGAGCGGGGCGACTTCGTCATCGAGGAAGGGGTGGAGGACGTACATTCGCAAGTGGAGCTGATGCTGACGCGCCGGCTGGGCGATGTCGGAAAAAAAATACATAGCGGACGCAGTCGCAATGACCAAGTGCTGGTCGATCTCAAACTTTTTATCCGTGCTGCGTTGCAACGTATCGCAAAGTCGGTGCATGCGCTTTTCGGCACCCTTATCGCCCAAAGCGAAAAATACAAAGCGGTCTTGATGCCGGGATATACCCACCTGCAAGTGGCGATGCCGTCGTCGTTCGGACTGTGGTTCGGGGCGTATGCCGAAAGCCTTGTCGACGACCTTACCGTGCTGCAAGCCGCCTACCGTGTGTGCAACCGCAACCCGCTGGGGTCGGCGGCAGGATACGGCTCGTCGTTTCCGTTAGACCGTGCCATGACGACACGTCTGCTGGGATTCGACTCGATGAATTACAACGTAGTGTATGCGCAGATGGGACGGGGCAAGACGGAACGCATCGTTGCCGCTGCGCTGGCTTCGGTGGCGGCTACGCTGTCGAAACTGGCTTTCGACGCCTGCCTGTTCAATTCGCAGAATTTCGGATTCATCAAGCTGCCCGATGTTTACACTACGGGGTCGAGCATCATGCCGCACAAGAAAAATCCCGACGTATTCGAGCTTACCCGCGCCAAGTGCAACAAGATACAGGCGCTTCCCTATCAAATCACGCTCATTGCCAACAACTTGCCGTCGGGCTATTTCCGCGACCTGCAAATTATCAAAGAGGTGTTCCTGCCGGCGTTCGACGAACTCGACGACTGTCTGCACATGGTCGAACAGATGATGAAAGGCATTGTCGTAAACGAACACATTCTCGATGACAAACGTTACGACCCGATATTCAGTGTCGAGGAAGTGAACCGTCTGACTCTTGCGGGTGTTCCTTTCAGAGACGCCTACAAACAGGTGGGGCTGCGCATCGAGGCGGGCGGTTTCGTGCCCGACAAGAAAATATGCCACACCCACGAAGGGAGCATCGGCAATCTCTGCAATCGTGAAATCGAGGCGATGGAAAACGAGTGTATCGGAAGTTTCGATTTCGGGAAGGTGCAGGCGGCGTTCGATGCGCTGCTGGGGCGTCGGTAAATCCGTATCTTCAATGAAACAAATCCTGTTTTTTTTGTGTGCTTTGCTGTCGTATGCAGTTGCCGGTTGCGACAATTATGACGAGGAGCGCATACCCCTGCGCAACGTCCGCATCGAGATAAATACGGCGGAGTGGAGCGTTTACGGCGTACATGGGTATATGGAATGGAATACATTTATACGGAACGCTGTGCCGCAAGGATTTACGTGGCGTTCCAACGAATATTCGGGATTCGGCGGCGTACTGCTCGTGTGCGGACTCGAAAACCAACTGTTGGCTTACGACCTTGCCTGCCCCGTCGAGTGCCAGAGCAATGTGCGCGTTCATGTAGATGAGGCACAGGGCATTGCCGTGTGCAATCTTTGCGGCTCTACCTACGACGTCTTCAACGGTTACGGACAGCCCCTTTCGGGAACAGCCAAAGACGCGAAATACGGATTGACTTCCTATTTAGTGATACCTTCCGCCACCGGCCATGTCATTACCCGTTGAGTTTTATCCCCGATAACTTAGCCGTTTTTAATCCGTAAGGCTGCGCGGAAATGCAATAAAAACCGCCTCCGACCCGACGGTCGGAGGCGGTTGAAAAAAGGTCTGCGATTCATTATTTTTTCTTGAAATAGTAAGTATCGCGCCAATACAATTTGTCTCCCGGCTTTTTACCATCTTCGGAGTTGTCGTCGTAGAGAATCAATTCTTTTTTCGCCAGTTTTTCGATTTTATAAGAATCGGCGTCTCCATCTTCGTAATTGAGTACCAATTCATCGACGGTAAGGTCTTGTATGATGTAAGTACCCTTATAGGCATTTGTCCCGTCAATTTCAGTAAAAGTACCGTCGGCATTGAAAGTGAGCTGCCAATTATACCCGCTTTCGGTGCTGGTTTGACCCTCTTCCAGAGATGTAGCCTGAGTGAGCAGCCACGATCCGAGGAGATTGACTTCTTCATTGTCGTCTTTGCAGGAAGTAAACAGCAGCATAAAAACTGCACATAATGGAAAAATCAGTTTTTTCATTTTTTTGTTTTTTAAGTTGGTTATTAAAAATGTGTTTTTTATTGTTCTGACTCAATGTCTATTTTTTCTTGAAATAGTAAGTATCGCGCCAATACAATTTGTCTCCCGGCTTCTTACCGTCGTAGGAATTGTCGTCGTAGAAAACCAACTCTTTTTTCTCCATCTTTTCGATTTTATAAGAGTCGGAGCTTCCATCTTCGTAATTGAGTACCAATTCATCGACGGTAAGGTCTTGTATGGTATACGTACCCTTATAGGTATCTGTCCCGTCAATTTCAGTAAAAGTACCGTCGGCATTGAAAGTGAGCTGCCAATTATACCCGCTTTCGGTGCTGGTTTGACCCTCTTCCAACCAGATTGCCTGAGTGAACAACCACGATCCGAGGATATTTTTGGAGTTGTTTTTATCCGAGTCATGCCCGCTATCGGGTTTTTCTTGGGTGGTTTTTTCACCGAATATGATATAGAATATTTTTTCCGCCTGTACATTTTTGTCTTCTGACAGAACGGTGATTTTTACGGCGTGTTCTTTTCCGTCCATAAATTCATCAATATTGGTGAAGCGGATAATATAAGCATTCTGCATGGCTCCGGTTACGGGCAGGTCGTTCAGAGATACCCCCGTGAAACTGCTGCTGGCGTATAGTTCCGTTCCGCCGGTATAGCGAGACATCAACCACGGTTTCTCATCATAGAGATAACGGACTGTAAATGTCGTATCGTAGTCGCTGTAAACGGTATGAATGGTACCTTGCGATGCGTCCCAATTTGTTTGGTCGTTCAGATATTCCACTGAAAATCCATTTTTCCCGTTCGGCTGATTCGGCTCATCGGTAAAGTTTACGTAGATGCGGTTCGACCCGTTTCGGAAAGTAAAGTTTTCATCGGCAAAACGCAAAGCCGCCATACCGCATTCCGCCCAAGAGTCGCCTCTCGTAGTATAAGATGGACTGGCATTCTTTAATTGTAAAGCATCGGAGCCATCGAATCCTACCGTGCGGGAGGTCCCCGAAGAATGATTCAAATAGCTGCTGATGTATTCGAGGGTTGTCAGATTCATAGCTCCGGTAATGGCACCGTCGTAGCCGACACACCCGAAACGAATATCCAGATTAGAAGACGCTAACGTTCCCGCCCACGCTACAATATCGCGGGCAATGGCGTCGGCTTCTTCGCTCATGCTGCCGGAGTTATCGACAAGGAATACCAAATCGGCGGTAATCGTTTTGTTGGCATCGTCGTCGGAATTGTTGTAAACTTCAATACCTTTCGGTTTGTCATCGACCGACACCCATACGTTTTGCCCTTTATCCCCCGTACCGAGGAGTTTTATCCACTCCAACGTTTCCGGATCTTGAATACCGGTCATGTCGATTCGCATGATGATGTATCCTTTTTCTTTTTCGATTGTATATTGAATATTGGGTACGTGGGTTGTCTCTTGCTCAATAGGAGGATTTGGCTTAGCATCTCTGTCTTTTGGAATGCCTATCGAGGTATTCGGCGTTATTACGCCGTCGTCTTCCGTCTTTTCCGAGCAGGAAACGAATATAAATGTCGCTGCCAGCAAGGCAATCGTTTTGACGATTTTAGTTTTGAATGTGTTCATGATAGAGTAATAATTATTAGAATATTTTTGTTTTTTCGCGGCAAAGATAAAAATAATCTTTTGAAGGCAAAAGATTTTTCATAAAATTTTTTGATTGAAGTTTTTTATACAATAAAAAAACAGCTCCCTCGCACGGAAGCTGTTTTGCAATATTGTACATTGGTGTTGTTACGAGATTTCCGGAACGGTGTCGGTATCGTCGGGCATATCGTCGTCGGTGTTGAAAAGGTTTTCGATGGGCAGCTGCCGGCGGAACGCCTCTTTGAAAGAGATAATCGACTCGGTGCGCGCCAGCCCCAGCGGTTGCAGCTTGGTGTGAATGATTTGCAGCAGGTGGCGGTTGTTGCGGGCGTAGATTTTCAGGAACATGTCGTATTTGCCTGTTGTGTAGTGGCACTCTACTACTTCGGGAATTTGTTTCAGTTTCTCGATGACTTCTTGAAATTGTCCTGGCGATTGAAGAAAAACACCGATATAGGCGCAGGTTTCAAATCCGATACGGTTGGAGTCGAGCGTAAATTCCGACCCTTTGATGATTCCCAAATTTACTAATTTCTGTACCCGTTGATGAATGGCTGCTCCCGATACGTTGCATTCGCGCGCCACTTCCAAAAAGGGAATACGGGCGTTTGACGCAATCATTTTCAGGATTTTGTAGTCAAGGTTGTCCAATTGATGATGTCCCATAGCTGTGTTTATATGTGGTAAAGATTTACACAAAGATAGGAATAAATTGTATATTTGGACGAATTTATGGGTGAAAAATAGCAAAAATGTTATTTTTCCATTGGTAACTAAGCAGAAAGAAAATGAATTTTTATTTTCGACGTCTATCTTCCGTTGATGAAAAGGCGCTTGCTTTCGCTGTCGGGGCGTTACCGGTAAATTGCGGGAAAACGGAAATCCGATAGGTTTTCTTTCTTTTTTGATTACCTTTGCAGGCGT
>CANQQA010000034.1 GCA_947625885.1 uncultured Bacteroidales bacterium
GGTCGCAGCTTCGTCGTGAAAAACGACGACGGCTCCTATACCTACGACGAAAAAGGCATGGCGGATTACAAAAAATACATGAAGTCGTTCCACGTGAAAGACATTGCCAAAATAGAACTCGGTGCAAAAATGTATTATGCCGAATGCACCGGAAACTGGAAAGACTACATCGCCTGCGGCGACAAACTGATCGGGAAATACGATGCCGACGCGCTCGAAGTATACAACTGGCTTCTGCGCATCGACAAAAACTGCACCGACCCCAAATTGCGCCGCCATGCCGCCGTATGGTGCGACAAAATGGTCGAGAATATCGAAGCCGAAAACGCTCGTGCCTCGCAAGGTCCCGGCATGGCTGCCATGCGCATGGGTCCGCAAGCCAACCACTTCACGGAACTCGCCGAAAAACTCCGTAAAGTCTGACACACACGACATTTTCTTAATCGAAAGCGCAGAGGAAACTCCGCGCTTTCGGTCATATTGGAAGTTACTGAACCGGTTTTCTCCGGCGGAACGATTTCGGTATTTCCGAAAAATCATTATCTTTGCTCCTTTGAAATAGCGGCATAAGAAATGGAAATACCCGAAACTCCGGCAACGGCGAACCTGCATCTGCTGATAAAGTTGCAGGCAAACGGATTATATGCCGCTGCGTTCGACCCGCTTGAAGACGATACGTACCGTTGTCTGGCAAACATTTTTTCGGGACAGGAATCTGACGAAGCCCTCAAAAACCGAATATACGAAAATCCGCAGCTTTTACAGGAATACAAGCATACCTGCATTCTCGTCGATTCGCCGCACTTCACGTTCGTTCCCGAAGACATAGAGCCGGCAGAAGAAAACCGCCGCGACTATTACGAGTTCTGTTTTCCCGAACACACCGACTACATCGTCGAAAACCGCTTGCAATACAACCGCGCCTACTCGCTCTTCGGCATCGGACACGACCTGTACGGCTTTCTGTGCCGCACCTTCCCGACGGCAGCGATACTGCACCCGCTCACGCCGCTTTGCGAATACTTCGCCCTCAACAGCCGCAACGGAAACGAAGCCAAGATATATCTGCACATACAGGAAAATCACTTCTTTCTCATCGTCTTCAAACAGGGGCGGCTGCTGTTTGCCAACCGTTTCGACGGCGCCACAGCCGACGACATCGCCTACTACACCCTGCAAGTCTACAAACAATTGAGTCTCGACCGGCTGCGCGACCGCATATACCTCACCGGAAGCAAAACGATGCGCCCCGCCGTTACCACTCTATTGCAGGAGTATGTACAAGCGGTGCTGCCCTATCCGTTCCCGTCGCAGCTTTTCCGTCTCGGCAAAGAGACGCTCGACGCTCCTTTCGATTTGATAACCATACCACTATGCGGATTATAAGCGGAAAATACGGACGGCGGCGTTTCGAGGTGCCGACCCATATCAAAGCGCGTCCGACCACCGATTTCGCGCGGGAAAACATTTTCAACGTTCTCCAAAACCTGCTCGACTTCGAGGGAAAAAGCGCCCTCGACCTTTTCGCCGGCACAGGCGCTATCAGCTTCGAGTTGGCGTCGCGAGGCTGCACGCGGGTGGTGTCGGTCGAGAACTATCCGGTACAGTACAATTTCATACGCAAGGTCGCCGCACAACTCGGCGCACGGGAAATAACGACTGTGAAAGGCGACGTGTTCCGCTTCGTCCCCGCCTGTCGGGAAAAATTCGATTTCATCTTCGCCGACCCGCCCTACGACCTGCCCGACTTCGCCGAAGTGGCGCCGCTTGTCCTGAACGCAGGCATTTTATCGCCCGACGGAATTTTCGTGCTCGAACACTCCAAAAATTACGATTTTTCCGCGCTGCCCTCTTTCAACCAGAAACGCACTTACGGCAGCGTCAATTTCAGCATCTTCATTCCCTAATCAGCGGTCGAACAAGCCCTGAGGCTCCGGAAACAGACCTTTCCGCAGAGCCTCGAAATAAAATCCGGTCAGCCGGGCAAAGGCATAACGCGGCAGCTCTTTCCGCGGCACGCGCAAATATGTCGACAGAGCCGGCGGCACGTGTTCCGTCGTTATCGTATGGAATGTGGCATGAATAATGCGATGCGACAACACATGGCGGCGCTTGAACGGCGGATAAAGATGCGTTACCTGCCCCGCTCCCGACATCAGCACACGGTACGCTACCGTCTGCTGCAACGCCTCGAACGACAATTCTCCGTCGCTCTCTATCAGCACAAACTCATAAAGGTTGCGCCAAATATCCCGCTCGCTGCGGCGGTGTATGAAGGTATCTTCGCCGGCATGTATCACTAAATAATTGAAGTAGCGGGGGCGCACCACGCTCTTTCCCTGCTTCACGGGAAAGGTTTCCGCCCTGCCCGAAGCCGCCGCCTCGCAGCGAAATGCCAGCGGGCAGCCGTCGCATAGCGGGGCGCGCGGCAGGCATTGCAATGCGCCCAGCTCCATGACCGCCTGATTATAAAGGGCGGGAGTATGCCGGTCGAGCAGCTCTTCCGCCAGTGCTGCAAAAAGTTTTTTCCCTTCCACCGTATCAATAGGCGTATCGACGGCAAAAAGACGTGCGAGCACCCGATAAACATTTCCATCGACTACGGCATGAGGCAGACCGAATGCAAAAGAGGCTATGGCGGCAGCCGTATAATCGCCCACCCCTTTGAGTGAACGTATGCCCGCATACGTGTCGGGAAAACGCCCGTCAAAATCGGAAACGATTTGTCGGGCAGCAGCGTGCAGGTTGCGAGCCCGACTGTAATAGCCGAGCCCCTCCCAATATTTCAGCACCTCGTCTTCGTCGGCTGCCGCCAGCGAGCGCACGTCAGGAAAACGAGCAACAAAACGGCGGTAATAATCCAGCCCCTGCGCCACGCGCGTTTGCTGCAAAACGATTTCGGAAATCCATATCCGATACGGGTCGGTCGTCTCCCGCCACGGGAGTCGGCGCTTATGCTGCTCGAACCACGCTTCGAGCCGGCTGGCTATCTTGCTGTTTTCGGACATCTGTCGCTTTGTTATCAGTAAAAATCGTCGAAATGACTGCGATTTCTTTCGTCGCAAAGATACGGGAAGTTGCCGGCAAAGTCAAATTTTCTCCCGTCGATAAATGCGGAAACCGGTTTTTCGTTTCGGTTTTCTTTTTTCAATAACTGTTTCTTTTTGTAAACAAGATTTTATTTGTTAATAAACAGCGCAATTTTCACACAAATAGTGTTAATCCGTCGTCGATTTTTTACATAATTATTTGGCGAAAACAAAAACAGCTTTTACATTTGCGCCATGTTTTTTCATAGTATTAAATTTAAGGTTTACACAGAGACAGGCTGTCGTGAGACAGCCTGCTCTTTTTTTCTCTACTGTCAATACAAGGCGACAACAGACGAATATTTCCCTGAAAACAAAACTTCTCGCAAAAAACCGGCGTTTCATTATATACAGTTGAATTTTTATTTATACTTTCGCGAAAACTCTCAAAATGGCAAAAGAAAAAATTTCGATAGAATACAGTCTGAAAAACACCTCGCCCAATTCGGTATGGAACTACATCAGTACCACAAACGGGCTGGGACAGTGGTTTGCCGACAAAGTGCTCTGCGACGGAAAAGAATACACTTTCTTTTGGGCAAAAACCCCGCAGACAGCAACCCAGACGGGTTTCCGAAGTGGCATATTCGTCCGATTCCATTGGGACGATGACGACGACCCAAAAGCCTATTTTGAATTTCGCATTCACGTCATCGAGCTTACGGGCGAAGTGCTGTTCGAAATCACCGACTTCACAACGGAAGACGAAAAAGAAGAGTGTATCGAATTGTGGAACGAACAAGTCGCCACACTCAAACGCAAACTCGGAACCTGAATCGTCCTGCTTTCGTCGGTGTCCGCACTTTTGCAATAATTGCGGAAATATTTATTTTTCATTACTTTTGCAACGAGAAAAAAGTTCGACATGGCAGTTATCAAGAAGCTGTACTTTTTCATTCTGAAAACATTTCTGCCCCTGTTTCTGATGACTTTTTTCATCAGTCTCTTCGTTCTCCTTATGCAATTTCTGTGGCGATACGTCGATGAACTGGTGGGGAAAGGCATTGAAATAGGTATTTTGGTGGAATTGTTTTTCTATGCAGCGCTCTCTATCGTGCCGATGGCTCTGCCCTTGTCCATACTGTTGGCATCGCTGATGACATTCGGAAACCTCGGCGAACGATTCGAGCTGCTCGCCATCAAAGCCGCCGGCATCTCGCTGCGCAAAACCATGCAGCCGCTTATCGTTACCATGATACTCATCGCCATAGGCGCATTCTTTTTTCAGAATAATGTCCTTCCCAAAGCGCAGGTGAAAATGTATTCCCTGCTCTTTTCCGTGCGGCAGAAGTCGCCGGAGCTGGACATTCCCGAAGGCGTCTTTTACGACCAGATAAGCGGTTACAACCTGCTGGTCGAGAAAAAAGACCGCGAAACCGGAATGCTCTACGACTTGATGATTTACGATTTCTCCGACGGATTCGACAATGCCAAAGTTATGCTTGCCGACTCGGGAAAACTCTCTTTCACCGACGACAAACAATACCTCTTCTTCACCCTGTACAGCGGCGAATCATTTGAGAACTTGCGCAACCAGCGTACTGATGCAAACAACATACCCTACCGGAGAGAAAGTTTCAGTGCCAAAGAAATATTGATTCCTTTCGATGCCAATTTCAACCGCATGGACGAAGGGGTAATGCAAAGCCAATACATCGGACAAAATATCGCCCAGCTTACACACTCCATCGACTCGATGACTCATCGCTCCGACAGCATTACGGCAGGCATCGCCACAAGTCTGAAAAAGAATTATTTCACCGAAAAAGTTTCCTCCCCGAGAGGAAGTTCGGACGAAGAAATTATAGATCAGAGCGCCTACATCAATATCGACAGCATCTATGCCACTGCCTCCTTGCAAGAGCGTGAAAATATGCTCGCCCGCGCGCTCTCCCACGCCGAAGGCGTCCGACAGGATTATGAATACAAAAGCATTACAAGCGACCAGCAGCAAACATTGATACGGCGCCACCAGATAGAACGGCATAAAAAATTCACCATTTCGTTTGCCTGCTTGATATTCTTCTTCATCGGGGCACCGCTGGGCGCCATTATCCGCAAAGGCGGATTGGGTACTCCGGTGGTCGTGTCTGTCTTGTTGTTCATATTCTATTACATCATCGACAACTTCGGATACAAAGCCGCCCTGCACGGACGGTGGGAAGTGTGGGAAGGCATGTGGCTCAGCTCCGGCGTATTATTGGTACTCGGCATCTTCTTGACATACAAAGCCGTAAACGATTCCGCCGTATTCAACAAAGACGCTTACGTCAATTTCTTCCGCAAAATCATCGGAAAATCCGAAACACGCAAAGTCGTTCACAAAGAGGTCATCATCGACGAAGCCTCCCCGCAAGAAATTCTGAAACAAGTCGAACGTCTCGACGACGACACGACCCGCCTTATCGAACGTATCGGCAACAAGCGACAACCATTTCCCGCCTATTGGACACGCGGCTACGACCGTCAAGCCATACGCTCCCTGCACGACGAAGTGGAAGATTTCGTGGAAACGGCGCAAAACTGTCGCTCGGCATTGCTGGTAACCAAACTGATGGATTATCCCATACTGCGCAACCTCCTGCTCTATCGCCCCTGCACTTCCGTATGGACGGGGTGGGTAGTGATGTGCCTGCTCCCCCTCTCGCTCCCGCTCTACTTTATCGGCACATGGGAGCAAAAGCAGCTGCGGCAGGAGTTACAGACCATACGGCGCACCGACAAGGAAATTGCCGACATCGCGCAAAAACTATACAATGAACAGTCTCAATAACGAACAAACGCATATCCCGTTCGGGAAGAAAGGAAAACAACAGATATGACCGACGCTATCAAGTTAAGCACCATCGAAGAAGCCATAGAAGAATTCAAAGCCGGAAACTTTATCATCGTCGTCGATGACGAAGACCGTGAAAACGAAGGCGACTTCATCATTGCCGCCGAAAAAATCACCCCCGAAAAAGTCAATTTCATGCTGAAAGAAGGGCGCGGCGTACTTTGCGCCCCCATTACCCAGCAGCGCTGTACCGAACTCGAACTCGACAAACAGGTGCTCGACAACACCTCTATACTCGGCACGCCGTTCACCGTAACCATCGACAAACTCGACGGCTGCACCACCGGCGTGTCGGCGCACGACCGTGCCGCCACCATTCGCGCACTGGCAGACCCCACAGCCACTGCTGCCACCTTCGGTCGCCCCGGACACATCAATCCCCTCTACGCACAAGATAAAGGCGTACTGAAACGGGCAGGACACACCGAAGCAGCCGTCGATATGGCGCGCCTCGCCGGTCTCTATCCCGCCGCCGCCCTTATCGAAATCATGAACGACGACGGCACCATGGCACGTATGCCCCAGCTCCTCGAAAAAGCTCGGCAATACAATATAAAAATCATCACCATTCGCGACCTTATCGCCTATCGGCTGAAACAGGAATCCCTCGTCGAAAAAGGCGTCGAGGTCGATATGCCCACCGCCTACGGACACTTCCGGCTCATACCCTTCCGCCAGCTCTCCAACGGACTCGAACACGTCGCCCTTATCAAAGGCGAATGGCAGCCCGACGAACCGGTGCTTGTGCGCGTACACTCCTCCTGCATGACGGGCGACATCTTCGGCTCACGCCGCTGCGAATGCGGCGAACAACTGCATCTTGCCATGCAAATCATCGAAAAAGAGGGGCGCGGCGCCGTGATTTACCTCAATCAGGAAGGGCGTGCCATCGGGCTTATGGAAAAAATCCAAGCCTACAAACTCCAAGAAGACGGTCTCGACACCGTCGATGCCAACATTCGTCTCGGACACAAAGCCGACGAACGCGACTACGGCGTAGGTGCCGAAATCCTGCGACAGATCGGCATCCGCAAAATGCGGCTGCTATCGAACAACCCCGTCAAACGCGTCGGGCTCGAAGCCTACGGCATAGAAATCGTCGAGAGCGTACCCCTCGAAGTGAAACCCAATCCCTACAACATCACCTACATGCGCACCAAGAAAGAACGCATGGGGCACGACCTGCACCAAGTCGATTGACCGTCGCACCGCAAAATGAAATACTTCCGCCTCTATACCCCCAACCCCGACCCGCACGACATCGACCGCATCGTCGATGCCCTACGTCGTGGTGCCGTAATCATATACCCAACCGATACGATTTATGCCATCGGCTGCGACGCTCTCAACGTCCGCGCCGTCGAACAGGTATGCCGGCTGAAAAAAATCGACCCGCAAAAAGCCCGCCTCTCTATCGTATGCCCCGATTTCAGTATGCTCGCCAACTATGCGCGGGTGAGCGACACCTACTTCCGCCTCATGCGGCGCAACCTGCCCGGAGCCTTCACGTTCGTCCTGCCCGCAAGTTCTCGGCTGCCCCACCTTTATAAACACCGCAAAAGCATCGGCATTCGCGTGCCCGACAATGCCATAGCCCGCGAAATAACCCGACAGCTCGGCAACCCGCTGCTTTCGACCTCCATCGTCGCACCCGACGACGAAAGCGAATACCTTACCGACCCGTCGCTCATACAGGAAAACTATCGCAACAATATCGACATCTTTGTCGATGGCGGCGACGGAGGCATCGCCCCCTCCACCGTTGTCGATTGCTGCGGCGACACCGCCGAAATCGTCCGTCAAGGCAAAGGGGAACTCATAGAATAATCCAACGACAAAAGACTCCCCCCCCCAAAAAAAAATACGATAAAAAAATACGCTCTGCCAACAAAAAACAGAGCGGATTTTTCTATCAAATTGCACCTTCTTTATTTCGTAAACTCAATGACTGTACCGTGTGCCATTATGGTGCGTTTAATATAAATCGGCGTTATTATTCT
>CANQQA010000035.1 GCA_947625885.1 uncultured Bacteroidales bacterium
TTGAGCGAGTCGGCGACTTTCGTCTACAAAGTCGATAACGTGTATGCCCCGCAAGAGGAGGCGTCGCTCATCTTCAACGACAAGCAGGTAGGTGTTGCGTGGAATTTCCCCGAAGACAAAATGCTGTTATCGCCCAAAGACCGCGCCGGAAAACCGCTCTCCGAAGTCTATTGCTTCGATTGATTTCCCGTCCGGCAAACGAAAAGAACCGCCGCCCGACTCTATGTCGGGCGGCGGTTCTTTTATTTTATAAAGTACTTATTTCCGCAGGGCTTTTTTCGTAGCGCCGTCGGTGAATGCGGCAACGGCATTTCCGATGCCGATATTTTGCGAGGCGGTGCCTTCGATTTGCAGGGCGTCGGGCAGGAGGTCGCCGATGCGTATGTTGCGGCTGTTGCGCAGAATCAGCTGCGGCGCATCTTGCGGATTGACGAGCGTGATATTGTCGAGCGCCGCATCATCGGCATTTTCGATGAACAGCAGTGCACGGGGGTCGGCATGACGCACTTCGAGGCGCACATTTTCCATACGCAGCCCGCGCGCATTTTTCACGAAGAGCGCCGACGCCGGAGCATCGGTGAAAATCAGCGTTTCGGGGTACTCTTTTTCCCGAGCCGGCAAGTTGCGGTTTTGGGCATATTCGGCACTGCCTCCGCCGTCGCATACAATCGTTACGTTGCTCAACGTAACATTCTCGACTTCATGTCCGTCGAGTCCCGTGATGGAGCCGGAAACAAGCCCGTGCATCGTAGCCGTAAGGTTGGCGATGTGTATGTCGCGCAGCGTGCCCACCGGTTGCGCCGGTCCGCCGTCGTAATAGTTACGGGCACGATTGGCGAGGCGTATGAAAAGCGGCGTCATAACCCCGTACATGGAAATGTTGCTGATGTTGAAATTCTCCACGAGAGCGCCATCGACCGTTTCGATAGCCAGTCCGCCGAGCGTGCGGTTCGGACGGTCGTAGATGGTCGGTTCGTCGGCGCGGCGGAATACGCAGTTGGTAATGGCGAAGTTGCGGAATCCGCCGTTTGTTTCGCTGCCCCATTTCATGGCGTTGCAGTTGGCGGCGATGACGCAGTTCGATACCACCACGTTCTCGCAGCGACCCGTCGCATTGGTCGT
The DNA here is from genome assembly GCA_947625885.1 of uncultured Bacteroidales bacterium. Taxonomy (GTDB): domain Bacteria; phylum Bacteroidota; class Bacteroidia; order Bacteroidales; family UBA11471; genus Caccoplasma. The sequence goes on from CANQQA010000035.1 coordinate 1,123, forward strand.
CTTGAAGCAAATGGCATCGTCGTCGGTATTGAAATGACAATTGACGATACGCACCTGTCGGCAGTTGTCGATGTCGATGCCGTCGTTGTTGTAATTGCCGTGATTATACACGTCGATGCCATCGACCAGCACATTTTCGCAATTGAGATAATGCTGCGTCCATGCCGGCGAATTGCGCAGCCGTATATCTTTCATTTTCACGCCTGTGCAACTGATGATGCGCAACAGATAGGGGCGGCGGGTGATACCCATCAGCGTCTCCGTTTCGGTGGCGGGATAGTTGGCAAGCGAGCCTTGACCGTCGATGATGCCCTCGCCGCAGATGCCGATATTTTTCGCACCGTCGGCGAGAATGAGCGAGCGGGTGGAGTAGCGGTTTACGTGGGAGAGGTAGCTCGACACGTGTTCGGGATAGTTGTCGAGGCGGGTGCTTCCGAGCAACACGGCACCGCGTTCGATGCGCAGCAGTACGTTGTCTTTCAGCACTATGGTGCCGCTCAGGTAGCGACCGGAGGCAAGGACGACCGTTTCGCCGCCGCAGGCGGAAGCCGAGTCGATGGCAGCCTGTATGGCTTCGGTGTCGAGGCTCTTGCCGTCGCCTTTCGCGCCGAAAGCGCGCACGTCGAGCGTTGCTGCGGCACTCTGCATCAGACAGATGCCGGCTAACAGAAGAAAGTATTTTTTCATGGCAATCGGTATTTGATTTTTTATTTTCGGAAATGTACGGTACAAAAATCCGTGTCCGCGTACATACTACAAAAGTATAAAAAAGAATCGGAAATACAAAAGCCTGCACTACAAAGAAAAAAGGAAGCCAGCAACGGCTTCCTTTTTTCTTCTTGCACCAATGTATTTGGGTCTATTCTGTTTTTTTTATCAATTTGAAAAAGGTTTGCTCCACTGTTCATTCAGCCAGTCGGTTTGAGCTGTCAGATAACGTTTTGCCTCGCGCAACATTTCATCGGTAGGACGTTTGTCGTATTGTTCCCATCTGTTGCGGGTAGCCTCGTCTGCTCCGGCACAAAGAGCAGCAAAACTTTCAAGACGTTCAAAAATTTGCGGATACTGCGTTGAATAGAAATCGCTCCATATTTCACGTACTTTTTCCTGAAAGCGGGGGAATTTGGCAATTTCTGCAATCCAATTGTATTTTTCCCAATATCCGTTATTATAAATAAAATCGTTTTTTGTCCGATAAAAACAAAATGAAAGATCCCATAATGGACCGAATGTCCATTTTTGATTATCTCCGGCATCTTTATACAGATAAGTACTGCCATGAAAAGCATCGGCATTGTCGATACATTCCTGTACGATATAATAGCGGGCAAGAATGTCCATATTGATATAATTTTCCCATTCGGTGGAATTTTTATCGGGCTCGTAAATGGCACGGCTCATGGCTGTAAATTCGTTTCGCAAGAATGTTTCCTGCTGTGCCGAAAGGATTTCTGGCGTATGATAAGTAATCCGTAACGTCAGACCGTTTTCTTCCTGTAATTTTATTTGAGCGGGATCGTTGTAATTATCCAATTCGACAAGCCAACCGCCGGATATTATGGCAGGGTCGGTCGTTTCATCGGGCTGTTCAAAAATATTCACCCGATTTTCATCGACCCGAATGTTTTCCACCAAAAAATATCGACCGATATATTCCCCGTTCAATACGATTTCCAACGGCGTCATGTTCGGTGTCCAAGGAAGTCCTATCATTCTGCCTAATTCGAATCCGGCATATTCTCGCAAAAAAACACTTCCCACATGAGGAATGAGTACAAAATTCTTATTCTCTTTCAATCCACAAAGGGCGGTTTTTGAATTCAATTTAAGGCGATACGGTTTTTTGTCATAATTCGACCATGTAGCATTTCCCCGTCCTCTTATTTTGAGAGGAAGCGGATTTTCACGGCTTCCTATCGACTCATATCCGTCAAGCTCGAGAGCATCGAGATAATAAGTCGCATTCAGATATTCTTCTTTCGATACAATAGGTGCATTTCCTTCGGTATTGATGTGCAAAACGGGTAATGTTCCGGAATATAGAGTTTCCGAATTTTCATTTTCTGAATTTTCATTACTTTCCGGTAAGTCGGATTCTTTTTCTTGCGAACAGCTAAATGTGCAAGAAAGTATCACAGCAACTAAATAAAATTTTTTCATATAACTCATCTATATTTTGCGCAAAGATAAAAAATTAATTCGAAACGATTGACATATTTTAGAAAAAAAGAAGAAAAAACAGAAAGACGAAATAAAAAAGTTGCATCATCGTTATGTAGAATGAAAATAAATAACTACCTTTGCGGAAGTAAACAAGAACAGATAAAAATCGCGATAATATGAGGCTTTCCGAGATTCCGACCGGACGGGAGGTGATTATAACGAAAGTTTTGGGACACGGCGCATTTTGCAAGCGCATCATCGAAATGGGATTCGTGCGGGGCAAGAAAGTAAAAGTGCTCTTGAATGCCCCTTTGAAAGACCCTATCAAATATCAGATACTCGACTACGAAGTTTCCCTGCGGCGCAGCGAAGCCGCATTGATAGAGGTGATGACGCCCGAAGAGGCGGACGGCGTGCTGCCGGTGGAAACCTCCGGCGTACTGACCGACGAGCTGACTGCCGACGAACGCATACGGGCGGCTGCCGACAGGTCGTCGCGCACGATAAACATCGCTCTGGTGGGAAATCCCAATTGTGGCAAGACCACGCTTTTCAACATCGCTTCGGGCGCACACGAGCACGTGGGCAATTACAGCGGCGTAACGGTCGATGTGAAAGAGGGAAATTTCAATTACAAAGGGTATCATTTCAATATTTTCGACCTGCCGGGCACCTATTCGCTGTCGGCATATTCGCCCGAAGAGCTGTATGTGCGGCGCTACTTGTCCGAACACCAGCCCGACGTCATCGTGAACGTGGTCGTGGCGTCGAACCTCGAACGAAATCTTTTCCTGACGACCGAACTTATCGACATGGACTTGCGCATGGTGGTGGCGCTGAATATGTACGACGAACTGGAACAGAGCGGCGACAAATTCGACTACACTGCTCTGGGCGGCATGATAGGCGTACCGATGGTGCCCGTCATATCGCGCACGGGGTGGGGCGTCGATGAACTTTTCGACACGATTATCCGCGTGTATGAACGCAAAGACCCCGTCGTGCGCCACGTACACATCAATCACGGCACGGTGGTGGAGTCGGGGATAGAGGTACTGAAAAACGCCCTCAAAGAGGGGCTGCAATCGGAATATTACCTGTCGCCCCGCTATCTGGCAATCAAGCTGCTCGAAAACGACAGCGAAATAGAATGGCGCCTGTCGAAAGAACCCGATTACGACAAGTGGCTTGCCCTGCGCGACAAGGAGTGCCGCCGCATAGAAACGGCATTCGGCGAGAATGCGGAAACGGTCATTGCCAACGAAAAATACGGCTTCATATCGGGCGCCCTGCGCGAAACGCTCGTGCCGGGCGAGAAGTCGGAAATTTCGACGACGCACCTTATCGACACGATCGTAACGCACAAACTTTTCGGATTCCCCATATTCTTATTGATTATGTGGGTGATGTTCGAAGCGACATTCATGCTCGGTGCCTATCCGATGGAGTGGATAGAGGCGGGCGTCGATGCGCTCGGCGCATTCATCGAGCGCACCATGGCGGAAGGTCCGTTGAAAGACCTCCTTATCGACGGCGTGATAGGAGGTGTGGGCAGCGTCATCGTATTCCTGCCAAACATATTGATACTCTACCTGTTCATATCGTTCATGGAAGACTCGGGCTATATGGCGCGGGCGGCATTCATCATGGACAAAATCATGCACAAGGTGGGGCTGCACGGCAAGTCGTTCATTCCGCTGGTCATGGGATTCGGCTGCAACGTGCCCGCCATTATGGCGACCCGTACCATCGAGAGCCGCAGCAGCCGGCTGATAACGATACTCATCAACCCGTTTATCTCGTGCAGCGCGCGCCTGCCGGTTTATGTTCTGCTTATCGGAACATTTTTCGCCGCTCACGCCAGCTTCGTGTTCATGGGGCTTTATGCGCTGGGCATACTGGCGGCGGTGGTTACGGCGCGCCTGTTGCGACGCTTCTATTTCAAAAAAGACGAAACGCCTTTCGTCATGGAGCTGCCGCCCTATCGCGTGCCTACCATGAAAGCCACGCTGCGCCACATGTGGAGCAAAGCCGAACAGTATCTCCGCAAAATGGGCGGCATTATACTGGTGGCTGCCATAGCCGTATGGTTTCTCAGCTACTACCCGCGTCCGGCTGCCGGCGACGCGCCCGATACGCCGACCGAACTTTCCGAACATCAGAAAAATTCCTATTTGGGACGGCTGGGGCAGTTTGTGGCACCCGTCATGGAGCCGCTCGGTTTCAACTGGAAAATAGACATCGCCCTCCTTTCCGGCGTGGGAGCCAAAGAAATCGTGGTGAGCACTATCGGCGTGCTGTATGCCGGCGATGCCAACCTCGACGAAGAGAGTACCTCGCTGCGGCAGCGGCTGACGGCGCCCGACCCCGAAACGGGCGAACCCGACTTCACGCCTTTGATAGCTATCAGTTTCATGGCGTTCGTGCTGCTCTATTTCCCGTGTTTGGCAAGCGTAGCCGCCATTGTCAAGGAGACGGGAAGTTGGCGGTGGGGCATTTTCTCCATGCTCTATAACACGGCATTTGCATGGGTGGTGTCGTTCCTGATATTCAACATCGGAAAACTATTCGTTTGAGATATGTGGCAGCAAATCATTGTCGGAGCGATAGGAGTGGGCATTCTCGCCTACGTGGCGGTACGCATCGTGCGCATAAGTCGCGGACAGACGCCGAAATGCTCCTGCGGGTGCGGCGGCTGCAAGTCGGCGGCGCAGTGCGGCAAACCGAAAAACTCCGACGCAAAAAACAAGAAAAGCAAATAAAAAACGGAAAAGCGTTTGCAGAATACGAAATTTTGTCTATCTTTGTCGCCGAAATCCTAACAAGGTTCCTTGGTCGAGTGGTTAGGCGCCGGTCTGCAAAACCGTTTACAGCAGTTCGATTCTGCTAGGAACCTCTTACAAGGCGAGCCGCAAATGCTCGCCTTGTTTTTTGTAAAACCCGTTGTGGGGCAGAGCGGTACGAGCCGCGAAAAAAGACGATTTCATCGGGTTGCGCAAAAAAGCGGAAAAATAATTTTGTCGGTTCGGAAAAATGTCGTAATATTGCATCGCTTTTTCGAAACAGTCCCTACACCAAAGGCGGGGCAATAATCGTCGAAAAACGGTCCCATAGCTCAGTTGGTTAGAGCATCTGACTCATAATCAGGGGGTCCAAGGTTCAAGCCCTTGTGGGACCACACGTACAAGCGCCACGCGGTCGGAATCCATTTCCGACCGCGTGGCGTTTTTTGAATTTCCTACCCGCAAAGAGGCTGCACATACGCCTGATTAATCGCAGCAACACTATACAGACAAGATTTGTATTTTATACCTTTCCACCATAAAATAATTTTTTTTAACATATCAAAAATTCGCACCAAAAATATTTTTATTATCTTTGCAATAATTAGAACCGATGTAGTTCGGTTCAAGACATTTTGTGAAATAAGAAGCGTTATGCTTATCTTGT
>CANQQA010000036.1 GCA_947625885.1 uncultured Bacteroidales bacterium
GCCAATTGTTCCGGTCGCAGATGCAGATGAAATACCGAGCCGTCGTCGTTAATCATCAATTCGGAAGCAGGAAAATGTTTCATGATAAAAATTCTTTTTGAACGGTTTTGCCCCTAAATATACTCTTTTTTCGTGAAAACGGGCAGCTTTGCCGTAAAAAAGTTTTTTGCCGTATTTCTGTAAATGTCGTATATTTGCATTCGAAATCCAATAACAAAAAGACATGACGGCAAAACCCTCCATACCCAAAGGCACGCGCGACTTTTCGCCCGAAGAAATGGCGAAGCGCAACTATATTTTCAACACCATTCGCGACGTTTTTCATCTTTTCGGTTTCCGGCAAATCGAGACGCCGGCGATGGAAAATCTCTCCACGCTTATGGGAAAGTACGGCGAGGAGGGCGACAAGCTGCTTTTCAAGGTACTCAACTCCGGCGACTTTCTTGCCGATTTGAGCGATGCCGACCTGACGATGCGCAACACGACGCATCTTGCCGCACGTCTGTGCGAAAAGGGGCTGCGCTACGACCTTACCGTGCCGTTTGCCCGTTTCGTGGTCATGCACCGAGGCGAATTGTCGTTTCCGTTCAAACGCTACCAGATACAGCCCGTGTGGCGCGCCGACCGCCCGCAGAAAGGGCGTTACCGCGAATTTTATCAATGCGATGCCGACGTGGTGGGCTCCGATTCGCTTCTCAACGAAGTGGAGCTGCTGCGGCTCATCGACGAAGTTTTCGCGCGCTTCGGCATACGGGTGGCGGTGAAACTCAACAACCGGAAAATATTGAGCGGTATTGCCGAAATGATAGGCACCCCCGAAAAAATCGTCGATATAACCGTCGCTATCGACAAGCTCGACAAAATAGGTCTTGACAAGGTGAATGCCGAGCTGCGGGAAAAGGGGCTCGCCGAAGATGCCATAGCGCGGTTGCAGCCCATTATTTTGCTCGAAGGCGATAACCGCAGCAAGCTGGCGACGCTGCGCACCGAGCTTGCCGCTTCGGAAATCGGTCGAAAGGGTATCGAGGAGTTGGAATACATACTCGGCAAACTCGACCGTTCACCTCTGCGCGCCGCTCTCGAAATAGATCTCACGCTGGCGCGCGGACTCAATTACTACACCGGCGCCATTGTCGAGGTAAAGGCGCTCGATGTGGCGATAGGCAGCATCACCGGCGGCGGACGCTACGACAACTTGACGGGCGTGTTCGGTATGCCCGATGTGTCGGGCGTGGGCATCTCGTTCGGAGCCGACCGCATCTACGACGTACTCAATCAGCTCGACCTTTACCCGTCGGATTCTTTACAAACCACGCAGCTGCTTTTCGTCAATTTCGGCGAACGTGAAGTCGAGGCGTGCATGGAATATGCCGCCCGTCTGCGCGCCGAAGGCATTCGCACGGAAATCTATCCCGAAGCTGCCAAAATGAAAAAACAGATGGGGTATGCCGACGACAAGAAAATTCCTTTCGTGGCATTGGTGGGCGAAGACGAAATAGCTTCCGGAAAAATCACGGTTAAAAACATGGCGACCGGCGAGCAGCGGCAGCTCCTGCCCGATGAAATCATCTCTTTGTTGAAAGAAGGAAAAGCGTAAGCAGCGGATTTATCCCGCCCAATTTTCGCGGTCGAGGTTGCGGTAATTGATAGCCTCTGCCAGATGTGCCGGCTCTACGGTTTCGCTGCCGGCGAGGTCGGCTATGGTGCGGGCTACTTTCAGTATGCGGTCGTAGGCGCGCGCCGAGAGGTTAAAGCGTTTCATCGCCGTGCGCAGTCTTTCGAGACCCGCTTCGTCGGGGCGGGCGTAGGTATTGAGCAACCGACTGTTCATCTGCGCATTGCAATAAACTCCGGGTACATTTTTGAAACGGGCAGCCTGTATTTCCCGTGCCCGAATCACGCGCTCGCGAATGGCGGCACTCGTTTCGCCGGCGCGGCTGTCGGAGATTTTCTCGAACGGTACGGGGACGATTTCTATCTGTATGTCGATGCGGTCGAGCAGCGGACCCGATATGCGGTTGAGATAGCGGCGCACGGCACCCGGCGGGCAGATACATTTCTTTTCGGGGTGGTTGTAATAGCCGCAGGGACAGGGATTCATCGAGGCGATAAGCATCACGCTCGCCGGATATTCGATAGAATATTTGGCGCGAGAAACGGTGATTTTCCGGTCTTCGAGCGGCTGGCGCATCACTTCGAGCACCTGTCGGGAAAATTCGGGAAGCTCGTCGAGAAACAGCACCCCGTTATGCGCCAACGATATTTCGCCGGGCTGCGGAAAGGTGCCGCCGCCCACCAACGCCACGCTCGATATGGTATGGTGCGGGGCGCGGAAAGGTCGCTGCGTCAACAGCGAACTGTCGCGATCCATTTTTCCGGCGACCGAATGTATCTTGGTGGTTTCGAGAGCCTCTTGCAGCGAGAGCGGCGGAAGTATCGACGAGATGCGTTTCGCCATCATCGACTTGCCCGAGCCGGGCGGACCTATCATGATGAGGTTGTGTCCGCCGGCGGCAGCCACCTCGAAAGCCCTTTTTACACTTTCCTGCCCTTTTACGTCGGCAAAATCGAGGTCGAAATTGCCCTGCGCCGCAAAAAACTCGGCACGGGTGTCGATGACTGTCGGGGTCAGTTCATGCGTACCGTTGAAAAAATCGACCACCTCTTTGATGTTTTCCACTCCGAACACGTCGAGTTTATCGACTACGGCAGCTTCGCGCACATTGGCTTTGGGCACGATAAGCCCTTTGAATCCCTCTTTGCGTGCCTGTATGGCAATGGGCAGCGCGCCTTTGATAGGGAGTATCGACCCGTCGAGTGAGAGTTCGCCCATGACCATGTAACGGTCGAGCCGGTCGGGTGCGATATCTTCGGCAGCCGCCAGAATGCCGATAGCAAGCGGCAGGTCGTAGGCAGAGCCTTCTTTTCGTATGTCGGCGGGAGCAAGGTTGATAATCAGCTGGCGGTGCGGAAATTTGTAGCCGTTGTGCAGCAGCGCCGAGCGAATGCGCTCGTGGCTCTCTTTGACGGCAGTGTCGGGCAGACCTACCATATAGAAATGAATGCCTTGCGAACAGTTCACTTCGATAGTAACGGTAAGGGCGTCGATGCCCTGCATGGCTGCTCCGAAAACTTTTACCAGCATACGGCTATTTCTTTTTGGATTTTTTTATGTGCTCTATTTTTTTAGCTTTGGTGTTGAGCGTTTTGTCTTCACCTGTTTTGACTACCGACGAATCGACGGCAGCCACCAGCAGGCTGTCGGGTAAATCTCGTGCTATGATATATCCTTTCCCGTCGATAAGGTATGTAGCCGGCAGCTGATTGATGTCGAGTGTCTTTACCTGATTGGCATTCCACCCTTCGGGCAGGCGGCAGTGCAGTTCCTGTTCGAGCGAGTCTTGCCGAATGGCATTGTTCCATGCCTCTTTGTCGGTATCGAGCGATACGCTTACGAGGCGGAGGTAAGAGGTCGGGTATTTTTTTCCCAGCCGGCGGACGGTCCGCAATTTCTGTCGGGATAAGGTATCGTAAGATGCCCATACCGAAAGGAGGGTCGTGCGGTTGCGGAAGCTGTTTGTGTTGACGAGGCTGTCGCTTCCTGTTCGGAATGTCATATACGGAATGGGTCTGCCGGTGAGTTTTTTTTCATTTCCGGAAATGAAAAGTTCCGACTTGGCGAGCAGCGATACCGGCTTGGCTTCCGGCGGAAGCTGTCGCAGCAAGGTGTCTGCCGTACGGGTGGAATATTTGTCGAGCAAGTAATCGTATATAAGTATCGTCGAGGCGTAGGAGGGAGGAGTGGCGGTTACGAAATCTTTTACTCGGCGGTGGAGCGTATCGAGTCGGCTGCGGTGTGTCGCCAGAAAAAGCGTGTCTTCGGAACAGGCGTAGAAAGCAGAATCATCGGCTTCTATTTCTTGCAGGAGTTCGTGATTTTCCTTTCGGAAGCGGCTGACGGTTTCCTGTTCGGGCGAGCCGCTTATCGTTATTTCGTAAGGAGCTGCCGCCGAACCTTTCAGTTTCACTTTATCGCCGTTTTTTACATACACCCATGTTACTCGTTCGCCGGCTTCCGTGAAAATTTCTACCCGCGTCAGGTCGTCGCCCGTACCTTTGAATACGGCTTTTCCTTTTTTCACCAGCACCGAATCGACGGCAATGCCTTTCTTGTATTGCTCCTGCCAGAAGTAGAGATACGATTGTTCGGGCACATCGAGTTCTACGGTGAGCGTATAGCTCGTCTTGTCCCCGCCGGAGCAGGAAACGAGACAGAGCAATGCCGTTATGAACGAGATATATCGGAGCATATTTTGTGAATGGCTATACAAACATAGGCAAAATTTCCGATTTATCGGTACGGAATTTGTAAAAAGTCGTTGCGGGGCAAACGGATTACAGTCCGAATGCCTTTTTCAGGGCATCGACATAATCGAGTTTTTCCCATGTGAAAAGTTCCACGTCTGTTTCTACCGGCTGTTCGTAGCGCGACCGGAAGGTCTTGTGTACGATGCGGGGCTGGCGACCCATGTGCCCGTAAGAGGCAGTCTCTTCGTAAATAGGGTTGCGGAGTTTCAGCCGTTCCTCGATGGCTTTCGGACGCAAGTCGAAAATTTCGCCGATGCAGGCGGCGATCTCGGCATCGCTCTGCCGGACGTGCGAGGTGCCGTAGGTATCGACGAATAGGCTTACCGGACGGGCGATGCCTATGGCATACGAAACCTGTACCAGCACTTCGTCGGCAATGCCGGCAGCCACCATGTTCTTGGCAATGTGTCGGGCTGCGTAAGCCGCCGAGCGATCGACTTTCGAGGGGTCTTTTCCCGAAAAAGCGCCGCCGCCGTGCGCTCCTTTGCCTCCGTAGGTATCGACGATGATTTTGCGACCGGTGAGTCCCGTGTCGCCGTGCGGTCCGCCGATGACGAATTTTCCCGTAGGATTGACGTGCAGAATCAATTTGTCGTCGAAAAGCCGGCGCACCCGTTCGGGCAGGTGGGCGATGACGCGGGGCAGTACGATGCGGCGTACATCGTCGGCAATGCGGTGCAGCATTTTTTCGTCGGCAGCCGTTTGGGCTTCGGGGGTATCGTTGTCGGGTGTCACAAATTCGTCGTGCTGCGTGGAGAGTACGATAGTGTGTATCCGCACGGGGTGGCGCTCCTCGTCGTACTCGATGGTTACCTGTGACTTGGCGTCGGGACGCAGGTAAGGCATCTCGCTGCCTTCGCGGCGGATATCTGCCAATTCCATAAGTATCAAATGCGAAAGTTCCAACGGCAGCGGCATGTAGTTGTCGGTTTCGTTGCAGGCGTAGCCGAACATCATGCCTTGGTCGCCGGCACCCTGATTCATGGCGTCGGCACGTTCCACGCCGCGATTTATGTCGGCGGATTGTTCGTGTATGGCTGAAAATACGCCGCAGGAGTCGCCGTCGAATTTGTATTCGCTCCGTGTGTAGCCGATGCGGTTGATGACGCGGCGCGCCACTTCGTGCAGGTCGATGTAGGCATTCGATTTCACTTCGCCCGCCAATACAACCTGACCCGTCGTTACCAGCGTTTCGCAAGCCACTTTCGACTGCGGGTCGTAAGCGAGAAATTCGTCGAGTACGGCATCGGAAATTTGGTCGGCAACCTTGTCGGGGTGCCCTTCCGATACCGATTCAGAGGTAAACAGGTAATTCATCTTATCGTTTTTAAGTAGAACATTTACGACAAGAGATGGAAAAAACGCTGTAAAAAAAGAGAAACAATTTTTCCGGCAGAAAACCGGAAATGCGATCGTTTTAGCAGTTTTTTTATGTGGTTGCAAGCAGCCAAATCCATCCACAAATCGTGTCGGCAAAGTAAATTCATTTTTGAGAAATACGCAATAGTCCG
>CANQQA010000037.1 GCA_947625885.1 uncultured Bacteroidales bacterium
AATGTTTTCACAACGGAATAATCCTTATTGTGAATTGCTTCAAAATTGTTTTACAAACATAATGAAAAAAATTCATAGTTGCAACACCTGTTATCAAAATTTTTTTATTACCTTTATGATTCATACATTTTTATTTGCCATGAAAACCATATTAGGACTGGATCTCGGGTCGGGCAGCATCGGTTGGGCTGTTGTTCGTGAAGACGAAAATACCCGCAGTATAGAACGGTTGGGCTCCCGTATAGTGCCCCTTTCGACCGATGATGCCACGCAGTTTACCACCGGAAAAGCTATCACGAAAAATTCCGAACGCACGGCCATGCGCACGCAGCGGAAGGGTTACGACCGTTACGGGTTGCGTCGCCGCCTGCTTACCGATTACCTGCATCGGTTGGGCATGGTGCCCGACGAGCGGCTTATCAAACTGCCGCAGGTCGAGTTGTGGGGACTGCGCGCCAAGGCGGTACACGAAAAAATCGGGCTGCCCGAGTTGGGGCGCGTGCTCTATCACCTCAATCAGAAACGGGGTTATAAATCGGGAAAAGCCGATTTTCAGGACAAGAAAAGTTCGGAGTATCTGGCTGCCGTGAGCGGACGCTACAAAGAGATACAGGAGCGGGGCATCACCATCGGCGAAAAGTTTTATGCCGAGCTGCAAGCCAATCCCGATTACCGCTGCAAAGACCAAGTTTTCCCCCGTGCCGCCTACGTCGAGGAGTTCGACCGCATCATGGCGTGTCAGCGGCGCTTCCACGAGATACTTACCGACGAACACATCGCCCACTTGCGCGACTACATTATTTATTATCAGCGACCGTTGAAGTCGTGCAAACATTTGGTCGGCGACTGCACGCTGGCGAGCGTGCGCTACGTGCGACCCGACGGCACGGTGGCGGTCAAAGGCGTGAAAGTGGCGCCGCGCACGTCGCCGCTCTTTCAGGTGTGCAAGATAGAGCAGAGCCTCAATAACCTCGAACTCCGCAACAAGCGGAACGAGCGTTTCGAGATGACGGCGATGCAGCGTCAGGCGCTGTTCGACCACATGAATCGAAACGAAAAGTTGAAACTCACCGACTTGCAAAAAAATCTCGGCATCAAAAAGAGCGACGGCTGGTGGGGCGGCAAGGCGATAGGCACGGGCTTGCAGGGCAATACCACGTACACGGCTGTCGCCAAAGCCTTGAAAGGCGGTTACAGCCATCTGCTGCGCTTCGACTTGAAAGTCAAGACCGAAGAATTTGCCGACCCCGATACCGGCGAAGTCGTCGAGCGGAAAATCATCGACGAAAGTTTCGAGCAGGAGCCGTTCTACCGCCTTTGGCACACGCTCTATTCCATCGACGACATGGAGGTGCTCGACCGCATTTTGCAGGAAAAGTTCGGCATCGACGATGCCGGCGTCCGTCATGACCTGTGTGCGCTCGACTTCGTGAAAGCCGGCTACGGCAATCTGTCGAGTGCCGCCATGCGCCGCATACTGCCCTATCTGCAAATGGGATATGGCTATGCGGAGGCTTGCTTCATGGCGGGCTACAACCACAGCAATTCGCTCACCAAAGACGAAAATCTGGCGCGGGAGCTGGCAGATAAACTGCCGCCCATTGCCAAAGGCGAACTGCGGCAGCCCGTTGTGGAAAAGATTCTCAACCAGATGATAAACCTCGTCAATGCGCTGATGCAGGAATACGGACGCTTCGACGAAATACGGGTGGAGCTGGCGCGCGAATTGAAACAGAGCCGCGAGGAGCGTGAAAAAGCCGATAAAAACAATCGGGAGCGGGAAAGCCATAATAAATTCTATGCCGAAAAAATTTCGGAAATGAACCTTTCGCCTACGCGCTCCCGCGTACAAAAATACCGTATGTATGAAGAAAGCCAGCATCTTTGTATGTATTGCGGGCAGCCGGTGAATCTGACGGCTTTCTTGCAAGGCTACGATACCGAAGTCGAGCATATCATACCCCGCTCGCTTTACTTCGACGACAGTTTTGCCAATAAAGTTTGCTCCTGTCGCAAGTGCAATCAGGAAAAAGGGAATCGCACTGCCTACGATTACATGGCGTCGCAGGGCGAAGGCTCGCTTGCCATTTATCTCGAACGGATAAAAAAGATGTATGAGGAGCATAAAATCTCCAAACAGAAATATTCCTATCTGATGATGCGGCAGAGAGATATTCCACAGGATTTTCTCAACCGCCAGATGCGCGAAAGCCAGTACATGGCGCGCAAGGCGCTGGATATATTGCGGAGCGTTTGCCGCAGCGTATATGCCACCGGCGGAGGCGTTACCGCCTACCTGCGCCATATATGGGGCTGGGACCTCGTGCTGCACGACCTCAACCTCGACCGTTACAAAGCCGGCGGACTTACCGAAATACGCGAGGTGAATCATGTCGATACCGAGTGCATCAAAGATTGGAGCAAGCGGCTCGACCATCGCCACCACGCCGTCGATGCCCTTGCCATAGCCTGTACCCGGCAGGGCTATATACAACGCCTCAACACCCTCTCTGCCCTCTCCGGCGAGGAGGGCGATGCCTATATGTCGCTCGACCGGTATATGCAGGAGCAGCCGCATTTCTCCTATGCCGAAGTGCGGGCTGCCGTCGAGAAGATACTCATCTCTTTCAAAGCCGGAAAGCGGGTCGCCACGCAAGGTAAGCGCTATATCCATCGGAGTGGCAAACGCATCTTGGTGCAGCAGGGCATTGTCGTGCCGCGCGGCGCGTTGAGCGAGCAAAGCGTCTATGGCGTTATCCGGCGGTACGAGAAAAATAAAAAAGGGGAAACGTCGCTTCGTCAGGAATATGTCATAAAATATCCTGTAACAGCTATCGACGAGAAAACGCTGCCGTATGTCATCGACGGCGGCATACGCGAGATTTTGCGCCGACGCCTCGAAGCCTGTGGCGGCAATGCCCGGCAGGCGTATGCCGAGCCGTTGTACACCGCAGCCGGAAAAGAAATAAAGACTGTGCGCTGCTTCACCGGTCTGTCGGCGGTCGTGCCCGTGAAATACGACGGCGATAGACCAATTGGATTTGTCAAGCCCGGCAACAACCACCATATTGCCATCTATACCGACCGCGACGGCAAACTGCACGAACACGTCGTAACCTTCTGGCACGCCGTAGAGCGCAAGAAATTCGGGCTGCCCGTTGTCATCGAACACCCCGATGCCGTATGGGACAGCGTAACCGATACCATGCCTGAATCGTTCCTGTCGCAACTGCCCGATGTTTCATGGAAATTCGAGTTCTCGATGCAGCAAAACGAAATGTTCATTCTCGGTATGCCCGACGACCTCTATGCCGATGCTATGGAAAACGGCGATTATGCACTGCTCGGCAAATATCTGTACAGGGTGCAGAAACTGGCGGCAAAAAATTATACTTTCCGTTATCATACGGAAACAAAAGTGGACGATAAGTACAGTGGCGTTAGAAATGAAATGTTATCGAAAAAAATGGGCAAATTAAAAATCATACAAAGTCTTGATGCATTGAAGAATGTCAATCCCCATAAAGTGAAAATCGATTTGCTCGGAAGAATTACTGCCCTATGATAAAGAAAACGCTCTATTTCGGAAACCCCGCTTATTTGAGTATGACCAATGCCCAGTTGGTGTTGCGGCTGCCCGAAGTCGAGAAAAACGATTCGCTGCCCCTTTCGTTCAAGCAGAAAGCCGAACGGACGATTCCTATCGAGGACATCGGTGTCGTGATACTCGACCATCGGCAGATAACTGTCAGCCACGCCCTGTTGGCAGCGCTGCTCGACAACAATTGCGCCGTCATCACGTGCGACGATGCACATCTGCCCGTCGGTCTGCTGCTGCCGCTCTGCGGCAATGCCACCCAAAACGAGCGCTTCCGTTATCAGCTCGAAGCCTCCGCCCCGTTGCGCAAACAATTGTGGCAGCAGACCGTACAAGCCAAAATCGCCAATCAGGCCGCCCTGTTGCAACAGCGCGGCATCGAGGCGAAAAATATGCAAAAGTGGATAGGTGAAGTGCGCAGCGGCGATGTCGATAATATGGAAGCACGGGCAGCCGTGTATTATTGGAGCAATATTTTCCCGCAGATTCCCGACTTCCGCCGCAACCGCGACGGCATACCGCCCAACAGCCTGCTCAATTACGGATATGCCATATTGCGGGCGGTCGTGGCTCGTGCGTTGGTGGGCAGCGGTATGCTCCCCACGTGGGGCATACATCATCACAACCGTTACAACGCCTATTGTCTTGCCGACGATATTATGGAGCCGTACCGCCCGTATGTGGATCGCATGATCTGCGATATGCTCGATGAACGGACGGAAATTGCCGAACTCACGACTGCCGTCAAAACGAAACTGCTGTCGATACCCGTTACGGAAGTGAATATCGGCGGACAGCGCAGTCCGCTCATGGTGGCTGTCGGACAGACTACCGCTTCGTTGTACAAATGTTTTTCCGGCGAATTGCGTAAAATAAGTTATCCTGAAATGTGAGTGCAAATATCGACCGATTCAGCGAATACCGTATCATGTGGGTACTTGTGTTTTTCGACCTGCCGACCGACACCAAAAAGGAGCGGAAAGCCTACACCGACTTTCGGAAACGGTTGATGCAGGACGGCTTTACGATGTTCCAGTTTTCGATATATGTACGCCACTGCGCCAGTCGCGAAAATGCCGATGTACATATAAAACGGGTCAAAAGTTTTCTTCCGCCGTTGGGCGAAGTCGGAATTTTGTGCATCACCGACAAACAATTCGGCATGATGGAAATATTTTATGCCCATAAACCGGTATCGCCGTCGGCGCCCGGGCAACAACTCGAACTCTTTTGAAAA
>CANQQA010000038.1 GCA_947625885.1 uncultured Bacteroidales bacterium
CCGGGATTCCCTTCGGAGTGGAATCACGCCTCTTTCGCCACCGCCGATATTGCCTACGATTTTACCCGTAAAGGCAATAAGGATACCTATACCGCCGAGCTGCATTTTCCCGTCGAGCTTGCTTTGACGCTCGACGTGAAAGCCCACCGCGATGCCGTCGCTGCCGTCAAGGTCGATGGTCGGAAAGCCGCATGGACATTGAAAGAAAACAGTGTGGGCGCACCCCGTATCGAAATAGAAACTCCGGCAGGCAATGCTCGCAAAATCGAAATCGAATGGGCGGGCGACACCTTGATTCTTCCCCGTTATGAAAATGCTGTTGCCGTCGGTGCCTCGTGGCGGCTTGACGTGCCGCAGGGCGTGCGCCTGCTCGCCGTGCGCGACAGCCAGCGCCTGCTCTCGAATGCCGTGTTCGATGCCGAAAAACTCTCGGCGACGATAAACGGAAATACCGGCGAACGCACCCTTTTCGTCCGTCTTGCACAAGGCGATATGACGTGGTGGCAGCCGATACCCCTCACCGTCGAGCCGGCGGTAACGGTCGCATCGTCGACGAATGAGAGCAGCACCCTTTCTTTTGCACTCGCCAATCATACCTCCGATGCGCTGACGCTGCGCTGCGTCGTCAATTCGGGCAGCCGCGAATATGCGACAACCGCGCAGCTTCCTGCCGGCGGCATCTCCTCCGAAATCACGGTGCCTGCGTCGGCAGTTGTGGCGGGCACTAACCGCGTGACGGTATATGACGGAGACGAAGAAACAGCACATTTCGACCTTGTCGATTGGGTGGCAAAAAGCACCCGCAATCCCCATTACGAAACGGTGATGATGGACAGCAACTTCAATGCGCGCGTAACCGATATTTTCCGCAACCGCTATCTCTCGCCCCGGTCGCCCTACACCACGTTGCAAGTGCCGGAGCAGGGAATAGGGGAGTGGTGCCACCCCAATGCCACCGCCGAAATCGACGACAGCGGGCTGCGCCGTGTCGCTTCGGGCGATACGCTCGATACGCCGCTCGGCGTACCCTTCCGTGTGCGGCAGGACAGCACGGTGAAAAATATTCTGTTCACCACCCGCTGGGACAATTACCCCGACTCCGTTACTCTCCCGCTTTCGGGCAAAGCCTCGCGGGCTTACCTGTTGATGGCAGGCTCCACCAATCACATGCAGTGTCACATCGAAAACGGCACGGTTACCGTTGCCTACACCGACGGCACGACTTCGGTGCTGCCGCTGGTCAATCCCGAGACATGGTGTCCCATTGATCAGGATTTCTACATCGACGGGCAGGCGTTCCGTGTCGATGCGCCGCGTCCCTATCGGGTATTGCTGAAAAGCGGAACGATAACGCGCGACGTGGAGAGGCTTCTGCATTTGCGCGGTGCCGACAACCGGAATATCCCGGGCGGAGCTGCTGTAATTCTCGACTTGCCGCTTGACGACTCCCGCGAGTTGCAGAGTCTTACGCTCACTACGTTATCCACCGAAGTCGTCATCGGTTTAATGGCGGTTACACTTGAACGCGATACCCCTGCTTTTTAACAACTCTTATTATAAACGGTTATTGAAATAAAAACGATATTCGTACCTTTACCGCCCGTAAAGGGGATATGTAGAGACCTATCTCTCATATCCCCTTTTTTCGTATGGAAAAGCATAAAATAATCCTAAAAAAACCGATATGACAAAAAATTTCATGAAACGAATTTTGACAGGAATACTCCTGTGTGCGCCGTTGCTTTTGTCGGCGCAGCTCAAAGAAACCCTCGATCCGGCAATTCGAATGGGAAAACTCGATAACGGGCTTACGTATTATATTTGCCACAACGAACTTCCTGCCGACCGCGTGGAGTTTTACATAGCCCAGCGCGTAGGTTCCATTCTCGAAGAGGAGTCGCAGCGCGGACTGGCGCATTTCCTCGAACACATGGCTTTCAACGGCACCAAGAATTATCCGGGCAAAACCATGATTGACTATCTCGAAAAAAACGGTGTGAAATTCGGTGCCAATCTCAATGCCTACACCTCTATCGACGAAACTGTCTATAACATTTCCGAAGTACCTGCCCGCGAAGGGCTTATCGACTCCTGTCTGCTGATACTGCATGACTGGGCGTCGGCTATCGCGCTCGAAGAAGAAGAAATCGACGCCGAACGGAAAGTTATTCACGAAGAGTGGCGCACCCGCAACTCTGCCGACCTGCGTATGCTCGAAGCTATCATATCTACGCTTTATCCCGACAGCAACCGTTATGGCAACCGCCTTCCCATAGGTTTGATGGAGGTGGTCGATAATTTCCCTTATCAGGCGATTCGCGACTATTATCACAAATGGTATCGTCCCGACCTGCAAGCCATTATCGTGGTGGGCGATGTCGATGTCGATAAAGTCGAAGCAAAAATCAAAGAACTCTGGCGCGACGTGCCTGCACCGGTGAATGCCGCTGTGAGAAACTACGTGCAGATACCCGACAACGACGAACCTTTGGTGGCAATCGTCTCCGATAAGGAGTCGCAGTCGAACATGTTGCAGATATACTATAAACTGCCGGTAGAGCCGGAGGGAGCCTCCATGACTATGGAGGCTGTGCGCACCGATGTGGTACGCGCCATTATAGCCATGATGCTCAACGCCCGTTATGGTGAATTGACGCAGGTGGCGGAGCCTCCTTTTCTTTCGGCTTCGGGCTCGGTAGACGATTATTACATTGCTTCTACCCGCAAGGCGTATGTCCTTACTACTTTCTACAAAACGGGAATGTGGCATACTGCCCTCGATGCGATGATAGCCGCTACCAAGCAAGCCCTTCAATACGGCTTTACGCAGGCGGAGCTCGACCGAGCTGTTGCCGAACTCTCGTCGCTCGTGGAGCGGAGTTACAACGAACGTGCCACCCGTAAAAATCCCACTTTCGTAAATATGGCACTGGATCATTTCATCAACAAGGAGCCGCAGCTCTCCGAAGAATATTTCTATGAACTCTATCACGAAATGGTGCCTACTATATCATTGGAGGAACTAAACGACCATTTCCGCCGTTTCTTCCCTGTCGACGGTAGAAATACCTCATTCGTCATGAAGGGTGAAGAAAACGAAAATAGCAATATGCCTTCGTCGGAGGAGCTTTTGAATGCGTATGCTGCCGCATGGCAGGTTGCCGTGTCGCCTTACGAAGAAGAATATACGCAACGCCCCCTGATTGCGCAGATGCCCGAGAAAGGTCGTGTCGTGAAAACGAAAGAAAATAAAAAACTCGACGCTACGGAATATACCCTCTCCAACGGTGCGAAAGTCGTTATAAAAACGACCGACTTCAAAGCCGATGAAATAAGCATGTATGCCGTGAGTGAAGGTGGAAACACTCTTTTCGACATTTCCGAACGCCCCAACTTCTCTGTCATGAATACGCTGGCTTCGCTCGGCGGTTTGGGCGATTTCAGTCCGATGGATTTGATGAAACAACTCAGCGGTGTGCAAGCCACGGCAGGGGCGTCTGTAGGAAATTACAACGAAATAGTTACGGGAAGCAGCAATGTGAAAGATTTTGAGAAAATGCTGCAACTCACCTACTTGCGTTTTACCTCCGTACGTGCCGACAGCGCCTTGTTCGTCGCATGGAAAAGCCGCATGAGCAATTCGCTGAAACTCTCCGAGACCGACCCCATGCGTCCCGTTTCCGATACACTTTCGTATCTTGCTTACGGCAATCACCCGCGTGCCCGTCGCTTTACTCAGGACGACCTCGACCGTGTCGATTACCTCCATACACTCGACCTGTTCTGTCAGCGGATGAACAATGCTGCCGATTTCATTTTCGTATTCATCGGAAATATCGACAAAGAAAAGGCACTGCCTCTCATAGAACAGTATATAGGTGCGTTGCCCTCCACCGGCAAACACGAAAAAGCCAATGAAAAAGCCATGCCGAAACTCCGTACCGGCTATCGTGAATCAATATTCGACCAGCCTATGGAATCGCCGAAGACAATGGTGTATATCTCTTATGCGGGAAAAGAAAAATACAATTTGAAAAACATAATGACTATGTCGATTCTCTCTCAAGTCATGGACGTTGTTTATACCGAAACTATCCGTGAAGAGGAGGGCGGCACTTACGGCGTATCCACCGGCGGCGACCTGTCGCTGCGCCCCAAAGGTCAGTGGTCGTACTCCATACAGTTCGACACCAATGCCGAAATGGCAGCCCGACTTTCCGACCGTACTATCGCCGAATTGACGAAAGTCAGTGAAGAAGGTCCTGCGCAGGAAACTTTCGACAAGGTAAAAACTTTCATGGTGAAGAGCTACCAAAACAGCATCAAGGAAAACAGCTATTGGCTCTCGCAGCTTGTCAGCTACTATACGACCGGTATGTACACTGCCGACGATTATCTGCCCACACTCGAAAAGATAACGGTAGAAGATGTGCAGAAACTTGCCAAGAAAATCATCTCCTCGCCCGATAAAATAAAAATTATTCGTTACGGCGTCGAGCGTCAATAATCTCTGAATATCGAATTGTCAAGGCGGGAATCCCTCTTCGGAGCGGATTCCCGCTCATTTATCCCCATGCACAAGAAATATCGGAAAAAAAAGTGCATCGCCCGTTTGCAAATAAAAAATATTGTCGTACCTTTGCCCCGCAATTGAAACAAGTATTAACCGATTCAATAACAAA
>CANQQA010000039.1 GCA_947625885.1 uncultured Bacteroidales bacterium
CGCGCCTCTTCCGCCTCCATCAGCGCGTATGCCATGATGATGACGATGTCGCCCGGCTGCACTTTGCGGGCGGCGGCGCCGTTGAGGCACACCGTACCCGAGCCGCGCTCTCCCTTGATGACGTAAGTCGAGAAGCGTTCGCCGTTGTTGTTGTTCACGATATGCACGCGTTCGCCTTCGATGATGCCGGCTGCCTCCATCAACTCCTCGTCGATAGTGATGCTGCCGATATAATTCAAGTCGGCTTGCGTAACCGTAACCCGATGGATTTTCGATTTCAATACCTCTAACAGCATAGATTCCTTCTGTTTTTATTTTCGATAAGCCACATTGTCGATGAGCCGCACTTCGCCGCAATACACGGTGATGCACCCCACGATATAGTCGGCATCGTTCCACGACGCGATAGGTTGCAGCGTGTTTCCGTCCACGATTTCGTAGTATTCCACTCTCATTTCGGGTATGCGGTTCAGGCTTTCGGTAACGAAAGCGATAGTTTCGGCTACCGTATGTTGCTCGGCAAAGGTACGACTTTTGAAAAGAGTTTGGGAAATATTTACCGCATTTTTTCGCTGTTCGGGTGTAAGACGCCGGTTGCGGCTGCTCAATGCCATGCCGTCGGCTTCGCGCACGATAGGGCAGGCGATGATTTCAGTCGGGAATTTCAGTTGCCGGTTCATTTCTCTGATGACAGCTATCTGCTGGAAGTCTTTTTCACCGAAGTACGCACGGTCGGGCGTTACGGCGGCAAACAGTTTGCTCACGATTTGAGCCACCCCGTTGAAGTGTCCCGGACGGTATTTTCCCTCCATGACTTCGGCAACCGCCCCCAGATTGAAAATACGCGTATCTTTCTGCGGATACATCTCCTCGACAGAGGGCATGAACACGATGTGGCAGCCCGCCTTTTCGAGCAGTGCGCAGTCGGCTTCGGGTGTGCGCGGGTAGTGCAGCAGGTCGTTTTTGTCATTGAACTGGGTAGGGTTTACGAATACGCTCACCACGCAGCAGCCGTTTTCTGCCACGCAGCGGCGCACCAATGCCAGATGTCCGTCGTGCAGCGCACCCATCGTGGGCACCAGCCCTATTTGTTTGCCCTCTTTCCGATATGCGGAAATACGTGCTTGTAAATCAGTGGTTTTTGAAATAATCTCCATGATACACTTTGAAAAACGGTGCAAAAGAAGTAAATAAAATCCGAAATAAGAAGTTTTTTTCGGATTTTTCAAAATTAAAGTGTCGGCAAAAAAACGGCTTTCCTTTACTGAAATACAAAAAAACTGTTAATATACAAGACAATGATATGGTATACCAAGAAAAATTTTAGTATCTTTGTAGCCGAAATCTTTATATACGTAGCATGGAGGTAAAGAAAGTTCTGTACATTTCACAAGAAATGACCCCGTATCTTCCCGATTCGGAAATTGCGACGATTTGCAGAAATCTGCCGCAAGGCATACAGGAGCGGGGAAAAGAAATACGGGCTTTTATGCCTAAATACGGGAACATAAACGAGCGTCGTAACCAGTTGCACGAAGTGATACGCCTTTCGGGAATGAATCTCATTATCGACGACACCGACCACCCGTTAATTATCAAGGTTGCCTCCATACAACCTGCCCGTATGCAGGTCTATTTCATCGACAACGACGACTATTTTCAGCGTCGGAATATCCTTGTCGATGACGAAAACAAAGATTTCGACGACAACGACGAACGTGCCATATTCTTTGTGCGCGGTGTCATGGAGACGGTAAAAAAATTGCGTTGGGTTCCCGACCTCATACATTGTCATGGGTGGTTTACCGCATTGGCTCCCCTTTACATTAAAAAAACGTATGCCGAAGACCCCTCTTTCCGCGATGCCAAAGTTATCTATTCCATATACGAAAATCACTTTGACACACCTTTCCCCGACACTTTTCCCGCTAAACTTCTGTGGGAGAACATTCAGAAAGAAGATCTCGGATTCGAATTGGACGCCCGTGTCGATTTTGCCACCCTCTCACAGCTGGCTATCCGCTATTCCGACGGCGTGATACAAGCCTCCCCGCAAATCGACGCGCGGGTCGCCGCAGCCGCATCGGAGTCGGGTAAACCGTTCTTGCCGTACCACCCTGCCGAAACCTATATCGACGCCTACAATAAATTTTATGACGAAATTTTGGGCGAAACCCGAGAATAATCCCAGCAATGAAAAATAAATGGCTGATACCCCTTTTATTCGCTGCCCTCGCATACGCTTGTAACGACGACTCGGCTTCGATAGGATTCTCCATAGACACGACTTACGTTTCCATTACGATAGATTCCTCATACGTATATACGCAGAACAGCGATTCCATTTCCGTTCTGCGTGTCGATTCTCTCCCGAATCGCACCGTTATACAGATGCTGGGACAACTCGACATACCCGATTACGGCAGTGTAAAAGCCGACTATTTGAGCCAGTTCTATCCTGTGGCGAATTTCGATACGGTTTTGGTAAAACCCGATATGGTCGATTCCGTCGGCTTGGAAATAACTTTCCAGTACAACAGTTTCTTAGGCGATTCATTAGCTCCGATGCAGCTTACCGCCTATCGTCTCAGTCGCCTGTTGCGCGAAACCAGAGATATCCGTACCCCCATATACAGCAATCTCGACCCTGCCGACTACTACTCCGAATCCGACAAATTGGGCTCGGCTTTCTATGTCGCTTCCACCCAATCCTATCCCGATTCCCTTCTCGATGAAAACGGTTACCGGACGATAAAATTCTCTTTCGGCACGACAACCGACGAAAAACAGTCATGGGCGCGGAAATTTTACGACCTCTACATTGATAATGCCGGCTATCTTACCGCCGACCGTGTAAACGAACTTTTCAAAGGTATCTATGTAACGAATACTTTCGGACGGGGAACATTGCTTTACATTATATCCACAGCAGTAAACGTCTATCATCGCAGTTATGCTTACAACAGCGACGGCGGTTTGCGCAAGGTCGATACGTCCGACCCCAACAGTGCCCTTTACGAGGTAAACACAAAAACGACCTACCTTATGTCTTCGTACGAAGCCCCCACCATAAACCGCATCGAAGCCCGTTCTGCATCGGTCGTCGAAGCTCTGCGGGCACAGGGCGCCGCCATTATACAATCGCCGCAAATGTACGACGCCCAAATAACATTGCCCATAGATACCATTATACACCGATTCAATAAGGCGCGCAGCCTCAATTCCACCGATACGGTCGGCGTACTCAATATCGTAAACATGACTGTGCCGCTGAAACCGATGCCGGCATCGCTGAAATCACTTGGCATCGTTCCGCCGCCTTATCTTTTGCTCATGCGAAAAGGAGGAAATGCAACCACTTCGTCAGGAGCCGTAATACCGATGAACAAAGACCTCTTTTTCACCGAACGCTTGCTTGCCGACAATCGCAATTATTTTGTCGCAGCGTACGATTCCACCACAAACAGTTACTCCTTTGTCGGTCTGCAAGATTACATTATTAATATATTCCAACACGACCCCAACTCCATTTTGGAACCGGACGGAGCACTCAAATCGCACCTCGACAACAATTACGATTCCGAGATGATACTCGTTCCCATATCGCTCATTACCTCTACATCGAAATACGGTCAAGAAACCTCTATCGTACCCTATTTAGGCAATCTTACGTATGCCGAAATAGACAAGTCGAACATAAAAATAACCGTCGCATATAGTACGAAAATATATTGATACACCATAAAAGAGGGGCTCGACATTTATAACCGAACCCCTCTTTATTAATAAGACAGAATCATGTAAAAATAAAAAAAGGCTTCTCTTTGAAAAACAACTCGATAGCAAATGAATATCGGAAAAATAAAAATATTTTTAGCCTCATTGTTGTAAAAGTCCGAAGAAAAACATTACCTTTGCGTCGCTTTTAGAGAATTGCCGCAATAGCTCAGTCGGTAGAGCGTTTCACTCGTAATGAAAAGGTCGCCGGTTCGATTCCGGCTTGCGGCTCTG
>CANQQA010000040.1 GCA_947625885.1 uncultured Bacteroidales bacterium
ATTTTGTGTATCTCAAAAATATCGGGACTATGACACAAGCAGAAGAAAAAAACGAAGAAGAGAAAAAAAGCCTGAATTTCATAGAGCTTGCCGTCGAAGCCGACTTGGCTGCGGGGAAAAACGGAGGACGGTTGAACACGCGATTCCCGCCGGAGCCGAACGGCTATCTGCATATCGGTCATGCAAAAGCCATTTGCATGGATTTCGGAATCGCCGCCAAATACGGCGGTACGTGCAACCTGCGCTTCGACGACACCAACCCCGCCCGCGAAGACGTGGAGTATGTCGACTCCATCAAAGAGGATATTCATTGGTTAGGTTTCGACTGGGGCGACCGTCTGTACTATGCGTCCGACTATTTTCCGAAGCTCTACGAATTGGCGGTGCGCATGATTAAAGAAGGGTATGCTTATGTCGATGAACAAAGTTCCGAAGAGATAGCACAACAAAAAGGCACGCCTACGCAACCCGGTGTGTACAGCCCTTATCGCGACCGTCCCGTCGAAGAAAACCTCGACTTGTTCGAACGCATGAACAAGGGCGAATTTGCCGAAGGGTCGATGGTGCTGCGCGCCAAAATAGATATGGCGTCGCCCAACATGCACATGCGCGACCCCATCATGTACCGCATCATCAAATATCCGCACCACCGCACGGGCACGAAATGGAACGTATATCCCATGTACGATTTCGCGCACGGGCAATCGGACTATTTCGAGGGCGTTACCCACTCGATTTGCACGCTGGAATTCGAGGTACACCGTCCGCTTTACGAATGGTTCGTCAACTTCTTGGCAGACGAAAACTACGGTCCGCGACAAATCGAATTCAACCGTCTCAACCTCACCTACACGGTGATGAGCAAACGCAAACTGCTGCAACTCGTGCAGGAAAAACTCGTTTCGGGCTGGGACGACCCCCGTATGCCGACCCTTTGCGGGCTGCGCCGGCGCGGATATACGCCCGAGTCGATACGCAATTTCGTCGATAAAATCGGCTATACGAAATTCGACGGTCTCATCGACGTGGCGTTGCTCGAACACAGCATTCGCGAAGACCTCAACAAGAATGCCAATCGGGTGGCAGCCGTCATCAATCCGGTGAAACTAATCGTTACGAATTTCCCCGAAGGACAGGTCGAATATCTCGATACGGAAAACAATCCCGAGAAACCCGAAGCCGGCACGCACGCCATGCCGTTCACACGCGAGCTTTACATCGAGCGGGAGGACTTCATGGAGAATCCGCCGAAGAAATTTTTCCGCATGACACCCGGACAGGAAGTGCGCCTGAAATCGGCATACATCGTGAAATGTACCGGCTGCAAGAAAAACGATGCCGGCGAAATCGAAGAGATTTATTGCGAATACGACCCCGCCACACGCAGCGGTCTGCCCGAGAGCAACCGCAAAGTCAAAGGCACGCTGCACTGGGTTTCGGCACCATACGGCGTGGAAGCCGAAGTGCGTCTGTACGACCGCTTGTTCTGCGTGGAAAATCCGTCGGAAGAAAAAGAGGTCGATTTCCGCGAGCTGCTCAACCCCGATTCGTTGAAAGTGGTGAAAGCCGTCATCGAGCCGTATCTCGCCGAAACAGCCAAAGCGGGCGACCACTACCAGTTCCAACGCATCGGATATTTCAGCGTCGATCCCGACAGCACGGAAGGGCACTTGGTGTTCAACCGCACCGTGTCGCTGAAAGACAGCTGGGAAAAAATCAAAGATAAAAACTGACTCCATACCGACCTTACCGGAACAAAGGGGAACGATGTTTTGCCTTTGCTTCGGTATCGTTTTTTTTGAATGCGTATGAAAAGCGAAGATGCAGAAGCGGAATTGGTACGGCGTTACGAGGAGATGCAGCGTAACGGCGAGCGACGCTATTTCGATACCGAAGACATCGAAGACATCGCTTACCATTATGAAACGGCACACCGGTATGCAGAGGCTCTCGACGTCGTGGAATACGGTCTGCGGCTGCACCCCGACAATCCCGAACTGGAAGAGCGGCGTGCCGACTATCTGCTCTGCCTCGACCGCGTGGAAGAAGCCGAGCAATTAATCAATTCGCTGCCGAGCCGTTCGGTCGATGCGCTCCTTATCCGTGCGGAAATAGCCATGATACGGGAAAACCTGCCGGCGGCAGCCGACCTTATAACGGAAGTCTTGGCGTCGGACGAATTGTCGTGGGAGGTGTGCCTCGACGTCATCGAGCTGTTTTTCGATTACAACTACGCCGACCGCATCGCCCCGTTTACGGAGGAGGCGCTCTCGCGTTTGCCCGAAGACGAGCAGGAAGATTTCCTGCACGAGTTGGCGCATCTGTATGAGGAACGCACCCTGCCGGAGCAGGCGATAACCACTTATAACCGCCTGCTCGACAAATATCCCTATACGCTCGACTACTGGATAGACTTAGCCCGCCTGTTGGAGGAACAGGGCAAATACGATGAAGCCATAGAGGCGTGCGACTTTGCTCTGACTATCGACGAAAACAATATCGAAGTGCTGTTCTTTCGCGGCTGCTGCTTTTACGATAAAGGCGACCTGAAAACCGCCTCACAGATATTCGACAGCGTATCGGAACACGCGACGGACAAAGGTACCGCACTTGCCATGCTGTCGACCTGCTACTCGCGTTTGGGGCTTTACACGAAAGCCATAGAGACCATGCAGTCGGCTGTACGGGACTACAACTATATCTTGAATGCCGACCTGTACTGCCAAATGGCGTCCGATTATTACGAAACCGGCGATACGACCCATGCGCGGGAAGCGCTGGCAAAAGCGCTCGATGCCGATGACTGCCACTTGGAATCGCTCTTGTTCATGGGCGAACTCGCAGTCAAGGACAAAGCGTGGAACGATGCCCTGACGTTTTTCCAACGCGCCTTGGAACAAGACCCCAACAACCTCTACGCCACCGAAAATCTGGCGGAAATATGGGAGGAGCTTTCGTTTACGGTGAAAGACGCTCAAAAAAACGAATACGAACAAAAGGCGCTCGAATATTATGCCGCCGCTATTGATTTGTCGGGCGGAAACGATGTGGAGATGTTGTTAAAATCCGCCTTGCTGCATTTCAAACGCGGAGACACCGACGAAGCCCTGCAAGAAGTCGATGCCATAGAGGAAATGTCTCACAATCCCGATACGTGGAAAGATATGGACGCGGAGAGCCGAGAGCGTACCAAAACACTGCTCGAAGTTATCGAGTTTTTACGGAAAAGATTGGACAGCGATTTGAACACCGATATTTATTATTTCTAAACATGAATACAGAAAACAAACAAAGAACGGCAAAAGATTATCTGTTGCTCGCCCTCAAAGGCATGGGCATGGGAGCAGCCGATGTGGTACCCGGCGTGTCGGGCGGCACGATAGCTTTCATCGTGGGAATCTATGAAGAGCTGGTAGGCTCCATAAAAAA
>CANQQA010000041.1 GCA_947625885.1 uncultured Bacteroidales bacterium
TTGAACGACGTCCAGTGCAGCGGCTTGTCGAAATACAAAATCTCTCCTTCTTGAAAATCCATCTCTATCTTTTTCCGATATATCTCTTCCGTCCGAAAACGGAAAAATCGTTATGCCGTCAAGGCATGGACGATGCAGAATACCGCCATCAATGCACAATAGAGTGCAAACCACACGAGCCGTCCGTTTTGCACCAGTTTAAGCATCCATTTGCAAGCCGCGCAGCCCGACACGAATGCCGCCAAAAAGCCTACGAGCATCGCCGTAACCGAGAGTCCCGACTCCGCCGGCGAAAACTCTCCGCCCACCAAATCGAGAAATGCCTCGCCCAGAATGGGGATAATCACCATCAGAAACGAGAAACGGGCTACCTGTTCTTTCTTGTCGCCTAATAAAAGTCCCGTGGCAATCGTCGTGCCCGACCGCGACAAGCCCGGCAGCACCGCACAAGCCTGCGCCAGACCGATGACGAAAGCATCGCGGTATGAAATGGAATCTTTTTTGCGGGGTTTGGCGCGATAGGCAAATGTCAGCAGCAGCGCCGTAACCAAGAGCATGATGCCCACCACGAGCAAGCCGTTCCCGAAAAAGCTCTCGACCGTATCTTTGAAGAATACCCCGACAATGCCTACCGGTATCATCGAAAGGAGTATCTTGGCGACATACTGCGTTTCGTCATTCCAACGGAAACGGAAAAGTCCGCAGAACAGACCGGCGATTTCTTTCCGCAACACGACCAGCGTACTGCACACCGTCGCGGCGTGTACCAGCACGGCAAACACCAGATTGTCGCTCCCCTTTATGCCCAGCAGCGTGTTCGCAATTTCGAGATGCCCGCTGCTGCTCACGGGCAGGTATTCGGTAAGACCCTGTATGAGTCCCAGCCACAAAGCATCGAGCCACGTCATTCTCTATCGGTATTTGAATCTTCTTTCTTCGGTTTATACAAAATGGCGAACACCATGAACACGTATCCCGCAAAGGTGATGAACGGCGCCACGACTATGCGGCGAAAACTGAATATATCGGGATTGAAATGTTCGGGCGTCGAGCCCTCTCCCGCCATAAGGGCAAACCCTAAAATAATGGCGACGAATGCAATCGCAATAAACAGCAAATTACGTTTTCCCAAGGCAAAGGCGCGCAAATCGGTGCTCTCCGTTTCCTGAACGGGCTTACGAGAAATAGTTTTTTCAGATTTTTTTATCATAACATTACATATAATACAATTTGTTCCTATCCATACGCAGGTAGCGTGCAATCGCCACGCGGGCGGCGACATACGAAAATACGATACCCGCCGCCAATATGCCGACAGCTACCTCCACCAGCATTTTTTTGTCGAGCAACGCGGCAAGTCCCGACATATCGCGGCTCAGATAATATAACATCGCCGCCAGCAATACGTTGGCAATGATAGCGCCCATGATGCCGTTTGCTACGTGCGAACGCACGAACGGGCGCCGGATAAACGAATTTTTCGCACCCACCAGCATCATCGTATTCAGCAGGAAGCGTTTGGAGTAAGCGACCAGACTTACCGTATTGCCGATAAGCACAATTGATATGACGGTCATCACCACCGCAATGCCCAACAACACCAACCCGATGAGCCGCATATTCTCGTTCACGAGTTTTATCAAATCTTTTTGATAAGAAACTTTGCGGATATAAGGATAGGCTTTGGTCAGTGTCCGTTCTATCTCCGGCAGCTTGGAGGCATTGGCATACTCGCTGTTGAGCTTTACCTCGAACGAAGGACGCAACGGGTTGTACCCCAGCAAATCTTCCGGATTTTCTCCGATTTCCATAGACAACTCGCGCAAAGCATCTTTTTTCGATATATATTCCACTTTTCGAGCGTACGGAGCTGCGGTAAGACGTTTTTGCAGCGCTTTTATTTGAGAGTCAGATGTATTTTCATCGAGGACTACGGTAAAGCCCATATTTTCACGCACATATACCGATAGCCGCTTTGCCGTTATGCCTAATAAAGCAATGATTCCCAAGAGAAAAAGAACCAGCGCCGTACTTACGGTCGAAGTCAGGCGCGCTCCTAAAAAAGAACTGTGTTTTTTCCGTCTCGTTTTCGTCATCGTCGTTCTGCTTTCTATCTTGTAACCCTCTCTTAGCAAGGGCGAAATATTGCCTTTACCGAAATAAAAGTCTATTATACCCGCAATTTCCTGCAAAAGAACAAATAATAAACGGAAATGCGTACTTTTATTCACGTTTTTTAACAACATTTTTTCTTCCGCGCGGAATGAACTTTCTTTTCCGCAAAATGTTTTTTCTATCGAACGTCATTCCAAATCCGTCGTTATGAAAATAAAAGATTCTCTCACCGAACAAAATCTGCTCAAAGCCTTTGCCGGAGAATCGCAAGCCCGCAACCGATACACCTTTTTCGCCTTGACGGCGAAGAAAGAAGGGTACGAACAGGTGGCTGCCGTCTTTGCCGAGACTGCCGAGCAGGAATTGGCGCACGCCCGCCGCTTTTTCGACTTCCTCACCGAAGGCGACCTGACACTCATCAGTGCCGAATATCCCGCCGGGCGCATCGGCACCACGGCGGAAAACCTGCTCGAAGCCGCCGAAGGCGAGCGGCTCGAATGGTCGGACTTATACAACAATTTTTCGAACACCGCTCTCGACGAGGGTTTCAAAGATGTCGCCGCGGCGTTCCGCATGATAGCCCGCGTCGAGGAGTTTCACGAGTGGCGCTACCGCCGGCTGCTCTCTCGTTTCGAGGAACACGAAGTGTTTCGTCGCGACACACCTATCCGCTGGCAATGCCGTAACTGCGGGTACGTACACGAGGGTCTGAACCCGCCCGACAAATGTCCCGCCTGCCTCTACCCGAAAGCCTACTTCGAGCCGCAGCGCGACAATTATTGATAATGTTCCTCTAAATTTTTTACAAAAGAATCGCCGAGTCTTTCAAGTGCTCGGCGATTTCATTTTACGGTTTCAGAAAAGTTGCGTTTCCGGCGCGGCAGCCGGCGGCAGCACACCTGTCGCCAACTCTTGTTTTTGCTTTTCGAGGCTTTGCAGCAAACGGTCGGAGAAGGGAAACGAGCCGTTTTCGAGCAGCATTTCGAGTGAAATCTGCCCCATGCGGAAAAGCTCCATCAACAGGGCATTCGACGACGAGCGGAATGCCGGTGACGAACTCGATTCCGTCACTACGACATCTAACTCGGCATTGCGCACCTCCTCCGGCGAGAACGCATCGTATTTCTCAATTTTATCGCCTGCAATGTCGGCATATCGCGTCCGGTCGTAATATTGCTGCAAGGTTTTCAGCACTTTGGTGTCGCGGCTTTCGCGGAAGCACTTGAACGACTCGAACAAATCCAACAGATT
>CANQQA010000042.1 GCA_947625885.1 uncultured Bacteroidales bacterium
CCAAAATCTCCTCTTTGGAAATATCTTCGTCGTGCAATCCCATTTCGGCTTTGGTCGTCGGCGTGATAATCGGGTGCGGGAATTTTTCGTTCTCGCGCATACCCTCCGGCAGGCGCACGCCGCATATCTCGCGCACGCCGCTCTTGTAAGCCCGCCATGCACTGCCGCAAAGATATCCGCGAACAATCATCTCCACCGGAAAACCTTTGCACATGACGCCCACCGTTACCATCGGGTCGGGCGTGGCGATTTTCCAGTTCGGGCAAATATCGGTCGTCGCATCGAGAAACTTGGCTGCTATTTGATTCAACATCTGTCCTTTGAAGGGAATACCTTTCGGCAACACCACGTCGAATGCCGAAATACGGTCGGTGGCGACCATTACCAATATCTCGTCGTCGATATTATATACATCGCGCACTTTGCCGTGATAGACACTCTTCTGTCTCGGAAAGTGATAATCGGTTTTTACCAATGCTTTTTTCATAGTTTTTCGTATTTATGTTTTTTATTCCTTTTCCTTGTTGCGCCGACGGCAAGCCTCCTCGTAGCGGTCGTATGCCTCGACGATGCGTTGCACCAGCTTGTGCCGCACGATGTCTTTCGTCGAGAACTGCACCTGCGCGATACCCGGCACGCCGGCAAGCAGTTCGATAGCCTGCACCAGCCCCGACCGCTGCGTCGGCGGCAGGTCTATCTGGCTCATATCGCCGGTAACTATCATTTTGGCATTCAAACCCATACGGGTAAGAAACATTTTTATTTGGTGAGTCGATGTATTCTGCGCTTCGTCGAGAATGATTACGGCATCGCCCAACGTGCGTCCGCGCATGAACGCCAACGGTGCTATCTGTATGATGTTGTTCTCCATCAACTCTTTGAGGCGTGCGGCGGGTATCATGTCCTGCAACGCATCGTAAAGCGGTTGCAGGTAGGGGTCTATTTTCTCTTTCATGTCGCCGGGCAGGAATCCGAGTTTCTCGCCCGCCTCTACGGCAGGACGGCTGAGAATGATTTTCTTCGCCTCCTTGTTTTTCAGCGCACGCACCGCCAAGGCTATGGCGACGTATGTTTTGCCCGAACCGGCAGGTCCGAGCGCAAACACCAAATCGTTTTTCTCGAACTCCTTTACCAGCCGCTGTTGGTTTTCGGAACGGGCGATGATGGGACGACCGTTCACCCCGTGTATGATCAGGTTTTCCTGCTTTATCTCGGGCGGGCGGTTGCCCTTCACGATGTCGATAATAATCTCCTGATTGAGCAGGTTGTACTCGGCACAATAATGGGTAAGCTGCGACACTTTCTCCTCGAACACCGCCATTTCTTCCTCGTCGCCGATAGCCTTCAACACCAAGCCGCGCGCCAAAATGCGCAGCTTCGGAAAGAGCGTCCGCAACAATTCGATATGGCTGTTATTTACTCCGTAAAAAATAACAGGGTCGATATTTTCCAGTATGATTACCCGTTCTATCATAAGCGATATTTCATCAAGCAAAGATAATGTAAGTTAGCCGAAGAATCGTATTTCGGGCAAACTTTTATTCCAAATTCTTTTTTCCGCTCCAAATCTCACTCGGGAAAGACCGCTCTACCCGCAGACGTGGCATACAGCCCTATCAGCGCACCGGTAAATCCGCCTGCCACATCGGTCGAAAGAATATCGCCCGACACCGTCGCCGCCGCACGGAATCCGTGCCGTCCTTCGGCATACCGGAACGTATAGGCGTCGCCGCAGGCTTCAACCTGCAAGCGGACGGGTTTATCGGTATCTATCGGCGTCGAAAACAGAAGGGTCGGTTTTCCCGCTTCGGTACGCTGCAACACCAACCAGTCGGCACCGTCTTTACGGGTAATGCCGAAAAGGTAGTGGTAGCGTTCGCTCTGATAGCAGACCAACCCCGCCAAGTGCTGCTCCGACAGCGGGGCATAGCGCAATGTCGCCGTCGCCGTAAAACTCCGGTGCTGCTGCCGGAAATAGAGTGCCGACACAGGGCAAGCCTCTTTTATGTCGGCAGCAAGCGGCGTTATCTGCAAACCTTTCCGTCCGGTCGAGGCAAAAGCCTCTCGCGCCCCGCGCACGCTCACCCAGCGGGCATCGAGCTCGGGAGCCGAAAAATCATCGACAAAGGTGAAATTTCCGTTCGGAACGAAACCGCCCTGTCCCGTTCTGTTTTTCACTCCGTCAGGCAGTTTCTGTTTGGGCGACAGCGGTTCCATTCCACCCTGAAACACGGGATATTCGCCCGACCAATCGACCGGCAGCAGAAACGTTTCCCGCCCCGTGTTCACCCGTCCCGTTTCGTTGGGACGCATGGCAAGGAACACGCCGAAATATTTTCCGTCGGGCGTTTCTATCAAATCGGCGTGTCCGGCACAAGTTACCTTGTCGGGGCGGTCAGCCGGCAAATGCCGTTGCGAAAGCACGGGATTCACCGGTGCCGGCCGATATTCGCCCATCGGCGCGTCGGCGACGAACAGCACTTCGCTATGGTTGTCGCCCGTACCGCCTTCGGCGCAGAGCAGATAATACTTTCCGTCTTTCTTATACAGATGCGGCCCCTCTATCCAGATAGGATTTTCTTCCGGCTTCACGCCTCCGTCCACGATGATTTTGTCGCTGCCGGCAATGACGCAGTCATGCGCCAAATCATACTCCCAAATCCGGATAATCCGATGTCCTTCATAACGGGGCGTATCGCAAGCATCGTTGTGCACGATATAGGCTTTGCCGTCGTCGTCGAAAAAGAAGGAGGGGTCGATGCCGCCGAAATCGAGACGGATAGCGTCGCTCCACCCTTCGGCGGGATTTTTCGTCTTGACGGCAAAATTGCCGAAGCCGCCGGAAAATTGCGTCGTAATCAGATAAAACGTATCGTTGTGCGGATTGTAGCGCATCGTCGGTGCGTACACTCCCATACTGATGCCGGCGTTACGTACATCGAGCTGCGAAGGACGCACGAGCACGTGCCCCACCTGTTCCCAATTGACAAGGTCGGTCGAATGAAACAGCGGCACTCCGGGCGTCATGGCAAACGAGGAACACACCAAATAGTAGTCATTCCCTTTGCGGGTAATGCTCGGGTCGGGATAGCACCCTTGCAGTATCGGCGAATAAAACTCGTCGCGCGACAAGGGGTTGCGGGCATACACTTCGTCGTGCCCCTCGTAAACGAATCGCGTAAATAGGGCGTCCTGCGCAGAAAGCAGCTGTATCGAAAACCATGCGCACATCGCCACGCACCGGATAAACTTCTGTTTCATATCTCGAAAA
>CANQQA010000043.1 GCA_947625885.1 uncultured Bacteroidales bacterium
GTCGAACTCTCCGCTTCGGAAACCTATAAACAGATAATACCCATGCGCATCGGCGCCGGACGCATATCGGGATTCATTTCCATCATGCGGGGGTGCAACAACTTCTGTTCGTACTGCATCGTGCCCTACACGCGGGGACGCGAACGCAGCCGCGAACCGCAAAGCATTTTGCAAGAACTTGCCGACCTGCGGGCGCGCGGTTTCAAAGAGGCGACTTTGCTGGGACAGAACGTCAATTCTTACCGCTATACCGAAGCCGACGGCAGCATCATCGACTTTCCCGCCCTACTTGCCAAGACCGCCGAAGCGGCACCCGATATGCGCATACGCTTCACCACCTCCCACCCCAAAGACATGAGTGACGAAACGCTCCGCACGATAGCCCGCTATCCCAATCTGTGCCGGCATATCCACCTGCCCGTGCAGTCGGGAAACAACCGCATTCTCGCCCTGATGAACCGCAAATACACGCGGGAGTGGTACCTCGACCGCATTGCCGCCATACGGAGCATTCTGCCCGACTGCGGAATATCGAGCGACCTTTTTGCCGGATTCCACTCCGAAACCGAAGAGGAGTTTGCCGACACGCTGTCGCTCATGCGCGAAGCGGCATTCGACAGCGCCTTTCTGTTCAAATATTCCGAACGTCCGGGCACTTACGCCGCCCGTCATCTGCCCGACGACATCAGCGAGGAAGTGAAGATAGAGCGCTTGCAACGCATGATAGAGCTGCAAAACGAACTTTCGCTCGAAAGCAACCGCCGCGACGTGGGAAAAACATTCGAGGTACTGGTGGAGGGATTTTCCCGCCGTTCCCGCGAACAGTTGTGCGGTCGCACGCAGCAAAACAAAATGGTGGTGTTTCCCCGTATCGAAGGCGTGAAAGCCGGCGATTTCGTAACCGTGCGCATCACCGAAGCCTCGTCGGCAACTCTGCTCGGCGATATGATAAAATAGGTCGGATTTTTTTACGAGAAAAATACTTATCGGGAAAGCCGTTCCCGCAGTTCGGAAACCGTGCAGTGCAGCAGCGGGTGGCGGAAGTCGGGGGCGATTTCGCAAAGCGGGTCGAGTACGAACAGCCGCTCCGCCATGCGGGGGTGAGGCAACGTCAATTCGGGCGTGTCGATAACGACCTCATCGAAAAAAATCAAGTCTATATCTATCGGACGGTCGGCATACCGCCCGTCCGAACTTTTACCGACGCGCCCCAAGTCGCGTTCGATGCGCTGTGTTACCCGCAACAGTTCTTCGGGCGAAAGCTGCGTTTCGAGCACGGCGGCGGCATTGAGAAAACGGTGGGGAGAGTCGAATCCCTCAGGCTCTGTTTCATAAAACGACGAGAGGGCGGTTACCGCGCCCGCCTCTGCCGACAGCCGCGCCACCGCCTTCTGCAAGAGACGGCGGCGGTCGCCCAAATTCGACCCCAATGCAATGCAGGCGGTCGCCATATTACAATATCAGCATGGCATCGCCGTAAGCGCCGAAGCGATACCCTTCTTTGAGCGCGACATCGTAGGCGTCGAACACGAGTTCATAGCCGCCGAAAGCCGCCACCATCATCAACAGCGTGGAGTATGGCATGTGGAAATTGCTGATCAGCGAAGTGGCGACGGTAAAATCGTACGGCGGGAAAATGAATTTGTTTGTCCAGCCGTCGTAAGGCTTCATGTGTCCGTCGGTGCTGACCACGCTTTCGATTGCCCGCATGACCGACGTTCCGACGGCACACACACGGCGATTCTCGGTTTTGGCATGATCGACGGTCGCCACCACTTCGGGAGTAACCAGCATCTGCTCCGAATCCATTTTATGCTTGGTAAGGTCTTCGACATCTATTTCGCGAAAATTGCCCAATCCCGAATGCAAGGTGAGGAAAGTATAGTCGATGCCCTTTATCTCCATACGTTTGAGCAGTTCGCGGCTGAAATGCAAGCCGGCGGCAGGCGCTACGACCGCCCCTTCGTTACGGGCGAAAATCGTCTGATAACGCTCGAAATCTTCGAGTTCGGAAGGACGGTTGATATAACGGGGCAACGGCGGTTCGCCCAATTTGTAAAGCGCTTCTTTGAATTCATCGTGAGGACCGTCGAACAAGAAACGCAGCGTGCGCCCCCGCGAAGTGGTATTGTCGATGACTTCCGCCACCATCGAATCGTCTTCGCCGAAATAGAGCTTGTTGCCGATGCGTATCTTGCGGGCGGGATCGACCAGCACGTCCCACAAGCGATGTTCCTCGTTCAGCTCCCGCAGCAGGAACACTTCTATCTTCGCCCCCGTCTTTTCCTTGTTTCCGTAAAGCAGCGCAGGGAATACCCTCGTATCATTGAAGATGAACAAGTCGTGTTCATCGAAA
Source organism: uncultured Bacteroidales bacterium (assembly GCA_947625885.1). Taxonomy (GTDB): domain Bacteria; phylum Bacteroidota; class Bacteroidia; order Bacteroidales; family UBA11471; genus Caccoplasma. The sequence goes on from CANQQA010000043.1 coordinate 2,357, forward strand.
AAGTCGATTATCTCTTTGAATATGCAATGCCGGATATTTCCCGTTTTCCTATCGACCACCATCAGGCGCGACTCGTCGCGGTTTTTGGCAGGATATTTGGCTATTTGCTCCTCGGATAACTTGAATTTGAACTGAGACAATTTCATTTCGTATGTCGTTTTAATTTTTTAATTCTTCCTCTTTCTTCACATAGGGAATGCCCTGCGCCGCAATGGTCGGAATCTCCTCGACGGAGAGACAGCGGTCGAGCGTGGCATCGCCCACCCGCGTACGCACCAGTTCCGTCAGATGCGCGCCGCTTTCCAACGCCGCGCCGATGTCGCGCGCCAATGCCCGAATGTATGTTCCTTTACTGCATACGACCCGTATGCGCAACGTGTTGTCGGCAAAATCGAGCAGCTCTATTTCGTCGATGACGAGTTCTTTCGGTTTCAGTTCCACGTCCAAACCCTTCCGCGCCATGTGGTATGCCCGCTTGCCGCCGATTTTGCAAGCCGAAAACGAGGGTGGCACCTGCTGTATGGCGCCCACGAAACGGAGCAGCACTTCTTCGATTCGGGCGCGGGTGATGTGGTCGGTCGGATAGGTGGCGTCGATTTCGGTTTCGAGGTCGAACGACGGCGTGGTCGCTCCCAGCCGCAGCGTCGCGATATATTCTTTGGTCTGATATTGAAAGGATTCGATAAGTTTCGTTGCCTTGCCCGTGCAGACAATCATAACGCCCGAAGCCAACGGGTCGAGCGTGCCGGCGTGTCCCACTTTGAGCTTTTTTACGCCCAAAGTCCGCGTCAGCGTGTTGCGCAGCGTCTTCACCAGCTTGAACGACGTCCAGTGCAGCGGCTTGTCGAAATACAAAATCTCTCCTTCTTGAAAATCCATCTCTATCTTTTTCCG
>CANQQA010000044.1 GCA_947625885.1 uncultured Bacteroidales bacterium
ACTCAACTTTAACTCCCCAAAAGAGTGTTTCTTCAATCTTTTTTTGTAATGTTGCACTTGCCGGTTGACTCTACCCTCTGTTGAAGAAAACATTTATTCGGTAAAAATATATTCCGAACAGGTATCTGCGTTGAAAATATGGTTATCTTTGTCCTGTGAATTTTATTGAATCATTGCAACAGGCATTGCTATGAAAATACGTGTTCGTTTTAAGGCTTTGGGCTTGCATGTCCTTATTTTTTTGCTGGTGGTCGTGCTGCTTGTCGGCGGCACCTTTTGGTGGCTCGACCGATATACGCGGCATGGCGAATCCGTAGAGGTTCCCGATGTCGTCAATCTTTTTTATGCCGATGCCGATATATTGCTGGCAGAGCACGAAATGTATGCGACGATTGTGGATTCGATGTATATCGACGATCAACCGAGAGGTGTCGTGCTCGATCAGGTGCCCCGTGCCGGAAGTCCGGTAAAACGGGGACGCACGATATATCTTACTGTCAATGCGTTTTCGCCTCGGCGGATTCCGATTCCCAAACTGGACGATTTGTCTTATCGGCAGGCGCAGGAGGTTTTGAAAAGTCTCGGCTTTCCAAAACCGCGTATCGTGTATGAGGATTCGGAATATAAAGGTTTGGTATTGAGGGTGCTTGCTGATGGAGCGCCGATAGATTCGGAAGGACGTTATGCCGAAGATACCCGGCTGACGCTGGTGGTGGGAAACGGTCGTTTTCTGCCGGCACGACGGAAAGTCGTATCGGTAGCGGAAGATTCGACGGAAACAGATGTCGTGGAATTGACGGATTCCGATTTTTTGGAATTATAGCCCGTTGCCCGTATGGATAGCGAAAACAGATATGACGATGACGATATAGAGCTCGACGATGGCGATTCGCGGGAGCTGTACGAGCATTACCGTTTCGTGGCAGACAAGGGACAGGATTTGCTGCGCATCGACAAATTCTTGGTCGCCCGCACGGGAAACGTGTCGCGAAACCGTATACAGCAGGCTGCGGAGGCGGGCTGCATATTGGTGAACGGCAAGCTGGTGAAATCGAATTATCGGGTGAAGCCGCTCGATGTCGTTTCCATTGTGATGGACCGTCCGCCGTATGAAAACGATATTCTGCCGGAGGATATTCCGCTCGATGTGGTGTATGAAGATGCCGATGTATTGGTGGTGAACAAACCGGCGGGGCTCGTCGTGCATCCGGGGCATGGAAATTATACGGGGACACTGCTCAATGCGCTGGCATTCCGTTTCCGTGACGACCCCGACTTCGACGTTACCGACCCGCGTCTCGGGCTGGTGCACCGTATCGACAAAGATACGTCGGGCTTGCTGGTTGTCGCCAAGACACCGACGGCGAAAACTTCGCTCGGGAAACAGTTCTTCGAGAAAACGACCGAGCGGAAGTATGTGGCGCTGGTGTGGGGGCGAATGGAGGAAACCGAGGGTCGCATCGAAGGCAATATCGGCAGAAATCCGAAAGACCGGCTGCAAATGACGGTTTTCACCGACGGCAGTCAAGGCAAGCCGGCGGTAACGCATTACACCACGCTGGAACGGCTGGGCTACGTATCGTTGGTCGAGTGCCGCCTCGAAACGGGGCGCACGCACCAGATACGGGTGCACATGAAACATATCGGACACACGCTTTTCAACGATGCCCGCTACGGCGGCGACGAAATACTCAAAGGTACGACTTTCGCCAAATACCGACAATTCGTGCGCAACTGTTTCGAGATATGCCCCCGTCAGGCGCTGCACGCCAAGACGCTGGGATTCACGCACCCGACAACAGGGAAGCGGCTTTTCTTCGATTCGGAGCTGCCGCCCGATATGTCGGCGCTGATAGAACGTTGGCGTACATATAGCAACAACAAGGAAACAATGGATTTATAATACTGTGAATATGAAAAAACGAAATATTGCTGTCGTGTTCGGCGGCTACTCTTCCGAAGTCGTCATCTCGCGCAAGAGCGCGCAGGGCATCGCCTCTTTTCTCGATGCCGAGCGTTACGATGTGTATATGATATGTATCACCCGCGAAGCGTGGAATGCCGTGCTGCCCGACGGGTCGGAAACGCCGGTCGATAAGAATGATTTTTCGATAACGGTGGACGGCAGGAAAATCTGCTTCGACTTGGCGTATATCACCATACACGGAACACCGGGCGAAAACGGTCTTCTGCAAGGCTACTTCGATATGATCGGTATGCCGTACAGCTGTTGCGGCGTGCTGGCGGCGGCGCTCACGTTCAGCAAATATTTTTGCAATCAGTATCTGGCGAGATTCGGCTTTCACATCGCCCGTTCGAAACGGATTCTGCACGGCGAGAAGGTTACGGCGCAGGAAATTGTCGATGCCGTAGGGCTGCCCTGTTTCATCAAACCCAATCAGGGCGGGTCGAGCTTCGGCACGACGAAGGTGAAAACGGCTGACGCCGTATTGCCGGCGATAACGGCGGCGTTTGCCGAAGACAACGAAGTGGTGGCGGAGTCGTTTCTCGAAGGCACGGAAGTGTCGTGCGGTTGCTATTGCACGATGCACGGAAAGACCGTGCTGCCCGTTACCGAAGTGGTGAGCAAAAACGAATTTTTCGACTACGAAGCCAAATATACCTCCTCGAAAGTGTCGGAGATTACTCCTGCCCGCATACCCGACGAACAAACGCAGGCGATACAACAGGCGACCGCCCGTATATATGACTTGCTTGAATGCAAAGGCATTATCCGCGCCGACTACATCATTGTGAAAGGCGTCCCCTATCTGCTCGAAGTGAACACGACGCCCGGTATGACGCCGACGAGTTTCATTCCGCAGCAGGTGCGGGCGGCAGGGTTGGACATTCGACAGGTGATGACCGACATCATAGAAACGGAACTGGCACGATAACGAAACAAAGAAAGAGGAATGGAACAGGTTTTTGATTTTGATTCGATACGCCCTTACGAGGGCGCGGAGGTGGCTGAGGCTGCCGCCCGATTGAGCGAGGAACCGCTTTTCTGCAAGGCGGTCTCGCATATCGTTCCCGACATGGATTCTTTTTTGTCGGTGCTGAGAAACTGCCGCACGGTCAGGGATTTTCAAGTGCAGTTGGCTCTGCCGACCTTGAACGCCCTCGTGGAGAAAGCGTCGAAAGGGCTTACTTCCG
>CANQQA010000045.1 GCA_947625885.1 uncultured Bacteroidales bacterium
TGTGTAAAAATTTTGTTTCTTTTATGGTAAAATTACCATAAAAATATTGTATTATTACAATATTATTTCTACATTTGTACCGATACGAACAACGGAAAAATCTTTCGGAAAACGGGGAGATGTTTCTCAATAAACTCTAATAAAATGATAAAAGATATGAATCTGAAAAAAGAAAAGGAGCGGGATTTTTTGCTCGCTTACGAATCGGAATTGAAAGCGTTGGGCGACGATGCCCCCTTTGTTCCGCGCGATGAAGTGATTCTGCGTACCCTGCATAGCGGACGCGGAGGGTTTTATATTTCGTTCGAGGAGGCGGCGCGTCGGGTGCGGCGCATTTTCAACCGCCTGCCGCTGTGTTGCAAGAACGAACAAAAAGTAGCCATGTATCAGGAGTTGGCGCGGCTGGTCGATGAATACTTGCAGCGCCACACGGGAGCGTCGTTTCGGGACGCTTTGTTTACGGTGCTGGCAGAGAAGAAAGCATCGCGATTTTTTTTCGGGGTGCAGACCGGTCGCCTCATTCTCTACAAAAACCAGCACCGGAATCGGAATCTGCGTTGTGCCGTATGAAGTCGGGAGTGTATGCGCTGCTACTTGCAGGGCTGCTCGCGTGTGCGCCGCTGAAACGGAAATCGACGGAAACCTATCGCGCCTCTTGCGGCACCGAAATGTCGGCACTCTCCGACAGCCTACGCCGTAAAACCGTTGTGCAGGAGCTGGAGCAAAGCCGCTGGATTATCGACTTGGTGCGTGAAATTTCCGATACCATTTCCGCTGCTGCCGGCACCGCCCGTCCGGTTTCCGAACGGTGGCACATCACGGCGGAGAACATACGGGAGAGCCGCTGCGCCGATACGACGGAGGTGCTGTTTGCGGCAACCCGCATGCAAGAACGGCGCGATACGACGGCAGTGCGCACCGCGACGACACCGGCAAGCCGGCATCGTGCATGGGGCGCTTATGCGATGCTTGCCGTCCTGTCTGTCATATCATTGGGATTAATTGTCAAACATTAAAAATAAAGGAAATGAAAAAACATAAAGAATTTCCGGAAGAATGCCGGAAGAAGATTTGCGTACAGTTGTGCTTCACCCGCGAGGAGTTGCGCGACGAGTTGTTGAAACGGACGACTTACATTGCCGTGCCCATGCAGACCGATGCCCCCGATGCGGCGGATTGGAGCGAACGGCTGCTGCTTACCGCCGACGAAGACCTCTGGGTGGGCGATCGTTTGCAGGAGGCTGCCGACCGCGTGAGCGACCTGTTGTCCGATTATTTGGCAGGCAAAAGCTGCTCTTTCGACGAGCAGGGACACTGCTGCATGACGCTGCTCCTGCCGTGCGAGGCGGTGCCCGGCATCGGCGACCGTATAGCTCGCATTATCAAAGAGATATTCGTGCTGCACGTGTTGTCGCGCTGGTTCGACGACCGCCTGCCCGAAAAGGCGCAGTACCTTGCCTTGCAGTGTCGTGAAGCTGAGGAGTTGCTGCGGGCGCGGCTGAATCGCCGCACACGACCCATTGTGCGTCCGTACAGAGCTTTGTAAGTTGCGCTGAATTTTTACAACGGCGGTCGAACACTGTTCGACCGCCGTTTGTTTTTCCGACAAATCGTATGGAATAATCGCCAAGCCGGAAGAACAAAATGAAAATAAATGCTTATCTTTGCGGCGTAAATGGTTGAAATGGGAGAACATTCGCCTTTCGGACGATGTTTTTCAGGGAAGCCGTAAATAAATTAGATTATGGAAAACAATTATTCTTACAGCGGGTCGCGGGTACAGGTATCTGAAATGACCCTTATCAAAAACGTCTATCTTTGGATGTGCGTTGCTTTGGCGGTAACCGGCATTACGGCTATGGCGGTCGATGCTTCGCAGAGTTTGCAGGAAATTTTGTTCGGCGGACGCTTCACGTTCTTGGTGCTGCTTATTGCCGAAGTGGCATTGGTGATTTATCTGTCGGCGCGCATTGCCCGTATGTCGTTTGCATCGGCTATGGTCAGTTTCCTTGTCTATTCGTTCCTGAACGGATTGACGCTCTCGGTTATCTTCCTTGCCTATACGCGAACCTCCATTGCTTCGACGTTCTTCATTACGGGCGGCACGTTTGCCGTGATGAGCTTGTACGGCTATTTTACCAAAAAAGACCTGTCGTCGTGGGGCAATATTTTGCTGATGGCTCTTGTCGGACTTATCATCGCGTCGATTGTCAACATCTTTTGGGCGAACTCCACGCTCTATTGGATTGTAACCTATGCCGGCGTGTTGATATTCGTCGGCTTGACGGCTTACGATACCCACAACATCAAACGCCTGCTTGCCGGACAGGAAATCAACGAGACCACACAGAAAGTAGCGCTGCTCGGCGCTTTGACGCTCTATCTCGATTTTATCAACCTGTTCCTCTATCTGTTGCGTATTTTCGGCGATCGCAAATAATAGCCGGATATTGTAAATACAAAAATCTCCTTACGGAAGTCCGTAAGGAGATTTTTTTTAGAATCAGCCGGCGAAGAAACAGATGCGACCCTTCTCTTCGTCGTACACATCGAGGTGTACCCATGACGTGCCTTTTTCGAGACGAATGGGGTGGGGCAGCAGAATTTGGTTCTTCACGATAGTTTCACGGACGGTCTCGGCAGAGAGTCCGGAAACGTCGAAATCGACGGCTTTGCCCAAGTTGTGTGCCGACAGGTAGGGCACACCGGCAGCGCTCTTTTCCCGCACCAGCGGGCAGAGGTTGCAACGCAACCCCCTTTGGGTGAATGCGCCGCCGGCAGCCCATGTATTGACGAGTATCGGTCGGTCGAAGATTTTTTCCCGCAGTATGGCAAGCGTGTCGAGCAGTTTCTCGTCGAGGAAAATCCATGCCCGTTCGCCGAATCGCCGATATACGTCGGGACACACCAGCTCTTTGAGGTCGAAATAGCTGCTTTTCATGCGACGACTCCTTTCTCAAAAATCGCTCGGCGGCTG
>CANQQA010000046.1 GCA_947625885.1 uncultured Bacteroidales bacterium
CGCCGCGAGGCGGAAATTTCCGCCTCGCGTGTTATAGGCGGCGGTGCTGCCGCTATTTCTCGACGGTAATGGTGTGAATGATTTTTCCCTTGCTGTCGATCATGTACAGCGACAGGCTATCGTCGTCGGCAGAAACGATCGAGAATCCTGCTTCGGGACTGCAAAAGAGCGTACCGGCGACAGGCTTGACTTCGCGCGCAAGCGACGCCGACGAGTTCACCACATAGTGTACTTTGCTGCCGGCAGGTTGTAGGTGTTGGAAATTATGGATATGTCCACAGATATACATATCGACACCATAGGCATCGAGCAACGGTTTCAAGCGGTGTTGCATATCTTGCCGTTCCGATTCGTCTTTTCCGGTATCGGCATACACGGGGTGGTGTCCCATGACGATTTTCCATTTCGCCGTACTGTTTTTCAATGTCTTTTCTATCCAGCGGAGCTGTTTTTCGCGATTCTGTTTCGCTGCGTCGGGATAATCTTCACGGTCGTTCCGGTATTTATCGATCAGCGGGGTGGTGTCGATAAATACGAGCAGCATCTTTTCGCGGTCGCCGGCTTCTTGCTCAACGGCATAATAACGCCCCAGCGGCGACCAACGACGGCTGCGACGGGCATAGTCGAGCACCGCCTGCGTATTTCCGCGATACTCATGGTTGCCGAGAATCGCGTACCAAGGAAGCATCAGTTCGGGGTGGGTATAGATAAGTTCGTAATTGGTCAGCCACAAAGGGTCATCGACCGACGCCACGCCCTCGAAATGATGCACGTCGCCGAGAGCGGCGACAAATTCGATGTCCATTTTTTCCGCCAAACCGCCCATAAGTTCGGCAATCGTTTTCTGTTCATACCAACCGTTGCGCCCCAAATCGTTGGCAACGATGAACGAATGGGCGTCTTCGCCCGTCTGTGGTACTTCCGGCACCGGAGTCTGGGCGAAAGTGCGTGCTACATATAGCAGCACGCACAAGAGTAATCCAACCTTTTTCATTTCTTTTTACCTTTATCATTTCGTCCCGAATGCCCCGAACCAAGCGGCGGGAGCCGGAGAATAAACAAGCGCGCTACCGGTAAGTTCGCCCAGTCCGGCAAAGGAAAGCCCGCCGGCATAATGGCGGATAAAAGCCGTATTGCCGCCGGTCAAAGCCGGCGAGCCGACCATAAGATGAAAATCCCACGCATCGTTCCACACGGCAGGTGCGCCCGCACCATTGGAACCGACGTTGATATTCATATCGCTCTGTTGCGGGAAATAGACAAAGAGCGGATTTTTGTCGCCAGCCGAAGCGCTCATGATGTCAGACGAACCGTTAAGAATCCCTTTTTCGTCATCGCCCTGCATTTGGGCGACACCCTCCGCCGTCGCGGCGTAATAGTAATTGGGCGTAATGACGCTGCGGGTGTCGGCAGGTGCATCGACAGCCTGTTTCAGCCCCCAACGGCAGTCGTACACGAGGTTGTTGTATAATTCGGCGAACATGTTCTCCTCCAACCATATCGAACCGCCTTTTTGGCTGGGACGCCGCCAGCCCGAATCGACAATCGTATTATTGTAGCAGCAGAGATGCGACTGACTCTCGACGAAACCTTTGTTCGACAGCTTGAAACCGTTGGTATTGGCATCGTAGATAAGATTGAAAGCGATGTCGGCTTTGCAGTCGGACTTGTAATTAATGGCTTCGCCACCGTCCTCGCCGTTGCAGATGAAACGGTTGTCGCACACAATCGACTCGCCACCCGTAATGTATATTTGGTCTTCGGCATTGTTGCGGAACGTGCAGTTCTGTATCAACATTTTGCCGTGAGGACTGCAGAAGTGTACAGCAGGAACGCCCTCGCCCGTTTCGGTCTTGAACAGCGAATTGCGGAACGAAAGCGAGTTTTCGGTAGTCTGCGCGCCGCCGTATTCGATGGTGGTGTGGCGCAAAACCAGTTCGCCGCAATCGAAGCCGCAGATGATGCCTCCCCATTTACGGGAAAAGCGGTCGGCACGGTAAGTCGGCTCCACTGTAAAAAGAATCGGGTGTGCGGCGCTGCCCAAACAATACATATCGCCCAAAACCACGATTTCGGGCTTCACTTCGGGATTGGAGGCGATGACGGTAACCCCCTCCTCCACTACGAGTGCCTGATTTTCGGCAACAAGGAAATGGTCGGTAAGGGTTACGGTGGAATCTTTCTTCCACACGATTTTTTCTTTTCCATTCACGGTGGTCGAAGCACCGCCTTCGTCGGGCACTACATTCGGTGTGTCGTTTTCGTCCGAGCAGGAAACGGCAATACATACTGCGGCAAAAAACATTGCCATGTTTCTGAGATGTTTCATTTTCGTTTGAAATTAAAAGTTAGGTTTATCGTATTTTTGTATCATAGTTTGCAACGCACACCCGCCATGAAGCCGATGCCCGAACAGTTGTCGCGTATCAGTGTGCGGTCGGTCGATTGCGAAGGGTATTTGAAATTGTATGCGTTGGTCGTCTTGATATAGCGTTTGTTATGCGCATTCAGCAGATTGACGGCTTTGGCGTAAACCGAAAACCGGCGTCCGAACCGTTTTTCCACCGAAGCGTCGAGCGAAAATA